>ONHN01000001.1 GCA_900317635.1 uncultured Prevotellaceae bacterium | reverse complement strand
ACGTGCAGTACGCTCCGCGCACTGGCCACATCGTCGATAGTTTGCCGCGCATCCCTCCTCGCTACGCTCGTCAGGATACGCGGTTAAGCATGGTGTGGTACGCTTCGCGCACCATTTACCCCCCCGTATCACAACTCCCGAAACTTGAATTGAGTATATAATACGTAGGCATACCTATTTATGTTTTCACGGATTGCCGCATCGCGCTTGGGCGGTGCAGCAATCCGTGAAATTAGGAGGTTGGTATGTTGGGATGTCTCTGTTTAGAACATCTTGTCGGGATAAACGCCGTCGGCGTGGAGTTTCTCGAACTTAGCCACGACCTCTGGGCGGTCTTCGGGGTAGGTAACGCCGAACCATTTGCTTGTGGTGTCGAGCACTTCGCAGGTGGCTTCGCCGCGACGGATGAGCGTATCGACCATCAAGGGGATGAAGAATTCGCTCTTGAGGTTCTGCATGTTCTTGGGGTCGCTGAGGAACGTCTTAAAGTATTCGCGGCTGTAGGCGAAGTAGTCGGGCGTGAAGCCCCAGAAGTTCATGGAAGCGGGTGCGGAGTCGGGGATAGCCGTCCAGGTTTCGCCGTCGTCTTCGAGGTATTTCACAACGCCGTCGAAGCGTTGGATCTTTGTGCGCTCTACGACGCTGGTGAGGAGGTGTTTATCGTTTGTTTCGCAGATGCCACGGCTGACGGTGCCGCTTTCGGAAAGCGTATTGCCTACGCGGAAGCCTACCATGGCGTAGCGGCCTTTAGAGCCTTCGGGCAGTTCGCTGAGGAATTTTCCCATCACGCGGAATGCGTCGCGGTCGTAGAAGTCGTCGCAGTTGAGCACGGCGAAGGGTTCGTTGATGACGCTTTCGCCCATCATCACGGCATGGTTGGTTCCCCAGGGTTTCTGGCGTCCTTCGGGCACGCTGAAACCTTCGGGTAGGGCATCGAGGCTCTGGAATACCACTTCGCAGGGGATGTGGCCTTCGTATTTAGAGAGGACGATGCGGCGGAAGTCCTCTTCAAAGTCTTTACGGATAACGAAGACGAGTTTGCCGAAGCCTGCGTTGATGGCATCGTAGATGCTGTAGTCCATAATGGTCTCTCCGTGGGGGCCGAGACCGTCGAGCTGTTTCAGACCGCCGTAGCGGCTGCCCATACCTGCAGCGAGCAGGAAAAGTGTTGGTTTCATGGGTTGATATTGTTTGATTAGGTTTGTTGATGTTCAGGTGTTGGTTGGGGTAAATTGCGTTGGCAACGCAATATACACAACGAGCATGGCGGCCGTTAGTGCTTTGTCGTGAAAAGCGGTACAGGGGAGCCTATTCGTCGTCGTTGCCATGGTAGCCATAGGTACTGTCGTCGTCGTCGGCAGCGGCACCATAGCCATAACCGTAGCCTTTGCGCCTGCCGTAACCATAGCCGTAACCATAGCCGTAACCATAGCCGTATCCGTAGCCATAGCGGCGGTAGCCGTAGCGTCCGCTCTCGATGTGGGTACCGTTGAGTAGCAGGGCCATCAGGTTATACTTATTCTCTTTATAGAGCTTGTCGACGTCTTTCAGCATGCGGCGGTCCATAACGCCTACACGCACAACGAAAACCGTTGCATCGGCATTGTCCTTAATGATGGTAGCATCGCTGACGACTTCAATAGGCGGACAGTCGAGCAGGATGTAGTCGTAGCGCAGGCGCAACTCTTCGAGCAGCTCTTTGAAGCGCGGCTTGTTGAGCAGTTCGGCGGGGTCGGGTGGTAGGCTACCCGTAGTGATGACGTCAAGGGGCTGTTCGGTGCCAAACTTGTTCTTACCTTTCTCTTTAGCCTCTTCCTCGTTCTTCTTCGTCACTTGGCTGGCTTTGAAGGCATCGTGAACGATGATTTCGTCGATGTTGTCCGTAAAGCCGCCGAGATAGTCGGAGATACCACTTCTTGGTTTAGCACCTGGCAGCATTTTTGTGAGCGACGTGCGGCGCATGTCAAGGTCGATGAGCAGGACGCGCTTCTCTTTTAGGGCGATAGCTGTGCCGAGGTTGGCCGTGATGAAGGTCTTACCGCTGCCAGGATTGAAGGACGTGAACATAATGATTTTGCACTTATCCTCTGCACCGAGTTGGAAGTCGAGCTTGGTGCGGACGAGGCGGAAGCTCTCGTTGATGAGATTGCTCTTACCAGCGTGCACAACGACTTGGCGTTTGCTGCGCTGCTTGCGTTGCCACCAGTGGCGCTTCTTCGCGATGCTGGGAATTTCGCCCAACAGCGGTGCGGCCATGCCTTCGAGGTCTTTACGTCCGCGCACGCTCTTGTTGAGGAAGTCGATGAGGTAGATGATGACGGCGGGAATGGCGAGGCCAGCCAGCAGCGCCATCATCATGATGCGCTTGCGGTCGGGGGCTGAGGCACCGCCTCCCGTAGGCGGCTGGATGATGCGGGTGTTGTAGGCGGTGTAGGCCTTGGTGAGTTCGTTCTCTTCGCGCTTTTGCAGGAGGTAGATGTATAGTGACTCTTTTACCTTTTGTTGGCGTTCGAAGGATAGTAGCTCTTTTGCCTGCACGGGGTTCTTGGCAATCTTCGAGGTTGTTTCGTCCTCATCGCTCTGCACGTTGTTCATTTGTGCTTGGAGCTGGCCGATGTAGTTTTGCACGGAGCGGATAATGGCTGTGCGCTGTGCGCGCAGCTTCTCGTCGGCATCGAGGACGAAGGGAGAGTTTTCGGAGCTGTTGGCCAGCATGTTGTTGCGCTCCAGCGTCAGGCGGTTGTAGTCCTGAATGAGGGTTTCGCTGCCCGTGTTGGCCAGCGTGTTGGAGGGCAGGAGCTGTCCGGGCGTGTTGTTGCGATTAAGCTCATCGAGCAGGAACTGCGCCATGCTAAGCTCGTTGGTGAGTGCGAGAATTTTCTCTTGGTTTTGGGAGGATTGTCCCATGTACATTTGTCCGGCAGCCGTGACGTCGGGCATGAGTTCGTTGCTCTTGAAGTTGGAGATGTCGCGGTCGACGTTGCCCAGTTCTCTGGCCAGCGAGTCGAGGCGTTCAGAGATGAAGACCTTCGTGCTTTCCGCCATGCGGTTTTTGTCTTCAATCCAGCTTTCGTTATAGACATCGATGAGGGTGCGGAGGATGTCGTCGGCACGGTCGGTCACTTCATCAACGAGGGAGAGTTGCAGGATGGTGCTTTCTTCGTCGCGCTGTTCGACGTTCAGACGGCCAGCATACATGCCGCCGATAGCACTGATGCTGTATTTGCGCACTTGCAGTTCGTGACCGTCCCAGCGAGCTGGTACGTAGGCCTCGGTCTTGCTAATGGTGATGATGCCGCCAGGGACGCGCACGGGCACGTCGAACGTAGCTTGCAGCGTGTTGCTGCTTTCGTCGCCGTTGAAGTTGCTAAGCTGAATCTTGTTGTTGCCCAACAGCTTCATGGTGCAGCTGAACCCGTTTTTAGGTCCGAAGCCTTGTCCGAAGACCACGCTGATGGGCGCGTCTTTATAGAGCGGAAGCTCATAGAGGCGGTGGTTGACAATGATATCTACGTCAAGGTGCAGGCGCTGGGCTACGGTCTCCATCAGCGAGGAGGCTTTCAGCGTCTGTATCTCGTTGGCGAGGTTGGAGCGTGTGCTGATGATGCCCAGCTCTTCCAGCTCGCTTGTTGCACTGGTGCTTTCTCGCTCGTCTTTGATGAGCAGCGAGGTGGTGCGCGTGTAGGTTGGAGTGGTTGTCAGAATTTTGAAAACGGCAATGCTGGACGTGGCGATGATAGCCAGCACGAACCAGTACCATTTGGCCAGCAGGAGTCGAAGGTAGTTTTCAAAGTCAAATCCTTTACCTTGCGTCTCGCTCGTTTCTTCAAACAAGTCTGCGTTCATATTGTGTTGTTTGTTGTTTTCTGTTACGGGCGCAAATTTAATAATAATTGCGCGAACAACGAGCGTTTCATGCAATTATATTTACAGTTCGTAGTGCGTTTTTTTGTTGCGCGTGGCGAGGGCGGAGAAAAAAAGTTGCAGGCCTCAAGGGATTAGCTTGAAGCCTGCAAGTAAGGGGGCAAAATGTTGCGTATTGAGGTGTTAGAAGCTAAATTCAACGCCGATGCTGACAACGTCGTTGGTGCGGTCGAAGAGGTCGTTGCCTTTTACCAATGCTTGCGCCTCGGGCGTGCTCATGTTTGTAGCGATGGCGGTGGCCTGTTCGGGCGTGATGAGTCCGTTGGTAGCGGCCATGCCTACGATGTTTTTCAGCGTGCCGCCAATGCCGTTGTAGTCGGCCTGCGTCTTGCGCGTGCTGTAGTAGAACGTTTTGAAGTAGGAGGCGTTGATGGCGATGCGCTTGTTGATTTTGTATTTAGCACCCAGTCCGAGCGAGTAGCTGCTGGTGACGAAAGATACGTCGGAGATGTAAGCCTTGTCCTTGCCCAGACCGTAGTTGGTGGTTTGTCCGCCTGCGCTGACTGTCCATTGGTCGGTGACGTCCCATTCTACGCCAGCCAGGATTTCCCACGTGTTGTGCTTGAGCAGTTTTTGCTTGTTGTTCCACTGATGAGCTTGCTTGTCGAAGTAGTAGTGGGCCGAAAGTCCAGCGCGCAGGTTCGGCAGGAAGTCGTAGGTGGCACCTACGGCGAGCAGGGCAGGAATGTCGTTGGGCACTTTAATGCCGTCCTGATATTCGGCCACGTTGTGGAGCAGTGCGGCTTGCTCGGCTGTTGTAGAGCTTTGGTTTTTCATGCGCAGACGCGTTTTGAATTCGTAGCGTGCGCCGATGGATAGCGGTCCGCGGTTGTAGCCTACGGCCACGATGGGAGCGAAGCCCCAGCCCTTTTGGTCGCAGTTGACTTCTACGTGGCTTATCATGTCGCCCATAGCCGCCAGTGCGGGTTTGCCAAGCGCGCCAGCGGCGGCGTTGATGAGGTCTTGCGCGCCCACGGTGGTACCGGCAGGCACTACGCCACTGGCGGTGGGCAGGGGTGTTGCCGTGCGGAAGCGGATGTTGTCAACGTAGCCGTAGTAGTTGCTCGTAGCGTAAACGAGGCGACCGCCCAAGCTGACGCTGATGCCTGGTTTGAACTTGTAGCCCGCCATGATTTGTGCACCTACGAAGAACTGCTTACCACGCATGTAGCTGTCCATGGAGTAGTAGTTGGGGTCAACGAGGTTCGTGCCCATCATGACGTTCGAGAGGCCGTTGAGTGCTGTGGGCATCATGGCTACAACACTCTCGAACGTGCCGATGCCATTATCAAATTCGCACTTGCCGCCACCGCCCACGATGCCGATGTGTGCTGACCCGAACCATCCGTTGTTGCCAACGTAGGCTACGTCGAGCGAGGGTAGGATAGGGGCTGTGGCTGTGCCTTTGAATTTCTTAGATGTGGCTCCGTTGTTGCCGTCGCCAGCCGCGTAGGGAGCAAAGGTGCTGATGGCCGTGCGCGTTTGGAAGGCACTTTGGTTGTTGAAGGCCAGGTGCCAGCCTTGCGGCAGGAAACCGATGCCAGCGGGGTTGTAGTAAGCTCCTTCAACAGAGCGATAGCCTTCGAGGGCAAAGAAGCGTCCGAAGGAAGCCGTCTGGTTGGAGTTGGTGAGGAAACCGCCAGCGAGGGCAGGCGTAGCGCAAGCTGCGAGAGCTATTGCGGCGATAATGCTTTTTTTCATTTTTACCTTTTTGTTGCCTTAATCGTCGGCAAAGGTAGGGGTTTCGTTGCACGTTCTCCAAACTTTTGTGCAACTATTTATGCACAAAAGGGCTTATTTTGTGCGAAGCGGGAAAGAATTTAACAGTTAGGAGGATTTTTGCAAAGTAAGCGTAGCAAGAAGTTACTTCGAAAGATGTCCATAAGAGCTCAAAAAGCATTCAACCCTAATTTATAGAACACCCCTTAACCACGAAGGACGCGAAGAAAGACGAATAATACGAATACAAGTGCGCTTGACGCGGCGTTGCCCACCCGTCACTTGTCACTTGTCACTATAGTTAAGATGCTCATTTGAAGAGGCGTTCAATCTGTTTGAGCGAGCCTTCCATGCAGAAGGCGACGACTGTGTCGCCGGGTTCGAGCAGGGTGTTGCCATTGATGAGGTAGCCGCGCCCGTCTCTGACAAGTCCGCCGAGGGTGACGCTTTGGGGCAGGCGCAGTTCGCGGACAGGGCGGCGCGCTACGCGCGAACCCTCTTTCACTACGAGCTCCGCCACGTCGGCTGCAGCGATGGTGAGACACTTGACGGTGGTGACGTCGGCCTTGAGGAGCATCTGGTAGATATGGCCGGCGGCCAGTTGCTTTTTGTTGAGCACGGAGCCTATGTCGAGGCTTTCGGCCATCTGTACGAAGTCGGCGTTATCGACCATGACAACCGTTTTGTGTACGCCATTTCGTTTGGCTGTCAGACATGCCAGGATGTTGGTTTGTGAGTTGCGCGACGTGGCCACGAAGGCTTGTGCGTTGCGCAGCCCTTCGTCGATGAGGAGGTCAAGGTCGGTGCCGTCGCCGTTGATGTACATCACGTTTTTGTTGTTGAGCACTTCGTCGAGGTGCTCAATGCGGCGTATGTCCGTTTCGAAGACTTTGGCGTGCATCGTATCGGGCATTTTCGAGAGGGCTCGTTCGGTGGTGCTGCCGCCGCCCAGAAAGACGACGTTGCGCACCTCGGGGAAGTCTTCTTTGCCTGTAAGGATGCGAATGGTGTTGACGTATTCGGGTGTCGTCATGAAATAGACGGCATCGCGGTTTTCCAGCACGTCGTCGCCGTGGGGAATGAGCGTTTCGCCCTGTCGCTTGATAGCGGTGATGTGGAAGGGGGCATCGGCGGGGCAAACTTCGCGCAGGGGCTTGTGGAGGATTTGGGCGTTGGAGGCGAGTTTCACGCATAGCAGGAGCAGGGCTCCATTTTGTATCTCAATCCACTGCCTGACCCAGCCGCGCCGTAGTCCTTGCATAATCTCTTCGCCTGCCAACATTTCGGGATAGACGATAGAGCTGATGCCCGCACTTTTGAAGTATTCGCGGTTGCGCGGCAGTGCGTACTCGTAGTTGTCAACGCGGGCCACGGTCTTCTTTGCACCGAGTTTTGAGGCCAACATGCAGATGGTGATGTTGTGGGCTTCGTCGGGCGTGACGCTGATGACGAGGTCGGCCCGTGCGGCTTCGGCCTCCTGCAAAGTGCTGATGAGGCGTGGCGAGGCGCAGAGCGTCAGTATGTCGTAGTTCACGCCGAGGTGTTCGAGGCGCGAAGCGTCTTCGTCGATGAGCGTGATGTCGTGGTTTTCGCGCGAGAAGAGTTTGGCGAGGTGCGTGCCTACTGCGCCTGCACCGGCGATGATGATCTTCATAGGAATAAGTTGGGCGGATTAGTGCGTAAGGCTTCGTGCTACTGTTTGCTGAAACTTTCAAGCTCACGAATGATGCCGGCTTTGTCCATACCGCATTGGGCGTAGAGCTGTGCCGGCGTGCCGTGGGGGACGAAATGGTCGGGCATGCCGATGCGCTTGATGACGGGGTGGAACCCGTTGTCGAGCATCCATTCGGCCACGGCACTACCCACGCCTCCGGCACGTGCGCCGTCTTCAACGGTAAGGATGTGGTTGAAGCGGGTAGCCACGTCGTGCAGGAGTTCCTCGTCAAGGGGTTTGAGGAAGCGCAGGTCGTAGTGGGCCACGCTGACTTGCCCCTGGTTGGCTTGTTCGAACGCGGCGATGGCATCGGCACAGACGTTGCCGATAGGTCCGAAGCTGAGCAGGGCGATGTCGGCACCCTCTTTCAGTAGTCGCCCTTTGCCCACGGGCACGGTTTCGAGCGGACAGCGCCAGTCGGTGAGGCGACCGCGTCCGCGCGGATAGCGAATGACGAAGGTGCCACGGTCGGGCTGCTGGGCCGTAAACATCAGGCGGCGCAGTTCGCATTCGTCGTAGGGCGAAGCGATGGTCAGGTTGGGCACGGGGCGCAAGGCGCAGAGGTCGAAGGCTCCGTGGTGAGTGGGACCGTCTTCGCCCACGATGCCGGCGCGGTCGAAGCAGAGCACCACGGGCAAACGGAGCAAGGCGGCATCGTGGATGATGTTGTCGTAGGCACGTTGCGCAAAAGCCGAATAGATGTTGCAGAAGGGTTGCATGCCTTCTTTGGCCATACCTGCCGAGAACGTGACGGCGTGGCCTTCGGCAATGCCCACGTCGAAAGCGCGTTCGGGATAGGCCTCGAATAGGGGTGTCATGCCACAGCCTGTGGGCATAGCGGGCGTCACGCCTACGATGCGCGGGTTTTGCGCGGCCAGCTCAACGAGCGTGGCACCAAACACGTCTTGAAATTTCGGGGGGAGGTTGGCACTGTCTTCCTTAATGCGTTCGCCGCTGTCGGGGTCGTAGAGGCCTGGCGCGTGGTAGATAGTCGGGTTCTTTTCGGCTTCTTCAAGCCCCTTACCCTTGATGGTTTGAAGGTGAAGGAGCTTGGGGCCTTTCATGTCTTTTATCTGTCGGAGTGTTGCCACGAGCTGCAACACGTCGTGTCCATAGACGGGGCCGAAGTAGCGAATATCGAGTCCTTCGAAAATGTTCTTTTGTCGCATGAGGAGCGACTTCAGCGAGTTGTTGAAGCGTAGCAGGGCGCGGCGGCGCGTGTCGTTGAGCAAGCCTATCTTCGTCAGTCGGCGGGAGAGGCCGAAGCGCAGGCGGTTGTAGGTAGGACTCGTGTCGAGGCGCAGCAGGTAGTGCTTCATGCCGCCCACGGAGCGGTCGATGCTCATGTTGTTGTCGTTAAGGATGATGAGCAGGTTGTTGCGCGTCTCGCTCGTGTTGTTGAGTCCTTCGAAGGCTAAGCCGCCACTCATGGCTCCATCGCCAATGACGGCTACGATGTGGCGCTGGTCGTTACCTTCGGCAATGGCAGCGGTTGCCATGCCGAGCGCCGCCGAGATGGAGTTGCTGGCGTGGCCGCAGGCAAAGGTGTCGTAGGGACTCTCTTCGGGAGTAGGGAAAGGGCGTATGCCGCCAAATTGACGATTGGTGTGGAACGTGTCGCGCCGTCCCGTCAGGATTTTATGGCCGTAGGCTTGGTGGCCCACGTCCCACACGATGCGGTCGTCGGGCGTAGAGAAGACGTAGTGGAGTGCCACGGTCAGCTCTACCGTGCCGAGGCTTGAGGCAAGGTGGCCTGGCGTCGAGGCACACTCGTGTATGATGTCATCGCGCAACTCGTCGCAAACCTCGGGCAGGGCCTTTTCGGGCAGTTGGCGCAGGTCGGCAGGCGTGTTGATGCGAGGAAGATATTTGTAGTTACGCATAGGCGGTTAGTTCGACTATCGTGCGCACGCGGGTATACAATATTAATATTATATATGTATCAGCCGTGCGTGTACTTTTGCGCACAAAGGTAATGCTTGAAGTGCGCAAAGCCAAACAAGGCCGCGCTTTTTGATGCTCTGATTGCATTTAGTGGGCGCAAAAGGCGGACTTTTTGCAAAGAAAGTTGTATTTTTGCAAAGCAAACAAGGGGCGACTAATGGCCTCGAGTTTTGTAGCGAAGGACATTTTCGCTCCCCCTCGCTCTTTCGGAGGGAGAGGCATGGACCAATGTTTCATGTTTCTTGTTTAACGTTTAATGTACGATGGATACAGCCGATATCATCTATAGCTATTTCCCTCAGCTCACGGCTGAGCAGCGAGCGCAGTTTGAGGCCCTTGGTGCGCTTTATGCTGAGTGGAACGCAAAGATCAACGTCATTTCGCGTCGCGACATCGACAGTCTTTACGAGCACCACGTGCTCCATTCGCTGGGTATTGCATACTCTTTGCGCTTTCCTGCTGGCGCACGAGTGATGGACGTAGGCACGGGCGGCGGTTTCCCAGGCATACCTTTGGCCATTATGTTTCCCGAGGCGCAGTTTCACCTCATCGACAGCATAGGCAAGAAGGTGCGCGTGGCGCAGGCCGTGGCCGATGCCGTGGGACTGAAAAACGTGACGACGGCTCATCGGAACGTCATAGAAGAAAAGGCTAAGTACCATTACGTTGTTTCGCGCGCCGTTATGCGCTTAGACGAACTGGTGCGCTTGGTGCGTAAAAACGTGTTGCACGAACCCATTGGTGCCTTGCCGCCAGGCTTGCTATGCCTGAAAGGTGGCGACATACGTGAGGAGATGCGACCTTTCCGCAACATCAGCGAGGCCGACGAATTGTCAACCTTCTTCAAACTTCCCTTTTTTGAAGAGAAGAAAGTGGTGTACGTAAGGCTGTAAGAACATATACCCCTAAAAACATTATATACTAAAGTGCTGCGGAATTTAGGTTAATTAGGTATGTTGATTAGAATGTTCGTGCTATACTAAAGAAAATAGCGGCTTTTTTTGCCCGAACCATCGGGGAAAATCTGTGCGATGGCCGCATACTAATACATCAAAAACTCTACGCTATCAACCAGCCCATAGGTAGGATGAAAGGCGCACAGGTTTCGTTCTACTAATTGGGCTAAAAACTTTCTACATCATGAAACGCTACCTATTTGTTATCCTGCTCCTCTTTGGAGTAAGTACGGCTGTCAGCTACGCTCAAAAGCTTATCGCGTAACGGGCAACAACGTCAATGTGCGCGAAGGTGCTGGCAAAAATTATCCCGTCCAAGACGATGGGTACGGCCATAAGGTGCAACTCTACAAGGGGCAAATCGTTATGGGCGATAAGAAGAAAAACGGGTTCGTTTTTATATGGTTCCAAGGACAATACCTCTGGGAAGGCTGGGTTTCGGCTCAGTTCCTAACCCCTGCCAAGGTCTGTGCAAAATGCAAGGGAAAAGGAGGCTTCGGAAAATGTCCTACATGTAATGGGCAAGGCTGGAAGGTGTGTTGCCGCTACACGGGCAAGAAGCTTTGCTCTTCCTGCAACGGCGAGGGCTACAAATGATGCCATCGCCGCACGAAGGAATAGTGAGCACCAACAATTAAAAGGGGTGTTCTATAAATTAGGGCTTGAACGGTTTTCCTGATTTATAGGACACCCCATCAATGGTGTGTGTGTGCTACAATGCACCGCAAGAACCGTAGAATCCCTCATGTCGCCGCAGGCGCAAGAGGCCGCATAGCGCGCATCCCGGCCGCCTGCGGCGTCGCCGCAGGCGCAAGAGTCCGGCGCTGCCGGCGGAATTGTCCGATTTTTCCTTGCGCCTAACAAGCGAAGAGGCGGCGAAGCGTCAGGAGGTATAAATTTCTCCACCCCGTCAGAAGTATAACTCTGTCTCGGCAGAGGATTTCCTCTGTCGGGTCAGAGAAAAAACTCTGTCGGGTCAGAGAAAAAACTCTGTCGGGTCAGAGTTTTTGCTCCAAAAGGCGGGAGGAACTCCTCCGACGAACCAGCGAAAGTTCGCCGACGGGGCAAACAAAAGGCTGTCCGCCAAAAGCCCGCCGCAGGCGACAGCCGTCATCATCATACTAATCAACACCACAAGACTATGAAAAAAATCCTTTTACTAACCATGTCACTTGTCATGGCTATTGGCACATCGGCACAAAGCAAGAAAGAGCTACAGGAAAAGGTTTCGCAGCTTGAAACGCGAAACATTGAACTGAATGCACTACTCAGCGACAAGACGTCGCAGGTAGAGAAACTCACCTTACAGGTTGCATCACTTCAGCAAACCGTCAGCCAGTTGCAAGCCACCAACACTCAACTGCAAGGGCAAATAGCCCAGTTGCAAACCGACGTGCGCCAGAAAGAGGAACCCCAATTCCTCTCGGACAGCATCGCTGAGATGCTCCTGAAGTTCTACAGCGCGACCACCGTGGAAGAACGCGCCAAGTACGTTATGGATCCGCAACGCGTCCTGCCTTTGATGCGCAACTACTACAAGGGCAGCATCAAGCCGCTGAAGAAGTTCGTTTGGGTAAGCGGCGATGCAGATAATTTTTCTCCGAAACAGGAGGGCGCAGTCAAGATGGGTCCAAATCTGTATTTCTTAAAAGTAGAACTGGTACAAGACAAACTTGTAAACCACGTCGTGATACGCACGCCCCAAGGACTGAAACTCGACTGGGAGGCAACTGTGCAGTACGGAGAGAACAGCAACTATATGCTCACTGCCGCCAACGTTGGTAAGACATTTACATTCCACTGCCAAATTGATAATGTTATTAAAGATTGGAACGACAGTTATGATTATGTTGATCTGAGTAATGGTTACGGAGTTGGAGCTTATTTTATTAATCGCTATAATGAATCCTATCCAAATAGCAGTTATGGTATTTTCCTAAAAAACGGAGCCGTAGGTAAGACACTACGGAATATGTTTACGAACAAAGTGCCTGATTGGGGAGATCACTATTATAATTGCATCGTCAAGGCACAAGTGTTCCAAAACACAGACGGCAACTATTATCTTGAAATCAAGGAAATCGTCAGCGAAACTTCCTCGCGCTTCGTCCCCATCCGTCCCAAGAAAGAACAGGTAAGATTCTAATAACACTAAACAACAACCATTTTAATCAACCAATGAAAAAGACACTTGTGCTTTCCGCGCTCTGTGCGGTTGTGATGCTTGCCACCTCCTGCGGCGGCACAAGCGAAGCTGAACAAGTGTAGGACTTTGCCTTAGTGGCTCTCACGCATGACCGAAATATTGCACCGCGCCCCGCGTCCGTCAGGTTGTTTCCCTGTGGTCGCGGGGCGTGCTGTATGCTGCAAGGCTTTAGCCTATCAGATGCCTGAGTTGTTGCTCCGAAACATCGGGTAGCAGCTGTCGCAAGTGGTCGTAAAGGCGTTGCCGAGAGACTTCTGGCGAGTAGGGTGCATCGCATGCCTCGTGCCCAAGAAGCTGCTCGGGCGTGGTGAGCAGGGCCCATCCCCAGCCGTATTCATTTCCGTGGCGATCGCGCGGATAGACGAAGTCTTCGGTCACGATGCGACACGCCATTTGCAGCCGCGTGACGTAGGCATCGAAGCGGCTCCGCATCTTAGGTCCTGCAAAACCGCACGCACGGCGCAAGTCGCGCGTAATCAGGCTGCCTCGCTCGCGCAGGGTGAGCAGGATGGTTTCTTCTATGCTCCCCTCGGCAATGGGCGCGCTGACGCTGCGGCGGTAGTGGCAAAGGTCTGTCCACCACGCGCGGCTGACGAACCCTGTCTTTCCCGCAAAGAACTTTCCATAGACGATGTTGCGGTCGGCCAGTGCCGGCCCTTTCCATTTCCATAGCGGCCAGTCCCAACCGCCGTCGGGGAAGGTGACGTAGCGACAGTCGACATCGACCAACGCTTCGGCACTGAAACCCGCAATGCCACTATCGAGCAAGGGCAAGAACCCCACGTCCTGCACGTAGGCCATTAGTTCGGCGCAGGAGATGATGGGACGAGCGGGTAGGATTGAGAGCATGGTAATGTTACCTGATGAAGTGCATAGGTTGCCACTCTTCGCGCTCGGGGTATTGCGGTGCGCCATCGGCATGGATGCGCTGCAGGAGGAAGGCCATGTTGTCGGCCAGGGTGCGCATGGTTTGCATTCCTTCCGTGTCGCGCGCGGCTTCGCCTTCTTCGCGTCCGTAGGCAATGTTCCAATATTGGGAGGTGACAACTGGCATGTTCATCATTTGGAAGGGCATCGTCAGCGTTTGAAAGGCAGCCGATGCGCCACCACGCCGACAAATGCAGACAGCGGCGGCGGGCTTGTTGCGGAAAAGGTGACCTGCCGAGAACAGCATGCGTTGTTGCAAGGCCAAGACCTGACCCGTGGGTTGACCATAATAAACGGGCGAACCAATGACGACGGCATCGCAGTCGGCCATCTTTGCAGCGATTTCGTTGCATACGTCATCGTTGAACGTGCAACGGCCTAATTGCTTGGCGATGCACTGGCCGCAAGCAATGCAACCGCGAACGGGTTTGGCACCAATCTGTGCTATTTCGCTCTCAATGCTATGCTTCTGAAGTTGCGTGGCTATCTCGTTGAGCGCAACAAACGTGTTGCCCTTGCGGCGGGCACTGCCGTTGATAAGAAGAACTTTCATGGTGTGTATTAGCGATTATGTATGTTGGTGTTAGCCTTAATGCTTCTTGAAACCACAAGGGACACAAAAGTCCACAAAGTCTTTTTAGCATGTTTAGAAACCACGAAAGGCACGAATGTTCAAAGGATGAACACGAAGACACTTGCACTGACGTGGAATGTTTAATGCTTAATGTTTCACGTCTTTACTATTCACTCCCCTCTCACCCTTTTGGGGAGGGCGGGGCTACTGTTTTTGTTTAATGTATCACTTGCTCCCCATGTCGCGCCAAAGGCGGTGGGTGTAGTAGGCAATGTGGACGAGACCAAAGGCAATGGCCGTTGCGAGGAGCGTTTTATCCTCGCCCCAGCCTATGGACTGTTGGTGCCAAAAGCCCGTGACGATGCAGAGGAACGCCGCAGCAAGGCCTAAGACGTCGAGTGTCACCGTGCCGCGTCGCTGTCCGTTGGCGGCAGGTTCGAGGTGCGAATGGCGCAGGCCATAAAGGCTGTAGATGTCGAAGCCTATCACCATCCAAACCACCAGGCGTATCCACGTGTCGGCAGGAAGGAAGAGCATTAGGCTGACGCAGGTCAGGATGCCCAAAATGGGGATGAGCGGGACGAAGGGCGTGCGGAACGGGCGGGCCACGTCGGGCATCGTGCGGCGCGTCACCAGTACGCCAGCACAAACCAGACTGAATGCCAGCAATGTGCCGATACTGGTCATTTCGCCTGCCATACGAGCAGGCACGAACATGGCCAGCAGGGAGATGAGCACCATAAAGATAAGGCTGCACAACCACGGCGTGCCCCACCGCTTGTGGATACGGCTGAAGACGGGGGGCAACAGTCCGTCGCGACTCATCACCATGAAGATGCGACTTTGCGCTAAAAGCTGCACCAGCACAACGGAGCAGTAGCCCACAAGAATGGCCAGCACAATGGCTTTGCCCATCCATGGATAGGCTGGCGTGATAGCCCCTGAAGGGCTCACTTCGCCCATGTGGTCGATGGCGATGGCTACGGGCGCAATGCCTTCGGCACCAGCAAAGTTGCTGTAGTGGGCCACACCCGTCATGACGTGACCAAAGAGGAAGTAGAGCAAGGTGCAAACAAGCAGCGAGCCCAAAATGCCAATGGGCATGTCGCGGCGCGGGTTCTTCGTCTCCTGGGCCGCCGTGCTGACGGCATCGAAGCCCAGGAAAGCAAAGAAGACGATAGCGGCACCGCGCAACACGCCGCTCCAACCAAATTCGCCCAATGTGCCCGTGTTGGCTGGAAGGAAGGGATGGTAGTTATCGCTGCGAATGTATTTCCACCCGAGAACAATGAACAAGACGACAACCGCTACCTTCAAGATGACAATCAGCGTGTTGACCACACTGCTTTGTTCCGTGCCCCGCACAAGCAAGAGACTCATGACGATAATCAATATGGCTGCAGGCACGTTGGCTATGCCTCCATCGGCAGGGCAGGACGTCAGCGCAGCTGGTAGCGTGATACCTATACTGCCTAAGAAATGCACGAGGTAGCTACTCCACGAAATGCTGACCATTGTGGCCGCTACAGAGTATTCCAGCACGAGGTCCCAACCTATAATCCAAGCTATCAGTTCGCCCATCGTGGCATAGGAATAGGTGTAGGCCGAACCGCTGACGGGTATCATCGAGGCAAACTCGGCGTAACACAAACCGCTGAAGGCGCACCCTAAAGCGGCTAAGAGAAACGAGATAACAATGGCTGGCCCTGCATATTCGGCGGCCACGTAGCCCGTCACGCTAAACAGACCCGCACCCACAATGCAACCCACGCCAAAGGCCACAAGCCCGAAAGGACCTATGACGCGGCGCAGGCCTTGTTCGCTGTTGTCGGCTTCGGCACTGAGAAGCGAAAGGGGTTTTCTTGAGAAGAGAGACATATATATAATATTGTGTAGCGTCAATGAATCTTGCCCGTCACTCGTCACTTGTCACTTGTCACCGTTCCTCGGTTGCTCCATTCAGCACGTCGCGCATCATTTGCAAGTCCTGCGGCGTCAGGCCGTTTTCAAGCAACAAGGCCTCGTCGTTGACGAAGAAGTTGGGCGTGGCAAAGTCCTGCTTCGCCGTTTTGAGGCTCTGCGTATAGCGTTCAATGGCGAGGCTTGTGTTGCCCGCTATCCAGGCGGTGTGGCCCGCATTCTGCCAGTCGGAGGCATCGGGCTGTAGTGTCAGGATTTTGTCGTAGTAGCGCGTTGCATCGTCCAGCTTCCCCGTTAGCAACGAACACCAGGCCAAGGCGCGCAGAGCCTTGCCGTCGGGTTGCAGGTAGTCGGCCTTATAGAGGGGGTCGAAGGCACGTTCGGGTTCGCCCAGGCTGATGTGGCATTGGCCCATACGCAGCAACGTGCTGACATCGTCGCGCTGCAGTTCAAGCAGTTCGTGCAGCGTGGCAAGGCTTTGAGCATAGTCGCCCTGGCGGGCGTAGGCGCGCGACAGCTGGCGCAACGTCCACGTGGAGTTGGGCTTGAAGGCCAAGGCTTGTTCCAGAAATTCGGCTCCACGAGCGTCCTGCCCCAGTTGCAGGCAGCAGAAGCCCAGCTTCTCAAGGTGTGTGGGCGTGCGCTCTTCGGGTGGAATGGCAAGGTAGTAGTCGGTGGCTGCCGCCCATGCTTTCTCCTTGAAACAAAACTCGGCGAACGCCTGCAAAGCCTTTGCGTCGTGCAAGGCTGCATCGAAGTAGGGTAGGGCGGTGAGGTCGATGCCTGCAAGGAAGGGGTTGGTGTCTTCGCGGCGTTGGCGGAAAAAGCTAAAGAAGCGGTAGAGGTCTTGCACGACGAAGCGTATCTTTGTCGCTACGCGCTCCTCACGGCTCTCACCCTCAGAGGCCATTTCGCCAAGGGCTTCGGGCAGGCCGAGCTCACCGCTTTGGTCGGTCATCTTAGCAAATCCTGCCGATAGGCTCTCCATCTTGTCTTGCGGCATTTGTGCCATGACGAGCGACAGGGCGTAGCGCTCCGTGTCGCTGGCGGGGCGTATGCGCAAAAGTTGCTTCATGGCTTCGGCGGTGGCTGGGCGGTGGAGGAAGATAGGACTGTCGAAGCTAAAGGGCGTAAACCAGTTCTTTGCGCGCGTGAAGAAGTCTTGCTGTCTGACAATCTGTCCGAACGTGCCAAAGAACATGTCGGTGCCTTTCAGCTGCATTTCGGCCAGCTCGTGCATGCGCTGGTGGGCTCGGCTCTCTTTGCCATCCTCGTCCCATTCGGGGTTAAACTCGTTTTCGCCGAGCGTCATCATGTTCTCAAAGTCCATGTTGCGCAGGGGCCTCATCTTTTGGGCCGCCTTCATGATGTCGGGCATAATCTCCTCGCGCAGTTTGCGCTCGTCCTGGCGCGTGGTGTTCGAGAGTAGGAGCTGCAGTTGCAAAGCCTGTAGGTCGGTGGCAAGGGTTGGGTCGTCGGCCAAGAGCATGGCCTGCGCTTCTATGTCGGGGTAGAAGGGGAGGAGCTGGCGGTGGTGGTGTAGTACGAGGACGGCCCCCGTCAGGCTGCGTGCGCGAAGGTCTTCATCGCGCGTGGTGCAGAGGTCGAGCAGCAAGCGCAGTTTGAAGGCGTCGAACACGGATAGGGCCGCCAACGTCAGGGCACTGGCGGCTTCAAGGCGCGTGGCATGGGTCGTTGCTTCTGCTTGCAGCAGGGCGCGTGTGTCGTCGTAGAGGCTTTGCGACCATAGCGGCGCCGTAAGAATTTGCTCAAACACGCAGTCCGCTTCTGCGGGACGACCGAGGTTGAGGTAGCTATTGGAGGAGGCGAGCAAATGGCGGTGGCGGGCAGAGAGCGCAAATTCCAACGTGCGTCGAAGAAATTGCTGGTACAGGCTGTTGCGGCCAGGGTCGGCGGTGCCCTGACGCCAGTAGGTCAGCATCATGGCGTAGTCGGCGCGCAAGGCTGCAATCTGCTGTTCCAGCTCGTAGTCAGGGTGGTCGGAAAGCAGGCCTTGCGTGCTGATAAGCGCATCGTTCAGGCGCCCAGCCATAAGCGCACCAAGCGCATCGGCATAGATGTTTTGGAACGTATGTTCGTCCACGGTGATGGGTGTTAGAAACTATTTATCGAGTTTAGTTGTGTCTTTGCGAGCCGTTTCAATCCTATTGTAGTGCGGCAGGCGAAGTGCCTTAAGGTTTTCGGCGGGCAGTGCGAAGTGTTTATCTATCAATGGCAGAACGGCTTTCGCTCCATGCAGGTTGAGGCTGTCGGCGGCTTGGTTCCATGCTTGCCGCAATAGGTTGAGGCGGGCGGGCATATCTGGTTGGTTTAGCGCGCGCACGGTGAAGATGAAGCGCTCTTTGCCGTCGGCAGGCGGACTGAAGAGGACGGGGCAACCCTTGGCCTTGGCAGCCGAAAGGAAGGGTTCGCACAAAACGGTGGCATCCACTTGGTTGGCGCAGACCATTTGCCAGCGCACAAGGAAACTGCCCACGTGGGGCATCATGACATCGCGCTCGCCCAATTGCGCATCGCGCACAGCACCAACAGCGGTACGCTCTGAGGCCGTGCCGGGGGCAATGGCAACGGTGCGCCCTTTCAGGTCGGCCGTCTTGCGAAGGCGGAGGGGAGGTGCCGCAACAACGGCATAGCTCCTATGGAGCGGGCAAAAAACGTCGTAGCTACCACGCTTCTGTTGCAACTTGGCCAGCGTCCCCTCGTCGGCCACACCCCCGTCGGCCCAACCTGAGAGTAGGGCGGTGTCGGCATCGGCTTGTGCCCAATAGAGCTGCAAATCGACGCGCAGGTGCAGACTGTCGAACAGCCCAGCCTCCCTTGCATACAGCAGGGGCAGGCAGTCGGCCGTGGGCAGGAGAGCAAGGTGCAGGTCGGCTTCGGGGCGTGGCTGAGGCCGACCATCGATGCGCACGGGTTGCTTCTTGCTGCATGCCATCAGCGTCAGGGCTGAAAGAGCAATGAGGAGGAAGTGGGCAGGACGTGTCTTCATCGTCATGGGTTAGTTCTTCAGGAAAGCCTCTATCTCGGCGGCGCGGCGGTCGTAGTTCTTCGCGCGCTCTTCGTCTTTGTCGAACACGATGCCTTCGCGGTAGCATCGGGCCATAGCTTTGCAGCATTCTACGCCTTGTTCGGTGTAGGAAGATGTGCCTTTTTCGATGAGCAGAATGCCGCGCTTCTCGTTTTTCTCAATGCCCCAGCCGTTCAGCAGGCACATTCCCAGCATGCCGTCAGCACCTGTAACGTTCTTCTCCTTGGCTTTAGCCAAGAGGGACACGGCCTTAGTATAGTCGCGAATAGGCGAGTCGGCCTTGTAGTAGAGCGTTGCTTCAGCGAGGATGGACTTGTCGTCGCCCTGTTCGGCTGCTTTGGCATACCACTTGGCGGCTTCGGCATAGTCTTTCTGCACGCCCTCGCCGTTTTCGTAGCAGTAGCCAACGTTGAAGGTGGCCGTGGCGTTGCCAGCATCGGATGCTTTTTTGTACCAGGCCACTTTCTGCGCGTTGTCTTTCTCCACGCCCAGCCCGGCGGAGTAGCAGCGGCCCAGGTAGTTCATGGCTTCGGCATCGCCCGCCTCGGCGGCCATACGCAGGTATTTGGGTGCAAGGAACGATTCGTCGAAGTCTTTATATTGGAATAGTAGGATGCCCGCTTCTTTTGCCGCTTTCGTGTGGCCCATGTCGGCGGCTTTCTTCAGCGGCGTGTAGCGTTCGGGTATTTTCGACCCCGGGGCTTCGAGGTTGCCGATGAGCTTCGCTACGCGATACCAACCTTCGCCGTCGCCAGCTTTTGCCGCTTTTTCATAGTATTTGCGTGCTTCGTCTTCGCCTTGGGGCAGACCAGGGTGTCCGCCCATGCACCAATCTCCCAGTTTGATGTAGGCACTTGTCTTTCCTGCCTCGCCTGCTTTTTGCAGCCAAAGAACGGGTACGAGGTAGTCGCCTTGCACGAGGAAGGGATACTTCTCGCTCAGATTGGACAGTTCCAGCATGGCATCAGCGTTGCCAGCACCAGCTACCATTTCAAGAAACTTGTAGCCGTCGACAAGACTCTGCTCGGTGGCAGAGGGGGCGTCGAGGTAGCAACGAGCTACTTGCATAGCGGCGGCGGTGTCGCCTTTTTGGGCCAGTTTCACCAACTTCTTGTTGGGCTTCTGCGCGCAGCAACTCAGTGCAACGAGCAGACTTAAGCTAAGGGTCATAATGCGTTTCATAACGTTTTAAGTTTTGGGGCTTATGGGGTTGTTGGTTTGTCGCGCCCGTTCGGTATGTTGTGTTGCCAACGTAACATCTCAGTGCGTGCACAATGCAGCAGCTCTTCACTCGCGCACCGTCAGCCGGCGAAGGTCGTACATCGATCCGTTATATACGTTGAAGTCCACCTCGCCCGTAATGCCTGGCAGGTGGCCCGTGTCGGTGTGTTGCCAAAACTTCCACTCGCCTTTATACTCAAGGCGGCTCACGTAGTAGTGGGCTATCCAGTAGTGGTAGGGCTTGAAGTCCGCGCCGTCGAGGTATTGCTGCTTAAACTTGTGGTAGGTGTAGAGGATGGGGCGCACGCCGTAGTGCTTCTCTACGGTTTGTAGCCACGTCAGTGCGGCTTTGCGCACTTCGTTTTTATTGAGGTTGCCCGCATTCTCGATGTCGAGCACAGGCGGCAGGTCGCCAGGCTCCAGCTTGACGTTGGCAATGAAGTGGCGTGCTTGTTCTGCGGCGTCGGCGTAGGGGTTGAAGAAGTGGTAGGCGCCGCGCGTCATACCTTGCTCGCGCGCAGAGCGGAAGTTGCGCTTAAACTCCGCGTCGGTGAGCGACGTACCTTCCGTTGCTTTGATGAAGACGAAGCGCACGGGCTCTTCGCCGATGCGTCCCTCGCGCAGCTGTGCCCAGTCGATGCGACCTTGGTGGTGGGAGACGTCGATGCCGCGAATGCTATAGCCCTCGGGCGCACTCAAGTCGCCATAGAGGGCTTTCCAACGCAGCGTGTAGGGTGAAACGATGAAATAGTAGAAAACGAAAGCGTAGGCCACGGCTGCAATGGCGGCACCTATCCACATCGCGCGGCGGCGCGTCTGACGGCGCAGACGCTCTACCTCGCTTGACAGGCGCTGCCCGCGATGCTTCTGCACCACGTGCTTCGTGCGCACCTTACGCTTCGTTTTATGTTCTTTCATCGAAAGGGGAGAGATGGAGTTAACAAGTGACAAGTTGACGAGTGACGAGTTCCAACCGCGCTAACCAGCACTTGCGCCCTCACTGGGTACGCAGGCGTCTCGCCTTCATTACCTGGGAGCGCGCCTGGGAGCGCGGGCGCCTCGCCCGCATTCCTGGGTACGCGGGCGCCTCGCCCGCACCCAATGCCAGCGTTGCCCTAACTGGGTACGCGGGCGCCTCGCTCGCACCTAATCGGCACTTGCGCCGAAGCTATATCGCCTGTCTTCGCTGCTTGCGCAGCGATTTGTGCGGGCGAGGAGCCCGCACTCCCAGGGAGGACTATCGTCGGCGTAGCCAAACTCGTCACTTGTCACTCGTCACTTGTCACTTAAAAAAGCTCTTATGCTTGCTCCAAGGCGAGTGTGCGGGTGGGCGCATCGCATACCTCGGCAGGTCCCCAATACTGGATGGGGCCGGGGTAGATGTAGCAAACGCCCTTGGCCCATTCTTCGCGGTGGGCGGCAAACTCTTTGAAGGGGGCACCGTCAAGCTCTACGAGGGCTTTGCGGATAACGGGTTTGTCCTTACCGTTGCGGCGTTCGATGTTCATCATCATCGTGATGGGCACACCGCCGGCGCGCCACTCTTCGGCAGGAGCCGTCGTGTTCTTCACGATGGCCATGTAGCCCGTCTTGCCGTTGGCCACAAGCTGTGCGGCACTCGTACCGAGGGCGTAGCAGTAGTCGGCATCGAAGTTCGACGGAGCTGCGCAACGACCTTCGTAGCCAAAGAAGTGGTGCAGCGGAGCGAACTTGCCGTTGTAGATCTTGGCTTCCTTCCATTCGTCGAGTTTCTTGCCAACGAGTTCGGAAAGGAGCTTCTCGGTTTCGATGAGGCTCACCTGCACGTTGCCGTGGGGGTCTCGGTCGAGGCAGAGCTGACGCTGCACGCCTTCGGGCAGGCTCTCCAGCGTGGCGAGGTTCTCGGCCGTCAGGCTCTTCTTCACCCAAGCCACCAACTCCTCGTCAGTCAGGGCGGCCAGCATAGCGGCTTTCTCCTTGCCTTCTTCGGTTTCTTCATCGCAGCTGAGGGCATCGTTCAGCTCCTTGATGAGCTTCTTGATGGCAGGAACAAACTCGATTAAGCCTTCGGGGATGAGCACGGTGCCGAAGTTCATGCCGTCGGCGGCGCGCTGGCAAACGATGCCAGCAATGTATTCAACGATGTCGTTCATCGACATGTTCTTCTGCTCAACCTCTTCGCTGATGATGCAGACGTTGGGCTGCGTTTGCAGGGCGCATTCAAGGGCGATGTGGCTGGCCGAGCGGCCCATCAGCTTAATGAAGTGCCAGTATTTGCGGGCGGAGTTAGCGTCGCGTTGGATGTTGCCAATGAGTTCGCTGTAGGTCTTGCAAGCCGTGTCGAAACCGAAGCTGGTTTCAATCTGGTCGTTCTTCAGGTCGCCGTCAATGGTCTTCGGACAGCCGATGACGCGCACGCCGGCGTTGATCTTGGCGTAGTATTCGGCCAGCACACAAGCGTTCGTGTTGGAGTCGTCGCCACCGATGATGACGATGGCCGAGATGCCGAGTTTGCGACAGATTTCGAGGCCTTTATCGAATTGCTCCTTCTCTTCAAGCTTCGTGCGGCCAGAACCGATGAGGTCGAAACCGCCCGTGTTGCGATAGCGGTCGATGACGTCGGCGGTGAGTTCAACGTAGTTGTGGTCAACCAGTCCGCCAGGTCCCATCAGGAAACCATAGAGGCGGCTGTTGGGGTTTTGGCGCTTCAGTTCGTCGAAGAGGCCGCAAATCACGTTGTGGCCGCCAGCGGCTTGGCCGCCGCTGAGGATGACGCCCAGGTTGATGGCTTCATACTCGCGCTTAGCGTCCGTGGGAACGAAGTCGACGAGGGGCAGTCCGTAGGTGTTGGGGAATTGTTCGCGAATTTTGTCTTGGTCGCCAACGCTTTGGGTGGGAGCACCTTCGTGCAGTTCAACGTTGCCGCGCAAGCCGGCAGGGAGCTTCGGCTGATAGGCAGCACGAGCTTTTTGTAAGTTACTAATGTTCATTTTGAATGGTGTTTTGTGTGATATAGTTTGGTGTTTACTTTTCTTTCGTTGTAGGCCGCCGCGAAGCACCGCGCACGATGCGTGCGTACGCGCCTATCGCTTGCAAAGATACTATGCGCGCTCCGAACGGCAAAGGCGCGGGCTATTAAAAATGCTAAACCCGCACCGAAACTATGGCCATGTGTACGGGGCGCATGACCGTTTGGCTTGTTAGTTTATGGTGCGATGCCAACAGGAGGGGTGTCATACTCCTTTGGTCTATTTTTTTATGGTTTTATATTTAATACAGAATGCTTTGCATGTTTTTGTTGGAGCTTTTGAAGTTTTGAGGCGCGGCCACGAAGTTATAAATCTCGGCGGCAAATGTACATTTCCCGCCGAGATGTTATATATTTCCCGCCGATAAATGTATATTTGCCGCCGAGATTTATAACTTCGTGGCTCTTGCAGGAAACTTGCAGGCGCGTCAGGAAAGTTTCAGGGCTTGCAGCGAAAACTTCTGCGCTTGCTGCAAGTCCTTGGCGGTCTGTTGCGAGATGCCGGCGGCGGCCTTGTAGCTGCATTAAAGCCAAAGAATAAGAAATAAGTTTTAATCACTAAACAATCAAACTATTATGGCTAAATTTTACATGCGTGAACTCCCTTCCGGAATGTATAAGACGGAAGGCAATCTTTGTCCTACTATCGTTTGTGAGGGTGTGGTGAAACTCTCGCACCTTGCTGCCGAAATCAGCAAGCAAACATCGTTTACGACGGCCGACGTGAAAGGCCTTGTGGCTGCCCTGACCGACGCCATTGCCTACCATACGGCGCAAGGCCGTTCGGTGAGCATCGACGGACTGGGTTCGTTTCGCGCGTCGCTGGCCTTGGACAGCGACAAGACGGAGGAGGCCGACTCCGAAACGTTCCGCAACAAGCGCAGTGTGCACGTGGGCGGGGTGAGGTTTCGTGCGGCCTCCGCTTTCGTGAAGCATTGCAACGAACAAGCTGACACGTTCGAGCGCATCAGTCCGAAGAGCGTTTCGGGCATCGGTCAGTACGACGAGGCTACGCGCCGCCAAAAGCTACAAGAATATTTTGCAGAGCATGGCGTCTTGACGGCAACGGACTACATGGCTCTGACGGGCCTAAACCGCAATGCCGCCAACATAGAGCTGGCCAACCTCAGCACGGGCGAGGATGCTCTGCTGCTAAAGCACGGACGTCGCCCCCACGTCAGCTATACGTTGCGCAAATAATCTCCCTCTCCCGCAAAAATGCACCTAAGTTCAGCGGCAGTGCTACGCAGTAGTGGCACTGCTACTGCATGGGCTCAGACAAAAACCTTCGACCTATGTTCTTTTCAAAACTTAAGACCCTCATCCATCGCATTGTTTGCTGGCAGCAACGCACGCCCGAGATAGCAGCCATGACGGAGGACGAGACAACGTGCCTGCACTGTCAGACGACCTTCGTGGGCAATTATTGTCCGCGTTGCGGGCAGTCGGCATCGGTAACGAAGCGCCTTGATTTGCGGCGTGCCTTCAGCATCTTTCTCGACACGTGGGGCATGGGCACGAACAGCTTTGTGCGCGTGGTTCGCGACCTCTTTTCGCGCCCAGGTTATATGATAGGCGACTATCTTGACGGCCATCGCCAGCCCTATTTGCCGCCATTCAAAACGCTCTTCGTTGTAGGTTCGCTATATGCGCTGATGATACTTAGCATCAACGCCTTGGGCTTCTACGAACCAGAGAGACCCGTTAAGGCCGACACGGAGGCTGCAGTTTCGGAGCAGGGGAAGAGGGCAGACCATAACGAGGTAACGCCCCTTGGCCATGCAGGTAAGGAGCAGCCACAAGGAAAAGACGGCCATTCCGCCATGGCGAAATCCATTGACAAAGAGGTGGTGGGCGACGAAGAACTATCTGAAAAACAGCGGGAAAAGCTGTTGAAGACTTTTGATTTCTTGTCTTTGATGAAGGATAAGTATTTCGAGTGGCGGCATAACAACATGTTGCAGGATATGCTGTTGCAACACCTGCTGTACGCGCTGTTCGCGTGGTGGATGTTCCGCCGCGCCCCTCGGCGGCCAGGGCTTAACTATTCCGAACAAGTGATAGCGCAAGTTTATATTTGCTCACAGATAGGTATAGTGGCGATTGTATATTCCTACGCCCTTGTGGCTTGTGGCAGTACGGCCAGCGGCACCTTGCCTAATTGGCTCACTTTGCTTCTATTCTTCGTCAACTATAAGCAGCTCTTTGGCTATGGGCTGTGGGGGACGCTATGGCGCACGTTGTTGCAAGAAATCTTATTTCTAACGCTCCTCTTTATCGTTTTATACATTGTTGTTATGTCTTTTTTTATATACGGCGTAAGCACAGTATAGAGCAAGGTTATCATAAAGACGAGGTACGCGGATTGGCATCTTCGCGCGCCCGCAGCGATGCGCTGTCGGGCAGGCGGTGAAGATACCAATCCGCGTTAAGCTTTATATGGGTACAGCGGGCTTATTCCCAACCCAGCGCCGAGGCACCGAGCACGGCCGCTTCGGACCCGTTGAGGGTGCTGATGAGGAGTTTGGCTTTACCCTTGTAGGTGAAGAGCGAATTCTCGTCGAACGCCTTCTGAATGGGGTCCATAATCCAGTGGCCAGCCTTTGTCAGACCGCCGAAGAAGACGATGGCTTCGGGTGCGTTGAAGAGGGCGAAGTTGGCGCAGGCGGCACCCAGCATCTCGCCCGTGAAGTCGAAGATGTCTTTAGCAATCTTCTCGCCCGCTTCGGCAGCTTTGAAGACTTCGTAGGACGTGATTTCTTCGGGCTTCAAGCTGCGAAGCATAGAGGGCTCGTCGCTCTTTTCCAGCATCATGCGCGCGGTGCGTGCTACGCCCGTTGCGCTGCAATAGGTTTCGAGGCAACCCTTACGTCCGCAACCGCAGGGGCGTGCTTCGCTGCTGCGGTCGACGATGGCGTGACCCAGTTCGCCAGCAAAACCATCGGAGCCGTAAACAACCTGCCCATCAACCACGATGCCGCTACCTACGCCCGTGCCGAGCGTTATCATGATGAAGTTGCGCATGCCGCGCGCCGCACCATAGGTCATTTCGCCGAGGGCGGCTGCGTTGGCATCGTTGGTGACGCGGGCGGGAATGCCCAGAGCATCGGAGAAGAGTTTAGCAATGGGCACGTTGCCTTTCCAAAGCAGGTTGGGCGCATGCTCAATCATGCCGCTGTAGAAGTTGGCGTTAGGCGCGCCGATGCCCATACCCTTCACCTTCTCGATGCCGCCAATGAGGTCGAGGGCTGGCTGCAGGGCTTGCACGCCAGCGGCCACATAGTCGTTAACGTCGGGATAGGCTTTGGTGCTGATGACGCTGGTAGCGTGGACCGTGCCGCGTTGGTCGACGATGCCAAAGACGGAGTTTGTTCCACCCATGTCAAGACCGATGACAAACTGTTTTTCTTGTTCTTCTGCCATAGTGCTATTAGAGTTATTGTTAGTATGAAATTAGAATGTATGTTGCTTCGCATGCTGCTACAAAACGTGTGCGCAAAACGCTTGTTGTTGGTTGCAACTTATGGTGGCGCAGGTGCAAAGTTAGATAAAGTTTTCAGCTTTTCGCTTTTTTTCTTTTACTTTTTCTCTAAAGTTCTTAATTTTGTGCCTTGAAAGGAAACAAACACACAAAACACGAATATGCTGAAACGACTTTTCTTTGCCGCAGGCTTGCTCTTTGCAACTGCTGGCGTAAGTGCCCAGCCGCTCAACCTGCTACCTCAACCTAAGAGCGTAGAGCGCGCTGAAGGCGACTTTTACTTGACGCCTACGACAGGCGTGATGTGGGTGGACGATGCCAGCCTCGACGTGGCTAAGTTCTACTGCGAGAAGCTGCAACGTGCCACGGGCCGTAAAGTGCGCCCCGTGCGCTATCAGCCTAAGCAAAAGCGCCAAAAACTGACAACGAACTACATTGCTTTCGAGGTTGACACACTGCTCGACATGGGGCCCGAGGCCTATCGCTTGCAGGTAGATACCAACCGCGTGCTGCTGCAAGCGCGCACCGCCGACGGCCTTTTCTGGGCCTTGCAGACCTTCTTCCAGCTCTGCCCGCCCGACATTGAAAACCAAACCGCTTTCATCACCTCCGACCGTTGGCGCATCCCTTGCATGACGATAGAGGACGAACCGCGCTTTGCGCATCGCGGCGTCATGCTTGACCCCTGTCGCCACTGGTTGCCCGTCAACGCCATCAAGAAGCAGATTGACATGTTGGCAACCTATAAGTTCAACCGCCTGCACCTGCACCTGACCGATGACCAGGGCTGGCGCTTCGAGGTGAAGAAGTATCCGCGCCTGACGGAAGTGGGCGCGTGGCGCGACAACGGCCACGGCGAGAAATACGGCGGTTTCTTCACGCAAGACGAACTGCGCGACATCGTGGCATACGCTAAGCAGCGTCATATTGAAGTAATTCCCGAGTTGGAACTGCCGGGCCATGAACTGGCAGCAATTTCGGCCTACCCCGAACTCTCGTGCAAAGGCGACAGCACCACGGCACGCAACGTTTGGGGTGTAGAGGACGTGGTGATGTGCCCAGGCAAAGATACCATGTTCGTCTTCTTGCAAAACGTGATAGACGAAATGGTGGACATCTTCCCCAGCACGTACTTCCACATTGGCGGCGACGAGAGTCCGCGCAAGGAGTGGAAAGCCTGTCCCAACTGCCAAGCCCGCATGAAGGAGCTGGGCTTCACGCGCGAAGCACAGTTGCAGGACTACATCATTGAGCGCATCGGTGCCTACCTCACGCAGAAGGGCAAGCGTTTCATCGGCTGGGACGAAATCCTTGAAGGCGGCAACCTCGAACCCTCCGCCATCGTCATGAGCTGGCGCGGCGAGAAGGGCGGCATCGAAGCTGCCAAGAAGAACCACCAAGCCATTATGTGCCCCTCGAGCAAGGGCCTCTATTTCGACCACTATCAGGGCGAACCCTTCCTCGAACCGATATCCATTGGCGGCAATGCTCCCTTGGAAAAGGTTTATGCCTACGACCCCGTGCCCGAAGAGCTGAAGAAAGCAGGTAAGGAAGACTGCATCCTTGGCGTGCAGGGCAACTGCTGGAGCGAGTATATCACGGGTCCCGCCCGCTTGGAGTATCGCCTCTATCCGCGTGCTTTGGCCCTGGCCGAAATAGCTTGGAGCCAGCCCGAGAAGAAGGACTTCCGCGACTTCTGCCGTCGCCTGGACGGCGATGCCGCCCAGCGCCTTAATGCCCACTACATCAACTACTACGTTCCGATGGTAGAGACACCGGGCTATCAAACCAACTATCGCGCTTTCGAAAAGAGCCTCGACATTACCTTGGCTACGCAGCGCTCCCTGCCCATCGTCTATCAGACCGACGGCACCAGCCCCACCGCCGCCTCGCCTCGTTACACCAGCCCCATCCGCTTCACCAGCACCTCGCAGCTGAAGACGGCCGTGCTGATGCCCGGCGGCATCGTGGGTCCTGTGCGCACCATCTATGTAACGAAGCAAAATCCCGCCCCCGCCGCCCGCGTAGGTAATCTGCAACCCGGCTTGGACCTCAAAGTATGGCGCGGATCGTTTGAGAATACGTCCGAGTTCCTCACCTACATGCCCGACGAGCAAGGTCGCGTCATCAAGGAGATAGGCGAAATTCGCAGCTTGACGAAGACCTCCAATGCCATGCGCGGCGTTGAAGACTATGCTGCCGTGGCCGAAGGTTACTTCTGGGTGCCCGAGAGTGGCGTTTACGAATTCTCCACCGTCAACCGCGAACTCTACATCGATGGTATGCCCCGCATCGACAATAGTCAGGAGTATGCTCCTCGCGAAACGCGCGGCAACGTTGAGCTTTGCTTAGCTAAGGGCTACCACCGCATCAAGGTGGTGTTCGTTGGCGGCATCTTTGGCGGCTGGCCTACCTATTGGGACAACGGTGCCGTCAACATCCGCAAAGCTGGCGGTCAATGGCAGAAGCTGGAGGGCGAAAGCCTGTTCCACTAAGACATAATGCACTACCTATATATATGTATAGCATGTAGCCAACATCAGGAGTTAAGGGACGGCGAAAACCTTTCAACTGCCCCTTAACTCCTTTCTCTTTTGAAACAATCATCCCTTAATTCCTCATACAACCATGGACATCGTAAAACGATTCTTAGAATACACGCAGTTTGACACACAGTCGGCTGAAGACTCCACCACCACGCCCAGCACCGAGAAGCAATGGGCCTTTGCCCGCTTCCTGCGTCAGCAGCTTGAAGACGTAGGATTGCAGGACGTGGAACTTGACGAATGTGGCTATCTCTATGCCACACTTCCTGCTAACACCAAGAGGGCCATCCCCACGATAGGCTTTATCTCCCACTACGACACCAGCCCCGACTGTAGCGGTGCCAACATCCGCCCGCGCATCGTAGAGCACTACGATGGTTCGGACATCGTGCTGGATAGCGAAGCTGGCATCGTAACGTCGGTGGCTAAATTCCCAGAACTGCTGGCTCACAAAGGTGAGGACATCATCGTGACCGACGGCCACACCCTCCTCGGTGCCGACGACAAGGCAGGCATTGCCGAGATTGTGCAGGCCATGGTCTTTCTGCAAGAGCATCCCGAAATCGAGCACGGCACCATCCGCGTAGGCTTCAACCCCGACGAGGAGATAGGCCTTGGAGCCCACAAATTCAACGTTGAGAAGTTTGGCTGTGCTTGGGCCTACACCATGGACGGCGGCGACATTGGCGAACTGGAATTTGAAAACTTCAATGCCGCCAGCGGGAAGGTAGAAGTGACGGGTGTCAGCGTGCACCCTGGTTATGCTAAGGACAAGATGGTGAACGCCATTCGCGTGGCCGCCGACTTCATCAGCTCCCTGCCTGCCGACGAAGTGCCCGAGCGGACCGACGGCTACGAAGGCTTCTTCCACGTGGTGGGCATTGAAGGCGGCGTAGAGCGCGCCACGGTTTCCTACATCATTCGCGACCACGATCGCCAACGCTTCGAACAGCGCAAGCAGCTCTTTCTTGATACGGCCGCACGCCTTAACGAGAAGTACGGCGCTGACACGCTCGTAGCTACCGTTAAGGACCAGTACTACAACATGCGCGAGCAGATAGACCCCGTGATGCACGTCATCGACATTGCCAAGCAAGCCATGGAAGAGGCCGACGTGAAGCCCCGCGTGCAGGCCATACGCGGAGGCACGGACGGCGCGCAACTATCGTTCAAAGGATTGCCTTGCCCCAACATCTTCGCTGGCGGCTTGAACTTCCACGGCCCCCATGAGTTCCTGCCCATCCCTAACATGGAAAAGGCCATGCAGGTAGTCGTGAACATCTGCCGCTTGGTAGCAGAGCGCGAGGCATAGTTGGGAGCGCAGAGGCCTCCCCCGCATTATGGGCCGCAGGCGTCCCGCCTGCGGAAACCTTCGGCGTAGCCAAACTCGTCACTTGTTACTTGTTACTTTTACGTTATTAGTAACTTCCCCCCCCTCGCCCTTTAGAGGAGGGGGGGTAGGGGAAGAGAGGTGCTTCTTATCACTTATTATGTTCATTCAACGTTTCATCTGCAATTTCATAGAAGAGAACTGCTACGTGCTGTGGGATGACACGCGCGAGGCCGTCCTCGTGGATTGCGGGGCACAAACCGCGCAGGAACAAACCGCCGTCATAGAGTTTATAAAAGACAATAAGTTAACGCCCGTCAGCCATTTGCTAACCCACGGCCACTTCGACCATATCTTTGGTGCACAAGCACTTTATGATGTTTTCGGACTCTCGCCGCGCGTACATACCGCCGACGTGAGTACCTATTATGGTGCAGCCGAACAGATGTTGCTGTTCCTGCATCGGCGCATAGACATAGAGTTGCCGCAACTCGGCCCCACAATTAGTGGCGACGAAGAAATACGCTTTGGGACGCACACGCTACGTGTCATTCATACGCCAGGCCATACGCCCGGCGGCGTGTGCTACTACATAGCCGATGAACATCTCCTGCTCAGTGGCGACAGCCTTTTTCGTGGCAGCATAGGGCGTTGCGACCTGCCAGGAAGCGACCACCGCGCCTTGATCATCTCGTTGCGCGAGCGCGTCCTCACTTTGCCCGAGGAAACCATTGTTCTTCCTGGACACGGCCCACAAACAACCATCGCCGCTGAGCGCCATAATCCTTATTTGCTTTGACACCCCTTAGGTGGGGACAAAGATTTTTATGGGGGAACGCCCAGTCTTATAGAGCAAACACAAGCGTGCTATCTTTGGCATCATAGGACAAAGATAGCACGCTTGATTTATGTCCTCCATACGGGGGGGACAGTCCCAACGAGTACAATATTATATATGTACGCGCGCGACTTAGCGGCGCGTGTCGATGGCGAAGGTCTTGGCCGTGTAAGCAGCCCGGCCCGTGCCGAAGCGGACGGAGAATAGGGCTTGGCCGTTGCGCAGGCGATGGTTGGCACGGACTGCGGCTTTATAGCGTACGGTGGCACCAGCAGGGATGGACGTAATGATGGCCGTAGGCGAAATGCTGACGTGCTTATTGTCGCACATCACTTGGGGCGCTACATCGTAGAGCGTTTCATCGGACATGTTGTGGATGTCGAACGAGATGTAGGCCTGCTCGCCAGCACCGAGGGCGCGGTCGTCGTCGGCACCCGCAAAATGCACGCGGCTCACCTGCAAGTCTCGCCAGCGCTGGCTGCCATTGACGTAGGGCGACTTGGCGCGCGTAAAGGTAACCTCGTCGGTATAGGTGCGGGAGGGTTGCATCTGGCGCGTTTGGCTTTCTTCGGCAGCCTGAGCAATAGAAGCTCCTGCCACACCGCCTGCTGTCATGCCCACCAGCGTACCGATGTGTGACCCGCGCGGACCGCCCACAATGCCACCAATGGCCGACCCAAACAGTCCGCCGAGGCTACTACCAGTCACGGCACCGCCAAACTGGGACGTTGTGCAACTCTGTACACTCAGCAGTAGGGCCAGCAGGGAGGGAAGAAGATACTTTGTTTTCATTGTTTCGTCAGGTTTGTGAGTTGAGAGGTGTTTGTTGTTTTGACGCGAAGAAGGATGGAAAGTTTAAAGTTTCTCAACTTCTCGGAAGCAGCTACCGCGCACCACGTTTCGCTGTGCTCGACGTGGTGCGCGGTTACTTTTCGTGTGCGGTATGCATGGCATACCAATAGCATATTTACTTCACAAGGATGACGAGGTAGCGGCTGGTGCTCCAGAAACGAGAGGCATCGGTGATGTGGAGCGTGTATTGCCCGCTTCCGTCCTTGGTCAGACTGTAGGAGCCAGAGGGATGCGCCGTCATCAGTTTGGCACTCTTAGAGTAGAGGGGTATGGACTTCAAGACGCGCTGGTCCTTTGCCGTGAAGTAGTCGCGATTGAAATTGCCGTTTTTCAGCACGTCACCCCCGTCGAGGATGCGCTGAGCTTTAAGCTCTTTCTTCGTACCGAAAACATAGTAGACCGTGTTCATCTCGCGGTCTTGCTTCGAGATGGTCTGCTCGTTTTGCTTGATAGTTTGCTGGTTTTGGGCAATGGTCTGCTCGTTCTGCTTGATGGTTTGCTGCTTCTGCTCGTTGCTTTGTGCCAGGGAGTTCACGTTTTCGTTGAGCGACGTTATCTGCTGGTCTTGCTGAGCAATGCGAATGTCCTTGCTGGCCAGTTCGGCGCGCAGGGCTTCGATTTCCTGCGTCTTCGTTTCGAGTTGGCGCTGGAAATCGCTGACCATCTTTTCGAGTTTGGCCCGACTTTCGGAGGCAGCACTGTTGGAGTTGCGGAGCTGCTCTTGCAGGCTGGCAATGAGTTCGCGGTTTTGGCGCAGGCGGTCCTGAATGAGGGCCATATTGTCGGCAATGGTCTGGCGGTTGGCTCCTTCGCCCTTAGCGGCCTGGATGTTGATGATGCCTTCGGCCTCGTTGATGGCCGCAAAGCCGTCTTGGATATCAGCCAGGGTCTGGTTGATGTCGTTGTTTTCGCCCTGCATTTGGTTCAGAGCATTCTGCAAGGAGTCGATGCGGCGCTGCTGTGCAGCGGCTTCGGCTTCAGCCTTTTCGCGTTCTTTGCGCGAGGTGCACGACACGGTCGTCAATGTCACGAGTGCCAGTGCGAGGATGAGTAACTTTTTCATTGTTCTTGATGTTTCTCTTTGTTGTTTTTTGTTTTCTTTTCAAGTTTCTTTCCCCCAACGAGCAAGACGAACTCGCCGCGCGGTTCGTGCTGCTGGAAGTGGGCTATGAGTTGTTCTATCGTGCCACGCAAGGTTTCTTCGTGGAGCTTCGATATTTCGCGGCAGGTTGCGGCAGGACGGTCGCCGCCGAAGGCTTCAGCAAACTGCTCGAGGGTTTTCAGGACGCGGTAGGGCGACTCGTAGAAAATCATGGTGCGCTCCTCGTCTTGCAAGGCCGTGAGGCGCGACTGGCGTCCTTTCTTCTGAGGCAGGAAGCCTTCGAAGCAGAAGCGGTCGGCAGGCAAGGCACTGTTGACAAGAGCGGGGACGAAGGCCGTGGCTCCAGGCAAGCACTGCACCTCCACACCGCGTTCGGCGCAGGCGCGTACGAGGAGGAAGCCAGGGTCGCTGATGGCAGGCGTACCGGCATCGCTCACGAGGCACATCGTCTCGCCCGCCTCTATCCGAGCCGCCAGGATTTCGGCGGTCTGGTGCTCATTGAACTTGTGGTGGGCAAAGAAATGGGCTGGGATGTCATAGTGTTTCAGCAGGAGCCCGCTGGTGCGCGTGTCTTCGGCCAGTACAAGGTCGGCCTCACGTAGCAGGCGCAAGGCACGCAACGTGATGTCTTCTAAGTTGCCAACGGGCGTTGGTATGACGTATAGCGTTCCCATTTCGGCGCAAAGGTACAAAATAAATACAACAAAACACGTTGCAAAACGCAATCTCTATTCTTCACCCTTCCCCACCGCCTTTGCGTAGCACATGCGGCAAAGGGGTTCGTACTCGCCTTTCTCGCCAAGGAGCACCTGTTTGTCGCCACTGACGATGCGGTGGCTGACATGGGCCAGCGAGCCGCAGCGGACGCAGATGGCGTGGACCTTCGTCACCTCTTCGGCAACGGCCATCAGGGCTGGCATAGGGCCGAAGGGCTTGCCAAGGAAGTCCATGTCAAGGCCAGCCACGATGACGCGCTTGCCGCGTTCGGCCAGTTCGTTGCAGACGTCAACGATAGACTGGTCGAAAAACTGCGCTTCGTCAATACCTACAACGTCGGCATCGGCAGAGAGTAGCAAGATACTGGCGGGCGCATCAACGGGTGTGGAGAGAATGGAGTTGCTGTCGTGGCTGACAACCTCCTCTTCGCTATAGCGCGTGTCGATGGCGGGTTTGTAAATCTCAACGCGCTGACGCGCAAACTTGGCACGCTTCAAGCGACGAATGAGCTCTTCGGTCTTACCCGAAAACATTGAGCCGCAAACCACTTCAATGCGTCCGCGATGTGTGTACTCTTCTTGAAATAGGGAGGTCATAAAGAGGGGGATGAAGTTTTTGGGTTTTCAGGTCTTTCGTTCCTCCGAAGCTGCAGCGTTAGGTTGCTAACAACTCAAGGCATCTAACTTATCTATGAGTAAGCAGGAAGGCAGACCCGATTTCTGTCTGCAAAAATACAAAGAGCCGTGTAAACAAGAAAAAGGAAAAGGTAAAAAGTAGAAGTTTCTTGTGGTGCTTCTTGCTTTTTACCTTTGTCAATCTGGTTTGTGCGAAATGTCTATGTTAGCCTAAGTATTTGGCTAATAGCTTGATGTTTTCCGTTTCGCGCAGGCGCTTCAAAGCGCGCTCCTTAATCTGTCTTACACGCTCACGTGTGAGGTTGAGCGAATTGGCCACCTCCTCGGCCGTCATCTCCGTTCGGCCGATGCCGAAAAGCATTTTCAGCACGAGGCGCTCACGTTCGGAGAGGATAGCCAGTGCAGCTTCAAGGTCGCTGGCAAGGCTCTCTTTCTCCATCTGGTTGTCGGTGCCCGGAGCGTTCTCGTCGGTCATGATGTCGATGAGGCAGTTGGAGTCATCGTCCTGAAATGGTGCGTCAACAGAGACTTTCTTTCCGTTTGTGCCCAGTGCGTCCTGCACTTTCTGCACGTCGGTGCCGAGGATGTCGGCCAGTTCTTGCACGCTGGGACGGCGTTCGTGTTTTTGCTCGAAATTGACAACGGCCTTCGTGAGCTTGCTTTGGAAACCAACCTGGTTGAGGGGCATACGCACAATGCGGCTCTGCTCAGAGATAGCTTGAAGAATGCTCTGGCGAATCCACCACACGGCGTAACTGATGAACTTGAAGCCACGGGTCTCGTCAAATTTCTGCGCGGCGCGGATGAGGCCGAGGTTACCCTCGTCGATGAGGTCGTTCAGAGCCAAACCTTGGTTCTGGTACTGCTTAGCCACACTCACGACAAAGCGCAAGTTGGCACGCGTCAGCTTCTCCAACGCCTCGCGGTCGCCCTTATGGATGCGCTGCGCCAACTCCACCTCTTCGTCGGTGGAGATAAGCTCCTCACGTCCAATCTCAACAAGATACTTGTCGAGGGCTGCACTTTGGCGGTTGGTAATGCTCTTGTTAATCTTTAATTGTCTCATACTTCTTTATCGCGCATTAGGAGTGCAAACGTACAACATTTTTTTCGTACCGACCAACTTTTTTCAAACTTTTTTTAGTATGGCGGCAAAATTCTCAGGAAAGCGCGTAAGGGCTGCAAAAAAGTGGAACATTGTTTTGCTTGGTGCAGGAATTTACATAATTTTGCAAAAAGAATGCGCTTTTCCTCATTTCTTGGGAAGCCGATTGACAACAAACAAACTAAATCATAACAATTTAATCAAACCTTAACAGTATGTGGTTAACAACTTCATCCATTGGTAGGAAAGTGATTATGTCCGTCACGGGCACCGCGCTTATCCTATTCCTGACCTTCCACGCTTGCATGAATGTCGTAGCGCTGTTCTCCGCCGAGGGCTACAACATGATTTGCGAGTTCCTCGGAAGCAACTGGTACGCTGTGGCTGGCACGGCAGTGCTTGCAGCACTCATTGCCATCCACTTTATTTATGCCGTCATCCTGACGTTGCAAAACCGTAAGGCGCGCGGTCAGAGCCGTTATGACGTTACCGACAAGCCCGAGAAGGTAGAGTGGGCCAGCCAAAACATGTTTGTGCTGGGTGTCATCATCTGCCTCGGCCTCGTGTTGCACCTCTTCAACTTCTGGTTCAACATGATGTTTGCAGAGTTTGCAAACGGCGGTATGGCCTTCGCAACCGATTTTTCGGCCACCGACGGCTACGGAATGATGAAATTCACATTCCACGACGCTGGCACCATCAGCATCGTCTACAGCGTGCTCTACCTCATCTGGTTCGCTGCCATCTGGTTCCACATGACGCATGGTTTGTGGAGCGCCATGCAGACCCTCGGCCTCAGCGGTAAGACGTGGTTCAACCGCTGGCGCTGCATCAGCAACATTTACTCCACCTGCGTTATGCTCTGCTTCGCAGTGGTTGTTCTCTACTTCGCCCTCGGCTGCGCAGACTGCTGCGGTGCAACTTGTTAAACCTTAAAAGCCTTTTAGAAAATGGTACAACTTAATTCCCGCATTCCCGAAGGCCCTATTGCTGAGAAATGGACCAACTATAAAGCGCACCAAAAACTGGTGAACCCCAAAAACAAACGTAAGCTCGACGTTATCATCGTTGGTACGGGCTTGGCTGGTGCCAGTGCTGCCGCCTCGCTCGGCGAAATGGGTTTCCACGTACTGAACTTCTGCATTCAAGACTCGCCCCGCCGCGCCCACTCCATCGCAGCCCAGGGCGGTATTAACGCAGCCAAGAACTATCAGAACGACGGCGACTCCGTTTATCGTCTTTTCTACGACACCGTGAAAGGCGGCGACTATCGTGCTCGCGAAGCCAACGTTTATCGTCTGGCCGAAGTAAGTGCTAATATCATCGACCAATGCGTAGCCCAGGGCGTTCCCTTTGCCCGCGAATATGGTGGCATGTTGGCCAACCGCTCTTTCGGCGGTGCACAGGTTAGCCGTACGTTCTATGCTAAAGGTCAGACGGGTCAGCAGCTTCTGCTCGGTGCTTACAGCTCGCTGATGTGCCAGGTTAACAAAGGCACCGTTGACCTCTACACACGCTACGAAATGCTCGATGTCGTTATCATCGATGGTCGTGCTCGTGGCATCATCGCCCGCAACCTCGTCACTGGTAAACTTGAACGCTTCGCTGCTCACGCCGTGGTTATCGCAACGGGCGGCTATGGCAACACCTACTTCCTTTCTACCAACGCTATGGGGTGCAACTGTTCTGCAGCCATCGCCACCTATCGCAAAGGTGCCGTCTTCGCCAACCCCAGCTACGTGCAAATCCACCCCACCTGCATCCCCGTTCACGGCGACAAGCAGTCCAAGCTGACGCTGATGTCCGAGTCGCTTCGTAACGATGGCCGCATTTGGGTGCCCAAAAAGATTGAAGACGCTCAGAAGCTTCAGCGTGGCGAAATTCAGGGTAAGGACATACCCGAAGAAGACCGCGACTACTACCTCGAGCGCCGCTACCCCGCCTTCGGCAACCTCGTGCCTCGCGACGTGGCAAGCCGTGCTGCTAAAGAGCGTTGCGACAAAGGCTTCGGCGTGAACAACACGGGGCTGGCCGTCTTCCTCGACTTCTCCCAAGCCATTAAGGACTTCGGACGCGACGAAATCGAAGCTCGCTACGGCAACCTCTTCGATATGTACGAAGAAATCACCGACGAGAGCCCCTACGAAACCCCCATGCAAATCTTCCCCGCTGTGCACTACACGATGGGCGGCATCTGGGTTGACTACGAACTGATGACAACCATCAACGGCCTCTTCGCTATCGGCGAGTGCAACTTCTCCGACCATGGTGCCAACCGCCTTGGTGCCTCCGCGCTGATGCAAGGTCTGGCCGACGGCTACTTCGTACTGCCCTACACCATTCAAAACTACCTCAGCGACCAAATCACGGTGCCCCGCTTCTCAACCGACCTTCCCGAGTTCGACGAAGCCGAGAAGGGCGTGCAGACACGCATCGACCGCCTCTTCGCCATCAAGGGAAAACGCAGTGTTGACAGCATCCACAAAGAGCTGGGTCACATCATGTGGGAACACGTGGGCATGGGACGCACAAAGGCAGGCCTCGAAGAAGGTATTAAGCTCATTGGCGAGCTACGCAAGGAATTCTACGAAAACCTCTTCGTACCTGGCACGCAAGACGGCGTGAACGTAGAGCTCGAGAAAGCCCTCCGCCTCGAAGACTTCCTGCTTATGGGACAGCTCGTGGCCAACGATGCCCTCCACCGCGAGGAAAGCTGCGGCGGACACTTCCGCGAAGAGCACCAAACCGAAGAAGGCGAAGCCAAGCGCGACGACGAAAACTTCTTCTATGTAGGTTGCTGGGAATACCAAGGCTCCGACGACAAGAAGCCCGTCCTCTACAAAGAACCGCTCAACTACGAAATCATCAAAGTACAAACCCGTAACTATAAGAATTAAGCCATGGCTAAAAACATAAGTTTTACAATCCGCTACTGGAAGCAGAATGGCCCGAAAGATGCGGGTCACTTTGAAAAGCGTCAGATGCACGACATCCCCGACGACACCAGCTTCCTTGAGATGCTCGACATTCTTAACGAAGAGCTCATCAACGACGGTAAAGAACCCTTTACCTTCGACCACGACTGTCGCGAAGGCATTTGCGGTATGTGCTCGCTCTACATCAACGGTACGCCCCACGGCAAGACCGAGCGCGGTGCCACTACCTGCCAGCTCTACATGCGCCGCTTCAACGACGGCGACGTTATCACCGTAGAGCCTTGGCGCTCGGCAGCTTTCCCCGTGATTAAGGACTGCATGGTCGATCGCTCTGCTTTCGACAAGATACAAGCTGCTGGTGGTTACACCACTATTCGCACGGGCCAAGCACAAGACGCCAATGCCATCCTCATTCCCAAGGAAGATGCCGACGAAGCCATGGACTGCGCCACCTGCATCGGTTGCGGCGCTTGCGTGGCCGCCTGCAAAAATGGTTCGGCTATGCTCTTCGTCAGCTCTAAGGTGTCGCAGTTTGCCCTGCTGCCCCAAGGCCGCGTAGAAGCTGCAAAGCGTGCTAAAGCGATGGTAGCCAAGATGGACGAACTCGGTTTCGGCAACTGCACCAACACCCGTGCATGCGAAGCCGTTTGCCCCAAGAGCGAAACCATCGCCAACATCGCACGCCTCAACCGCGAGTTCATCAAAGCTAAATTGGCCGATTAGGCCAATTTAGCTTCACGCGCCGAGCTCCGCATGTCAGCCCCGAGGGACGTTGTTCCGAGGTGGCTGGGGCAGGAAAAGGCGAGGCAAGTAAAGCGTTGAGCCGATTAGGCCAATTTAGCTTCACGCATCGCGCCCCCGCACGTCAGCACTCAGCATGCTTCGCGCGCGCGTTAATATTAATATTGTATGCGCCGTTCCTCTTTCTTGAGGAGCGGCGCATCATATATCATAGGTGTTAACCCTAACTGGGTTCGCAGGTGTTTCGCCTATAGCAAGATTGTTTTGCCTGATGAAGTTATATAAGGGGTGTTCTATAAATTAGGTAAACCGTATAATGAAAGGACTTGATGCTTTTAGGCTTTTATGGGCATCTTTTAATGTAACTTCTTGCCACGTAGCTCGCTACGCGTCTGCGAACATAAATTAAAACCTGCACCATACTGACAGAGCAAACCGAGAGCAGAAGCAAAACCCCTTGGTCTTGGTTATGCCGAGGTGCAGCCTGTCTGGGTAATAACAACAGCTCAAAAAATCATTCAAGCCTAATTTATAGGACACCCCCTAAAGTGTTGAGTACTCGCCCCGTTGTTGGCAGTAGGCTATGAGGCGGGCGGGGAGTTCGGCGGTTTTGAGTAGGGTGCTATGGCCCGTGACGAAACATTGCAGGCGGGCGCGGGTGAGGGCCACATTGAGCTTACGGTCAATCAGGGTGCCGTCGGAGTCGGTGAAGGTTTCGGCGGTGAGGAAATCGAGCTGTTGTGGCGTAGCAGCGGTGAAGCTATAGACAATGGCTTCGCGCTGGCTCCCTTGGTAGCGCTCCACTGTATCGATGCTGACGGACGTGAGGGCAGTGGCATCAAGGCCTTCTGTGCGCAGACGTTCCACTTCTTCGAAAAGATAATGGCGCACAAGGGCTATTTGTGCGCGATAGGGCACAATGACACCCAGGCTTTCGTCGGGAATGAACGTGTGGCCGTTGGCCGTCCATAGTCGCCACCACGCTGCGCAGAGGCGTGCTACGGCTCTGGCCTCGGCCGTATTGCTGCGTGCAGTGCAGGCCTCGGAGGGTTCAACGTCGAAGAAGTGGAAGCGCGCCACGGAAAGTTGTTGGCAAAGCGGGGGTAGCTGCAAATTGCTGTCGAAGGGTAGGGGGGCTTCCTGATGGGGAAGGCCTGCCGAGGCCAAACGACCGCCGTAGAATGTGGCGGAGGGAAACTGGGAAACAGCGGGGTGCATGCGGCCTTGTAGCTCCATGCGCCAGACGAAGGGCGAGTCTTCGCCCAACCAGCGCAACATGCGCCAGTAGAACGACTCGCGGCAGTCTTGCAGACCGATAGCGTGGAGCACCTCGGTGTCGGCGGCAGAGTTCGCACGGTCTTGACGCACCACGGCGGGCAGTTGGCGGTGGTCGCCGATGAGGACGAAGCGGCGAATGGCCACGTCATCGCCGTGCGTGGCACATAGCAAGGGTAGGAGGTGGGGCTCTAACAGTTGCGACGCTTCGTCGGCAATGCAAAGGCCAAACGTCTTCAGCTGGAAGAGGTGGGGCGCGGCGGCTATGGCAGCCGTGGTGCCCACGATGATGCGAGCAGAGGCGATGAGCGAGCGCACGTCGCTGAGCTTATCGAGGGCGCTGGCCTTTTCTGAAAGCAGGAAGGGCCGACAGGCCTCGGGCATATTGCGCTCGCCGCCAATGCGCAGGAAGGGTAGGTCGGCTTCCAGCAGTTTGCTGCATATTTCGTCAACGGCGCGGTTGGTGTAGGCCGTCAGCAGAACACTCTCGTCTGTGCGGGCAAGGGTGTCGCGCAGGATGGACATCAGACCGAGCGATGTCTTGCCGCTGCCTGGAGGCCCGATGAGCAGGAAGAGTTCTTTGCCGCGTGCCGCCGCCGCAATGCGTTGTGCCGTTGTCTGCACTTGCGCTGTTTCCTTTTCCTCGTCTTTCGCCATAGGCATGAGCGTTGGCAAGCGGCGTGCTAATAGCAGGTCGCGGCGCCGAGCAGGACACGTCAGGAAACTGAAAAGGCCGCGCAGGAGGGGGCGGCTGAGTTCGGCGGGGTCGTGGACGAGGGCGTAGTGGGCTTGCAGGGGGAAAGGCTGCGTGTTTTGCTGCGGATTGCGCAGGCGTAGGGTTAGTTCGCTGTCGGAAAGCGTTTCGATGTGGCCGCGCCAAAGGATGCTACGACGCACGTCGGGGCTCTGCCCTGGCGTTACAGCGAAGATGATGGCCGTGTCGCCCGAACGGAAGTTAGAGGCTGAGAGTGTTTCAGCTTCTCCCGACAGCCGTAGGGCGCTGGCGGCTCCATCGGCATTGTGCAGGCACTCTTCCAACTTCAGCGGGAAGAGCAGACTACCGTTTTCGGCCAGCTCGGCTGGCGGCACGAGCCACAGCGATGCCATACTTTCGCGCCCTGCCTGCGCCGTGTCGGTGCGCGAAAGTATGCTCTCAAGCGAGACGAAGCGCAACAGGCGCAGAAAGTAGGCTTGTTCCAACGGGGCTGCCGCTTGAAGCGCGTTGAGCGTGCTGGCTATTTCGGGACGTTTCCATTGTTGCCAAAAGCGGTCGCTGATAGATGGGTTTTGGCGCAGGTCGTCGGGCTGAAGTCGCAAGAGGCGCTGGCAGCCGTCGGCGGTGCAGAGCGACAGGTCGTCACTGATGATGGCATTGCGCATGCGGAGGGCATCGCCAATGAGCTGCTTGTCGGCCGTTTCGCGGATAAGGCCATCGACATATTTTGAGTAGTAGAGAAACGCGGCGGTAGCTGCATCGGTCTGACCGAAACCAAAGTGCAGAATGGCTAAGTAGAGAAGCATTTGCACGTAGTGGGGCCGGCGGTGGCCGCCGCGCCAGTCTTTCGCCCCACTCTTCTGCTCTATCAGCACACGTCCGTCGTCTTGCAGCAAGTCCATGCGCCCTTGCAGGCCTAAAAGCTGGCAGAAGAACGTGGGTTCGAGCATAGCCTTCGCAGCGCTGAAGGCGGGAGCCGTCGCCTGCATGTCGCTGCGCACGGTCCGGAGAATGTTGCTGCGTTGCGCCCGGGCTAACGTGTGGAAGTCTTTCAAGTCGTCGGCTGCGGCAAAGGCCAGTGCATTGCGGCGTACGAAGCTGCGTATGCTGTCGGCGTAGGAAGGCAGAGCAAGCGGACGCGCCAAGCACTCGTCGAGCAGTTGGCTGGCAAAGTTTCCCAGCAGGATGCTGGTCTTGTTGGCGGGTGAGGGGCGAAAACGACTGATGAGCACTTGCTGCGCCGAACCCGTGTCGAAGCACGATGCTACGGCTGAGATGTCGGCCAGCAGGTCGGGTTCGAAGATGTAGAGCTGGGCTTCCGTGGTGCCGTCGGCAGCCTTTGTGGGTTCTACGGCATGGAGCGTGCAACCCTGGTAGAGCTGTGCCCGAAGTGGCTGCCAATCGCCGTAGGCATTCACCGTCGCATAGTGCAGGCGCACGGACTCGCCCTCGGAGGTAGTACCATATATATATAGGTCGTCAAAACGCTCTACGCGAAGCCGTAAACAAGCGGCGGGGGCGGGGGCGGCAAAGGGAGAAGAAGACGTCACAATGAGGGAAAAACGTAGGAACGTTACGGAAACAGTGAACGGAAGACGCGCCAGCTACCGCGATCGACGAGTAAGGTATAGGGGAAGAAAAGGGCTTGGTGCCAGTCGGTGTGGCAGGCGCGTCGAAGCCATCGCCAACCTTTCTTCAGGCGCCCACTGCGCAAGAGTTTGGCCGCGATCATCGTGCGGCGTGCAGCGGCGGCACGGCGTTCGCGGGGGCGGTAGGCAAAGAGCTTTTCGGCCTTGTCGATGGCAGGCTCAATGTTGTCGGCGGTATCGGCCCAGCCAAGCCCCGTGATGCTGTCGGGGTGCTGGTGGATGCGGTGGTAGGTCTTCGATAGCCACGCGATGCGCACATCGCCTTGTTCGGCGCGAAGGAAGAGGCGAATGGCTATTTCCCAGTCGTTCCAGCTGGGCAGGTTTTCGTCCCAGCCCCCCACTTCTTCGAAGAGGCTGCGCCGTGCCAGCATGGCCTGCGTGTTAATCATGGAGCAAAGCACGTGGTCGCGCAAGGTGCCATGCCTAAAAATCGTGCGCGTGTGGGAACGTCCGTCCTTAAACACAAGCGACGAGCTCGAAAAGATGAGGTCGGCCTTAGCAAAGAGCGTTGAAGCATCGTGGAGGTAGTTAGGGTCTATTTCGTCGTCGCTGTCGAAAAAATAAACAAATTGGCCCTGCGCTTGACGCAGGGCTACGTTGCGAGCCGCCGATGCGCCGTGTTTGGAGCAATAAAGCAACTCGCATACTATTTCGGGATGCTCTTGCATCCACGCACGGCATACCTCAGCTCCGCCATCTGTCGAGGCATTATCGACGAGCAGCAATTCATAGTCTGCAAAGCACTGCGCAGCAATGCTTTGCAACGTGCGCTGCAGGTAGCGTTCGCGGTTATAGAAGGGAATGATGAGGCTTACCGTCGGACGGCTCATAGTTTGTCGTGGATGATGTAGCGAATGCCTGCCAGCATGTCCTTATAGTAGTTCCATTTGCGATAGGCGGGCACATCGAGCGAAGCAACGTATTTCAGGCTGCGTGCAGCGGCCGAGGTCGGACCGTAGAGGAAGCACAGCACGGCTCCCTTCGAGCGGCGGGCGGCGGCCAGCGTCAGGAAGCGCTTGCCCGTCGTGTCGCCGTCGGTCTCGACAATGGTTTCAGGCACGTAGATGATTTTCATGTCGCGCTCGAAGGCCATTTGCAGGAACACCTCTTCTTCGCCCATGGCCAGGTATTTTGAGCCGAGGCCGAAGCGCTCGTCGAAGAAGGGGAGGTTGGCGCTGCGGCGAAAGGCAATCTCGATGCTGCTGACGTATGTGTTCTTGGGACGTTTGGCGTAGGTCCAAGGCTCGTCGGCGTACTCTTTCAGCGGATTGCCCTCGCGGTCTTTCGCGCGGAAGCAAATGAAGTCGGCTTTCGGATACTTGCGGAAGTTGTACAGCACGCGTTGCAAGGTTTGCGGCGTGTAGCGCGCGTCGTCATCGGAGAGCAGGAGGATGTCGGCCGTGGCGTTGCGCAGGGCATTGTTGCGGTTGGCGGCCAGGCCACGGCCTTCAAGCTGATAAACCGTTACGTCTTCGCGCGATGATAGCTCTTCGGGCAGGTCGAGGCGAATGGTGCCCGTGAGTTGCCACGACACGATGTAGCGCACGTTGCCGACGGGCGGAAGCAACATTTTCGGAACGCGGCGGATGCCTTCGTTCAGTGTGCAAATAAGGAGTTCTAAGGTTTGTGTTTCCATTTACTTGGTGTTTCTCATATAGCGAATGCCTTCGCTAAGGTGTTTCATTAAAGGCCAGAAGCTGCACAGACCGGCACGGGCATTGCTGAAAGCAAGGCGCAAGCAGTAGGGCCACGCGCGCAGACCATATTTATAGTAGGCTATAGCACCGCGACTGCGCTGTACGCCCGCATCAACGAGGAAGCGGTCTTTCTTCAGCAGGGTGCTGGTCTCAACAATCTTGATAGGCACATAACGCATCTTCATGCCGCGGCGCTTGGCATCTTCCATCCATATCTCTTCTTCGCCACACGTCAGGTAGGGCGTGCCCAGACCGAAGCGTTCGTCGAAGCGCAACGTGCGAACCACACGCTCGCGGCGGCACACCATTTCGAGGGCCGAGACAACGTAGCTCTCGGGCATGTCCGTCAGTTCCATTTCTTCTTTCGGATAGTCCTTAAGCTCTTTGCCGCGATAGGTGCTGGCTTGGAAGAAAGCTATGTCGAGGTCGGGGTGCGCCTCGAAAACGCCGAAGATGTTGCGCGTGGCATCGGGGTCGAGGCGGCTGTCGTCGTCGGCGAAGAGGATGAGGTCGGCTGTGGCCTTCTCCATCGCCAGGTTGCGATTGGCCGAGAGGCCCTGCCCGTTGTAGGTGAAGAGCTTCACGTCTTCGCGCGAAGTGAGCCCCTCGGGGATGAGGTCGAGGTAGCGCTCGTCGGTGTACTGATAGGAGACGATGTAGCGCACGTCGGGTTGCGGTGCTTGCAGCACGTCGATGATGCGAACAACGCCTTTGTCTTTGCTGCAAATAAGGATGTCAATCGTCATATTGTGTGCGTTTTATTGCGTGGAAAGGGTGGTGTGGCCACTAAAGCTGTTAACGGCTTCGATGATGGCACCCACTTGTGCCTCGCTCAGCGTGGAGTTGAGCGGCAGGCTCAGCTCTTCGCGCGCTATGCGCTCGGCTGTAGGGTAGTGTGCTTGGGAGCTGCCGCCATAGCAGGGCTGGCAGTGGAGCGGAAGCGGGTAGTGGATGAGCGTTTCTATGCCTCGCTCTTGCAGGTGCGCCTTGAGCGCATCGCGCTGCGGGCAGAGAAGCGGATAGATGTGAAAAACGCTCTCGTTCGTTCGTCCCTCGTAGGGCAGGCTGACGGCGGGCGTAACTATCTCGCGGGCATAGCGGGCGGCGATAGCGCGGCGATGTAGCGTTTCCTCGTGCAGGCGGGGCAACTTGGTCAGCAGGACGGCGGCCTGCACCTCGTCGAGGCGGCTGTTCAGTCCGAGCCACTGATGCTCGTATTTCACTTCGGCACCATAGTTGGCTAAGGCGCGGATGCGGCGGGCGAGGACGGCATCGTTCGTGCAGACAGCTCCACCGTCGCCCAAGGCACCTAAGTTCTTGCCTGGATAGAAGCTGAAGGCGGCGGCAAGACCTATCGAGCCTACGCGCTGCCCGTCGGCGGAAGTGGCATCGTGGGCCTGTGCGGCATCTTCTATCATGGCAAGGCCGTGCTTTTGGCATAGTGTTTGCAACGGTAGGGGGGGGCAGGGGGCGCCGTAGAGGTGGACAGCGATGAGGGCGCGTGTGTGGGGCGTGACAGCTTGCTCGGCTGCAGCGGGGTCGATGAGCGCATCGCGCGTGACGTCGCAAAACACGGGCCTCAGACCTGCGCGGCTGACGGCAAGGGCCGTGGCCACGAACGTCATGGCGGGCACAAGCACCTCCGTCTCTTCGCTCCAGCCGTGTTCTTCTTTTAAGGCCAACAAAATGAGTGTCAGCGCGTCAAGCCCGTTGCCTACGCCTATGCAGTGTGCCGCGCCGCAAAAGTGGGCAAAAGCACTTTCGAACGCTGCTACCTGCTCGCCGCGAAGGTAGCGTCCGCTACCCACGACATCCGTCACGGCGCGGCTTAGCGCAGGTTCAAACTGCGCATTGAGTGCTTGCAGGTCAAGATAGCGAACAGTCATAAGTATCGTAGCATACGGCGCGAGCGCCGAAACCTTCTTTTTGGTGTAGCAGCCCTTCGTTCAGCCGTGTGCCACCCGCCTCGGTACTGATGCCGAAGTCGAAGTAGCGAGGTGGCTGTGGCCGCTGTGCGTAGTGCGTAATGATGCGCTCGAAGAGCCAGTCCAACAGTCCGCCCTCCCTTGCTTGCCCAGAGGCGGCAATGTATTGCGCGTGGGCGCAGTGGGGCGTTTCGTATATCAGCACGCCTGCCTGCGTCGTGCCGTCGAGCGTGGCCGTATGCAGGCGTATGTTGGCAGGGAAACGGCTTTTTAGGAGTTCCATCTCAGCCAACGTGTGGACGGGGCGCACGCCGTGGCGCGTCAGCAGGACCTTTTCCAAGAGTGGCCAAAACGTTGCGAGCGGCGCGTCTTGCACCCATTGGGGTTGAAGGCGCTCGGCTTTGCGCACGCCGCGCTGGCGCAGCGTTGCCAGCGGCAGCGGCCTGCGCAGGTCTATCGCTGCCGAAAGGCCGCGCGCTGCGAGCCGCGCACCTTGCCTGAAGAGCCAATACAGGTCGGCCTCGGCAGGGTAGGCACCATAGATGTAGGGCACGGCCCGATAGCTCAGGTGCTGGGCGTGCAGGGTGTCGGCGTAGTATTGTGTGGCTGCATCGAGCATCGCCATCACGTCGGCAGCATGGGCCGATGGTGCAGTCACGATGCCGCCGTAGGTCAAACCGCCGTGGCTCGCTACGGTGCGCGTTTGGGCATCGTGGCACGCAGGCAACAGGCCTTGCAGGTGTCCGTGAGCGTCGTAGAGCATCAGCGAACAGTCTGCGAAGCGGTCAGCATGGTAGTCCATGTAACCGCGCTGAAGCAAAAACGTTGGTTTGGCAGCTTGAAGGACAAAGGCGTCCCACGCTTCGCACCTTGCGGACGTATAGCTTTGCGCAGTAAAGGACATACGATGAACTTCTTACTTAACTTTCTTTGTTGATAGCCTTAGCGCGTTTGCAACTTGTCACTCGTCACTCTTCACTTCCCCACAAGTTGTCGGAAAGTTGCCTCGTCGTTGATATAGCCAGTGCTATCGTACGCGTGTGAAGCAAGGCAGAGGCAGACTGTCTGGGGCTCAAACGAGGTAAGTTCGCACCAGCACATAGGCGGTATGTGCAGACCCAGCGTGGCATCGCTAAGCACGTAGTCGGTGCTCCCTTCTTGGCTCGTAAGCCGTACGCGCACGCTACCACCAACGGCCACCAACAGCTCGTGGCACGTCTTGTGGGCATGGCCGCCGCGCGTTGCCTCGGCGGGAACGTCCCAAATCCAAAAGGCACGTGCGGGACGGAAGGGCAGGCGTGCATCGTCAAATTCTGCTACGCACAAATGGCCGCGCCCGTCGCTATGGCGGGGCAGCCGTATCAGACGTTTGTCCGTGGGTTGATGTGCGTCTTCCGTTGCTGTCACTTCCTTACAAGCAGTGTGTTAAGGTGCTGAGGGGCTTTAATAGGTGTGCAAAAATAGGCATAATCGCACAATTTGCCAAATTTTGTGCCATTTTTTATGCCTTATCGCCTTCTTTCTCTTTGCAAACAGCCCAAAAAACGGACTATCGGGACAAAATTCTAAAGCGCAGAACCCACATCGCGCGTGCCTCACCTCTCTTTTGCGCATGCCGTCCAATTTTTTTTGCATGCCTTTTGTCTTTTTCGCACAAGCTTTCCCTCATTTTTATTCAGGCTTTGCATCGTTCGCTGAGAGCGCAAGGCGCGTTTCGTCCCTTTGCTCTGCGCTGCAAGCCTCAAACCGCAAAACTTTTCGCTCAGCACTGAAAGTTGTCGCATCAATCTGCGAAGTTTTTCGGAAGAGCCACGAAGTTATAAATCTCGGCGGGAAATATACATTTCTCGGCGGGAAATGTATATATTCTCGGCGTGTTATGTATATTTCCCGCCGAGATTTATAACTTCGTAGCCCTCGCACAAAGTTTCGCTGCCTCTGCCGAAATGTTGCAGGCTTATGCGTAAAGTTTTGAAAGTTAGTCTGGAAGTGGATGTTTGTTAACGCAATTCGTGAGCCGTTAAGCCGCATACCGCATAGGCGGCGGCATTGTGTGTTGTTCAAAGTTATTTGTATCTTTGTCGCCGTATGAAAATTTATAAACTCCTTTTGGCTGTTGCCTGCATGGTGTGGGGTCACGGCCTAAATGCTCAAAACGAAATGAAACTGACAAGACAACAAGAAGCCCTCGTGTGCATTGCAGCCACGGAGGCACGTGGTGACCTATCGGCCCTTCGCCAGCACCTGAACACGGCTTTGGACGCAGGACTGACAGTGAGTGAAGCGAAAGAAGCACTTTCGCAGTTGTATGCTTATACGGGCTTTCCGCGCTCGCTCAACGCCCTTGGCACGTTGCAGGCGGTGCTGAAAGAGCGCGAAGAAAGGGGGCTGAAGACCGAGGCGGGCCGCGAGGCCGACGCGCTGCCAGCGAGCTACGATGCGCTGCGCGACGGTACGGCGGTGCAGACGCGCCTGACGGGACAGCCCTTCGACTATACCTTCGCTGCGCAAACGGACTACTACCTGAAAGCCCACCTCTTTGGCGATATCTTTGCTCGCAACAACCTGACGTTTGCCGACCGCGAAGTGGTGACCGTTTCGGCCATTGCGGCCCTGCCAGGCTGCGCACCGCAGTTGCAGGCTCACGTGCGCGGCGCGCTGAACATGGGTGTCAGCGCGGAGGCTCTGCGCCAGATTCCCGACGTGCTCTCGCGTGGCGGACTGACGGCCGAGGCCGACCGCGTACGCGGTGCCATAGCGCAGGTGGTGGATGGAGCTAAGGAGCAGGATGCCCCCGTGCCCCTGAGCGACTGGCCCATCGGCGTGCCTAACGATGCCTACGCGCAGTACTTCTCAGGTCAGAGCTACGTGGCCGATGTGGGTGGCGGCGTGGTGAACGTGACGTTTGAGCCTGGTTGCCGCAACAACTGGCATGTGCATCACGGTGCGGTGCAGGTGCTCATCTGCGTGGCTGGCCGCGGTTGGTATCAAGAGTGGGGAAAAGAGCCCGTAGAGCTGAAGCCAGGTGTTGTCGTGGCCGTGCCCGAAGGCGTGAAACACTGGCACGGTGCTGCCGCCGACTCGTGGATGCAACACCTGACGTATCATCGCGATGCGCAGCCAGGGGCTTCCAACGAGTGGTTGGAGCCAGTGGAGTGACTAAAGCCTCCTCACACGAGCTTGTCGATGAAGCGTGTGAGGGCAAACATATCGGCACTGCCGCCTGGCGAGAGGCCACGGCAGACGAAGGCTTCGTTCATGCGTGCGAGGCGCTCGGGACTGAGGTCTTCGAGTGCTTCGCGCGCTTGTTGTTTTGCCCAAGTCAAGGCTTTTTTCCCGCCGCGATGCAGGAGGCACGTGTCATCGAGCTGGCTCATAATGGTCAGCAGGAGGCGGTGCTCATCGTGGGTCTGGCGCCAGAGGGGTAGCCAATGGCTGAAGAGCGGTTCGTAGCCGCTTTGCGCCATGGCGAGGGCACCGCCTGTTTTGTAGCGTTTGCAGGCTCTTGTGCCGTGGGAGGCGGGGTCGGCGCTGGCGTAGGCCGCCGCTTCTTTAATGGCTTTTTGCAAGCCCTCGGGCGTGACGGGGCCTATATAGTGTTCGGTGTCGTTTGCGGCTTTCAGCCCTAACCCCACAACGACGCACATGGCGGCAAAGATGAAGCCTTTGTGTGTGTTGACACCACTAGTAGCACTAAGCGTTTCCTCAATGAGGGCATTCAAGTTTCTCTTGATGTGTTCTTTTCTCTGCTCAAACGTCATGCGACAGGATAAACGGCTGTAGAAGAACGTGCTTAGGGTAATTATTGGGGAATTGCTTATGGCTTCGATACCATGCAGCATCGTGTTGTAGTTCATGTCGGCATGGGCTCCACTGTCGAGTTTGTCAACAAGTCCGGGCTTTGGCGTCAGGTCGAGTTCAGCCAGCAATGCTTCTCTCAGATATTTGCTGATGAGTGCGGAAAACGCCTTCCAGCTGACGGTGTGCGCCACGGGCAGCAACGGACGGCGTCGGACGGCGGAGGCACTGATGCCGCCCACGCGTGGCAGCTCGTCGATTTCTATGGGCAGGAGCTCGCGCATGAGTTCGTTGTAGCGTCGCGTCAGGGGGTCGAATGGTTCGGAACCTACGAAACGGACTGCGGCGCGCGTGAAGGGGATATGGACGCGGCGAAAGAGGTCGAGGTTCAAGCGCATCTCAGTTTCAGCCACTTCGCTGCATTCTTTGATAAAATACGTAGGGAAGGTGTCAGCTGACAGCGTAAACGGATCGTTGACGATCATGACGTTGAGATCTCTTCCTTTCTCTTGCTTTATGCTTTCGGCCATAGAAAGCACAATCTCGTCACGCTGGTCTTCAGGCAGGAAGGACGAGGGGTTGCAGGTGAGGAAGATAAAGAGCATATCGCAACGATCTACGGCATAGGATATCAACGCTTTGTGGCCAAGGGTTGGCGGGTCGGCATTCATTACGATGACACCGGAGCGCGGTGCGCTTTCTTGCTCTTTGAAGCCAGCCAAGCTCTGTCTTCGGAAATTCTCAATATCTTTCTTTAGCGTCATCATTCGCAGTGGGTTGCTCGTCATCAGCACAGCTTTCGGGGCTTCGGCCTCGATGGTATAGCCAAGGTCTTCAAACTGACGGCGATACTGCGGTTTGGTGAAGAGCAATGTTTCGCTATATCCTCTTTCAGCAGCGATGCTGATGAGCCTCGAAACGATGAGTGTCAGCAGGCCCTCACCGCGTTCATCCTCCCTGACGGCAAGGCACTTCAGTACGTTTTCCGTCATACCGCCACATGCTACAATCTCGTCGTCGCGCAACGCTACGAGGAAGATGTCGAGGCTGGCTTCGAGTCGGAGGCCTTGTGAAAGAAGAAAGGCTTCTGCGCTACGGCGCGAAGTATTGTCGGAAAGGGGTAGTTCGGTAAGCTGAAACATAATAGTTGACGAATGAGAAGGTTTTTTAAGTGACGAGTGAGGGGAATCATAAATGAGCACGAATGTTGGCGACGTATTGTCACAGCGTAAGCGAAAAATGGACACGAAGACAATGCCGCGATAAGTTTGGCTAACGCCAGCGAAAGATGCAGGCGGGACGCCTGCGTACCCGGTTAAGTGGCTAACGCCAGCGAGAGAGCTTTTTGAGTGACTAACTTGTCAGTGACCGAAAGGCTTGCAGCAGTTCATCAATAGAATGGGCGCGGCTGCGAGCGCACACTTTGGCGGGTTCGTTGCATAAGTAGCAGCGGCGCGGTGCATGTCCTATGTCTTCGCGCTCGATGGGGGTACCATCGTTTTGCAGCACGTCAATGTCGAAGACGCGTCCGTGCGGATGTGTGTCTTCTAAGCAGACGGCGATGCGCTTGGCTTCGAGTGGAGCCAAGGGCGCAATCCACAGGGCTTCGTAGCCAGCGGCAGTTAGTGCTTCGTGGCATAGCGGTCCGCAGAGCGCACTGTTCATTACAGCTGCCAGCCCTTCGCGGCCCAGGCGGAGTGTGAGCCCAGAGAGCTGTTTATCGGCACCAGGCGGTACGACAGTGAGTTGGCATAGTGCTTTGTCCGGGCCAACCTCTTGCAGGAGTTGCCGTTGACGCTCACTGCGTAAGTCGCGCGCAAGGAGTATGTCGTCAAGTGTGGCCATTGTTATGCAGTTTCCGAGACCACAAAGATAATGCAAACCGAGCACAAAGAAAACAAGCTTGCTTGATTTTCTTTGCCGAGGTGCCGCTTATCTTGGCGAAGCTTCCGACGAGAAAGCCGCAAAGGTTTCATATCTTGGTGATGCTTGATGGCTACGCCGGCGTTGGGTGCGGGCGAGGCGCCTGCGCTCCCAGGGGGGCTACGCCGGCGTTGGGTGCAGGCGAGACGCCTGCGTACCCAGGGGGGGCTACGCCGGCGTTGGGTGCGGGCGAGGCGCCTGCGCTCCCAGGGGGGCTACGCCGGCGTTGGGTGCGGGCGAGGCGCCCGCGCTCCCAGGGGGGGGCTACGCTGATGAACGTTTAATGTTTATTGTTTAACGTTTAACGTTCATGTCTTTTGTAGTACCTGCAAGGCTCTTTAGTGTTTCATAGTGTGAAAAAACTTGCGAGTAAGTATAAAATTTCTTTACATTTCCAAATTCGTTGGCGCGGTGCTTGCACATTTTGTTTTGCACTTACTATTTTTGCAGCGTGAAACGCATTCTACGCATATTGCTATGTCTCCCGCTGCTGGTTTCGTGTGCTGAGGGATACAACATCACGGGCAAATCTACCGTGTCGGCTCTTGACGGCAAGACGTTGAGTTTGCAACGCTTGTCGGAAGATGGTAAGGCCGAGACGTTAGACACATGTCGCGTGGTGCATGGTTCGTTTGCCTTCCAGCCGCAAGGCGAGGCGGACTGCTTTGCCTTTGTATATACCAACACGGGCTTCCGCATCCCCATTGTGGTAGAGTCGGGGAGCATTCGTGTGCAGGTTGACAATATGGGGCAGCGCGTGGAAGGCGGAGAGCTCAACAAGCGACTTTACAAACACCTGCAATCGCAGCGCCGCCTCTACTGGGAATGGGACGAGTTGCAGGGTGAATGTATGCAACTTATGCGCGAAGGCAAGAGCTTGGAGGACGTGCAAAAGAAGATGGGCAAGAAACTGCAAAAGGTGAGCGACAAGATAGAGAAGGCCGAAACACGCTTCATCATTGACAATGCTGACAACGTCTTGGGTTCGGGTTACTTCGTTATGCTATGCCAGCAGAAGTATCAACTGCCCGTCGTGACGGAGCAGGTGCGCGAAATTGTGAAGCATGCCTCGCCCGCCTTCCTTGCCGACCCCGAAGTGAGCTTCTGGCTGCGGGCAGCGCAACTCAATCCTGCCAGCCTGCCGCTGTATGATAAATAAAGTGGCGAGTGACGAGAAGCAAGTTTGCAACTGCGCTTGTTAACAGCTAACAACGCGCAACAACATCTCCTTAAATCCTTAACATACCAACATTCTATGCAACTGAAAGAATCCGTAGCGGGAACGCTCGAGTCGGGCGACATCCTCGTGCGCATTTATCCTGCTGAAACGCCAGGCCTCGACATCCACTTGCAAAGTTCCGTGGCTTTGCAGTTTGGCGAGCAAATTCGCCGTGTTGTCACTGAGACGCTTACCGAACAAGGCATTACGGATGCCACCGTGCAAGTGACCGATAAAGGTGCCCTCGACTGCACCATACGCGCCCGTGTCACCGCCGCCGCCGTTCGCGCTACGGGGGACGACGTGTGGGGCAGAGATAGAGTAAACAAGTGACAAGTAGGGCTACATCGATGATAGAGGAAACCACTACAACCACAACATTTCTCACCACAAACACAGCACCTCCTACGCATTGAGGCAAAAGAGAAAAGCAGTGTCTGTAGTATTATTGTAGTGTCCGTAGTGGTTCTCATAAAGCAAAAACGCGATAGAGTCTTCGTTTTCATTTGAAATTATTCGTCCTTTTCGTGGTTTCTAAAAACCTATAAACCTTAAAAAACCTTATTCTTATGCGACTAAGAAGGACAATGATGTTCGTGCCAGGCAACAATCCCGGCATGATGCAAGATGCCTATATCTATGGTGCCGACTCCATCATGCTCGACTTGGAGGACAGCGTGACGATGACCGAAAAAGATGCCGCCCGCTTGCTGGTTTACAACGCCTTGCGCAGTATCGACTACGGGCAAACAGAAATGGTGGTTCGCATCAACCCCCTCTCCACCCCCTACGGGCGTAAGGACGTAGAGGCCGTGGTGAAGGCAGGGGTTCACGTGGTGCGAATGCCTAAAACCGAGACAGCCGACGAAGTGCGCGAACTTGAGGCCGAGATATTGCGTGTAGAAGAAGAAATTGGTGCTGTGGGCCGCACAAAGATTATGGCAGCTATTGAGAGTGCCCTTGGCATTGTCAACGCCTATGCCATTGCCACCGCTTCGCCCCGCATGATGGGCATTGCCCTGGGAGCAGAAGACTATTGCGCCAACCTCAAGACGCAACGCACGCCCGACGGCGACGAATTACGTCTGGCACGCGAAACCATTGTCGTTGCGGCACGCGCCGCTGGCATTGATGCGCTCGACACCGTCTATTCCAACCTCAACGACATGGAAACGTTCCGTCGCGAGGTAGAGTATATCAAGACGTTAGGCTTCGACGGGAAGAGCATTATCAATCCCCGCCAAATTGAAATCGTGAACGACGTGTTCCGCCCCAAGGAGAAAGACATCACGAAAGCACGCGCCATCCTGGCCGCCATTCGTGAGGCCGAAGAGCGCGGCAGCGGTGTGGTCAGCCTGAACGGAAAGATGGTTGACCGACCCGTTGTGCTGCGTGCACAGCGCACCATGGAGCTGGCACGGGCTGCAGGCATCAATATTGCCGAGTGATAAATGACAAGTGAGCCGCCCCTCTCTGCCCCGCCCCCTCTCTTCTTGGGAAGGGCGAGAGGGGAGTAGATGGTAATAAAAAAACCATGGTACATAAATATCAGCCCCTACACCACTACGCCCCTACGAATGCTCTGTAGTATCCCACCTCCCTCCCTTTGGGGTCGGGTGGGGCTGCCTTTAGCGTACCTGTGTTCGTGTAATTCGTCACCATTCTTGCTATTCGTGGTTCACATTTCCTTTCCTTTAGTTTCAGAAAAGCAGTGTCATTGTAGAGTCTATAGTGGTCACATCAATTTACAGCAATCAACAATATCATGAATACAATACAACAACGTAAAGAAATCATAGCCTCAGCCGCCGCTCGCGCTCATCGCCAAGTCAGCGAAGAGGCCCCAGTAAAAGACGCTGCCCGCCTGCAGCAGCCCCTCACCGACCGCCTGCGCGGTCTTTCCAGTCCGAAACTTGTCAGCCTTGAAGAGGCCATCCGTCGTTCGGGACTGAAGGACGGAATGACTATCTCTTTCCACCACCACTTTCGCAGTGGCGACAAGGTCATCAACCTCGTTGTTGCAAAACTGGCCGAGATGGGTTTTAAGAACCTGCACCTTGCAGCGTCCAGCCTGATCGACGTGCACGAACCGCTCATTGAGCACATACGGCAGGGCGTCATAACGAAAATATCCACCAGCGGACTGCGTGGCGAGTTGGGACGCGCCATCAGCCACGGACTGATGGACGAACCCGTCACGTTTCGCAGCCACGGCACGCGCGGCGCAGCCATTGCCAGCGGAGAACTGCACATTGACGTGGCCTTCCTCGGAGCCAGCAGCAGCGACCCCTACGGCAATGCCAGCGGCGTGAGTCGTAGCGCGTCGGCCAAAAGTATTTGTGGGTCGATAGGCTACGCCTTGCCCGATGCCCGCTATGCCGACCACGTCATCGTCCTGACCGACGACCTCGTAGCCTTCCCCAATCATCCTGCCAGCATTTCAGAAGCGCAGGTTGAGAGCGTGGTGGAGGTTGAGAGCGTGGGCGACAGCACGAAAATTGCCAGCGGTGCCATTCGCGAGACGAAGAACCCGCGCGACATCCTCCTGGCACAGCAAGCAGCCCGCGTGATAACCTGTAGCGGATATTTCGTTGATGGTTTCAGCATACAGACGGGTAGCGGCGGTGCCAGCTTGGCCGCCGTGAAATATCTGCGCGAAGAGATGTTGAAGCAAAATATCAAGGCCAGTTTCGCCTTAGGCGGCATCACGGCCCACATGGTGAAGATGCACGAGGAAGGACTCATCGAACGCCTCATCGATGTGCAGAGCTTCGACATGGTGGCCGCCGCCTCCTTGCGCGACGACCCCGCCCATCAGGAAGTTTCGGCTAACGAATATGCAGCGGCTAACGAGAGCGGTAGTGCCACCCACCTGCTCGACATCGTCATCCTCTCTGCCCTTGAGGTAGATACGCAGTTCAACGTCAACGTGCTTGTTGGCAGCGATGGCGTCATTCGTGGAGCCATTGGCGGTCATCCCGACACGGCTGCCGACGCCGCCCTCAGCATCATTGTTTGTCCCCTCTTGCGCGGTCGCATACCCTGCGTTGTTGACGAAGTAACGACGCTCGTCACGCCAGGTGCGTCCGTCGATGTGGTGGTGACGGAATACGGCATAGCCGTCAATCCCTCCCGCCCCGAATTATCCGAGCGTCTTCAGGCCGCTGGTTTGAAGCTTGTTGATATCCACGACCTTGCAGCCCGTGCACGTCGCACCGTGGGTGAGGCTACCCCCCTGTCCTTTGGCGACAAAGTCGTAGGCCTCGTGCTGGATAGGGCAGGGCGCGTGCTCGATGTGGTGAGAAACATTGAAGAGTGAAACAACGTTAGCAAGGACTGCCATAGCCCCTGCCTTCCCCGTTAGATACAATGAAGGACCTGTCCACTCCCAGCGGATAGGTCCTTATTATTGACTTACTTGCTTTGTAGTGCTTGTTGTGAACTGTAGTGTTTATGGTGGTTTCCTATTTGTCAATGTAGCATAGAGGGAGCAGCTGGGACATACGTCATTGGCGTAGCCAGACTTGTCACTCGTCACTAAAAAATCACCTTGCGCCCCTTATATATATAGATGTGTCCCCGCTTTGGTTCGCTAACGGGGCGACCTTGCAGGTCGTAGTAGCGGTCAGGCACGTTGGGTTGCATGCTGACAGGTTCCACGATGCCCGATTCGGCTTTTTGGTACACGCGGACGTAGTCGAAGCGCGTTTCGTAGGTGAAGTCGAGGTCGGGGTTACGAGCCCACGTACCATTGCCTACGCTCTGGTTGAGGATGATGTAGAAGTCGTGGGTGAAAGGCCATTGCCCTTGGCTCAGCACGTCTTCGTCTTCGCTCTTTAGGTAGCTACCCACCTCTTCGCCGTCAACGTACCAGCGCAGAGCATCTTCAGTCCAGTCGAGGCTATAGACGTGCCAGTCGCTAATGCTGACGTTTTCTTCAAACGAAGATTGTGGGTTCCACTTGTAGCCAAGGTTATGAGTCCAGTTGGAGTGTATGGTGTGCCAAGCTCGTTGTTGGGCATCAATGCTTTCGAAAATGTCTATCTCGCCCGCTTTAGGCCAGCTGTCGGTTGGCGGTTGCGGCATCATCCATGCTGCGGGAAAATTGCCTACGTGGGGTGTCGTCTTCAGTCGCACATCAACGCGGCCATAGGTGAAAGAAAACAAACCGCGCGACTCGCGTGCACCCGAAATCATTTCTACATTGTCTGTCGAAGTGTCTGGGTTGCGAAATGCGCGACAAACCAAGTGTCCATTATCAATGAAACACGTTGAAGGGTCGTCTTTGATGAAGCGATTCCAGGCCGAGCCGCGTCGCACACTACAGACCCAGCGGGTGGGGTCGGGGGAGGTGCCGTTGGGCTGGTTGAATTCATCGTGCCAAAGCAGTTTGTAGCCTTCGGGGGCTTCGGGTGTTTCGGGCTCAACGGCGGAAGATTCGATGAAGTATCCTTCAATCTCAATGTTACCATTTACGTATTCGGCAGGAATAGTAAATAATCCGTTGTTGGCAACGCGCCAGCGCGGAATGTATTCGTCAACGTATTGTGCCGTGCCGTGGACAAGGCTATCGCCCGAAAGATTATAGCCATGGCGCAGGCGGAGACCATTTTGCACAAAACCATCGGCTGCTCGCAAACGTATGATGAGCGACTTGCCGAAGGGTGTTTCATAGTCGGACAAAGGTGTTCCATTAGGCAACGTGACAGCTCCGTTACGGCTGGAGCCTTTAACCAACACGCTCTCGCCGTGGACGTTTAGGCACACGTCAACAATGCCGCCGCCGTTGTTGATAATGTGGTTATCCTCGCTGATGTTTCCGCCCGGGTCAAGGCTGTTCCAGTCCACCTTAAAACGTAGGCGATAGAGCCCTATAGGCATATCCGCTGGCAGCGTGAAGGCGGGAGGGGTCAGTATGTTTCTATCCGAAACTTCCGCGCCTGCCGAATTGTGTCCGTTGCAGTAGGAGTAGGCAACAAGGTCGGAACCAGCGGCGGGAGTGCCATCTTCGTTGACTGTGGCAGCGAACTGTCCGTCCTGACCAAAATCGAGGTAGGTATAACCATGCATCCACGAGCCTTTGTATCTGAAGGTAGGTTGCAACGTCTCGCCGGCTTTTGCCTGCAACTGCTGGCTCGTTAACTCTTGGTAAACAAGGCGCGGCTGTGAAGAGTTGTTGGAGACGCTGATTGTCTGCTCTCCCACGCCAACGGTCTCAATGCCGCGATCGTTGCGCGTATAGGTGGCTGCGGGGTCAAAGTTGACGGCATAGTCCTCTGAGCTAATACGCGGCGCGGCTTGGTCGTTGATTTCAATGTCATCAACGTAGGCTATGAAGTCCTCGGCCAGGTTGTGGGGCGACTCGCAATCGGGCACGATGACGAGGCTGTGAAGCTCAACACCCTCAGCCGCCTTTACGGGGAATACGGCATCAGTCCAAGCGTCAGTGCCGACAGCTTTTGTCGAGAAAACCCAGCATTGTTCCGTGTCGGCACTCTGCGCGGAGCGTTCGGGGCGTTTGCCTAAGCCGATGAGCATGACGCGACCTTGGGCGGGTTTGTGGATGAGCGCGTGAACATAACGAGCTTTAGGACTAAGAGCTACGGGTGAGGGTAGGGGAATGCGCACCCCAAACGTGTTGGAACCATAGCGCGAACGCTGTATGCCAACAACCCTCGCGGAGGGGTTTGAGGCATCAACGTACGGATTGGCTACAATGGCTGTGTTGCCCGTTAGCTGCCCCGTGCGAAAAGGTGATTGTTCCCAACCGTCGTAAACGCTGACAACGGGCTGGCCTGCATCCTCAAAGGTAAGGGATTGTGCCGCAAGCGGCCTACTCTGTAGCCCCAGTAGGGCACACGCACATATACATATATAATATTGTGTATGCTTCATCGTGCTTGAATGTTTGATTGTTTTTATATCTTGTCTCGTGTTTAACTTCTATTGGTATCTACTTCCCTATCGATTTCCCCAAGGGGAGTGGAGTTGTGCTGTCGTCGGCGGAGCCACTTAACTGTGTACGCAGGCATCCCGCCTGCATCCATTATCGGCGTATCCATACTCGTAACTTGTAACTCGCAACTTGTAACTCGTCACTCGTCACTTCATACTAATATACTGCCAATGTTTCGAGTGTCGGGCAAGCGCGTGCGTCGAGGATGTTGATGCGTAGCGCAAGTGCTTGCACCCCTCTGTTATAGTTGGCCGTGGTTCCAATCAGCGGCACTATGCGCTTATAGCCCACTGTAGTCGTTTCGATGTTCGTAGCACAAGGTTGCCATGTTTGTCCGTCTGCGGAATACTCAACGTTAAAGCTGCGGATGCGCTGACCCAGGCGCAGATACTCTTGCAGCATCACGTAGTGCAGCGTTTGAGGCTCGTCCCACGTCAGTGTTAGCGTGGCTTGCGTGGCATCGTCGGGCGCAGCCCAATACGTCTCTATTTGGCCATCGGTCAGCATGCCTGTCTCGTATGAGCGTGTGGCTCCCTTCGGGCGTGTGGCAGAGGCATCAATGCGTGCTTTTTGTGCAAGGTCAGTTGTCAAACGTGCTTGCAAGAGCTTTCCTAAGTTTTGAAGTACGCGAACATCGGCCGCTGGCAGAACCCCACTGCGGTCGGGAGGGCAGTTAAGAATGAGCGTGGCACCGCGACCTACCGTTTCAAGATACATCTGAAAGAGGCGTTCTGCTGATAGCGGTTGCTCGCCTTCGTGCCAGAACCATCCGCTGTTGGTCATCTTTGCATCGCTCTCTCCAGGAAGCCAGCACCAACCGCCCTCTGTGCCGTACATGCCGTTGCTTTCGGGCGCATAGCCACGATTTTCTGTGTTCCAATTTGTCTCACCAGCCCAGCCAGCTTCATTGCCAATCCAGCGGGCCTCGCCGCCTTCGCCCCATAAGACGCACATCGGACATACCTTGTGAATGCTGTCGCGAAGGTTGGGAACATCATAGTAGGTAGCACGGTCAACACTAATCGTCGTGTTCTTACCGCCATAGTAGCCAGAGCCGCCATTGGCTCCGTCAAACCACATCTCAAACTGGTCGTCACCATATTGTGCCAGCTCCGCACATTGGCGCAAGAAGACCTCGCTCACGTAGCGCGTCGTGCCATACAGCGCCGAGTTTCTATCCCACGGCGACACGTAGAAGCCATACTTCATACCTAAGCGGCGGGCGGCATCAGCAAAGTCGCGCGGAATGTTTGTTTCACGCCCGTAGCCCTCGGCCGCATTCACCACGCTGTGCCCCGTCGTTTCTGTGGGCCATAGGCAGAACCCGTCGTGATGCTTCACCACGGCAATACCGCCCCGCATCCCCGCTGCCTTCACCGTCTGCAGCCATTGTTCGGGCTTGGGGGGAGCCGTGGGAGCAAACAAGGTTTCGGCTTCGTCGCCGTTGCCCCATTCGCGCCCCGTGTAGGTGTTCATTCCGTAGTGGAAAAAAGCATAGAACTCGGTGCGCTGCCATTCCAACTGTCGCTGCGTGGGTAAAGGGTGGACAGGCGCAGGCTCGCCATCGGGCGAACTAAGCACTTGTGGCACCAGCTGCAGCCCCTTCTGTGCTATAGCGAGGAGGGGGTGCAAAGCAAGTATTAACAAGAGTTTGCGCATACAGAAAACAATGTAATGAGCATTACGAACGCTCAAATTTCGCTCTTTTTTTGCAAAACAACGCCCTTTGTGCAAAAAAAAATGCCTTGCGAGGTGCAATTTCCGAAAAACTTGCATTACCTTTGCAGCCGCAAAACATTCCCGCAGACCTGTGGGCACGCCGCGAGCGAAAAGCTCGTGGTGTGGCAAGCAGGGGCAGACTGGATTTGACAGCGGGCCGGAATGGTATGTAAGCACGCAGTGAGCCTGGGAGTGGTCACTTTAATCACGGCTTCCAACAATTTAACTGGCAACAACAGCTATGCTCTCGCTGCCTAAACGAAGAACAGTAGTTTAGAAGCTTAATCGCGGTGCAAGGCACTGCGACGAGACGTCACCCCGAAGCTCATGCCCTGAAGCTCACGGAAACGGTGGCGCAGAAAATCAGGGATAAGCGCCGCGCGCCCCAGCGCAGCGACGAAAACACAAAGGGGATAAGGTCGCAGGCAGGTAGCACCTCTCTGGCCTACGACACGAAAAATGCAGAGGAGCTAAGCGTGTAGAAAGCATATGGTTTCCCCGTTTGGACGAGGGTTCGAAACCCTCCTGCTCCACAAGCACACACATAGAACAAACATAAAAACGGAAAGTTGCCAGAGTGGTCGAATGGGGCGGACTCGAAATCCGCTGAACGGCCCGTCCGTTCCGGGGGTTCGAATCCCTCACTTTCCGCAAAAGCGCAAAAGGAAGTCAGCCTAACAGCGACTTCCTTTTGCACTTGTTATGAGCTATTTACGAACGTGATGTTTTGATTGTCAGAGTTGTTTTTAGGTATTTAGGGATTGAGACCCTCCTAAATTCACGCTGTTTCTTACCGCCTCATAATGCGTCATAATGCCAAAATGTAATCCCACTGGTATTACATTTATAGTGTGCTTTGGCTGGATTGACTCAACAAAGAAGAAGTTGCCAGACGGCCGTTTGGTTCAGCGCTTATCGCCCCGCCGTAAAGGGAGCCATTGGACAGATCTTAACAAAGAGCGAAACGCCCTGCTTGAAGCTAAGGGCCTTATGACTGATGCGGGGCGCAAAGCATTAAAAGATGCTCTTTAGAGGCCCCTAAGCCATTTCCTTTTCGCGACTCATCTTCGGCACGCTCACGTGGGGAGCAGTGCTATAGATACACCGCCCGAGCCATAAAGCTTATTCTGGCTTCATCGCTTGGGCGGTGCATTGCATACGCGGGGCGTATACAATCTTTTATACGCGCGCGAGGTGCGTAGTGCTACTTGCTGATGCGTTTGGAGGCACCGATGGCGGAGGTGGGACAAACGAGCAGGCAGAGGTGGCAGCCTACGCAGCTTTTGCCGTTGATGCGGGGGATGCGTTCGGCGGGGTCGAAGCTGATGGCCTGGTGGCCGCCGTCGAGGCAGGAGACGTAGCAACGGCCACAGCCTATGCACAGCTCGCGGTCTATCATGGGGAAGACCTTCGTGGTGCGGTCGAGGTCGGAAGGAGAAACGAAGTTGGGTAGCTCTTCGCCCACGAGGTCGGCAAGGTGGCTGATACCGCGCTCTGCCATGTAGGTTTGCATGCCCAGTACGAGGTCGTCGATAATGCGATAGCCGTATTGCATCACGGCGGTGCAAATCTGCACGTTGCGGCAGCCCAGTTGGATGAATTCCAGTGCGTCGCGCCACGTTTCGATGCCGCCAATGCCGCTAATCTCAATAGCGCGAGCGTGGTCGCGCGAACCGTTGGTGACGGGGTTGGCGGCCATTTCGCGGATGAAGCGCAGAGCAATGGGCTTTACGGCACGGCCCGACAAGCCCGAAATGGTCTTCTTGCCGTTGACGCTGCTGCGATTGTTCAGTGTGACGGACTTGATGGTGTTGATGGCCGAGATAGCGTCGGCACCGCCAAAGTAGGCCGATGTGGCGGGCTGGTTCATGTGCGTGATGTTGGGCGTCATTTTAGGAATGACGGGAATGCTAACGCTACGTTTGACGAAGGCGGTGTAGAAAAGTACGAGTTCGGGGTTCTGACCCACGTCGCTACCCATGCCCGTGAGGCGCATCTGCGGGCACGAGAAGTTCAGCTCTACAGCATCAACGCCTGCCGCTTCGGCCATTTTTGCCAGCTCTATCCACTCCTCTTCGGTTTGGCCCATAATAGAGGCAACGACCACCTTCGAGGGATAGTTCTGCTTCAAGCGATGCAGGATGTCGAAATCGACATCGACGGGGTTCTCGCTGAGTTGCTCCATGTTGCGGAAGCCGTAGAAGTCGGACGTGCCTTCAAGGGCTACGGCATCAAAGCGCGGCGAAACTTCCTTAATTTCTTGCAGGCAGATGGTTTTGTAGAACACGCCTGCCCAACCAGCTTCGAAGGCGCGAGCCACCATCTCGTAGTTGGTACAAACGGCCGACGAGGCGAGGAAGAAGGGGTTCTCGCAGGGGATGCCGCAGAAGTCGATGGCCAAGCTGGGCAGCGCATCGGACGGTGCGGGCGCATCGGGCAGGTGATGAGCTATTTCCTTAATGCGTATGGGATAATCGTAATGTATGCAGGCCTCTTCGGCTTGCTGGAGGTCGGCATCGGTGCATTGAGCAATCCAACGTTTCGCCAGACTCTTGTTGTCGAAACGAATGGCGCGAAGAGCGCGAGCGGGGTCGCCCGTAGGACAGGCTTTTGTGCAGGGAGCATCAGAGCAAAGCAGGCAGCGGTAGGCTTCGGTTTCTACGTGTTGTTGGCGCATAATGTTGGAAGTTTTGAAGTTAGAAATATGACGTTTAACGTGGCGAGAGACAAGTGGGGCTACGCCGACGAACAGGTGCTTTTGCAACTCGTCACTTGTCACTCGTAACTCGTCACTTTAAAAGGTTCCTTCCAGGCTTGCGTTTTCTCGCCAAGGCAAAGCTGAAACAAGTTTCGCTCTGCTCTCCTGGCTTAACGAAAACGTTCGTTTTTGTTCGCAGGATGTGCGAAATAAGCAATTTTTGGGGGAACTAACAAGCAAACGGGCAAGTTTTTTAAGTCAATACCATAGAATTCCTTGCCAAAGGAAACCATCTCCTCATAGAAGTCTGCACGCAGTTTCTCACGCCTCAATTCTGCCTTCAGCGTTGACAGCTCACTGTGTCAAAAACCGCAAAGTGGTTGCAATGTGCGTGCACGCTTTGCGGTTTCTTTTGTGGGGGTGCGCAGGAAGTTTTCTATAAAACTTCGGTGGCGTTTTGCTTTTTCGTTAAATAATTGTAAATTTGCGCTGGATTATAATCACACCTTTAATGGAAAATACATATAAACTTAAGAAAGGTCTTGACCTCCACCTTGAGGGCGAGGCGCGACGGGAGTTGCGCGAAGTGGGCAAGTGCGGCGAATATGCCGTGTGCCCGCCCGACTTCCCTGGCTACGTGCCTCGGTTGCTCGTCAAGGAGGGCGACCACGTGAAAGCAGGCGATGCCGTGCTGACGGACAAAGCGTCGGAGCGCATCAACCTGTGTGCGCCCGTTAGTGGCACCATTGCGAAAGTAGAACGCGGCGACCGCCGCAAGTTGCTCAGTGTGCGCATCCGCCCCGATCAGGTGCAGCAAGTGCGCGAATGGGGCCGCCTCGACGTGACGAAGGCCTCGGCTACGGAGGTGCGTAGCCGCCTGCTCGAAGCGGGCCTCTTCGCCTTCCTGCGCCAGCGTCCTTACGATGTCGTGCCCGAGGCCGACAGCACGCCGCGAGCCATCTTCGTTTCCACATTTAGCAAAATGCCGTTAGCGGCTGATTTCTCGTTCGTTGTTAGTGGACAAGAGCAGGAGTTTCGCGCTGGCATTGCCGCCCTTGCGCGCATCGCCAAGGTCTGCGTAGGCGTAACGCCCAGTCAGCGCAAAGAGGAGTTTGCTCAAGGGTTAGATGCCGAGGTGAACATCTTCGATGGCCCCAACCCCAGCGGTAACGTTGGCGTTCAAATCAACCACGTCGCTCCCTTAGGTAAGGGCGAAACGGTGTGGACCATCGGCGCTGAAGAGGTTATTTTCATCGGGCGGCTGATGACGACGGGCTGCCTCGACTTGATGCGCCGCGTGGCCGTGGCAGGTTCGTGCGTTGGCAGTCCGCAGTATGTGGCGGCGCGCGTAGGCTCTCCGCTGAAGGACGTGCTGGGCGAAGTTAGCGATGGCAATGTGCGCGTTATCAACGGCAATCCGCTTGTGGGCGTTCGCAGCAGCTACGACGGTTTCCTTGCCGCTCATGCCACGGAGGTGTGCGTCTTGCCCGAGGGCGACGACGTTCACGAAGCTTTCGGCTGGATTTTGCCGCGCCTGAAGCAGCATTCTACCAGTCGCTCCTACTTCTCGTGGCTGATGCCTGGCAAGAAGTTTGCCCCTGACTGTCGCATTAAGGGCGGCCAGCGCCACATGATCATGTCGGGCGAGTACGACCGCGTCTTCCCTATGGATATCTTCGCCGGCTACCTCGTGAAGGCCATCATTACGGGCGACATCGACCGCCAGGAAGCACTCGGCATCTACGAAGTAGCTCCCGAGGACTTCGCCGTGGCCGAATACGTTGATAGTTCCAAACTCGAGTTGCAGCGCATTGTGCGCGAAGGACTTGACATCTTAAGAAAGGAGAACGCATAATGTTACAACAGATATTTGACAAACTACGTCCGAACTTCGAAGAAGGTGGCAAGTTGCACGCTTTCCGCTCCGTCTTCGAAGGTTTTGAGACTTTTGCCCTCGTGCCCGCCGACACGTCGAAGAGCGGCGTGAGCATTCACGATGCTATCGACTCGAAGCGCATTATGAGCTTCGTGGTTATTGCCTTGATACCAGCCCTGTTGTTCGGCATGTACAACATTGGCTATCAGAACGCCCTTGCCGCTGGCCAGCTCGAAGCCACCAGCTGCTGGGCCATGTTCCTCTACGGCTTCTGCGTCATGCTGCCGAAGATTGTCGTGAGCTACCTCGTAGGTCTCGGCATTGAGTTCACTGTGGCGCAGTGGAAGAAAGAAGAAATCAACGAGGGTTACCTCGTTACGGGCCTGCTCATCCCCATGGTGCTGCCCGTTGGCACGCCGCTGTGGATGCTGGCTGTGGCCGTAGCTTTCAGCGTCATCTTTGCAAAAGAAGTGTTTGGCGGCACGGGTATGAACATTTTCAACCCCGCCCTCGTAGCGCGTGCCTTCCTCTTCTTCGCCTATCCCACGAAGATGTCGGGCGACAACGTCTGGCTCTCGAAGGAGACGTGGTTTGGCCTTGGCTACGACCTGCCCGACACGTTGACGATGGCCACGCCCCTTGGCGAAGCTGGTGCTGGCACAGCGAGCACCATGAGCTTTGCCGACATGCTCGTAGGCCTTATGCCGGGCAGCGTGGGCGAAACCAGCGTCTATGCCATCCTCCTTGGTGCCGCCATTCTGCTCTTCACGGGCATAGCCTCGTGGCGCACGATGCTGAGCGTCTTCGTAGGCGGCGGCCTCGTGGCCTGGCTGTTCAATGCAGCAGGCATGGACAACGTCGTGGCCAACATTCCTTGGTACGAACACCTCGCGCTGGGCGGCTTCTGCTTCGGTGCCGTCTTTATGGCCACCGACCCCGTCACCAGTGCCCGCACCGAATGTGGTAAGTACGTCTATGGCTTCCTCATCGGCGCTTTGGCCATCACCATCCGCGTCCTCAACCCTGGATATCCCGAGGGCATGATGCTCGCCATTCTCTTTATGAACATGTTTGCACCCCTCATCGACTGGTGCGTTGTGCAGGCCAACATCAACAAACGCGCAAAACGAATGGCAAAATGAGCTATGCGAGGTTATAAGACTGGGCTATGCAGATAAAGGTAAGGCCAAAGTCTGAAGCCCGATGACCTCCCATTAGCCAATAATACTGAAAGGTTATGAAACTGAACACAAACAGCAATACCTACACCATCCTCTATGCCACGGGCGTAGTGGTTGTGGTCGCTTTCTTGTTGGCCTTTGCCTATGCCGCCCTCAAGGATCGCAGCGATGCCAACGAGCGCATTGATAAGAAACAGCAGATACTTGCCGCCCTCAACATTCGCGGGCTCGACAAGGCTGCCGTCGAAGATAAGTATAAAGAAGTAGTCCTGCAAGACCTCATCGTCAACGCCCAAGGCGACGTCCTTAAAGAGGGCAAGGAGCAGGACAAGGATGGTTTCACCGTTGAGCGCAAGAACATGGGCCCCGACTGCCTACCTATATATATATGTAGCGTCGGCGGTGCCAAGAAGTACGTCCTGCCCATGGCTGGCAAAGGCCTGTGGGGCGGTATCTGGGGCTTCGTGGCCCTCGACGAGGACGGCCGAACAGTCTTCGGCTCCTACTTCTCTCACGAGAGCGAAACGGCTGGTCTCGGTGCCCTCATCAAGGAACAGAAGTTCCAAGACGAGTTTGCAGGCAAAAAAGCCTATGCCGACGACGGCGCAGTGGTCCTGACCGTCGTCAAGAGCGGTGCCGTGCAGGACAAGAGCAAAGAGGTTGACGGCATCACGGGCGCTACGCTTACCTCCAACGGCGTGCGCGACATGATTCTGGAGTACTTAGCACACTACAAAGCATTCTTAAGCAAGAAATAAGTATGGACGCAAAACTAAAACAAGCATTTACGGAGCCGCTGAGCGTGAACAACCCGATACTTATTCAGGTGCTGGGTATCTGCTCCGCGCTGGCCGTGACCGCACAACTCGAACCCGCCATCGTGATGGGGCTCTCCGTGACGGTCATCACGGCTTTTAGCAACCTGATAATTTCCCTCATTCGTAAGACCATCCCCAACCGCATTCGCATCATCATTCAGCTCGTGGTCGTAGCAGCGCTCGTCACGATTGTCAGCATGGTGCTGAAAGCCTTTGCCTACGACGTGAGCGTGCAGCTCAGCGTCTATGTGGGTTTGATCATCACGAACTGTATCCTCATGGGACGCCTCGAAGCGTTTGCTATGTCCAACGGCCCTGTGGCCTCGTTGCTCGACGGTATCGGTAGCGGCCTGGGCTACGCCTGGATCCTCATCGTTGTGGGCGCCGTGCGCGAGTTGCTCGGTGCGGGCACGTTGCTCGGTTTCCAAATCATCCCCGATGCGTGCTACGAAGCTGGCTACGTCAACAACGGTATGATGACGATGCCCGCCATGGCACTCATCATCGTGGGCTGCGTGATTTGGGCGCACAGAAGCATCGTTAAGGAATAAAAGCCCCTTCGCGCTCCCCCTCCCCATGTGAGGCCAGCGCAGGGTATGTCTAACTAAAATACACACGCCTCGCAAAACCCCGCAAGTGCGTCAAACACTCCTTCCCCGCGCGGAGGGCTTGGGTTGAGGCTACTCTATTTATGGAACATTTCTTTAGCCTTTTCGTCCGCTCCATCTTCGTGGACAACATGATATTCGCCTTCTTCCTCGGCATGTGTTCCTACCTTGCCGTGTCGAAGAACGTAAAGACCTCGTTCGGTCTGGGCATGGCGGTCATCTTCGTGCTACTTGTCACGGTGCCCGTCAACTATGCCATGCAGACCTACGTGCTGGCGCCCGACGTGCTCGTCGAGGGCGTTGACCTCTCTTTCTTGGCGTTCATTCTCTTCATTGCCGTCATTGCCGGTATCGTGCAGTTGGTGGAAATGGTTGTCGAACGCTTCTCGCCCAGCCTCTACGCCGCGCTGGGTATCTTCCTGCCGCTCATCGCCGTGAACTGCGCCATTATGGGCGCATCGCTCTTCATGCAGCAGCGCATACAGATGGATCCCGCCACGAGCACGCAAGCCATTGGCGGCTTTGGCGATGCCATAGCCTACGCCCTGGGCAGCGGTATCGGTTGGCTCTTGGCCATCGTCGCCCTCGCTGCCATTCGCGAGAAGATGGCCTACACCAACGTGCCCAAGCCCTTGCAGGGCCTCGGCATCACGTTCATTACCGTGGGCCTCATGGCCATGGCCTTCATGTGCTTCAGCGGTTTGAACATCTAAAGAAAGGAGGACAAGAACAATGACACAACTCATCCTATACAGCATTGGCGTTTTCCTCGCCATCATCCTCATCCTCGTTGTCATCCTGCTTGTGGCTAAGACCTACCTCATGCCCAGCGGTAACGTGACGGTGAAAGTTAACGACAAAGAATTTTCCGTGCCCCAGGGCGGCACGCTACTGGCCACGCTGGCCGAGCAAGGCGTCCACCTGCCCTCCGCCTGCGGCGGTAAAGGCTCCTGCGGACAGTGCAAGTGCCAGGTGCCCGAGGGCGGCGGCGAAATCCTCGATTCCGAAAAGGGACAGTTCACGCGCAAGCAAATCAAGGAGCACTACCGCCTCGGCTGTCAGTGCAAGGTGAAGGGCGACCTCACCGTGAAGGTGCCCGAAAGCGTGCTCGGCGTGAAGGAGTACGAATGCACCGTCGTTTCAAACAACAACGTGGCCTCGTTTATCAAGGAGTTCATCGTAGCCCTGCCCGAAGGCGAGCACATGGACTTTATCCCTGGCAGCTATGCACAAATACGTATTCCCAAGTTCGAAATCGACTACGACCGCGACATCGATAAAGCCAGTATAGGCGAGCAATACATCGGCAGCTGGCAGAAGTTCGGTATTTTTGGCCTTAAGTGCGTCAACAAGGAGGAGACCATCCGTGCCTACTCTATGGCCAACTATCCCGCCGAGGGCGACCGCTTCATGCTCACCGTGCGTATTGCTACGCCGCCCTTCAAGGACGGAAAGATGATGGACGTGAACCCCGGTATCGCATCCTCCTACATTTTCTCGCTCAAGCCTGGCGACAAGGTAGTTATGAGCGGTCCCTATGGCGACTTCCACCCCCACTTCGACTCGAAGAAAGAGATGATTTGGGTAGGCGGCGGCGCAGGCATGGCTCCCCTGCGCGCGCAAATTATGCACATGACCAAGACGCTGCACACCACCGACCGCAAGATGTCCTACTTCTACGGCGCACGCTCGCTCTCGGAAGTGTTCTACCTCGACGACTTCCTGCAACTTGAGAAGGAATTCCCCAACTTCAAGTTCTACCTCGCCCTCGACCGCCCCGACCCCGTGGCCGACGAGAAAGGTGTGGCCTATACCGCTGGCTTCGTCCACCAGGTGATGTACGAGAAGTACCTCAAGGACCACGAAGCCCCCGAAGATATCGAGTACTACATGTGCGGCCCTGGCCCGATGTCGAAGGCCGTCGTTGGCTTGCTCGACTCCCTGGGCGTTGAAAAGGAGAGCATCCTTTACGACGACTTCGGCGGATAGCAGGCCGAGACAAAGCTGCACCAGCTCTTAACCACCGCTTGGCCTCGTGCTCGTGTTTCAACCGAAATGTAAGCACTGCGGCCAAGCGGTTTCTGTTTGCACAAGCTGCGTCTTTGCTCCGGGCCGCCGCCCGCCCGCCAACGCGGGGTAGGTAGATGCCCGTGCGGGTCGTGTCGCCCGAAACGCCATGCGGCTTATTAGGCGCAAGGCGCAGCAAACCGAATGTTTCAGCCGCCCCGCCCCGCCCTTCGTCCCACGGCAACCAAGTTCTTGTCAGCGGCCCTGAAGTTTTCCGCTGGAGCCTCCAAGTTTTTCTGTCAGCCCTCGAAGTTATAAATCTCGGCGGCAAATATACATTTCCCGCCGAGAATATATACATAACACGCCGAGAAATATACATTTCCCGCCGAGATTTATAACTTCAAGGGCGCAGCGAAAAACTTGCAGGGCTTGCAGCAAAACTTCAAGCGCAGGTGGCAATGTTTTGAAAGTCAGTAGGAAATACTGGGAGCCGCTTACGAAATAGGAGCATGTTTGCCCGAAAAACTGTAAGCTTACAAAAAAACAATCAGCACCGATGAGCGTACAATCAAGGTCGTTTCTGCTGCGCACGGTGAGCCTGCTGGGGGTTGCCGTCGGCATGGTGTGCGCCGCTGCACAGGGGACTCCTGCCGACAGTACGCTTTCGGCTTCCATCGTCGTAGGCCAGCAGCCCAGCGCGGTGGCCTCGGCCTCCTTGCCCGTGCAAACGTTCGATGCTCGCAGTTTGCAGAGGCGCGGCACCACGTCCGTTGCCGACGCTTTGCGCAACGTGGCTGGGGTCAGCGTGCGCGACTATGGCGGTGCTGGCGGGCTGAAGACCGTCAGCGCGCGCGGCTTTGGCGCATCCCATACCGCCGTCAGCTTCAACGACCTCCCGCTTGGCGATGCTCGGACGGGCCAAACCGATTTAGGCCGCCTGCCGCTTTCTGCATTTTCTGAGCTTAGCTTCAGCGTGGCGGGTAGCGAGGAGGTGCTGCTGCCCGTTCGCAGTTTGGCCGCTTCGCTGCTATTGCTACGAACCTCGACCGACACGCAGACGTTGCGCCGCATGAGCTTCCATGTGGGCAGTTTCGGCACCCTGAGCGGTGCGCTGAACCTTGCGCAGCACTTCGGCCGTACATCCTTGCATGCTGATGCCGACTTTCGCCACGCGCGCAACGACTATCCGTTTCGCGTTGAAAACGGCACGCTGTCGCACGACGAGCGTCGCCAGCATTCGCAGTCGAACGACCTCGCGGCTCACCTCAGCGCGCAACATCGGTTCCAGGCGGGGCAAACGCTATGTGCCACGGCCTACTACCAAACGTCGCATCGCTATCTGCCCGGTCCCGTCCTGCTCTTCACAGCCAATGGCCATGAGCACCTGTCGCAGCAAACGGCCTTTGGGCAAGTTGTTTTTCGCAACGACCGCCCCTCGCACCGTTGGCACAGTTTTGTCGCCGCAAAGTTTACGTTCGATGCGCAACGCTATCGCGACGTGAACGCGGGCTACGCAGGCGGCGAGCAGCGGCAGGACTATTGGCAACGCGAGTGGTATGCCACGGGAGGCATTGGCTTTCGGCAAGGTGCTTTTCAGGCCGCGCTTTCCGCCGACTATGCTTTTCAGACCATGAACGGTGGGCTGCCGCCACAGTACGACATACGCCGCCATACGCTCTTAGGCGCTTTGTCGTTTCGGTATGCGCCCCGTCGCTTGCAACTGCTGTTGCGCCTCGTGGCTTCGGGATATGTCAATCATTGTCCCGAAGAGCGTGCTGCCAATTTTTTCCGCCTATCCCCCTCGCTGTCGGTCAGCTATCGGGTCTATGCATCGGCGCGTACGCGCCTGTATGTGCGCGCCCTCTATCGCGAAGCTCTCCGCCCGCCCACGTTCACCGAGAACTACTACTTTCACTACGGTTCGCCCCGCCTGCGTCCCGAAACGGCTCGCCAGGGCGGTGGTGGCCTTACGTTCGAAACCTCTTGGGGGCGCGAGGGGCAGTTCCTGCTCACCGCCGACGGCTATGCTGGCAGCGTGCGCGATAAGATTGCGGCCATTCCCGCTACGCTCTACGTATGGCGTTGCCGTAACATCGAGCGCGTCCGCACGGCAGGTCTTGACCTTACAGCCGAGGCCTGTGTGCCCCTTGCACCTCGTCATAGACTTTTGCCCGTGCTCAGCTACACCTTGCAACGCCTCTGGGAAAGCGGTGGAATGCAACTGGCCTATATGCCCGAACATATGCTCGCGGCAGTGCTGACGTGGGAAAATCCTTGGCTGAACATCGGTGTGCGCCTGCTCTCGGCCAGCCAACGCTGGACCACCGATGCCCACATCGCTGGTACGCGCCTCGCGCCCTATGCCGATTGCGGTGCTTTCGCCTACCGAACGTTTCTGCTGCGGCGCACCGAAATCACGTTGCGCTTCGATGCTGAAAACCTCGGGGGGCAGAACTACGAACTCGTGGGCCGCTACCCCATGCCGGGCCGCGCCTTCCGCCTGACGCTCGGCTTGAAGATATAAGTCGTTAATATAGAACAAGAAATATCAATAATTACAAAAAATCAACCTATGATGAACCAATTCAAGACCTTTGCAGCCGCTGTGCTTAGCGCTGTGCTCTTTGCCGCCTGTTCCGACTCGGACGAAGGCGGTTTCAACATTCGCAACATCGACGCTTCGGGCAACGTGCTCGTAGTTTGTCAAGGCAATCAGGGCGTGAAGCTTCCTGGCACCCTCGACCTCTACAGCGCGTCGCAGGACACGCTCTTCAGCAGTGTGTTTCGTGCCGTCAACGGTGCCGACCTCGGCTTTTCCCCTCAGAACGCTGTGGTCTTAGGCCAACGCATCTATACTGCCGTGTTCGACGAAAACATGCTCCTCGTGACCGATAAGAACTCGCTGGCCCTTGTCGACACCATTCGCGTGGAGCAGCCTCAGTGTGTGGCTGCCGACGCCCACTACGTCTATGTGGCTTGCAACGACGGCTACGTCTGCCGCATCAACCCCCAGAGCGGCGAGCAGCAACGCCTCGCCGTTGGTCCCAATCCCGCTGGGCTGGCCGTGAGCGGCGATTACCTCTACGTCAGCATCTCCGACGGTTATAACTATAGCAACAACTATGCCAATGGCCTTCGTGTCAGCCGCATCAGCATGTCCGACTTTAAGGTTGAGAAAGAGATTGGCGTAGGCCTGAACCCAGGGCAAATGGCTGTTGCCGCCGACGGTAACGTCTTCGTTGTTTGCAATGGCAACTATGCCGACGTTCTTCCCGAGGTGTGGCGCATCGCGGCGGACGGCGAGGCAAAGCGTTTCTGCAGCGGTTCGTTGGTAGCTGCCGCAGCCAGCGGCGTTTACGTCATCAACAGCGTGACCGACTGGAGCGATTGGCAACATCCCGTCACCACAACCGACTGCGCCCTCTATGCCCCCGACGGCACCCTGCGCTCCAACTTCGCCCTGAGCGAAATGCCGCCCCAGCCAACCGCCATCGCCCTCAGTCCCGAAGCCGACCGCCTCTACGTCGTTTCCGACTATGCCGTGGGCGATTTCACCTCCCCTGGCTGGCTCTACGTCTTTACGCCCGAGGGCCGACTGCTCTCGCGCAAACAGACGGGCGTGCATCCCTTCGCCCTGCTCTTCGTGCGTGGAAAGTAGCGAAGGAGAAAGCAAGAAAGATAAAATTTGCAGCTCCCTGCTTTGGTTATGCGCACTTTAATGTATATTTGTAGGCGCAAACAACTCATCTAAAACCAATATCAATATCTTCAAATGAAAAACTATTTCGACCTTCGTGGCCAAGTGGCCATCGTGACGGGCTGCTCTGGCGGTCTGGGTGTTCAAATGGCAAAGGCCCTTGCCAATCAGGGCTGCAACATCGTGCCCATAGCACGGCGCATGGAGAAGCTGGAGGAAGTGGCCGCCGAACTGCGCAAGGAGTTTGGTGTAGAGGTGCTGCCCATTCGTTGCGACATCACCAGCACAGAAATGGTGGAGAGCGTGGTGAAGCAAACGCTGGAGCGCTTCGGACGTATCGACATTCTCGTCAACAACGCTGGCACGGGTGCCGTGGCACCAGCCGAGGAGATTACCGACGAGCAGTTTGACAACGAAATGCAGATTGACCTCTTCGGTACGTTCAAGATGGCCCGCGCCGTGGCCAAGCACGCCATGATTCCCGCCAAGTACGGTCGCATTATCAACATAGCCTCTATGTACGGCCTCGTAGGCAACAAGATAGCCCCCTGTTCGCCCTACCATGCAGCCAAGGGTGGCGTGGTGAACCTCTCGCGCGGTTTGGCTGGCGAGTGGGGCAAATACGGCATCACCGTCAACACCATTTGCCCGGGCTACTTCTGGACCCCGCTGACGAAGGAAACGCTTGAGACGGAATGGTTTGCCAACTATGCCAAAGGTGCTATCCCCGAAGAGCGCTACGGCAACGAGGGCGAACTCGACACCGCCACGATTTTCCTCGCCTCGCCCGCATCAAGCTACGTTAACGGCGTAGCCCTGCCCGTGGACGGCGGCTACACGTGCGTGTAGGCTCTCGCTGAAACCCGAAAGAAAAGAAGCCCCACTGCGCTTCTCTCCAAAAGGAGAGGGCGTGGTGGGGCTTGTCTTTCTGCGGTTTACTAAATCTCTTACAAACTAAACTCGCAACCGCAATACGTCTGATTGTAGAAATTATAGGCGCGCAGGAGTTCGGCACGTCGTTGTTGCAACCCTCCTTTGCGCCAGTTTTTTGCCCAAAAGCGGGTGCCAGGCACGGCCTCTTCTGCAGCGCGCCCTGCCGCCTCTATTTGCTCAAGGCTTTTCCAGCGCGAGGAGGCCAGCGTGGTGGCAAACCACGTCAGGCCTTGGCGCTTCGCTTCCTCGGCAGCCGCCATGAGCCGGTGGCGGAAACATACGGCGCAACGGCGTCCGCGTTCGGGTTCATGCTCCAAGCCGCAAACGGCGGCGCGCCACGCCTCGTGGTCGTAGTCGCCGTCAATCCAGCGCAGGCCGAGGCTTTCGGCATGGCGACGGCTCTCCTCCTTGCGCGTTTCATACTCTTCGCGCGGGAAGATGTTCGGATTGAAATAGAAGAGGGTAGGGCGCACGCCGTGGCCTACCAGCCACTCGACGATGGCCGACGAGCACGGTGCGCAACAAGCGTGCAGCAACACCTCGCTCACGCCCTCGGGAATAATAATCGCAGGTTGTTTCATCGTGCTGCAAAGGTAGCAAATAGTTTGCGAAAAGGTCTTTTCTTGCTTATCAGAGTCGGGTTTGATGAAGGCAGCGGCACATGTTCGCACAATATTTTATAACTTTGCATACGCTAACAAGGTTATTAGCGTAAACACTGATTGACTGAGCCGATGATACCTTTAGAAGATTTCTTTCGTCCGAGTGACGAGTCTGCTTTTCAGCTTTCGCCCGATGGGCAGTATATATCTTACCTTGCGCCGTGGCACGACCGCTTGAACCTTTGCGTGCGTCGTGTTGACGGGAACGATGCGCCGCGCCGCCTAACGGCGGAGACGGAGCGCAGTTTGGCGGGCTATTGCTGGAAGGGGAACGACCGCCTGCTCTTCGTGAAAGACACGGGTGGCGACGAGAACTATCAGCTCTATGGCGTTTCGCCTGAGAGTGGCGAGCCGCAGGCTTACACTGCCTTTAAGGGGGTACGCACGCAAATCATTGACAGCCTTGACCACGTGCCAGACTGCGTGCTTATTGCCCTGAATAGGCGCAACCCCGAGGTGTTCGACCCCTATCGGCTGGACCTTCGGACAGGCGAGCTGACCCTTCTTTGCGAGAACCCTGGTAACATACAAGGCTGGATGACCGACCACGCAGGTCGCTTGCGCGCCGCATCGGCCATTGTTGACGGCGTGAACACACAGTTGCTCTATCGCGACACGGAGGACGAACCTTTTCGCCCCGTCCTGACAACGAACTTCCGCGAGCGCGTGGATTTCCTCCTCTTTACGGCCGACAACCGAAAGGTGTATGCCGCAACCAATCGTGGCCGCGACAAAATGGCCCTCGTCTTGATGGACCCTGCCACGTGCAAAGAGGAGGAAGTGCTTTTCGAACATGAGCGTTACGACGTGGCATCTATTTCCTACAGCGAGCGTCGCGGCAAGTTGCTCGGCGTGTTTTGCAGTGGGCATAAAGACCCCGTGCGCCATTATTTCGATGCCGACGAAGCCGCCTTGCGTGCTCGCCTTGAGCAACATTTTGGGGGGCGCCGCTTCGGTATGGCCGACGTTGACAAGGCAGAGGAGAACTACCTCTTTTTCGTTGGCGGCGACCGCACGCGAGGCAGCTACTACTTCTATAATATTAAGGAAGACCGTCCGCACCTCATCGCACGCTTGGCTCCCTGGCTCAGCGAAGACGAACTCAGCGCCATGGAACCTTTTACCTACACCACGCGCGACGGCCTCAGCATCGAGGCCTACCTCTCGCGTCCGCAAGGCGGGGGGGAGAATTTGCCGTTAGTGGTTATTCCTCACGGCGGTCCTTGGGCGCGCGACCATTGGGGGTTCAGTTCGGAGGTACAATTCCTTTGCAATCGAGGCTACTCCGTGTTGCAGATGAACTTTCGCGGCTCTACGGGCTACGGGCGCCAGTTTCTGGAGGCCAGCTATAAGGAGTGGGGCGGGCGAATGCAAGACGATGTGACCGACGGCGTGCAGTATCTTATTAGCCAGGGCATTGCCAACCCTTCGCGCATCGCTATCTATGGCGGCTCGTATGGCGGTTACGCCGCGCTTTGCGGCCTCTGCTTCACGCCCGAGTTGTATTGCTGTGGCGTGGATTACTGCGGCGTGTCGAACCTCTTCACGTTCATGCAAACCATTCCGCCCTATTGGCGGCCCATGCTCGAGATGATGTACGAACAAGTGGGCGACCCTGAGCAGGACCACGACCGCATGGCCGCCGTTTCGCCAGCGTTGCATGCCGACCGCATCACTAAGCCGCTCTTCATAGCCCAAGGAGCTAACGACCCTCGCGTCAGCAAAGCCGAGAGCGACCAGATGGTGGAGGCGTTGCGAGGACGCGGCGTGCAAGTGGAATATATGGTGAAGGACGACGAAGGTCATGGCTTTGCCAACATCGAAAACCGCCTTGACTTCTATCGCGCGCTTGAGGCGTTCTTGGCTAAGCACCTGTAGGGGGGAGGTTTCAAATGACGAGTATGACTACGCCCCTATGGGCGCGGACGCTCTGCCCGCCCAATGGCTGCGTTAGCAGGAAAGAACAGCCGATAAGGTGACAGCGAGACGCCTGCTTACCCGGTTATGTTGCAGGCGAGACGCCTGTGTACCCAGTTATTTTGCGGGCGAGGCGCTTGCGCTCCCAGTTAATTATCCCACTTTTCTTTTCAGCCTAGAGATAAATAGTAAAGAAAAGTAGGAAAGGAGTTTTTAGGTGCGTTTAGTTGCGAAGGCTGGACAATGTTCGTGTTTTGCTATAAGTTCGGTTCTTGTTTCCGCCATGAGCTTGCAAATAGCCGAACTTGGTGAGTTGGCGCAGATAGCGTTTGGCTGTTGTAGCGGTGAAGCTGAAGTGCGCCACAATAGCTTGTGTTGTGACTTCTTCTTTATCGGCCATAAAGAGCATAATATCGACCATTTTCTCAGCCAACGTTGGTTTTATCGACCATTTATCGACCATTTCCTGCCTCAAAGCATTTTTATCGGCCACTTCGTCTGAAACACTCTTGATATAATGGTCGATGTCTGTCGCAAGGTGCTGGCAGTGAAGGCGAGCCATGCAATCAAGAAATATATTGATGTCATTCTGTTCCCTTGTGTCAATGAGGGCTTGGATGTATTCAGCCTTATCCTCTATAAGAACCTTTGAGGGTAGTACTCCAAACTCCCATTGCAGTAAATTCATTAGCAGTCGGCATGTGCGCCCGTTGCCATCTGACCATGGGTGGATGCTGACCAATTCGAAGTGTGCCCAAAAGCTTAGGTTGTACACGCTGGCAATATCGGAAGCGTTTATTTCATGGCGCCGTTTGTTTAGTTCTTCGCAGAACGCGGCCAACTTTGTGGGGACTTTCAGATACGATATGTACGACTTGCCACCCATACCAGCCGTTACATTCAACTTTCTCAGCTCACCTTTTGCAGCAGAGAAGTTTCCACCGAGGGAGTGGTATTCGCTGCCAGTTCGTGCCATCACCTTTCCTGCAAGGGTGACGAGCCATTCGACAGTAATGGGTTTATGCTGCATGATCCACTTTCTGCCGTAGTTATAGGCGTTCTTTAGGTCGAGGTTCATCATCTGTTCCACCATTGTTCGCTTGCTACTGGTGATACCCTCGTCGAATAGTAGTTGTGCTTCAACCTCTGTAACCGTTGACCCTTCTATGGCCGTTGAGTGCGTGATGATAGAGTACAGATAGAACTTATCGAAGTCTATCTGCTCTGCAATGCGCTGTTCCTTATATTGCAGGAGCAATCTCAGCAGTTGGTCTTTATGCTCTTGCGTCATATATTTTCAAATGTTTTTATCACTTATGTAAGTTCCGCAAGTTATAAGCGACGTTGTTCTGTCACAACACGTGGCCGTGGCCTTGCAGGAGTTCGCGGGTTGTTTTGCGGGGTTTCTCGACGAAGGTGATTTTCGCCTCTTCGCTCACGGCTTTCACTTCTACGTCGCGATAGGTGCGGCGGCGACCAAAGAAGTCGTCGAAGGGGTCGGCGGGGCGGTCGTAGAGGCGGAGGGTGGCCGTGAACTTCATCTCGGGTATCTTGATGTCGCCCAGTTTGCTGGAGCTGACCATGTATTGCGCCCACAGCATGGTGTTCCACACGCGTCCGCCATAGACAGTGCGGCCCGTCCCGCGCATGCGGTCGACGCTACGGCGGTGGACATCGGCCCCGCGCAGCCGTAGGGTTTTGGTCTTGCAACTGACGCTTTGGAACTCGGCATCGGAATAGACGAGGATGCTGACAAGCGTGCTGTCGCCCAAGATGACGTTGGGCTTTTCGGCCACGACGCGAGCGAAGAACGTGGGTTGGCGTTGCGCCCGGGCGGTCGTGAGGCAGCAGAGGAGTAGAAGGGAGGTTAAGAGGACGTGTTTCATCTGAAGGCTTGGGGCTTATTCCGTTGCAAGATTTTCATATTCGCGCAGCCAAGCGGCAGCTTGCGCGTCGGAGGGCATGCGCCAGTCGCCGCGCGGACTGAGCGAGACGCTACCCACTTTGGGGCCATCGGGCATGCAGCTACGTTTGAATTGCTGACTGAAGAAACGGCGGTAGAACGTTTGCAACCAATGGAGTATGGTCTTTGCGTCGAGCGACGGAACATCGCTGCGATGGCCGTCGAATGCGCGTAGGGCGAGCCGATAGACTTTGGCTGGAGGGAAGGCGTTGCGCAGGGTGTGGAAAAGGAAGAAGTCGTGGAGTTCGTAGGGACCCACGAGGTCTTCGGTGCGCTGGCTGATGTTGCCTTCGGCGTCGGGCGGTAGGAGTTCGGGACTGATGGGCGTGGCGGCAATGTCGAGCAGTGTGGTGCGTATAGCCTCCTCTTCGGCGTGGGTGGCCACGAAGCGCACGAGGTGGCGCACCAGGGTTTTCGGCACGGAGGCGTTGACGCCGTACATGGACATGTGGTCGCCGTTGTAGGTGCACCAGCCCAGAGCCAGCTCGCTGAGGTCGCCCGTTCCGATGACGATGCCCCCCTCTTGTCCGGCAGCGTCCATGAGTATCTGTGTGCGTTCGCGCGCTTGTGCGTTTTCGTAGGTCGTGTCGTGCTGAGTGGGGTCCATGCCGAGGTCACGAAAGTGTTGCAGGCAGGCGTCGCGGATGCTGATTTCGCGCATGGTGATGCCCAGTTGCTTCATTAGGTCGAGGGCGTTGTGATAGGTGCGGTCGGTGGTGCCGAAGCCTGGCATGGTGATACCGACGATGCCACGACGGTCGAGTCCGAGGCAGTCGAAGGCATTGACGGTGACAAGTAGTGCGAGGGTGGAGTCGAGGCCGCCGCTGATGCCGATGACTGCCTTTTTGCAGCCGATGTGGCTTAGACGGCGCGCCAGGGCGTGGCTCTGGATGCAGAGAATTTCTTCGCATCGCTCGTCGAGCTGCGGACCTTGTGGAACGAAGGGTAGGGCATCGACGGGGCGGACAGGCGTTTGGCGTTCAAGGGGCACTTCAATCTCAGGCATGTCGATGAAGCGGCACGTCGTGAAGGCATCGCTGTGTTGCCGTGCCATGTCCTGCGCGGAGGCAAAGGTCGTGTTGACGAGGCGTTGCGTTCGCAGGTAGTCAATGTCGATTTCCGAGACGATGAGTTGCTCTTTCATTAAGAAGCGTTCGCCTTCGCAGACCATTTGTCCGTTTTCGGCAATAAAGGCCAGACCGCTATAGACGGTGTCTTGCGAACTTTCGCCCATGCCGCTGCCCGCATAGACGTAGCCGCTGAGGCAGCGCGCACTTTGCGAGAGGACGAGCGAACGCAGGTAGTCGTGTTTGCCGCAGAGTTCGTTGCTGGCACTGAGGTTGAAGATGATGTCGGCTCCTTCGAGCGAGAGGCGTGAGCTGGGCGGGACAGTGGCCCAGAGGTCTTCGCACACTTCGATGCCGAAGGTGAAGTTGGGCGTGCGGAACAGCAGGTTGGCACTTAGCGGGACGTTCTGTCCGCAGAGGCGCACGGAGGTGTCGGGAGCCACGCGCGTGGCACTGCTGAACCAGCGTGCTTCGTAAAACTCTTTGTAGTTGGGAATGTAGGTCTTGGGAACGAGGCCGAAGATTTTACCGCCCTGGATGACAGCCGCGCTGTTGAGGAGCATACCGCCATTGCTGACAGGCAGTCCGACGAGGCAGACAGCCTGCATACTGCGGCTAAGCTCAAGGAGTTTCAGCACGGACGTTTCGGCATCTTCCAGCAAGAGGCGTTGCTGGAAGAGGTCTTGGCAGGTGTAGCCCGTGATGGAAAGTTCGGGGAAACATACCACTTGCGCGCCAGCCGCTTCGGCTTGCAAGAGGAGGTTTTCTATGCGCTGTGTGTTGGTTGCGGCATCGGCCACGCAGACGTTGGGCACGGCAGCCGCCACTTTGATGTATCCGTCCATAGTATGGTTGAAAGGTGTTTTAGTGGTGTTCTATAAATTAGGAAATTCACTATTCGATTGGGCTTGGTGCTTTCTTATTAGACTTTCGGGCTGCGGTTCAGCAAAGAGAAATATTTCTCTTTGCATTCACCTTGCACCGAACGTTTTGCTCTTATGGGCATCTTTCGCATTAACTTCTTGCCACGTAGCTCGCTACGCGGCTGCGAACATAATACGAAACCTGCTCCATAATAGCTCAAAACTCATTCAAGCCTAATTTATAGAACAGCCCTTTATTGTGCAATGAAGCTGGAGTTGGCGGGCAGACCTACCGCTGGCATTAAGGCAGGCAGGCCGTGGCTCCACGTTAGGCGCAGGGCGTTGGCGGTGGGTTGCGGTAGGAAGGTGCCTTGCAGCAGGTTGGCAGAGCTGACCGCTTCGGGCGCTGCGGTAGGGATGGAGAGCGAAAGCGACGCGTTGGCGTTTTCGTCAATAAGCAGCAGGGGCGTGGCGGCGGGCACGTTAGCGGCGAGCGGTGTGAAGGTATAGGGCTCGGTTTCGCTATTGGTTGTCAGCACATAGGCCTTCACGCCTTCGGGCAGCGTGATGGAGAAGGGCAGGTAGAGCGCGCGCATCGTTATGTCGCCCGCGTTGGTGAGAGTAATGTCGGCTTGCGTAGCAGGCACGAGGTACCAACGTTGGGCATCGGTGCTGGCCGCTGTGGAGGCCGTGGCTTCGAGCGTGCCGCCAGCATCGGAAAGCAGTGCGCCGCTACGGATTTGCGCTTTACTGCCGCTGCAACGGGCGATGCTGAACAGGGCCGCTTCGCCAAAGGCGGGCGACGTGCCTGCCGACAGCGCGGCGAGGCTGAGGCCTTGCGCGGAGATACGTGTAGCGTCGTTAGCATCGCTATACAATATATATATTATAGTGCCGAGGTCCGACGTGGCAGCCGCTTCAGCCGTAGTGCAGGTGGGCAGCCCCTCGGCGGTGGCCGCAAGGGCGTTACCCGTGGCGGCATTGACGAGACGGTAGTAGCCCGTTGTGAGGGGGCGGCGGCTGTCGTCAATGAAGTTGTAGAGGTTGAAGATGTCGGTATAGCTTTCGGCTGCATTGAACTGCGCTTGTGCCTGTGCCATGTTGGCAGCCGAGAGGCCGAAGACGACATCGGTGCGCTCTTGCAAGGCGGTGGCGATGGCCGCACGGCGGTCGGCATAGAGCTGCGGCGTTAGGAGGTAGTCGAAGGAGATGGTGGTGCCCGTTTCGGTGATGTTGTAGAGCGGCTTGCGCATCGACGTGCCAGTATAGACCTCGGCGCGGGGCGAGGAGAGGTCGGTGAGCGAATCAACCTTCGACGTACCTGGGAAGGGGTCGCCCTTAAACTCCTTTTGTGCCTGTAGCTTATACTTGTCGGTGCGGGCACCGTCGGCAGGGATAAAGGTCATGCGCAGGTGCGAGGGATCGTTGTTGGGGCGGTTGTATCGCCAGGCCGTGGTGTCGTAATCAACGTGCATAACGAAGAGGCCGTGGCCAAAGCCAACGGGATAGAACGTACTGCGCTGACAGTTTTCAAGAATGTAGTATTCGTTTCGGTTCTTATCGTTATAGACGACGAAACTCTCGTTGCCGCCGCTGGCCAGCGACGTGAGCGTATAAGTGCCCGCTTCGGTGAGCTCCGTCAGGCGTTCCCAGCCCATCACGTTGCGCTCGTAGGCTGTATAGCCCACGGGAGCATAGCCGTCTTTGAAGTACATACCATAGTCCATAATGGAGCGCGAGCCCATGCGCACGACGTTGTCGCTGCCGCTGGTGCGGTAGAAGTCGGGCAGGCCGAGGGCGTGGCTGAACTCGTGGATGAAGGTGCCTTGCCCGTCGATGCGGGGTTCGCCCGTCGTGACGAGGGTTTTGTCTTCGAGTTGGGTGTAGTCGTAAGCTATTTCGTTGCCAACGAAGTAGGAGTTGAAGCGGATGGGGGTGTGCAGGCTGTCGTTGGCAGTGAACGTGGCACTTTGTGCGCGGAACTGCGGCCAGATGTAGTCTTCGCTCCCCGCTTCGAAGGAGTTGGCCTCGCTCTGCCCAGCATAGATAAAGCAGATGAGGGGCACGCCCCCACGATCGGCCTCAATGTATGGCGTGAAGTCGATGTCCTGTGCGAAGGCTTTCGTGAGGGCGTGGGCGTAGAGCTGCAGGATGTTGGGGTCGATGCTTGTCCCTCTGTCTTGCCCGTAATAGACGTAGCTGCTGTCGAGGACCACTTTCCCTACGACATCGAACGTTGGGTTGAAGAGGCCGTGGCTCGATTGACGAAAATAGTCGGCCACGCTGCCCACGCTGCCGTACGCGTCGGTGTAGTCTTCTTCGTTGAAGATGCGCGTAAGGAGTTCAGGCGTCGTGGAGGGCTGGAATGTCTTGTCGGCAAATTCCACCATGAGGACGGGTATGCGGTGCGTGCCGATGCTGTTGACAACGCCTGGCCCCGTCTGCCCGTAGATGCCTTGTCCGTTGCTGCCCGTAGGGGTAAAGGCGCGGCGGGGTAGGCGACGTTGGGCATCAGCCGAGAGGGCATCGAAGGCCTCTTGGCTCCCTACGGCGCGCGTTTCAGCATAGTGTTGCTCGCCCGCACTGCGCTGCGCAGGGTCGTGGGCTATAGGCCCCGTGGGTTTCAGCGTGCCGCCGAGGAGCGAGGCATAGCGGAACGTACCGCTGTCGTCGCGCAGCAGCGTCAGACCGTCGGTCGTGGTGTAGAAGATGAAGTCGTCGGCATGCTCGCGGAAAAGCGTCAGGCGTGTGCCATCGGGTTGCTTATGCACCAAGGGACGGCGCAGGGGCGGAACGGCAAGGAGCTGCAAGCACCCTGCAATAAAGATGAGCGTAAGGACAATGCGGCGGTTCATAGGGCTTGCTTATACTCTTGGAGGAAGTTCGCCGCCGAGGACTTTTAGCGCACGGCGGTAGATGTCGCTACGGCGGTTGACAAAGAGGAAGTATTCGTTGCGGTCCCAGATGTCGTAGATGATGAGGCTCTTAAGCGTGAAGCGTAGGTCGGGGAGCGTCTTTTGCAGTTCGGCCTCGTCGGCTGGACGAATGCCTTTGCGCTCGGCCTCGGCCAGGAGACTGTCGGTCAGTGCGGCGGGCACTTCGTAGCGACTGATGAAGTCGTTCACGTCAGTCCACTCAGCCTTTATCTGCTTGCGGTGTTGGTCAATGAAGCGCAGGGAGTGGTCGTTGATGAGGTTGTTGCGGCGTAGGGCGGTGTAGAACTTCGTGAGGCGCGTTGTGTCGAGCGGAACGAAGATGTCGGGCATGATGCCGCCGCCGCCATAGACGGTGCGACCTTCAACGAGGGTACGATACACCTTGGTGGAGTCGAGGTGGATGCTGTCGATGCTGACAAGCTCGCCGTGCTTATAGCGGTTTTCAAGGTCTTCTTCGTACTGCTCTTTCTGCCCTTTGACGTAGGGTTTCTGTATGCAGCGGCCCGAGGGGGTGAAGTAGTGGGCCGTTGTGAGGCGGATCATTGAGCCGTCGGGTAGGGGTACGGGACGTTGCACGAGGCCTTTGCCGAAGGTGCGGCGTCCAATGATGGGGCCGCGGTCGTGGTCCTGAATGGCACCGGCTACGATCTCGGCAGCCGAGGCCGTGTATTCGTCAACGAGAACCGCCACCTTACCCTCGAGCATCAGTCCACCCGCTTCGGCGCAGAGCGTTTGGCGCTGTTGGGAGCGGCCTTCGGTATAGACTACGAGTTTTCCCTGCGAGAGGAACTCGCTGGCCACGGTCTCTGCGGCACCCATGTAGCCCCCGCCGTTCATTTGCAAGTCGAGGATGAGGTCGTGCGCACCTTGCTCCTTCAGTTTTTTGATGGCATCGTGCAACTCTTGACCCGTGGTGGCTCCGAAGCGGTCGAGGTGGACGTAGCCTATGCCAGGCGAGGCAATGTAGGCGGCGTCGAGCGTGTTGAGGGGGATCTTGTCGCGAACGACGGTGAAGTGCAACGGCTTTTTCGCACCGCGCCGCACCACTTCCAGCTTCACTTTCGTGTCTTTCGGTCCGCGCAGCTTCTTCATGATGGTGTCGCGACTCATCTTCACGCCAGCAATGGGTTCGCCATCGACGGTTGTGATGCGGTCGCCAGCGAGGATGCCCACCTTCTCGCTGGGACCCTTCGTTATGGTTTGAATGACAACGAGCGTGTCGCTGAGCATGTTAAACTGTATGCCGATGCCTTCGAAGTTGCCTTCGAGAGGTTCGGTGAGTTTCTTCGTTTCTTCGGGGTTGCTGTAGGTGGAATGTGGGTCGAGCTCTTTCAGCATGCCGCGAATGGCATCTTCGGCCAGTTTCTTTTGGTTGACGGTGTCAACGTAGAGGCTCGTGATGGCCATTTGCGCTATTTGCAACTTGCGCAGGCTTTCGGTGTCGAACTCGTCCCAGCCTTGTGCGGCGGCGGGGCGCGCGAGGACGAGCGAAAGCAAGAGGAGGGAGTATAGAGTGAATTGTTTCATCGTTGGTTGTGAGGGGTTGAGGGGATAAATTCGCTGACATCGTGGCCGTAGGCAATGAGTTCGCGCACGACGCTGGAGGAGATGCTGGCATACTGCGCATCGCAGAAGAGCATGATGGTTTCCAGTCCGCCAAGTCGGAGGTTCATGGCTGCTACGTCGCGCTCGTATTCGAAGTCGCGCACGGAGCGCAGGCCGCGCAGGATGTATTGTGCCCCCATTTGTCGGGCAAAATCGACGGTGAGGTTGTCGTAACTCTCCACGCTGACGCGGGGTTCGTCGGCATAGAGCTGGCGTATGCGCGCCACGCGCTCTTCGGGCGAAAGCAAAGGGTGCTTGCCCGCGTTTTTGCCTACGCCCACAATAATGCGGTCGAACATAGGCAGCGCGCGACTCAGAATGTTGGCATGGCCTACGGTGAAGGGGTCGAAGGTGCCAGGGAAGATGGCTGTTTTATGTTGTTGCATAATCGCTGCGAAGTTACGCATTTTTGTTCGTACAATGGCCTAAAGTTTGCAGAAATGTTGTTTTGAGGGAAGAAGACTTGTTGAAACAAAGAAAAAAGCTAAGCCCTGCGAGAGTGTACCACATAGTAGGCACCTTCTCGCAGGGCTTAGCTCTTGCTTAAGAAGTGTTATTACTTTCCTAATATCATATTAACGAGCGTTGTGACGTCGCCCACGTTGATGCTGCCGTCGTCGTTGAGGTCGGCACCTTCGCCACTTTTGCCGAGGATGGCGTTGACGAGGGTGGTGACGTCGCCTACGTTGATGTCGCCGTCGTCGTTGAGGTCGGCGGGTTCGGTTGAGGGCTGTGCGTCGTCAACAATTTGCTTAAAGTAGCTCCAAGGCACAAGGTTCGTGTATAGGTTGGTTGTTCCGCTTGGCACGTGGAGGGTTGCGTCGTTGGGCAAACCGCTGAAGGATGTTTCGTGGGCTTGGCATTGCGAAGGATCGGTAATGTTGACATATACTTGCTGGAACGGCACGTTCTCGAAAGCTCCAGCACCGATGCTACGCACCGTGGCGGGAATGTTAGCTTCAATGAGGTAGGAGCAGTCGGCACACACTCCAGCACTGATTTCCGTTAGTGACTTGGGGAAGACGATGGACAAAAGCACCGTCTTGGCGAAAGCTCTTTCGCCTATGAATTTCACCTTGTTAGGAAGGTCGATGCCAACGAGGTAGCTTGTCTCGAACGCGCTCTTGCCTATGCGCTCTATGTTCCCAGGAAGTTCAATTCCACGAAGGCTACTTCCGTAGAAAGCATATTCGCCAATGGTGCGTACGCTGGCAGGGAGTTGGAGCTCTTCAAGAGAAAGTTGCATATAGGCGCGTGGGCCGATGTGGAGCAGGTCGTTGGGAAGCTCAGTGTCGGAGCATGCCGCGATGAGCGTCTTCGTGGCCGTCTCGATGATGCCGTTGCAGCCATTAGGCGAACTATAGACAGGGTTGGCCTTGTCAACAGTGATGCTTGAAAGGTAGTAGTTGGATGCAAAAGCAGCTTCGCCAATCTTGATCACTGAGGCGGGGATGTGGAGCGTTTCAACGTACTGGCAGTTATAGAAAGCATACTGGCCAATGCTCTTCACGCTATTGCCCAACGTGAGGGACGTTGCCTTTTCACAGCCTGCAAAAGCGTAGGAGCCAATTGCGGTGACGGAGTTAGGGATATTGATATCACGCAAGTTCTCGCAATTGTAGAATGCAGAATCTCCTATATTGGTAAGCGTATTAGGCATAACGGCATCACTGATTTTAGCATTAGCTAATGCACGTGATTTTATGCTTGTGACGATGTAGTTTTTGCCTTCAATCGTTACGCTTTCGGGAATGAAGACTTCGTCTTCGGCATTGGGATTACAAGCGGCAACACAGGCGGTGGTGTTTGACGTGAGTTCGTAGGTGAGCGGGTCGGTGTCAACAATGGTGATGCCTGGCTGGTTGTCGTATTTCACGGTTTCGAACAAAGACCATGGCATTTCGTCTGCGTAGTCCGTTGCGTTGGCTACGAGGTGAAGCGTGACGGGGTGGCCTTTTGCCGCCGTATAGGCAAAGCCGCCACTGCCGCCGATAAAAGGATGGGCATTGTAGGCATTTGTGAAGGTGAAAATCCTACTGCTGGGCGCGTCGAGGTAGAGGTCGGTCAGGTTGGGACAGTCGCCCATACTTTGCGTCTCAAGCAGGCAGTAGGACGTAAAGGCTGGCAGGCGCAGCTTCTTCACGCCGATGCCGTTCAGCGCTACGTAACCAATTCGCGTTAGCGTCGTGGGTAGCGTGATGCGTTGCAGCCCCGTGCAGTGGTAGAGCGCACTGTCGTTCACGGCGGTGATACCCTCTTCGACAACCAGCGTCTTCAGCTCCGTGCAGTTAGCCATGGCGCGGTTGCCGATAGCAACAACATCATACTGCTTACCGTCGTGGCTGACTGTGGAGGGAATGGTGAGATAGCCCGAGTAGGCACTCTTGGGGTTAGCGACTACTTCAACGTTGCTCGAAGAGTTGTAGGTTGTCTGATAGTAAATACCATCTACCTCAAACTTCGTCGTTTGGCTTATCGCTGTCAGAGCGAAGCAGGCAGTGAAGAGGAAGCTGAAATGTTTGCGAAGGGTGTGTTTCATTGATAATGGTTGGGTGTTAAGGGTTGATAGTGGCGTGTGGTTTGTTAGGCAAAAGTATGCAATAGTTTCAATAAAGCATAACATGTAGCAGTATTCTTTTTTTTGCCCTATTGCTTTTCTTTGCTTCAAGGTGCTAATAAATGGAGAAGATGTTATACCTTTGCACCCTTAAAGCGTGGGGCCGCAACAGTGGGCCATAGGTGTTCCAAAAGAAAACGATGAAGTATGAAACTTTTTAGCAACATCAAGCGTTGGCTGCAAACGCTCTCGTTTCGCACGGGCGTCATCGTCCTGCTGTGTTGCATACCTTTTTATATCTTGTCGTTTGCACAGATGCTGTTGCCCATCAGCACGGCCGCAAAGGGCGTGTTGTGGACGGTGCTCTTCGGCCTGGCCAAAACGTGCCAATATGGCGGCCTGACCATTCTTGGCGTGGAGGGTTACCAGCGACTGAGGGATTGGTTAAAGCGAGGGCGTTGAGGGAGATTTATTGCATCGTTCCAAGTATATCGGCTACAACAAACGTGCTACCGCCGATGAAGATGGTATCGTCTTCGGCGGCTTGTGCGCGAGCGGCTTGTAGTGCCTCGGCGGGGGTAGGGTAGGGTGTGCCGCCCCTCAGCCCTGTGCTTTCGGCATGGGCCGCAAGCTTGTCGGCCAGCATAGCGCGGCGCACGGAGGCCTGTGTCCAGTAGTAGTGTGCGCCTTTAGGCAGTTGCGAAAGCACGGCCCGTACGTCTTTGTCGGCTGCCATACCTAATATTATATGTAGGCGGTGCGCGGGAACTTCGTTCAGTTGTTGTGCAAGGTATTGCCAGCCGCCCGCGTTGTGGCCCGTGTCACAAACGATGCGCGGACGCTCTTGCAACGTTTGCCAGCGTCCTTGCAGTCCCGTTAGGTCACAGACGTGGGCAAAGCCCCGCCGCAAGTGCTCGACTGAGCATAGTGCCGTGCGCAACGGGCCTTCGGGTAGCTGGCGAATGGCGCAGAGCAAGGTGTTCGCATTCTTTTCTTGACACGGTGCCGTAAGTTCCCCTTCTATTTGTCCGAAATGGCGGGTTTCATACAGGCGTTTTCCTCGAGCGTTGAGGCTTGATGCAAGCACTTCTGGCTCGTCCTCGGCGAAGCAGAGCGGTGCACCCACGTTTTTTGCTTTAGCTTCAAAAACGGCGCGCGTCTCCTCTGTAGCCTCGCCCACCACGGCGGGCACACCCGCCTTGAATATACCCGCCTTTTCTGTGGCAATGGCCGAAAGCGTCTTGCCGAGTAAGTCGGTGTGGTCGAGGCTGATGTTCGTAACGATTGAAACCTCAGGTCGAATGATGTTGGTGCAGTCTATGCGCCCGCCAAGTCCTGTTTCAATAACGGCCACGTCCACGTTCTCTTCGGCAAAGTAGAGGAAGGCTAAGGCTGTGGTGATTTCAAAGAAAGAGGGATGGAGCGTTTCGAAGAGTGCGTGCTCTTCTTTAATAAAACGTACGACGCGCTGGCGTGGTATCATTTGTCCGTTTATGCGGATACGCTCGCGGAAGTCGGTGAGGTGGGGGGAGGTGTAAAGTCCCGTCTTTAGGCCTGCACTTTGCAGCGTGGCGGCCAGTGTGTGACACACGCTTCCTTTGCCGTTAGTGCCTGCTACATGGAGCGTAGCATAGCGGCGGTGGGGATGGCCGAAATGTGCGTCTAAGGCCTTGGTCGTTTGCAGACCTGGTTTGTAAGCCGCCGCACCTTGTTGCTGAAACAATGGCGCGGCGGTATATAAATATTGTATGGCTTCTTCGTAGGACATGGCTTTTGTGACACGTGACAAGTGACGAGTGACGGGTGACAAGTTGCAGTCGCGCTTGTTCGTCGGCGTAGCCTGCTTGTCACTCGTCACTTGTCGCTTGTCGCTTGTCACTCTCAGTTTATTGTTTGAAGTAGCTGCGGAAGGTTTCGAAGATGCGTTCTTTGATGCTCGGATTGGCTTGCAGATTGTCGCTGTTGCGCATGGCCTCAAACGCTTTTTCTTCGTCTTTCGATAGTTCTTGGGGGATGTAAACGCTGATGTTCACCACGATGTCGCCCGTGCCGTAGCCATAGCCGCGTACAGCGGGGTGGCCCTTACCGCGCAGGCGCAACGTTGTGCCTGGTTGGGTGCCGGGCTTAATCTTGATGCGGGCCTTGCCGTCGAGGGTGGGGATGTCGACGGTGTCGCCCAACGTGGCCTGCGGAATGGTGAGCAGGAGGTTGTAGATGAGGTCTTGGCCGTCGCGCAGGAGTTCGGGGTGTTGCTCTTCTTCAATGATGACTTGAATGTCGCCAGGCTCGCCTCCTCGTGGTGCTGCTCCGCCTTTGCCCGAGAGGTTCACCACCATACCCTCTTGCACGCCAGCGGGGATGTTTACTTCAATGATTTCCTCGCCAGGCGTGATGCCTTCCCCGTGGCAGTGGGGGCAGGGATGCGTGATGATGGTGCCCGTTCCGTGGCAGCGCGGGCATGCTTCTTGCGTTTGCAGCATGCCAAACATGCTTTGGCGCGTGCGAACAACGACACCTGCTCCCCTGCACTCGGGGCACATTTCGGGTTGCGTGCCGTTTTCGGTGCCTCGGCCGTGGCAGTCGGGACATGCCACGTCTTTCTTCACTTTGAACTTCTTCGTGACACCCTTGTTGATTTCTTGCTGCGTCAGTCGCACCTTGAGGCGCATGTCGGCACCGCGACTTTGCTGTGTGTGGAAACCGCCAAAGCCACTGCCGAAACCGCCCATGCCAGCACCAGCAAAGATGTCGGCGAAGCGTCCAAAGATGTCGCTGAGGTCTATGTTCTCGGCACTGAAGCCGCCGCCGCTCATGCCGTCGACACCAGCCTTGCCAAAGCGGTCGTAGCGGGCACGCTTCTGCTCGTCGCGCAACACGTCGTAGGCCTCGGCCGCTTTCTTAAACATCTCCTCGGCTTCTTTGTTGCCAGGGTTGCGGTCGGGGTGGTATTTGATGGCGGTTTTCTTGTATGCCCGTTTAATTTCGTCGGCACTGGCCGTGCGCTCAACGCCCAGTATCTTGTAATAGTCTTCTTCCATGGAAGAGGGAGTTTAGGTGTTTTCTATTGTCCTACGGCCACCTTCGCGTGGCGAATAACTTTGTCGCCCAGTTGATAGCCTGCTTCTACGCAGTCGATGACGTGACCCGCCATGGCTTTGTCCTCAACGGGTACCATGGCGATGGCTTCGTGATAGTCGGTGTCGAAAGTTTTGCCGTCCGTGTCGATGCGCTTGAGGCCTTGCCGCTCCAGCGTCTCGTGCAGTTTCTTGACGATGAGGTCGAAGCCCTCGCGCAGCGAGGCGTAGTCCTGACTCTTGTTCATGTTGGCCTCGGCGCGTTCCAGGTCGTCGAGGATAGGCAGCAGGGCCGTGATGACTTTCTCGCCGCCGTTAAGGATGAGCTCCGTCTTCTCGCGCAGGGTGCGCTTTTTGTAGTTCTCAAACTCGGCCATCAGGCGCAGGTTGCGGTCTTTCAACTCTGCAATCTCTTGCTGTGCCTGCTCTTCGGCTGACACCTCTTCCACGCCTTCGGGCGTCACGTCGACGGCTTCCTCGGGCGATGGCTCGTCTTCGGCAATGTCTATCTTGCCTGCACCGCCGTCCTCAATGGTTACTTCAACCTTTTGCGGCCCGTCGTGCTGCCCGCCAGCTTCGCTCGCCGCGTTATGCTTATGATTCTTTGACATAGTTGTATGGTTTTATTGACGAATGACATGCGTCACACACCGATATATAAACAAACTTTGTGCCAAGTTTGCATTTATCGTTGACCAGCGTATGTACGTTCGCGCAGTTCGCGTATGCGTTCGTCGTGGATGTAGTCTTCGTAGGTCATCAGCTTGTCGATGCTGCCATAGGGCGTCAGCTCGATGATGCGGTTGGCCACGGTGTTGATAAATTCGTGGTCGTGCGAGGCAAAGAGAATGTTGCCCTTGAAGAGTTTCAGGTTGTTGTTGAAGGCCTGAATGCTCTCCATGTCAAGGTGGTTGGTGGGCGTGTCGAGAATAAGGCAGTTGGCATTCTTCAGTTGCATACGTGCTATCATGCAACGCATTTTCTCGCCACCCGACAACACGTTGACGGCTTTCTGTATTTCTTCGTCTTTGAAGAGCATGCGGCCCAGGTAGGCTTTGAAGAACACCTCGTTGCCCGTGCCAAACTGCGAGAGCCAGTCGAGCATGGTCATCTGCGTGTTGAAGAAGGCCGTGTTGTCAAGCGGCAGGTAGGCCGTGGTAATGGTGATGCCCCATTTGTAGGTGCCGGCAGCGGGTTGTTGGTTGCCGTTGATGATTTCGAACAAGGCCGTCATGGCGCGCGGGTCGTGGCTGATGAAGACAATCTTCTCGCCGTGCTCCACGTTGAACGAGAGGTTGTCGAAGAGCACCGTGCCGTCATCGGCCACGGCTTTCAGATCGCTCACCTCAAGCACTTGGTTGCCAGGTTCGCGTTCCATTTGGAAGATGATGCCAGGATAGCGGCGCGTGGAAGGCTTGATTTCTTCCACGTTCAGCTTCTCAAGCATCTTCTTGCGGCTCGTGGTCTGGCGGCTCTTCGCCACGTTGGCCGAGAAGCGGCGGATGAACTCTTCCAGCTCCTTGCGCTTCTCCTCGGCGCGCATACGCTGGTTTTGTGCTTGGCGCAGAGCCAGCTGCGAACTCTGATACCAGAACGAGTAGTTACCCGCAAAGAGCGTCACCTTGCCAAAGTCAATATCGACGGTGTGCGTGCACACTTGGTCGAGGAAGTGGCGGTCGTGACTCACAACGAGGACGGTGTGCTCAAAGTTGCCAAGGTAGTCCTCCAGCCATTCCACCGTTTCAAGGTCGAGGTCGTTGGTAGGCTCGTCGAGCAGCAGGTTGTCGGGCTCGCCAAAAAGCGCTTGCGCCAGCATGACGCGCACCTTCTCCTTACCACTCAGCTCGCCCATCAACTTGTCGTGCTTCGCCGTCTTTATGCCCAGTCCTTCCAACAGGGCTGCCGCATCGGCCTCGGCCGTGTAGCCGCCCATTTCGGCAAACTGCTCTTCCAACTCGGCGGCGCGTATGCCGTCCTCTTCGCCAAAGTCGGGTTTGGCGTAGAGCGCATCGCGCTCTTGCTGCACGGCCCATAGCGTGGTGTGACCCATCAGCACGGTGTTCAACACCGTTTCGCTGTCAAACTTAAAGTGGTCCTGCGAAAGCACGCTGAGGCGTTCGCCAGGCCCCATCTCTACGCTACCCTTCGTGGGCTCAAGGTCGCCGCTAATGGCGCGCAGCAACGTCGATTTGCCCGCACCGTTAGCACCAATGATGCCGTAAATGTTGCCGTTGGTAAACTTCATATTGACGTCTTTATACAAGACGCGCTTGCCAAACTGAATGGCTAAGTTGCTAAGTGTTATCATGTAGCTTCTTTCGTGTGTTTATTTACAAGCTGCAAAAGTAGTGAAAAACCTGCGCACAGCAAAATTATTGCGCTGACAAGATAAGGAGAAAGAAGCGTAATTCTTTTTACTTTATTAGGAAAAATATTATCTTTGCAGCGCACTACATACGTTACCTTCGATGATTTTTAATGATGAGTCCCATTCGCTATATCTTACCTCTACTTGTTTGTTTGCTTGTCCCTTCAAGCATATATTCTCAGTTGAACTATGTTCGCACGCTGAGGCCATTGAGTGCGCTACCCCCCGCAGGCGTTTCTGCCAGCAATTCAATTACTCAGACCACGTACTATGATGCGGCCCTGCGCCCCGTACAGACCATACATCACGAAGCCGGTGTCTCTCACACGGCACTGCCCGACCTTCGTCGGTACGATGGTGCAGGTCGTCTTCAGGCGTATTATCTGCCTCAAATAGCCTACAGCGAAGGCGCGTTCTGCGCCGAGTCAGAGTTTGATAACGCTGTCGCTACAGAAACGTGTATCTCCTATGGTTACGAACCCAGTTCGCTCTCCAGAGAAATCATCCGTTAATCAGACGCATAGCTATACGTACGATGCCGACGGCAACGAGACGAGCTATTCTTCGGGCAACGTCTCAGTGCATTATAATCTGCTCAGCTTGCCCGACAGCGTAGAAAGTAGTATCTTTGCAGGGCGAATACGCATGGCTTACATGGCCGATGGTCGGCGCATGCTGACGCAGACGCAAACCAGCCAGACACAATTGCTGCTGCCCATGACGGCCACTGCAGCCAGTACGCAGTCATCCAATCCGCGCTACACAACGACTGAAGTTCGCGATGGCGACCTCGTGTTTCGCGATGGTCGTCTTGTTAGGCTCTATACCGAGGGCGGCTACTACTCATTGTGGAACGACACGCTGCAATCAGCTTGAGTTCGTCCCTACGCCTACGTTCAGGACCAGCTTGGCAGTGTGCGACTGGTGATTGATGCTACGAGTCGCGATACCGTTCAGAGTCTTGAATACCTACCCACGGGTAAGATATGGCGCAGCGCTCATGCCGCCTTTCAGCCCAATAAGTTCTGCGGCAAAGAAGCTCTGACGCAGAACGCTTGGGACGTTTACGACTCCCTCGCCCGCTTCCAGCGCATGGCCTACCCACGCTTCACCTCGCCCGATCCGCTGGCAGAGAAGTACTATGGTGTGAGTCCGTATGCGTATAGCTCTAACGATCCTATCAACAGAATAGACCCGTTAGGCCTATCGGACTATTATAATTTGAGGGGTGACAAAGTTAGGCATATTGATGATGGGATAGATAAAAAGTTTTTGCTTTTTATTGAAAACAAAAAAGAAAACGATATCAATCAGGCTATAGAAGACAAATTGTTTATCTATATTCCTGGTATAGAAATCTTGACGAAGATAAAGGATATGTTTAAGCTGACAAGTAAGAATATGAAAGAGTATGCTTTTGTCGTAGGAGAAAGAGGGAGTATTTCCAATATTTACGATGGATTGGAAGAAAGCGTTTCTAAAGCGACCATGGCGAGGGCCATAAAAGATTTAACGAAGGCTGGAGATACGTACATGTATGATGTGCATTCGCATCCCATTCATTTAGAAACAGATCTGTACACATATAATCCTTCAAAAACGGACATCGATAATAGCGAAGATAGAACAAATATACTTATTGCTTTCAAGAGAGTAGAAAGGCCTATTTTTAATACCTATCCACAGCAATATGAATTTAGAAAAGAATTGTACATTAGGCTGTATAATAAAGTTAATATGAGCAAACCAATACCTCTTTCAAAGTTTTCTGAGGCAATAACAAGTATTCTTTTATAACATGAAAAAGAGACTATTCATGGTTGTATCAGTATTACTATCTTTTGCAGCCATGAAAGCTCAAAATACTGGGCTTTATACATTAATGAAGCAACCTGCAGGATACGCGTCATCGGATGGTGAAAAAAAACAAATTCATCCTGCATACGAAGTTCTGTTGCCATTTGATGCATATGGTTATGACATGTCTATGCATGGATCAGATGTTTATTTTACAGCTAAAGATGCTAATGAGTTTATTGGTATTTTCATAGTTGACACACTAAGTTCTGACCATTCGGTAGAGGATCAAATTATAAGATTAGGTAATTACAATAATGATTTTCGTGATATATCTTCATCTTTTGCAGATTCATTATTTTTGATGTTAGTAAAAGGAATGGCACAACGTAACCTGGTACTTGAAGAACTCTATAGGCAGGCTATATCTCAGACTTCTGATTCTATACCATACTCTTCTCCCGATATAGGGAATGCGATATATTATAAAGCTCCATTCTGTATATTTCTTTACAACATCAATAATCATTTATCCCCACAATATAAGAAAATAGCCTCTCTATTCTATATTATGCCTGAGAGTAATAGAGCAGTGAAGCAAAATAGGGATGCTCATTTCAATCATATATATATTCATGGAGATTGTGCTACAAATAAATATAATATGCCAGATGCACCATTATTGCTACAATTACCCTTTGGTGTTCAAAAAACGATACAAGATGAGGAGAGTGTGATATGGCAATACAAGTTTAAGAGGCATCATCAGAAAGAATATATCTGCATGTTTAAGATAGACACATTGCACATACATGATTATTTATCAGCTTCTCAAATAGAAACAATTATACCTAAAAATTGTCTTCAAAAAGATTGTTTTTCTCTGATATCACAGTCATTAGCTGATTCAATTTTTATATGCTATAGTGAGAAAGGATTGCGCAATAAGGATTTGAGCAGATTGTATAATAAAGCAAAAAGAAGAATACGAAGAGCGCATAATAATGTAGAAAAGAATAATGCAATCATGTATAAACCACCATATATCGTTTTGTTATATCAAATAGAAGAGAAATATTTGCAGTCCTTTATAGACGATACAAAATTTTGGCAACCCATATCACTATAAAAAATTATTAGAAGATGATGCTCACAGAGTATGAACATATCAATCGTCCGTGCATTATAACCTGCTCTCCTTGCCCGACAGCGTTGAAAGTATTATCTTTGCAGGGCGAATCCGCATGGCATACATGGCCGACGGTCGGCGCATGCTGACGCAGACGCAAACCAGCCAGACACAATTGCTGCTGCCCATGATGGCCACTGCCAGTACGCAGTCGTCCAATCCGCACTACACCACGACGGAGGTTCGCGATGGCGACCTCGTGTTTCGCGATGGCCGTCTTGTCAGGCTCTATACCGATGGCGGCTACTACTCGTTGTGGAACGACACGCTGCAATCAGCTTGGGCTCGTCCCTACGCCTACGTTCAGGACCAGCTTGGCAGTGTGCGACTGGTGATTGATGCTACGAGTCGCGATACCGTTCAGAGCCTTGAATACCTTCCCACGGGTAAGATATGGCGTAGCATGCACGCTGCCTTTCAGCCCTTCAAGTTCTGCGGCAAAGAAGCTCTGACGCAGAACGCCTGGGACGTTTACGACTCCCTCGCCCGCTTCCAGCGCATGTCCTACCCGCGCTTCACCTCGCCCGATCCACTGGCGGAGAAGTATTATGGTGTGAGTCCGTACGTCTATAGCTCTAACGATCCCGTCAACAGAATAGACCCGTTAGGCCTTTCAGACTATTACAATTTGAATGGTAAGAATGTTAGGCATATTGATGATGGGATAGACAGAAAATATTTGTTGTTCACCAACAGTTCAAGAGAGAAAGTTGTTAACCAGGCTATAGAGGATATGATGTATATCTACATTCCTGGGATCGAAATCTTGACCAAGTTGAAAAAAATGTTCGATAGCACCGAGGAGAATAAGAAGGAATATTATTTTGCCGTAGGTGAAAAAGGAAGCATTTCTGATATTCACGGAGGATTGGAAGAAAACGTTCCTAAAAAGGCGATAGAAAATGCCATTGAGGATTTAATAAAGTTAGGAGATACGTACATGTATGATGTGCATTCGCATCCGTTTTATAATGATTTTAAAACAGATTCATCTATTCCTTCAATTGATGATTTTAAATCGTCAATGGAACGTTCGCATCTCCTTTTGGCATTCAGGGTTGTTAATCCTAACAATACATCCAATAGTATTAGTTTTACACGAGAAAGAGAAACTGAAATGATTATTGTAATCTATAATTACCGGAACAAGAAAGAGCATGTAAGCACTAAATCATATTCGTCAGTAGTTCATGTAATAAAAAAAATGTTTGAAGAAAAGTGAAGGAGGTAATGATGGTAAAAAAAATTATCGTTGCAATTATTCTTATGGGGCTACCCGCTAAAGCAATGAGTCAAGCAGAAGTCAACGCATATGTAACATTTTCGTTCCATGCAATTTATTACATAGACACTGAAACATACGAAACGATAGTTAAATCAGGAGTAGTAAACCCTGCATTTGATATTACAATGCCTTTAACTGTAAAATATTGGTGGTCACGTAATAGATATGTAGATGTTGGTTTCGGCTTTGGTAATGGTTCTTTTGTGTGTGCATTTCTTGATGTTAAACAACATGAAGATTATTGTGGATCAAATTTTGAAAAAATTGAGGATAAAGTTGTAGAAATTGATAGAGATATGATAAAGGAATATATGTCACAATATCCTATTGATTCCTTAACAGAGATTTCCCAATCACAAGCAGATTCTATATTCCTTTGGCGAATGGGGGAAGAGCCATTTAGGTCATATCGTAAATATATCAAATCTGCGCATAAACGAATACTTAAGCCGCCAAAATATGAGAAAATACGAAACAAATATAAGAATGCGGTCCTCTATAAACCTCCATTTCTAATACTTCTCTACCAAATTAAGCCTGAAGAATTTAAATACTTTAAGCGTTATATTGGTATAACAATTCATGATGAAGATACAACATTACCCAAATCATGGATAGAAGTATTTTAATTTGCAAAAATGAGTTCTGCGGCAAAGAAGCCATGACGCTGAACGCTTGGGACGTTTACGACTCCCTCGCCCGCTTCCAGCGCATGTCCTACCCACGCTTCACTTCGCCCAATCCGCTGGCGGAGAAGTACTATGGTGTGAGTCCGTATGCGTATGCAGGGAACGACTTTGTGAACATTGTTGATCCTACGGGGCGCGATCTTATTCTAACAGGTGACGATGCTCAAAAAGCTTATGCCTTATTGCAGGAAAAATTTAAGAATCAGCTGTCTATTACGATAGAAGAAGCAGAGAGAATAGGATATAAATTGCTACCCAATACAACGTTATCAAAAGAAGCTAAAAAACTTATTGAAATAATAAACAACCACCTTGTAAAAGTTTATGTTAAAGGGATAAGAGAAGGAGTAATCAATGAGCATGCCTATTTTATTGGAGGAGCTTTTATGGGAAATAAAGTTTATAAAGATAGTGAAGGTGAGATAGAAGAGGTCGTTGCAATTCAATATATCGATCCTGAATTTATTTATAACCTGGACATGGCCATCAATAAACCAGGTAAAAACCTAATGCATGAAATAACTGAAGCGTATGAAGGGGCTATGATTGCGATAAAGAAAGGAGAAGATATAGCACCAGCAATATTAAAAGAAGAACAAAAAGCAAATGATGATTATAATCAGGCACATAGGAAAGCTACGAAACAGACGGTTATAAGTTGGGCATTATATGATGATTACATTGACTATTTCATCGTTAGTAATAATCGATCATTCCTTAAAAGACCCATAAAAAGATAGATTATGAAATTCTTTAAAGTATTGTTTTGTATAATAGTCTTAATATCACTAAACAATTGTAATCAACATTATTATTGGTATGATTCAAGGCTTTTTGATTTCAATCGTTATGTTATTAAAGACATTGAAGAGCATAGTGATTTTTTCGTTATAAAAGGAAAATATGATTTGTTATCAATTTCTCGCCCAAGATATAATTACATTCTTATTTATAAGCGTGATTTAGGAAATGTTAAATTAAAAAGAGCTCATACATACAAAATCATCGACCACCCCTTTATTTCATGTAGAAGTGAAGCTCATAGAAAAATTTACTATTTTTCAAAGGGGAGGCCAAAAGGGAATCCAGATGTTGTCATTGTAAATGGCCCCTTTAATGAATTGTATGTTGCAGATACCATCAATGAAATTAAGGCAAGAACTCAAATAATCCAGCTATATTAAAATGAAGGCGAAAACGATAATAAAAATATTCATATCAATCATCTTCTTTTCTTCTTGTAAGATAAGAATGAGTTATATTGATGCCTCTTCTCAGTATGCAGACGCAACAAACTTTGAGCTCTACAACATAGGGTCTATTAAAGAGCGGAATACATATTATATACTCAAATTATATCACAAGCCACAAAATATTCCTCGTGTCCCTGAGTATGCAATACTTTACAAAAATCAAATCCCTAATGATACCAAGATAAAGAAAGGAAAAACATACCAAATACATTTAGATTTGATATCGTCCCCTTCCGATGCTGACAAAAAGATTTACTACCTATCACCCAACGAAAAAGATAAAGTAGTATTAAAGGGATACTGGCAACAATTGTATGTAGTGAAAGAGATTAAAGAAATAAATGAGGTTAGTAAGAGTAAATAATCGTTTACGACTCCCTCGCCCGCTTCCAGCGCATGTCCTACCCGCGCTTCATCTCGCCCGATCCGCTGGCAGAGAAGTACTATGCCTTGAGTCCGTACGTCTATAGCTCTAACGACCCTATCAACAGAATAGACCCGTTAGGCCTATCGGACTATTATAATTTGAGGGGCGACAAAGTTAGGCATATTGATGATGGGATAGATAAAAAGTTTTTGCTTTTTATAGAAAACAAAAAAGAAAGCGATATCAATCAGGCTATAGAAGACAAAATGATTGGCTGATTCTATATTTACAAGATACTACGAACTTACTCTTAAGTTTACTCCACTTCGTAATCATTGATCAATTCATAAAGATTATAAGCGAGCACTAAGAAGATTAGAGAATTCCTCCTATGAAGCATTAGAGGAACACTACAAAAACGGCATTTGCATAACTCCTTCAATGCGAATATTACTGTATCAGATAGGCCATCAAGATTATGAATATTTTAGTAGGTTTGTTAAATTATGTGAGTTGCAAGAAGAGGAAAGAGCATTCAATAGATTGCCATATAGGCCATATCTATATAAAAAGACTCCCCCCGAAGTGATTACTCAGATGCTCGTTATCCCAGCCGTTAATCAGGCGCATAGCCATACGTATGATGGCGACGGCAACGAGACGAGCTATTCTTCAAAAAGGCGGCAAAATACTTGCTTTTGCCTGAAAAAATTTGTATATTTGCATCAAACCCCTAAAAAGCTTTGTTTACTATGAAAAAAGTAGCAATTCTCCTTCTGATGAGCCTAACCTGCGTATCCGTGGCTATAGCGCAAACCATTTTGCAAGGCAATAAGTTTTGGAATGGCGAGACCCTCTATGTGGCAAGCATCGACAAGAAGGCTGGAAGCGTGGTTCTCAACGGTGCCGACATTGCGGGCAATACGGCACAGCTCACGCTTAAGAAAGTGGCCAAGAAGCAAGCCGAATATACTCTCGTCAAGGGCGAGAGCGAACCGCCGATGGGCTGCTCGTGGGGCTCGCGTGTACAATATATAAGGCAGGGTGGCATGAACTTCCTGGCCTTCTACGACAGCGATAACGCTATCTGCGAAACCATGGTGCTCACGCCCGACAACATCGTCAACTGCACGGCGCAGCAAACCGCCGTGGACGAAGAGGGCGACCCCATGACGCTCATCTCAAACTGGCTGATGAACCAGCACTACCTTTATGGGTTGCACCCCGAACTCCTGCAGGGCATGGCCAACAAGCTGCGAAGCATACAGCGCAAGACGCTCATCGAGAAAACCAACCAGCAACTCATCAACTTTGCTATCGACGTAGGCTTCGGCCTGCCCGATGTTGAAGAACCCGTAGAGGACGAAGGCGCTGTGCATCACGAAACAAACAGTGTTGAAGCTGACGAACTGTTCCTTACCGTCAGCAACGAGCGCGAGTTCCTCGAAGCCCTTGGCAGCAACCGCACCCTTCGCATTGCCGACGGCACTACGCTCTATCTTACCAACTTGCTCAACGATGAGGCATTCTTCACGCAACAGGGCCGCCTCTGGCGCAACGACTACTACGACGAGCGTTCCCAGTCGAAGCAACTCATCGTCAGCTGCAGCCAGTTCGACGGGCGGCAGCTCGACCTCATCAATATGCACAACCTCACGCTTCGCGGCGGTCGCGACAGTCACATCATCGTTTCGCCGCGCTACGCCAACGTCCTTAGCTTCTACGGCTGCACCAATATCCGCCTCGAGAACCTCACGCTGGGACATACCGACGAGGGCTATTGCCAAGGCGGTGTCGTCTATGCCGAGGACAGCGAGAACATCACCATCGCCAACTGCGACCTCTACGGCTGTGGCACCTACGGCGTTGAGGCATCTTTGGTGAGCAACCTGCAACTGGAGCGCACCGTCATTCGCGATTGCTCCTACGGCATCATGGAACTTGTCCACGTGCAGAACGTCAGCTTCCAAAACTGCGACTTCGTTCGCTGCCGTCAGTTCGACCTCGTCAGCATCGACGATGCGTCAACGGGTGTAGTCTTCGACAACTGCCGCTTCGCGCAAAACCAAGGCACGCTGTTTGGCAATCGCTGCAACGTCACGCTTCGGGCGTGCGAGATACACCACGCTGGCGACACGGGCCTCGACCAGGCGCACGTCAACTACGCTGGCGGAACGACGCAATGGTTCACCGACAACGACGCGCTGCCCGCCCGCACCGTCGGCCCCACGAAAGGCGAGTGATGCGCCCACCCCGCACGCTTTAGGTATGAAGGGCTGTCATAATATGACAGCATACGGAACGACGCGGCCCCCTGGGAGCGCGGGTGACCCCGCCTACAAAATAACTGGGTATGCTGTCGTCCCGCCTGCCCCCATCGACGGCGTTAGCCAGCCCCTCACTTCTTGCTTTACGATTTGTAAACATCCGTCCTATGCAATTTCTTCTTCAATCCATATACCCTTTCTCACATCTTCGCTTTCGCGTTGTGGCGCGCACGTTGCGCTTTAAGGAACCTGCGGGTACGTCACGCGGTGTCTATACCGTGCGCCCCGTTTGGTACGTCGTGGCCTATGCCGAGCACGAAGGCCGCACGGCCTATGGCGTAGGCGAGTGCGCTCCGTTGCCCGACCTGAGTTGCGACTTCTCGGCCGATTACGTCGCGCGTCTGCGCCGCATTTGCAACTTCATCGAACAAACCAAACGCTTCCCCGCCGACATCAGCGCCTTCCCCTCCATACGCTTCGGCCTTGAAACGGCCCTCGAGTCGTTGCACGCCAGCTTCACAACGGCCAATAGCTTCAACCTCTTTCCTTCATCACCCTTTGCGCGCGGCCTTGAAGGCATACCCATCAACGGCCTCGTTTGGATGGGATCGCACGAGGAGATGCTGCGGCGCATGGAGCAGAAGGTGGCCGACGGCTTTCGCTGCATCAAGATAAAGATAGGGGCTATAGCGTGGGACGATGAGTTGGACCTCCTGCGCCGACTGCGCCGCCGCTTCACGCCTAAAGAGCTTGAGATACGCGTTGATGCCAACGGCGCTTTTGCGCCCGACGAGGCACTGCGTAAATTGCAGCAACTCGCTGCTTTTCAGCTTCACAGCATCGAGCAGCCCATTCGTGCCGGTCAGCTTGACGCGCTGGCCGAGTTGTGCCGCTTGTCGCCTGTGCCCATCGTCCTCGACGAGGAACTCATCGGCATCAACCATCCCGCCGCTATGCAACAGCTTTTGCAGGCGGTGCGTCCACAATACATCGTACTGAAACCCTCGCTCCACGGCGGTGTAAAAGGCAGCAAGGACTGGACAGAGGCTGCGCGCGCCGAGGGCGTGAAGTGGTGGATGACGAGTGCGCTCGAGAGCAACGTGGGCCTAAACGCCATTGCACGCCTGCAAGCTTGCTTGGGCGGCGAACCGATGGCGCAAGGCTTAGGCACGGGCCAACTCTTCGTGCAAAACTACGGACCTGCTACCCGCATTGAGCGCGGACGGCTCTGGCTCTACGATGAGAAAGAGCGGGCGCACCGGCAGGAGTTCTTCGCCTTCCAGCAAGCGTGGACCGATCCCACGAAGCCCACCATGACGCTGCAAACAAGCGGCTCGACGGGTGTGCCAAAGAAGATGGAAACCGATAAAAGCGCGATGTGTCGCAGTGCGGAGATGACGCTATCGACGTTGCGCATTCCGCAGCAAGCCTCGGCGCTTATCTGTTTGCCTATGAAGTACGTTGCAGGCATGATGATGGCCGTTCGCTGCTTCGTCGGACGGTTGCGCCCCGTGCTGGTAGCTCCCTCCTCGCGCCCCTTGCAAGGCTTGCGTTGTGCTCCTGAGTTTGCCGCTCTCACCCCCATGCAAGTCTTCGAAACCCTGCAGCACGTGCGCGAACGCCGCTTGCTGTTCGGTGTGCGTTGGCTCATCATTGGTGGCGGAGCTGTCAACGAGTCGTTGGTTCAAGCCCTCAAGCGGCATACTGGCGCTGTCTTCAGCACCTACGGCATGACCGAGACCCTCTCGCACGTAGCCCTTCGACGCCTCAACGGACCCGAGGCCGAAGATTGCTACCGACCCTTACGCGGGGTGCGCGTGACGTTGGACGAGCGCCAATGTCTTTGCATTCAATCGCCCCGGCTGCCTCAACCCCTCATCGTCACCAACGACGTGGGCGAGCTCCAGCCCGATGGAAGTTTCCGCGTCTTAGGGCGCGTGGACAACGTCGTGGTGAGCGGCGGCGTTAAGCTGCACATCGAGGAAATAGAAGCTGTGTTGGGTCGCGTCATGAGTGTCCCCTTCAACCTCACCGCTGTGCCCGACCGTAGGCTGGGCGAAGCGTTGACGATGCTCTACGTCGGCTCGCCAGCCGATGGCCCCGCGCTCGAGGCCCTTTGCCGGCAACGCCTCGCGCGCTACGCCGTGCCTCGCCGCTATTACGCCGTGGCATCCTTGCCGCAAACCGCCACGGGCAAGCCCGACCGCGCCGCCCTCCAGCAGCTTGCGCGTGAAGTGGGGCAGAAGCAACAGAAACCCTAAGAGGAGAACTTACGAACTTTCCCTTTTCTATCTATCCCCCACTTATGCAGAACGCCTCAGCGCTTCTGGCCGACGGCCAAGAGGCGCTGAGCGTTTTTTCAGGCTTTTCGTTTTCTTGCGATGAGGGTTCTGCGAGTTTTTCATAAGCCGCCGCGCGTTCGTAGTGCGGCTGTGCACTGCGTTCCATGCGGGGATGGAAACAATTCCACGCGGGGATGGAGCGGAGTCCATGCGGCGGTGGAATGCGTTCCACCCCCGCATGGAATTTCCTCCTCGGCCCCCGACCATCGCCCGGCAAGGCATCTCAGCTTATGCTGCAAGGCGCACAGAAAAGCCCCAAGGCCTTGCGCTTTGCAGTGGCCTCGGGGCTAAGAAATGAAGGTAGAAAGTGTGTGGGGTTATACCTCTGCATGGGCGTAGTAGCGCTTGGCCGCTTCTTTCTGGCGGTCGAGGCTGAAGTTTGATACGCGCTTGAGGTATCCGATGATGCGGGTGAGGTAATCGACGTTCTTGCTGCCGCACTTCGGACATTCCTTCATATAGCGCTTGTCGATGTGGCCGCAGTCGTTGCAGAGCGTGTTGGGGATGTTGAAGGTGAAGTAGTTGCAACCCTCCTTGGCGGCAATGCGCAAGAGGTGGCGATACTGCTCCTGCGAGAGATGCTCGTCGAGGTTCATGTGCAGGGCCGAACCGCCCGTGAGGTGCTCGATGTAGCGACGTCCGTGCAGACGGAACTTGTGGATGGGGTCGCAGCTGGTGTCTTCAACGATGTAGAAGTAGCTGTTGTAGCAGTCGCGCGGCACGTAGTAGCCGTCCTCCTTGTCCCAACGGGCGTGTTTCACACCTACGTTTTCGGCGGGTATCATCTCGCAGTTGAACATGACGTCTTTTGTGCGGAACTGCTTGTTATATTTTTCTATGAGACCAAGGATTTCGCCTACGAAGCGTTCGTACTCTTCGTTGTCGGAAATGGTGATGCCGAGGCTCTCGGCGGCTTCAACCATGCCGTTGACGCCGATGGTGAGGTACTGACGTCCGATGTTGATGTAGCCAGCATCGAAGAGGGGTAGCATGCCTTTGGCTTGCAGGGCGGCGAGGTTGGCGTTATAGGCCAGTTGCACTTTGTGGACCAGCTCGATGATGGGTGCGAGGTATTCGGTGTAGGCAATGCCTTCGCGCGTGGCTTGCTGCACGCAGCGGTTGAGGTTGATGGTGAGCACGCTCTTCGAACCCGTGCTCACGCCGCCAGCTCCGAGGGTGTAGCTGAAACCGTTGTCCTGTATCTCGTTGCGCAGGCGGCAGCAGGAGGCAAGGCTGTCGGCGTTGTCGCTCATGTAGGTGAAGAAGCTGTGGCCTTCAGCATACATTTGGGCGGTGAAGTTGGCGTATTCGGTGTCCATCACGTCGCCGTCCTTCGTCAGCAGGGCCATCGTCTCAACGGGGAAGGTGAGCACCGTCTTGAGGCGTTCCTGGTTGAACCAGCGCATGAAGCGTTTCTGCAACCAGCTCACGGCGGGCCAGCAGGGCTGTTTGCCGTCGGGGAAGAAAAAGTTGCCAAAGATGCTCTGGAAGTAGTATTGGTCGTAGTAGCTGATGTTCCAGAACACGCTTTGGAAGTTGCGCGCTCCCGTGGGCTGGTTGATGCTGTAGACGATTTGTTCGAAGCAGTCGGTAATGACTTTGTCGATGGTGCGGTGCTTCAGGCTCAGGTCGATAACCTCGTCGGCACGTTCGTAGAAGTCGTCGCCGTATTCCTTTTGCAGGAAGTAGCTCATGTACATAAGGAATTCGGGCGTGGCACACGCGCCGCTGAGCATGGAGCTGACGATGAACACCATGTTGACGAAGCCGCCGCAGAAACTCTTCAGGTTGGTGGGAGCCGTGGAGTTGCCGCCGATGCTCTTCGTGCCACCAATGAGCCAGGGATACATCGTGATGCTGGCGCAGTAGTTGGCAAGGCTGGTCTCGTCGTTCTTGTAAATGTAGTGGTTGTTGAGTAGGTAGATATAGCGCTCTGCCGTTTCGCGACCGTACATGTTCTTAATGCGGTCGGTGATGAGGCGGCGGTTGAGGCGGATGAAGCCCTGTTTGGGCAGTTCGCCAATGAGCGTAGCGATGTTTTTGTTTTCTACGTTGGCGTTAGCGTCGTATTTTGAGCCCGTGGCAGGGTTTTCGGCATCTACGTAGTTGAGCAAGAAGCGCAGTTTCTCGGCTGTCTCGCGGTCTTCGCTGTGCTGCTTGCGGTAGAGCATGAAGCTCTTGGCCACCTTGAAGTGGCGCTCGGCCATAAGGGCTACCTCTACTTGGTTTTGAACGTCTTCAACGCTCATGCCGTTGCAGAAGCGCAGGTGGTCGAGGATTTTCTGCATTCCTTCGGCATCGAGGGGGCTACCTACGGCTTGGAAGGCTTTGAGGATGGCACTCTTAATCTTCTCGGCAGAGAACTTTTCGGCGGTGCCGTCGCGCTTGGTGATTAGAAAGTTGTCGGTGCACATATCGTGGGGTGGTGAGGGACTGTGCGGGACTCGCCCGCGAGGTTGTTTTATGTGAGGTTTGTTGAGTTTTGTTGTTGCTTTCAGTGTGCTTGCAGGCAGGTTTTGATTTCTGAAACTTTCGCGTTTTGGGCGTTGGCCGGAATTGTCTTAAACGTAGCACGCACGTAGCTGCGTGGTTTCACAAAAAGATAATTTTTGGCCTTGTTGGCGTTTGCCTCTTTCTCCACCAAGAGGCTAAAATTCCCTATGGCTGACGAGGTTGCGGGTGCAGGCTTTGTGGCCTTGTCAGCGATGTTGGTTGCACAAGGGCCGCGAGGCTTGAGGTTGTTGGCGGTCTAAAGGAAAAATGTTTTGTAAAACAAGGAGTTAGAACGCTGTAAGCTGCGGCTCTGATGCCTTAAGCACTGGGGGCTTTTGCTGAAGGAACGTGTGTTGGTTTTCCTGTTTGCGGTGCAAAGTTAATGCGGCTTCTATATAATTCCAAATAAAAACCGAAAAACTTTTTGTTAGGCAACAAAAAAACTTTTTGCAGCCCCGAAGTTTCCCTTTTTGGACAACTTTTCTTGTTTCTTGCAAGTCAAAGTTTTCCAAAACAAAACGCTTTTGTGCTGAAAATGGGCGCATTAGTTGTTGCCGATAGGTGCGAAAGTTGTCCATTTCAACGAAAGGGTTGTCCGTGAGACCTGGGAGTGCGTGCGCCTCGCCCGCTTTATGGTACGCGGGCGAGAAGCCTGCGTACCATACGCTCTGCGCACCATACGCTCTGCGCACCATACATTATATGTCATACCGCATTATTTCAATCTAACCCCTCGCGTTGTGCAGAATTTGATGTATTTTTGCGCCAATAATGCTATATTCCCCTCATCAGTATGGACGAGAAGAAACCGAGTAGGTTGATAGAAAAGAAGTACCTCTTTCCCTTTGTGTTGGTAACGAGTTTGTTTGCGCTTTGGGGCTTTGCCAACGACATAACGAACCCGATGGTGGCCGTGTTTCAGACGGTCATGGAGATTTCCGTGGCGAAGGCTTCGATGGTGCAATTCGCCTTCTACGGCGGTTATGCCACGATGGCTATTCCCGCTGCGCTCTTCATTCGCCGCTATAGTTACAAGAGTGGTATCCTGTTGGGTTTAGGCCTCTACGCCACGGGCGCGTTCCTCTTCATTCCAGCGGCGGCCTATCAGGAGTTTTCTTACTTTTGTGTTTCGCTCTATATCCTAACGTTCGGTTTAGCCTTTCTTGAGACAACGGCCAATCCCTACATACTTTCTATGGGTTCGCGCGAAACGAGTACGCGGCGCCTGAACTTCTCCCAAGCCTTCAACTCGCTCGGTTCGCTATCGGGCATGGGCGTGGCCTCGCTCATCGTCCTGCCGCAACTCATCAGCGACACGAAGCGCGATGCCGCCGGGCAGCTCTTCTTCTCTTCGCTTCCTGAGGCTGAGAAAGCTGCTATCCGCGTGCACGACCTGGCCGTCATCCGCGACCCTTACGTCATGCTGGGGCTCGTGGTCTTGATGATGTTCGTGGTGATAGCCTTGACGAAGATGCCCGATACGATACAGAATGCCGGCAAGCTGAATGCGCGCGGAACGCTCAACCGCTTGTGGCGCAACAAGGTGTATCGCGAGGGCGTGGTGGCCGAAATGTTCTACGTGGCAGCACAAATTATGGTGTGGACGTTCATCATTCAGTATGCCGACAACCTGGGCATCAACAAGGCGACGGCGCAAAACTGGAACATACTGGCCATGACGCTGGCCTTGTGCGGAAGGTTTCTTTGTGCTTTCTTGATGAAGTATGTCAACCCACGCCTGATGCTCATGCTCTTTGGCATAGGCGCTATGGTTTGCACGACGGGTGCTATTGTTGTCGTTGGAATGGGCGGATTGTACTGTTTGGTAGGCATCAGCGCATTTATGAGCTTGATGTTCCCCACCATCTACGGCATTGCGCTGGAGCAGGTGGAGACTCGCGACACCACACTAGGGGCCGCTTTCCTCGTCATGGCCATTGTGGGCGGTGCTTTGATGCCGCCGTTGCAAGGCATGGTGATAGACTTGCAAAACGTGTGGGGCCATCCCGCCGTCAACGTCAGCTTCTGCCTCCCCCTGTTGTGCTTCGCCTTCGTTACGCTCTACGGCCTGCGGGCTTATAGGGGATAAGGTGGGAGAGAGCAACTACTCCTCTTGCTGCTTTTCTTTAACCATTCCTATAAAGTTGTGCAGGCTGAGAAGTTCGTCATGGTATTGCTTCGGAAAAGAAGATATATTTTCTTTCGGCACGACAAGATGCAAGCGGCAGTCGTGCATTTCTTTAAGATGATTGGTTGAAATAGCTTTTTGCAGCGTGAAGAGGTATTTATCTTCAACGCGATTGGCTTCTGTTAGTACTTGTCGCCAGGCGGTCTTTACGATGCTCTTTTTGTGTTCACCTTGCACCCAAAGTGCACGATAGCCCGAAAAAGGGAACGCCCAACGAAAAAAATGATGAAAGATTTGTAATTTATTTGTGAGGGGCTTTCTGTCGCCGTAGGCGACATATTATGCTTACCCCCGTCGCTCGAAGCGTAAGCGAAGAGCGTCGTGGGGAAAAGTCAAACAACAAGTTAAGGCTGGTGTGCGACTCCTACGGAGACGCATAAACTTTCGCGTCTAATACCCCACGACGCATTTCATGCGACGGGGGTTAAGCATAGTGAGTTGCCTACGGCAACTTTTAGCGGACAGCAACAAATAAAAAGATCGAGTTCCATCGTTGGAGCTCGACCTTAGTGTAGGGCTTATACCTTATTGTTCAGAATGATGAGGACGGCCAACACCCCTGGCACCCAACCGCAGAGCGTAAGGATGAAGGTGATGCAGAACGAGCCGCACCCTTGGTCGATAACGGCTAACGGCGGAAAGATAATGGCAAGTAAGAGGCGAAGGCAGGACATACGGGCGAGGAGGTTTATAGGTTTGTAGGACGTGGGAGGTAAGGGGGGGGGTATGCGTTAGCTATATACGTTTTTTATTCTTTCAAGTCAACGTTCTTCGTCTTTTCCAGCAGGAAGCGCTCTTTGTTCCAGTGGAAGGGGGCGTATTCGTTGTTTTCGACGACGCGGTTGCGACGCCATGTGAGGCCGTTGACGCTTTTGGCATAGAGCAGTGGGCGGTCGAAGGCTTCGAAGGTGTTGTCTTCGATGACGATGCCGCTGTGGAAGAACTGTTGCTGCGCGTCGAGGTCAGGTATTTCCGGGTAGATGGAGATGAGGGCGTTGGTGAACTGGAAGTAGTTTGTCAGGCAGTTGCGTATGCGGTTGCGGCGGATGACGAGGTCGTGGCACGAACCGCTTTCGTACCATCCGTTACAGTCGCCACAAAGCAGGATGGCCGTTCCACTGACGTGGTCGAAGAGGTTGTCCTCACACACCGTGCGGCGCGGCGAACTGAAGAGGGCACCGCGGGCGCGATTATTGCGCACCACGTTGTGGGCGAAGCGCACTTCGGGTGTCCAGGTGAGGTCCTCTATGCCGAAGTTGCCGCCAGCAGTCAGTTCCTCGGGTAGGGGAGCAGAGAGCTTGATGACGTATTGTTTAGCCCCTACACACGTTGTGCGGTCAGCAGGACGAATGCTGGCTATCGTATTTTTACCAAACTCCTCCATCGTCTTACTGCGCACGAACTGCACCGAGTCGCCCGCATCGCCCCAGGCAAAGCCCCATGCTTGGTCGTGGGCAAAGGTGGCGAGGAGGGTGTGGCTATCGATGAGGCTGTCAACGCGCAGATACACGCCGTGGACGTTGATGGCATCGTCCATCATGCCTTCATACAATCCGCCCGTGCTTTCAATGCGCCCCTTGCACTGCGAGAAGTGGGTGGCATCGGCGTGGGTGGTATAGTAGCGGTCGGTCTTGTCGCCGTCGCGCAGGCACACTGAGAAACCGCGCAAAGTGATGTCTTCAGAGCGTTGCGCCAGCAAGCCCATACCGAAAGCATAGTGCACGCGCACATCTTCTACGCGCGTGCGCGCGCATTCATTTATATATATAGCGGGTGTGGGTCGGTTCCAATCGCGTGCCGCCACCACGTGGCCAGGCTTCAGCGCCGCGTTTTTCCAGTTGGGCGCAAACCACGTGTCGTCGGCTTCCTTTCGGCATCCTTTCGTGTTGACGCCAAATTCGCCAGCACCATAGGCCAAGTGGTGCGTAGCTTTTTCGAAAGCCATACCCGCTGAAGGACGATAGGTCCAGCCCTCACCATGCGTCTGGAAGTAGCCGTCGGGGGAAACGCTTGCTTCAACCCACGTGGGGATGCTAAAGCGTATGCCACGGTCAGAACTTTCGATGATTTCCAGCGGAAGCATGCGCGGCTGGGCAAAGTCGATAGAGAAACGGCGCAGGGTGCAGTTGGTGCTGTAGCCCAAAGCGAAGGGAACAACGGTGCCGTAAAACACAAAGTCGGCACCGTCGCCGTCGAGGGTCACGCCACGAAGGTGTTGCAAGTCGAAGACAACGTGTTTCGGTAGTTCCTGCTCGTGGTTTGAGATGTAGTACTCGCGCACGGCAGCTGCTTCGCTATGAAACTCATAGCGCCCTTTCTTAAACTTCACCACGCAATGGTCTTCGGGCTTCAAACGCCTCTCAAGCGATGAAAACAGCTGACCTACGCGGGCGGTGAGGTCCGTGGCATGGGGCATGATGCCATAGTCAGCAGCATGGATAACAATCTTGCGAGCCGAAGCAGGGAGGGTGGCAAGAAGTAGGAGGAAGAGCAGGGTGAAGCGTTTCATCGCGATTCGTCGGTTGCAATTTTAAGGATACCGCCCGTTTGCGGCGAGAAGTCGATGTGGGTAGTCGTTTTGCGGTTGAAGAGTTCGCCGCCGAGGTTCTCGATGCGACCAAATTGCGCCATCGGCACCATAAGTTCCGTCAGCTTTTGCAGTCCGAGGCAGATTTGCACGTTGACACGGACTGGTACGCAGTAGCGCAGGTCGGCGACCTCCGTGAGGCCTTCGGCCTCGGTGTTGGGAGCGATGGTTGTTTCGGGTTTTAGGTAGATATAAAGCGGGTCGCCGCTGAGGTCGTCAGCATCCACGAGACCCAAGAATTTTGAGAAGCGTGCAAAGACGCAGTTTTTCTGGTCGGGACTGGGCTTGAAATCGGTGGTGAGGACGTATTTCTCTACGCTCGTTGTGCCCGTGAAGAGCTTTGTCAGGCCGCGTTCCTGCTCGTCGAGTTTGGCGAGCATAAGTTTGAGTTGTTCACCGTCTTGCGGCATATAGTCGGCCTGTCCTTTAGAGAGGAGGTTGCGACTTTCGCGAATGTCGTAGATTTCGGCGGCGGCGAGTTCGGCCATTTTGGGAACGCTGCCAGCACTGAGTATTTCAGCCGTTTTGTAGGCGGCGGGGTTCGTCTCGTCGGCACTGACAAGTTCTTTAGAAGGCTTAATGAGCTGTTCTTCGGCAGGGGGCGGCGTGAGGGAATTCACACCGAGCAAACGTCCGTCCCGTGCCAGGGTGACGTTGGGCGCGGTGGTCTTCGGACGGAGTTTGATGCTGTAGGCACGGCGCGTGTCGGCTGCACCATAGGGCTGAACGGCAATGCCCGTGATGGTCCAAAGGCTGTATTCTTGTTGCGGCGCATCGGTGATGCGCAGGTAGCGCTCGGCATAGGGCGCATATTCACCAGGGTGGTAGGTTGTGCGCGTGGCATGGAGCACGATGCGCAGGCGTGTTTGAGGAAGGAAATAGGTGATGCCTTCGGCTGTCTGGCCAGCGATGTAGGGCGTTACTTCAGTTTGTGCTACCGCTGCAAGCGATGCGGCGCAGAGAAGGAGGGAAAAGAGTTGACGCATAACGATGGTTGAAATTTCTAAAGGGAAGGGTAGGGTGATGGGATTGAGGCAATAGGGCATGGTGCACCCCGTATGCCTTTCATCCCCATAATCGTTACAAAGTTACGCATTTTCTTTTGTAAAGTCCGTTATATGCAGGATATTTTTCTTCATACAGGAAGTTCTATGTATCAAAGAACGTGGTTCGTGGCGGGCGCATTCGTTAAATAAAGTGAGAATTTTAACATTTCGGCAAGAAAAGTGGTTCACTTCGCGCACGATTGTTTAACTTTGCAGCTGAATAGTATCTACGCACTAAGACTTGCGAGCTATGTACTTGCTTGTTATGTGCAAGAGTTACAACGCAGTAGCATGATAAAGAAGTCTGGCATTTGGATTATTGCCGCCGTGATGGGCTTTTCGTTTATGGCTCTGCTGTATCTGCAAGCGCGATACTACGAGGAGGTGCTTGAGATGCGCAGTGAGCAGTTTGGCGAGAGCGTTCGTCGCGGTCTTTACCAGACCGTCCGCGACCTTGAACTGGGCGAGACGCATGCACGCCTTGCGCAGAGGCTGGGCGATAGCTCATCTGCCGAGCTAGCTTTGTCGGCCCCGTCCGATAGTGCTGCGGCCAGTACTACAGCTTTCCAGCAGCGTATGCGCGAGTTGGGCTCCGTACCACCCACTGAGGCGATATTTGGCGATGTGGGGGCAAAAGATGGAAAGCAGAAGCAGCAGGCCGAGGCGTTGCGGCGCGAGGTGGACGAGCACTTTATCGAGAAGCAAGACCTGCTGGCCGAAGAGATCTATGCCATACTCTATGAACCGAGCGACAAACCCCTTGTGGAGCGTTTGCAGCCCTTAGAGGGAACGCTGGACAGGGCGTTGCGTGGCAGCGGCTTGGAAGATGCGCCCACCTACCACTACGTCGTGACCAACTACCTTGGCGACACCATCATGCGCTGTCCGGACTACGATCCCCGCGGTTCGCAGTACTCGTTTCGGCAAGTGCTTTTCCCGAGCGATCCGCCCGAGAAGAAGGCCGTTCTCTACGTTCACTTCCCCGATATGCAACGCTACATCTTTAGTGGCGTGAGCTTTATCATACCTGCCATTGTCTTTACGCTCGTCCTGCTGTGCATGTTCATTTTTACGATCTACACGCTGTTGCGGCAGAAGCGCTTGACCGAAATCAAGAACGACTTCATCAACAACATGACGCACGAGTTTAAGACCCCCATCAGCTCTATCAGCTTAGCCGCTCAGATGCTTTCCGACCCTGCCGTGGGGAAAAGTGAAAAGATGCTGGCGCACATAACGGGCGTGATAGGCGACGAGACGAAGCGCCTTCGGTTTCAGGTGGAAAAAGTGCTGCAAATGTCGATGTTCGACGAAAAAGGCGGCACGTTCAACCTTGAAGATGTTCACCTCAACCCGCTGCTTGGGGACGTGGCAAAGACATTCTGCTTGAAGGTGGAGAGTGCAGGAGGAAGGATAAATACCGACCTGCGAGCGCAGAGCGACCTCATCTTGGCCGACCGTATGCACCTGACCAACGTTGTGTTTAATCTGCTTGACAACGCCGTGAAGTACAAGCACGCCGAGCGCGATTTGCAGATTGACATCAGTTCGCGAAACAAAGGTGATACCATACAGGTGACCGTACGCGACAATGGCATCGGCGTGAAGCGCGACGACCTGAAAAAGATATTCGAGAAGTTCTATCGAGCCCATACGGGCAACCGCCACGACGTGAAAGGTTTTGGCTTGGGACTGGCTTACGTCCACAAAGTGGTGCGCTACCATAAAGGGCACATCACCGCCGACTCCAAACAAGGTAAATTCACCGAGTTTGTTATCACGCTGCCGCTGATAGGCAAGAAGTGAGGCTTTAGCAAGTTTAGGCTACGCCTCTATGGTCGTTTAATATGAAAGCCTTAAGCTTTCAACGGTCGCCCTTTCAACTTTCATCGCTAACATAAAACAATTCATCATAAACGAGTAATATTATGGACGAAAAGAAAAAGATCTTGCTTTGCGAGGATGACGAGAACCTCGGAATGCTCCTTCGCGAGTATTTGCAAGCTAAAGGTTACGAGACGACACTTTGCCCCGACGGCGAAGCAGGTTATCGCGCCTTTATGCGCGATAAGTTCGACATCTGCGTCCTTGACGTGATGATGCCGAAGAAGGATGGTTTCTCCTTGGCAAAAGATATACGTCTTAACAGTGAGGAAACCCCTATCATCTTCCTGACGGCTAAGACGCTGAAAGACGATATCCTTGAAGGCTTTAAGATAGGAGCCGACGACTACATCACGAAACCCTTCTCAATGGAAGAGCTGACGATGCGCATCGAAGCCATCTTGCGGCGTATGCGCGTTCGCAAGAACCGCGATCGTAGCGTTTATCAGATTGGCTCCTATACGTTTGACACGCAGAAGCAGACCCTGACGCGCGGCGACGTGAGCGAGAAGCTGACAACGAAGGAAAGCGAACTGCTCGGGTTGCTATGTGCCAATATGAACGACATTCTGCAGCGTGAATTTGCGTTGAAGACAATATGGATTGATGACAACTACTTCAATGCCCGCTCCATGGACGTTTATATCACGAAGCTGCGTAAGCACCTCAAGGAAGATCCCAGCGTGGAAATTATCAACATCCACGGTAAAGGCTACAAACTCATTACTCCCGAAGAGGACGAATAAGCTTGCCGTCTCGCGGTGCCAGTTTTTTGTTTGCACTGGCAACAGCGAGGCTGTCAGAACAGAAAGACAAAATATGAAGAAAAGTTTGCAAACTCTTTTGCTGCTGCTATTAGCCGCAGTACCTCTGCTCTCGGCTTGTAGCGGCGACAGCGAGAGTTACGCAGAAAGCCGTAAGCGCGAACGTCGGCAGATACAGTCGTTCCTTGAAAACGGCATTCACGTGGCGGACCCCGAAAGCGGACAGATGTTGCTTGACATTGACGGGCCTATCAACGTCCTTACCGTTGACGAGTTTTTTGCTAAAGACTCGGTGACCGATGTTTCGAACAACGAATTCGTGCTGTTCTCTGGGTCGGGCATCTACATGCAGATTGTGCGCAAAGGCTCGGGCGAGAAGCTGAAGAGTGACGAGACGACAACGGTGATATGTCGCTATACCGAGTATAACATTGCTGCCGACAGCATTCAAAGCACCAACAATATCACCAGCTACGAAGGTAATCCCGACATGATGACCGTGACGAACATATTGGGTACTTTCACGGCATCGTTTACGCAGGGTTTGATGCGTTCGCTGTATGGCGCACAAGTGCCGTCGGGCTGGCTCTTCCCCTTGACGTATATCCATTTGGGACGGCAAAACTCCGTCGATTCCGAGATAGCCAAGGTGCGCCTCGTCATACCGAGTACGCAGGGACAGACTGATGCACAAAACAACGTTTATCCTTGCTTGTATGAAATCTCCTATCAGCGCGGCCGCTAATTGTGCGAAATAATCATAGAGAAAAAGATGACATCGCAAGAGAAAATGCGTCAGACCAATGCCTTCGCCATGCAAAACGGCATGTTGCTGGGGCTATGGAGCATTCTGGCCATAGCTTGTTCCGTAGGCAGCCTGTGGTACCCCGTCTTAAGCCTGCCAGGGCAGGTGGCTGTGATGCTTTCTCCCGTCTTGGCTTGGATGCTGACGAAACGCTTTCGTGAACGCGTCACTTCGCCCTTCGAGCCTTTTACCTTTGGGCGCGGCTATCTCCACACGTTGCTTATGGGGCTTTATGCCTGCGTGTGGATAGCCATTGCCGTGTATATCTACTTTGGCTTTTTCGATGATGGTGCCTTAGCTACTGCCTATGTTAACTACCTCTCATCTCCCGAAGTAGCACCGCAGGTAAAAGAGCTGGAATCAGACCCAGCCTTTATGCAGGCCATAACGGCCACTGGTGCCTCGTCTTTGACGGAGTTTTTCGATAACCTCCACGGCGTACCCCCTGCCAGCTATTCGGGCATGATTATCAGCACGACCCTCTTCACCGCCCCCATCATCTCCCTCTTCATCGCACTGCTGACGATGCGCGGTGCACGGAGAAAGATGCAGGGATAAGGCTTTTGCACCGCCGCGTTCCGTCTGTTTCCATGTCATAACAAACTTTTACCCAGTGGTGTAGCTCAACATAAAAACTTACGAATCATAGACCCTCTTCAATCATGGATATTTCAGTAGTTGTACCTCTTTATAACGAAGCTGAGAGTTTGCCGCCGCTTCACGAGTGGATTACGCGCGTGATGGGCGAGCATGGCTTTTCGTATGAAATCATATTCGTTTCCGACGGCTCTACGGATGCTTCGTGGGACGTGATAGAGCAGCTATCAGCTACCGACACGCACGTTCGCGGCATCAAGTTCCGTCGCAACTATGGCAAGTCGCCTGCCTTGTTCTGCGGGTTTCGGGCCGCCACGGGCGACGTAGTCATTACGATGGATGCCGACCTGCAAGACTCTCCCGACGAAATCCCCGAGCTTTATCGGATGATACGCGAAGACGGCTACGACCTCGTTTCGGGTTACAAGCAAAAGCGCTACGACCCGCTTTCGAAGACCATACCCACGAAACTCTTTAACGCCACGGCGCGGCGCGTCAGCGGCATCAAGAACCTGCACGACTTCAATTGCGGTTTGAAGGCCTATCGGCAGGACGTGGTGAAGAACATTGAGGTGTACGGCGAGATGCACCGCTACATTCCCTATCTTGCCAAGAATGCCGGTTTCGACAAGATAGGCGAGAAGGTTGTTCACCACCAAGCCCGCAAATATGGAAAGACAAAATTTGGAGGCTTAAACCGCTTCTTTAATGGCTATCTTGACTTGCTGTCGTTGTGGTTCCTCAACAGCTTCGGGCTGAAACCGATGCACGTGTTCGGTTTCCTCGGCACGTTGATGTTCATCATTGGACTACTGGCCGTGATGGTTGTGGGAGGTATCAAACTTGTGGCTATTTGCAAAGGTGTCAGTGCGCCCCTCGTGGCCAGCTCGCCCTATTTCTATATTGCCCTGACGATGATGATACTCGGCACGCAGCTCTTCGTGGCAGGTTTCCTTGGCGAACTCATCTCGCGTAATGCCGCAGGGCGCAACGACTATCAGATAGAAAAGCAGTTGTAAGTGGTTACTTGTCACTTGTCACTTGTCACTCGTCACTATGGTTAAGTTTGGAAGCAAGATCTTTCTCAGTCTAACGCTTATGTTGAGCGGTTGCAGTAGTATCGACTGTCCGCTCAATAATAATGTGCGGATGGTAAGTCAGTTGTATAGTGCCGAGACGCTTGAAGCCCTGACGCTCTCGGAGGCCGAACTAAACATAACGGCTGCCGGCACCGACAGCTTGTTGCTTAATCGCTGGTCGGGGTCGGGCACGTTCTCTTTGCCCCTTGGCTATCGTTCAGATCCCGACACGTTGTTGCTGCATTTTAGTAATAGCCAAGGGCAGTTTGCCACCGATTCGCTCATTGTAAGCCATACCGCTACGCCGCACTTCGAAAACATTGACTGCCCCGTTGTAGTGTTTCATCAGTTAAGCCACGTTCGCTGGACCAGTCACCCACTTCGCGAATTGCCGCTGACCATAGACAGCGTGGTCATTTCCCGCAATCTTGTAGATTATGAAGACCTTGAGAACTTGCGCATCTATCTTCGCGCTGTGGCTACTCAGTAGTGCACTGCTCTTTGCGCAGGAGCGCGAAACGGAGCGGTTTCGTGGCATACAGGTGAAGCGTGAAGTGGTAGATACCACGTGGCACAATCCCACGCTGGCAGGTATGAGTTTGGGTTTTGACGCGTGTGGGGCAGTGATGGCGGCCTTTACACCCTACGGCCAGATAGAGGGGCAGTTTCGCGTGAACATAAAAAATCGCTTCTTCCCCATAGTGGAAGCAGGTCTCGGCATCAGCGACCATACTGGTGACGAAAGCAATTTGCACTACAAAACGCATTCCCCCTACTTTCGCTTAGGTTGCGACTACAACTTCCTGAAGGACCTACGCAGTGGCAACCGCATCTTTGGCGGAGTTCGTTATGGCTTTTCTCCCTTTAAGTACGACCTGAGTGGCCCTTCGCTCCACGATGCTGTTTACGACATTGATATCCCCTTTAATTATACAGGTATCACGTCAACGGCCCATTGGGTAGAGGTCGTGGCAGGCGTTGAGGCTAAGCTGTGGAAAATCTTTCATGTTGGCTGGAGCGTGCGGTATAAGTTTCGCATCAGCGAGAAAAACAACCCCACAGGCCACGCTTGGTACATACCAGGCTATGGAAAAAGTAGCGGTAGCACATTAGGGGGAACGTTCAACATTATTTTCGATATATAGGCTTATGGCAAAAGAGAAGACGTTTAGCGCATTTGGGCCTGTGCCGCAGTGGACCCGCAAGTGGGGAATGCTGTTTCTCATCCTATTGGTTGTTGGTACTGGCTTCGTCCTTTGGCGCAATGGTCAAAAGCAGTGGCACACGGCCAGCGGACCTATCTTTGGGACGGAGTACAACGTGAAATATCTTGCGCACGAAAACCTGGATAAAGACTTGTTGGGAGAATTGCAGCGCGTTGACAATTCGCTGTCTATGTTCAATCAGAATAGCAATCTTTCAAAGATAAACAAGGGCTTGACCTGCGAGGCGGACGAGCTCGTTGTTGAAGTGTTAACGTTAGCGCAGCAGGTAAGCGGGGCTACGGCCGGTGCTTTCGATGTGACCGTAGGTCCGCTTGTCAATGCCTGGGGCTTCGGTTTCAAGCAGGGCACGATGCCTACCGACGCTCAGGTAGATAGCCTTCGCGCCTTCGTCGGAGCCGATAAGTTGAAGCTCACAGGCAACAAGGTGGCACGAGCCGATAAGCGTATGGTGATAGACTGTGGTGCTATTGCCAAAGGATATGCTGTCGATCGGCTGGCTGGCCTGCTAAGGGCGCGTGGCGTAGAGCATTTCATGATTGAAGTAGGCGGAGAAATTCGTACGCATGGTAAGAATTCAGAGGATAAAGACTGGAGCATTGGCATTCAGCGGCCTACAAGTAGCGGGGCGGGTAGCGAGTCCCAGGGCATTGAAGCCATTATGCCTTGTAGCAATAAGGCTATGGCAACGAGCGGGAACTACAGGAACTTCTACGTGAAAGACGGAAAGCGTTACGCACATACCATAGACCCTCGCACGGGTCGCCCCGTAGAGCACAGTCTTCTTTCGGCCACGGTGCTGGCTCCTACCTGCGCAGAAGCCGATGCATACGCCACAGCCTTTATGGTGATGGGCGAAGAAGAAGCAAAAAAACTTCTTTCCGCTCAGCCCCAGCTCCAAGCCGTGCTTATTTCTGAGGGGAAGGACGGCACACTTGTAACTTGGCATACCCCCACGTTGTATGTGGATAAGAATTCTCACTAAAGAAGCAGAAACACAGAAACTATTGAGTTAACAAGTGACATGTTACGAGTGACAAGTTGCAGAAGTACTTGTCGTCGGCGAATCCAGACTCGTAACTCGTAACTCGTAACTCGTAACTTGTAACTCATAATTTGTAACTTGTAACTTGTCACTGAAAGACAATATGAAAAAAACTCTATTGTTAATCATTTCTTTCGTAGCAATGGCTATGAGTTTACGAGCTCAGGACCTTGTCGAGCCAGACGATGGGGCTAAAGCCGATAGCACGCAATGGACCCGACTTGAAAAGCGTCTTTACGTGAGCTGGGCTTCGCGCGATGTTCACTACGCCAAGACGGCAGTACCCCTGGCAGACTGCCAAAGCGACACGACCGTTTATGCTTGGCGCGGCGAACGCATAGGCATAGAAGCCGTATTGTTTAGTCCTATAGATGCGGGCAAGCTAAAGCTTCAACTGCAATCCCCACGCAAAGCCTCATGGCTGAGGCAGGCGGCCAGTGCCCATTTCCTGCGCTACGTGCTGACAGACCAATTTAAGAGTTGCGGGGCTCACCCCACAGACCTCCCCCCCTACTTGATACCCGACGTTATCGACACGCAAAATGAACTGCACGTCCCCGCTATGCAGACGCGCCCCGTTTGGTTGACGATTGACGTGCCGCGCAATGCACCTCCTGGCGAATACGTACTGACGCTTTCCGTCAGTGGTCACTTAAAGAAACACAATCTGCGCCTTCGTCTCGTAGTCTGCGACCGCACGCTGCCAGCTCCTGCCGACTATGGTTTTCACCTCGACTTTTGGCAACAGCCCTACGCCGTCAGCCGTTACTACGGCGTTGAGAGGTGGAGTGATGAACATTTCAACCTCTTGCGCCCCTATATGGAGCTGCTGGCCCGTGGCGGTCAGAGCGTTGTTTCCGCCATATTGTTTTACGAACCGTGGGGCGACCAAAGTCACGACAAATTTTCGCCCATGGTGCAAACAACGAAACGACGAGATGGCTCTTGGGCATACGATTACAGCATCTTCGACCATTGGGTAGCCTTTATGCTGTCGTGTGGCATCTCAAAACAAATCAACTGCTTCTCAATGGTTCCGTGGGATATGACGTTTCGCTACTACGACGAAACGCAGGGACAAGACGTTGAACTAAAAACAACGACTTCTGCCGCTGAATACAGGGAACTCTGGACCAGCTTCCTGAAGAGCTTTGCAACTCACCTAAAGGAGAAAGGATGGTTTGAGAAGACGCTGATAGCCATGGACGAACGCGGACTTGGCAACATGCTTGATGCCTACGCCGTTGCACAAGAGGCCGTCCCTGGTTTGCAGATGGCCCTGGCAGGTAACTACCACGCCGAACTGGCGGACAAACTGGCGGACTATTGTGTGGCCTACGGACAGCACTTCACAGAGCAGGAACTAAGTACGCGGCGCGAACGAGGATGGACATCGACGTTCTACACCTCTTGTGCGGAGCGAGAGCCCAATATCTTCACCAACAGCAGCCCTGCCGAAGCTGCGTATCTCCCCCTGTATGCCGTAGTGCATGGCTTCGACGGCTATTTGCACTGGTCGTGGCTCAACTGGCCCGATGCCCCCCTCACCGACAGCCGTTATCGTCTTTTCCCGCCAGGCGACACCTTCGTTGTTTACCCAGGACCGCGCAGCAGCGTGCGCTGGGAGCGCTTTATGGAAGGCGTGCAGCAAGCTGAAAAAATACGTATCCTTCGGGCCGAATATCAAGAGCGTCACAACGAGACGGCACTCGCACGGCTCAACACTGCTCTCAAGCCTTTCGCCGACAGCGATCACTTCGACGGGCAGACTTTACCGGCCAAGATAGATGCCTTGGAGCGCGTACTGAACACGCCTCAGTAGCACTCGTTGAGCATCGTAAGTATCTGAGCAAATAGTCGTGCAAAAATAAATTGTTGAAATGTTTTGCAGTTTTTCAATACTTCTTTGTATTTTTGCGGTGCAAGAGTTGCCTATTTATTGTTCCTAAGCCTTCAAGCGAAATAATGGAAAAAGTGTACGCCGAAATAGTCCGTTTGACAGAAGCGGGTCATCCAGAGGATGCGGTAGCTTTAGCTCTCAAGCGTTTAGGTTCAACGACGACAGACGCTACCCTCCATTACCTTATAGGTCGCGCACGCATGAAGCAAGGACGCTGGGGCGATGCCATTTCGGCCTTCCTTAAAGCCGAATCTGCCGACCCAGATGGTCCCGCACGCGAAGCACGCGAAATGCTGGATGATATCTTGGCGTTCTATAATAAAGATATGTACAATCAGTAGGCTTTTCGGGGCTTGACTATGGTAACGAATAGAAGCCTCAAAAGCCTTATAACCTTTTTAATACCAATATCTATGGCAAAAATTCGAGGAGCCGTTGTCATTGACGAAGCAAGGTGCAAGGGGTGCAACCTGTGTGTTGTGGCCTGCCCTGTGGGGTGCCTTGCGCTGACAACGGGAGAAGTAAACCAACGCGGCTACGCCTTCTGCCAGCAGGTGAATCCTGACACCTGCACTGGATGCACAAGTTGCGCCCTTGTGTGTCCTGATGGTTGCATCGCCGTCTATCGTGCCAAAGAAGAGGCGTAAGTTGCCCGTCACTATCGTAAAAAACACTTTTCAGCTATGATGGAAGAAAAGGAAATCCTACTTATGAAAGGTAACGAAGCCATTGCCCACGCGGCCATTCGCTGTGGTTGCGACGGCTATTTCGGTTACCCCATCACCCCGCAGAGCGAGGTGCTCGAAACGCTGGCTGCCGAAAAACCTTGGGAGACAACGGGAATGGTTGTGCTTCAAGCCGAGAGCGAAACGGCCAGCATCAACATGATTTATGGCGGTGGCGGTTGTGGCAAGCGCGTCATGACGAGCTCCAGCTCGCCTGGCATCGCCCTGATGCAAGAAGGCCTAGCCTATATGGCTGGTGCCGAAGTGCCAGGCCTTATTGTCAACGTGCAGCGCGGCGGTCCTGGACTGGGCACCATTCAGCCCTCGCAAAGCGACTACAACCAGGCTACGCGCGGCGGCGGCAATGGCGACTACCACCTCATTGTACTTGCCCCTAACTCTGTGCAGGAGATGGCCGACTTCGTTGACCTTGCTTTCGAACTTTCTTTCCGCTATCGCAATCCTGCCATGATACTGAGCGATGGCGTCATCGGACAGATGATGGAGAAAGTGGTCCTGCCTCCCTTTAAGCCCCGCCGCACGGAAGAAGAGATTGCGCGCGAATGTCCTTGGGCAGCTAACGGCATTGGCCTAAAGAAGCGCAAGCCCAACATCATCACCAGTCTGGAACTCCAAAGCGAAGTGATGGAACAGCGCAACCTCCACTTGCAACGCAAATACAAAGAGATACAAGAGAAAGAAGTGCGCTATGAAGCTGGGGGCTGCGAAGATGCCGACTACGTCATCGTAGCTTTCGGATCGGCCAGTCGTATTTCGCAAAAAGCCGTAGAAATGTTGCGGCAGCGAGGCGACAAGGTAGGCCTCTTCCGACCTATCACGCTATGGCCTTTCCCCGAAAAGGAAATAGGCGAATTGGCCGCGCGCGTGAAGGGCATCCTCGTTGTAGAGATAAACGCAGGCATGATGGTCTATGACGTGCGTGCCGCAGCGAAATATCAAGTGCCTATTGAACAGTTCGGGCGTTTGGGCGGCATCGTTCCCGACCCCTCTGAAATAGTTGAAGCGTTCGACAAGTTGAAGGCAATGAACGAATGACGCTATAGCTAATGACTTTAGAAGAACAACAATTCCTTGAGCGCGTTAAAGCTGCCTCGGAAGGCGAACAAGCACCTGGGGCAGATACTTCGCAGCAGCACCGCCGAGGCAGCAACCTCTTCATCCGCAACATCCTCAACGGCCTCTTCATCCTCTTAGCAGTGGTGGCCATGGCTGGTATAGCATACGCCATTTGGGGCGGACATGAACAAGTGCGCACTGCCAGTTATGCCGTTGGCATCGTGGCCGTGTTTGTGAAGATGGTGGAGGCATCGCTGCGCATGACGTCCTTGCTGCGACGTCCTCAGGAAAATGTAAAACATAGACATTATGACAAGAGAAGAAATAATCCGTCCTGAAAACTTCGTTTATGGTAAGCCAGTGCTCATGAACGATGTGCCTATGCACTATTGCCCTGGTTGCTCTCACGGCGTTGTGCATAAGCTGGTGGCCGAAATCGTGGCTGAAATGGGAATGGAAGAGAAAACCATTGCCGTCAGTCCTGTAGGTTGCGCCGTCTTTGCCTACCGCTATCTTGACATCGACTGGCAAGAGGCGGCCCACGGACGTGCGCCCGCCGTAGCCACGGCTTGTAAGCGCCTCTGGCCCGACCGCCTCGTCTTTACCTATCAAGGCGACGGCGACTTGGCCTGCATCGGCACGGCAGAGACCATCCACGCCCTAAACCGTGGCGAGAACATCACGATTATCTTCATCAACAATGCCATCTACGGCATGACGGGCGGCCAAATGGCCCCAACAACGTTGGTGGGCATGAAGACTGCCACGTGTCCATACGGACGCGACCCCGAACTGCACGGCTATCCGCTGAAGATAACCGAACTGGCCGCACAGCTTGAAGGTACCGCCTACGTTACGCGCCAGAGCGTGCATTCGCCCGCAGCTATCCGTAAATGCAAACGCGCTATCCGTAAAGCCTTCGAAAACTCTATGGCAGGACGCGGCTCAAACCTCATAGAGGTGGTCAGCACCTGCAACTCTGGTTGGAAAATGAACCCCGTCAAAGCTAACGAATGGATGGAAGAACACATGTTCGACTACTACCACGTTGGCGACTTAAAAGACAGTAGTAAGCTATGAAAGAAGAAATAATCATCAGCGGTTTTGGCGGACAAGGCGTCCTCTCAATGGGTAAGATTTTGGCATACGCCGCTTTGATGGAAGGCAAAGAGGTGACGTGGATGCCAGCATACGGTCCCGAACAACGTGGCGGCACGGCCAACGTGACAGTTATCGTCTCCGACGAGAAAATCTCCTCGCCCATCCTTTCGTCCTACGATACGGCCATTCTGCTCAATCAGCCATCCCTCGACAAGTTCCAACCGCGCATTAAGCCAGGCGGAACCATCATTTACGACAGCTTTGGCATTCTCAATCCGCCCACACGTTCCGACATCAGTGCCTATCGCATCGATGCCATGCATACCGCAGCGGAGATGAAGATGATGAAGACGTTCAACATGATGGTGCTGGGCGGCTTTCTTAAGCTACACCCAATAGTAGGCATAGATGCCGTGATGCGGGCGCTGAAAAAATCGCTGCCCGAGCGTCACTGGCCTTTACTGCCTAAGAACGAAGAAGCCATTCGCAAAGGAATGGAAATCATTAAAGTGGCAAGTGACGAGTGACAAGTTAGGATAACGCTGGCGAAGGGCACTGTTGTATTCGTGTCCTTCGTTTCCATTCGTAAAATTCGTGGTTCCTGTTTTCGGAATTATCGGATTGTTTGGGATGGGGCGGCATCACACGTTAGCGTAGCCAAATATGTCACTAAAAAGACTCTAAAAACCAACAACCATGTCAAACAGAAGGAAATTGAAGAAAGCTGTGAAGAGTGACCTTGGTGAACTCTTTGCCGATTGCGTTGCCCTCTCGATGGTAGCGCACGATGATAGCGAAAAGTTACAGCAAGTGTTGGCCGATGTGACCGATGCTTACCACGACTTTGTTCCGCGCATAAGCCATGTTGAACCCGGCCTCGCGCCTCGCGTCTTCTTCCGCAAGTTGCGTTCAGACTTTGCGGCAAAAACCGCCGAGCTATCTTTAGCTATTGTGCGTGCATAATCATAGGAGAAGAGAAGCACTTAGCCTCGCTCTCCACTGGAAACATTAGGTGTAACAAACAAGGCGAAATATCTTCTTGCTCAAGTGCTCGTAGTTTGTGCTTTTGAGTGAGCATTTCTCCTTGTTTGTTGTTTTTCTCTTTGTCTGTTTAGCCCTTTTTCCTTTGTCGGCAAGTTCATCTCGCGCTTTTTAGCTAACTTTGCCGCGATGAAGCGCATACTATATAATATTGTACTCAGCCTGCTGTGCTGCCTGCCTTGTTCGGCGCAACCCTTTACGGAAGTGCTGGACGAGCATATTGCCACGGTCGAAGTGCGTTGCGGTGCCGACGGTGCCGCCTTGCCCGTTATCGGCCTTGGAACGGGCGAGACTTTCACATTGAGTTTCGACGACCTTAGTGCTGGCTATCGGCGCTTCGAGTATCACATCGAACACCTCACGCCCAACTTCCAACCTACCGAAGGGCTATTCGAGAGCGAGTATGTTCGCTCTGTAGCAGAAACGGAACCTATTGAAGAATACGATGAGAGCATAGGCACCGTGCAGACCTATACGCACTATCGTTTGCAATTTCCCAATCAGCGCATGACGCCCATCATTAGTGGAAACTATCGTTTGGTAGTAACCGCCGAGGACGAAGACACGGGCGAGGTGACAGACGTGTTGCGCGTGTGGTTTGCCGTATGCGATGGCACGGGAAGCGTAAGCCTCACAGCTACAACCGATACCGATGCTGGTCGCAATGGGGTTTGGCAGCAACTGGGCATGAAAGTAAACTTAGGCAGTCAGCCCCTTCGCCGTGCCGACGAAGAAGTAAGGACATTGGTCCTTCAGAACCGTCGCACAGACAATGCCGTGTTGGACGCACGCCCCACCTACGTACTTGGCAACGAACTGGAGTGGAGCCATTCGCGCGACCTCATCTTTCGTGCCGGAAGTCAGTTTCGTGCTTTCGAAATGCGTAGCACGCGCTATCCTGGTATGCACCAAGAGAGCGTTCGTTGGGACGGCGATAACTATCAAGCACGCCTCATGATGGATGAACCTCTGCGTAGCTACCTCACCGAACCCGACCGCAATGGTCAACGCGTCATTCGCACCGACGACGGACAAGATGCGGCCACCCAAGGCGAATACAGCTTTGCACATTTCACGCTTCATACAGATCCACGACCCGATACACATTATTATATATATGGTCAGTGGACACCAGGCTGTCCTGCGCGCGCTTATCGCATGACCTACGACGAAACTGCCGAAGCCTATACCGCTCAGCTGTATCTGAAACAAGGATATTATAGCTACACCTACCTCTGTCAGCCTTCGGGCAGTAGAGCATGCTATCAGGCTGACGGCGACTATTGGCAAACGGAAAACGAATACGCCGCCCTCGTCTATTATCGCCCTTCTGGTAGCCGATATTGGCAACTCGTGGCCTGGACTTGTCCGACGTTTGCACCAAGGTAGGGGTAGGGGGGAGCTCCTTAGCTCTCTTAACGCTTGAAACATTCGACCCTAAATGAAGATAGTTTTTCTTGATGGCTACACGCTCAATCCTGGCGATATGACGTGGGAAGCTTTTGAGGCTTTAGGCGATTTCATCGTCTATGACCGCACGGCACCGCAGGACGTACTCTCGCGTGCGGCGGGTGCAGAAGTCCTGATTGTGAACAAGACGCGCTTGGGCGAAGAGCATTTTGCTGGGCTACCCGCCTTGCGCCTCGTTACTTTGGCCTCAGCAGGTTACGATACGGTTGATGTCGCTGCTGCGCGCCGCCATGGCATCGTTGTGAGCAATGCAGCAGGCTACGGCAATGCTGCAGTGGCGCAGATGGTCGTGGCACATTTGCTCAACGTGACCAATCAGGTGGGGCAATACGCACAGATGAATCGCGATGGTTTTTGGGCTAAAAGTCCCGACTACTGCTGTTGGGACAGCAAGCTCGTCGAACTGACGGGTAAACAAGTTTGCATCGTGGGTTTTGGGCAAATAGGAAGCACTGTGGCGCGCTACCTGCGGCCTTTCGGCGTAAGGCTTTGTGCCGTCACCTCCAAGACGCAAGCCCAGCTGCCAGCCGATGTGCGCCCCGTTAGCATAGAGGAGGGCTTTGCTACGTCCGATGTGGTCAGTCTCAACTGCCCACTCACCTCCGATAACGAACGTTTCGTTAATGCACAGCTTCTGAACAGAGCAAAACAAGGCTTGATTCTTATCAACACAGCCCGCGGACGCTTAGTTGATGAGGCTGCCGTCGTCGCTGCCTTGCAAAGCGGAAGGCTGGGGGCCTATTGTGCTGACGTCTTGAGCGTAGAACCACCGCAGGCCAACAATCCGCTCTTCGCCGCACCGAATTGTTTCATCACACCACACATTGCTTGGGCAACAGAGGAAGCGCGACAGCGCATTGCCCATATCCTCATCAACAACATCCGTAGCTTCTATGCCGGAAAACCACAAAACGTGGTCAACTAACACGATGGAAGCATACCGTTTTTTACCGTCTATATGGATATCAACTTTATAACGATTTGCGACTTCATAGGCACCCTGGCCTTTGCCATATCGGGCATACGCCTTGCCTCGGCTAAGCATTTCGACCTCTTCGGCGCCTACGTCGTGGGTCTGACGACGGCTATAGGTGGCGGTACGATGCGCGACCTCATGTTGGGGCATGCGCCATTTTGGATGACCGACAGTTTCTATCTTGTCTGTACGGCCATTGCCCTCGTATGGGTTATCATCTTCCGCAAATTGCTCGTCCGACAAAACAATACGTGGTTTCTCTTCGACACCATCGGTTTGGCCCTCTTTACACTCACGGGTATGGAGAAAACCTTGCAAGCAGGCTTTCCCTTCTGGACGGCGGTCATTATGGGTGCTATGACGGGAGCAGGCGGCGGTGTCATGCGCGACGTGCTCATCAACGAAGTGCCCCTCATCTTCCGTAAAGAAATCTATGCCCTTGCCTGCGTTCTCGGCGGCGGGGCCTATTGGCTTTGCTACGTTCTTAACTTGCCTAAAGGCTACGATGCCGCAGCTTGCGCCGTCACCGTTGTCGTCGTGCGCCTCCTCGCCGTCCGCTTCAGCCTGCGCCTTCCTATATTGAAGGGCGAAGAGTAGGGTAGTGCATGAATTAAATCATCAAAAGACTTTCTGTTTAGGGGTGTTCTATAAATGAGGGTTGAATGATTACCAGATATTGGTGTCCGGTAAAAGTTGCCGTAGGCAACATACCATGCTTAACCCCCGTCGCATGAAATGCGTCGTGGGGTATTAGATGCGGGGTGTATGGGGTATTAGATGCGGGGTGTATCTGCGTCTCCGTAGGAGTCGCACATCAATCTAACTTATTGTTTGTGCGACTCCTACGGAGACGCATTGCTGTTTGTCACTTTTCCCCACGACGCTCTTCGCTTACGCTTCGAGCGACGGGGGTTAAGCATAATGTGTCGCCTACGGCGACAGAAAGCCCCTCACTACTACACGGAATTGTTCGATTTTTCCTTACGGCTTTCCTACGAATAACCGCCCAATAAGTTTGGAAGTCAACGTTGGACTCCGCTCATAATACATCGCTCCTACTCGGGGGTAAATTTTTTCCCACCCGACGGAAAATTTTTTCCTACCCGACGGAAAACTTTTTCCTACCCGACGGAGAATTTGTTCCAAAAGGCAGGAGGAAGTTCGCCGACGGGTTGGAGAAAGTTCGCCGACGGGCAGGAGGAAGTTCGCCGATGGGTTGGAGATGTTTATCTCTCCTCAAGAATGTGCTTACTATAGCCAGCGGGGGCTATGATATTTGCTGACTATTGCTGGCCGCCATAAGGCAACGTAGCAGGCACACCACGCTTCTATCGCTACGCGCTCTGCTATGCAAAGCCTCCGCCCCGCGAAGCACGAAGTGCAAGACTTCCTCAACCGCTATGCCGACAACTTGCCCACGTATAAATCTTCGTCAAAGTACGAAGCCGACCAGTTTAAAGCCTATGAAAATAAACGCGATGACAGCTGCTATTTCTTTGGATAAATAGTATTTTTGCGACATAAACTCTCTGCTTGCTTTTATGTCTGTCGCATTATCCACCTCGATGCTGTTATTCGGACTTTTCTTAGCCCTAATAATATTCGCTATATTCTATAGGCTCAATTATGCAAGCATAAAGGGGAAAAGGGGAGAATGGCACATAGCAAGCATTCTATCATCGTTACCTGATAGTTACTGCTTGATAAACGATTTCTTCATCCAAAAGAGTGGTTTTTCAACGCAAATAGACCATATCGTCATTTCAGAGTTTGGGATCTTTGTGATAGAAACTAAGAACTATTCGGGGTGGATTTTCGGTACTGATAATGCCGAGTATTGGACAAAAAACAAGTATGGAACAAAATATAAGTTTTATAACCCCATAAGGCAAAACGAAGCACACATAAAAGCTCTTCAATATATCTTAGGTATAAGTCCATATAAATTTATACCTATAGTCGTTTTCCTAAAAGGAGCAGATCTTAAAATTTCAACACAGCATATAGTCATACATCCATCTCAGCTAAAAAGCGTCATATATAGTTATAATACATTCCTTTTAACTACCGCTGAAAAAGAATATATTTTTAGACAACTACTTTCTATAAACATTGTTGACCCTGAAATTCGTAAAACTCATTTACGAACTATAGAGAATAACGTATATAGAAAGAATGTCGCTACCCAACAAGGTAAATGCCCAAGATGTGGAGGCAATTTAGTATTTAGGAATGGGAAGTATGGTAAATTTTGGGGCTGTTCCAATTATCCTAAATGTACATACACACACAAATAAATTGTCTTTTCTAACCATATCATGCTTCCGTACTTTCGCAGTATGGAAGCATCTTTTTTATCTATAAACGTGCCCACGAGTTGGCAGGAACTCGACGATAAGCAGCTTCTGCTTGTCTATACGCTCTTAGGGCAAGACGTGCACGTGGAGCGTGTGATGCTCTATGCTTTCCTGCGCTTCGCGCGTCTGCATATTGTCCGCAAAGTGGCGGACGGAAGCGTCTATATTCTTAGACGCGGACGGGCGGTCTATCCCGTTAGGCGTGACGACCTACTATATGGAGCAATGCAGCTTGAATTTATCGGCCAGCCATCGACGTTCCCCGTAAGGTTGGAGCATTATACCAGCGGTAGCGGTCTGAACAATGCTGCCCGTGGTCGTGCGAAGAATGGGCGAAGCTCATTCCGCACGGGCGGGCTAAAAAGCATTGTGAAGAACAGGGCGACGGCTGTCAATTCCGACCTCCGAGCGTTTCCCTTTGGTCACTATCTACAAGTCGAAAATTACTTTCAAGCTTTCTTGCAGAGCCAACAACGCCTTCAGCGATCTGAGCATTTGCGTTCGCAGTCAGTCCGCCACGCGAAGTGTGGCGATGGCTGGGGCGAACTAAAAAGCAAATGCGAAGAATGCCTGCGAGAAATCGCTTCGCTTCTTTATCCTGGGTATAAAGGCGAAGTCGATAGCACAATGAAGTTCAATCTCGTTTCGTGGCTTTACGGTGTGAAGCACTTATTTGCTTCCGAGTTCCCCGACCTTTTCCGCCCAAGTCCCAAAGGCGGTGAAGACGACTGGCCCAATATGAAGGCCATTACGGAAGCGGAAATACGTGCTCTTAACGGCGGCGACATCACCAAAACCAATGCTGTTCTCGCCGCCGACACCTGGGGCGTACTCGCAGAGCTGAACGCCAAAGCTCGCGAAGCTTACGAGTTAGAGCGCATACGCACTAAGTAAAACTAAAAAGCCTATGAACCCCAAAACGTTATTTGATTTTCACAACTACCTTTACGAGTTAGTAGAGAAAAACAAACTCGCAAGGACGCACGCGTTCTATCCTTGCTCTTGCAGTGGCATCAGCTATTTGGAAGAAATGCTTTCCAATAGCCGAAGCCACAAAGCCTTCGTCTGTCTCACTGATACCAGCGAGGACAGCACTACCCGAAAGTCGGGCGGTTGGTTTAAGCGGCGCGTCTTTACGGTGTTCATCCTTTGCCGCTATAATACGCGAAGTCAGCAGGACTATCGCGAGAAACTCGGTGTTTGCCGTGAATTGTTCCGCCAGCTGCATAGTCGCTTTCTTATCGACGTGCACGACTTGCAGTTCCTCAATGTGAACAGACGCGCCAGCAGTCAGCCCGACGCGCGAAGAGCGTCGCAGGCTGGGGCTGGCTATAAGAAGGCTGCGAAGAACGGTGGTGGCCTATATTTCCTCGACCCCGTCTATCGCCACGAGCACCACAAGAAGAAGCCCCGCGCTCGCCGTCCTTGGTTCAATGTGTCGTGGTTTATCTCTACGCAGGTCTTAAAGGAAAAATTCGGTGAACTCATCGAAGAGGAGTTTTCGGGGCTGTTTGATAATTTAATTCGCCGTGAGCGTGGGTAGTTCAATATACTTTTCATACTTTTGCATTACTTAACTTGCAAAATTATGAAAAGAGCTGTACTTTTATTCATTTCATTTATTTCTTGCTTAGTCGGATTTTCACAATATGATGATACAAATTCCATAATGCGACAAGCATTTGTTATATATGATGCAGATGCAAGAGGCTATTATTCTTCGCGTGAAAATGTTATGCTTGACAAGGTAAACAACATTACTCGAGTTTATGCCTATGATAAAAAAGCTCAAAATCTTTATGTACTCACTTCAACAAGTAATGTTGTTATAACACTTACGAAAGAGTATGCGAAAATTATAAAGAAGAATCGTAACATTCCTCAATTAAAAACCGAAGAAATAGACGCTTTAGTTTTACAATATAATATTTCTTTAGCCGATAAATTCAAAAGATTAAATTTTCAAAGGCAGCAGTATTTGGATAGTATTCGTGCAAAAGAAGTTTCTGATTCTATCGCACGCGTCAGGGCTGATTCTATCGCAAAAGCAAAACGTGATTCCATTGAACGCGTAAGACAAGAAGAAGCAAGACAAGCTGAACTTGCTAAGCAAAAAGCAGCAGAAATTTATCGTGCTAATCATGAATGGGAGTGGCTACCTATAGGGCAGCATTACTTAAATTGTGATTTATGTGATGAGAAAATCCGCGATAGAGATAGTATCTTAATAAGAGATATTCGCAATGATTCCATAACATATATAACATACAAAACAGAATATATGGGTGAAGGTTATTTAGTAATGCATAGGTCAAAGATTCCTAACACGCTAAAACAAATTAAATCTTATACATATCATTGTGAAGTATATGCAGATAGTCTTACATCAAACCCTTTTTATAATACAGAAGATATTGAATTCTTTAATTATTTATCATTGTCAAACTATATTGACAATCTAAAAAAGGTTGCGCCATACGGATTTTTTCTTGACTGGAATTGGAGTAGTGAATATTCAATGGTCTCTATGGATTTTAAGTATTTGAACACAAATGCTAAGACCATTAAATACATAGATGTATATTGGCGAATAACCAACGATGTTAATGATGTTCGCAAAATAGGTCATTTCAAAGGAACTGGACCGTTAAAACAATATGAATCTGCAAGTTGGGAGTGGGACCACTCAAGCTATTTCGTATCTGGCGATGCTACACAGATGGATATAACAAAAGTTATTTTGACATTTATGGATGGGACACAAAAAGTCCTAACGGGAAAGGCAATTAAGTTTGATTAGCTTTTCTGTCTTTTCCCCCTCCTCCCAAGCGTGCTACCTTTGGCCTACCAACCAAACGTAGCACGCTTGTTTTATGACCTCCACCGACATCAAAACCATTGAACTCATCGTCAACAGTGAGCAGGCGAAAAAACGCCTTGACGAGCTGAACCAACGGCTCACGAAGAAGAAGCAGAAACGCGAGGAAGCCTCGGGCAAAGGCGATAGCAAGGGACTCCAAGTCTATTCTAAGGAAATACAGAAGATAGAGCGCGAGATCCGCAACACGGAAGCCCGCGCTACCACCATGAGCCGCGCCCTACACAACCTCGACCGCTCGGCACCGCACGAACTCAAACGCACACTCGCGGAACTAAACCGCGAACTCAACTCTGGCCGCGTGCAGCGCGGGAGTGCCGAGTGGAACACCCTCACTCACGCCATCCGCGAAACGAAAGACGCAATCTCGCAAGTGAACGCGGAAATGCGCACCGTGCAACGCTCCTCATGGAGCGACCGCTTAGCCGAGTGGGGCAACAAGTGGATGGGGCTTGTGATGAACATACAAGCCGCTATCCAAGCCATCAACGGCGTGCGCCAAGTGCTGCAACAAACCGTCTCGGACTTCGCCAACATGGAAGAAGCCATGGCACAAGTGCGGAAATACACGGGCATGACCACCGACGAGGTGAAAGACCTCAACGAAGCACTGAAAAAGATAGACACCCGCACCTCGCGCGAACGGCTCAACGAACTTGCCGGCGATGCCGGTAAACTCGGCATTACCGCGAAGGATTGCCCTTCCACTCGTCGGGCACGAAGCTGCGCACACGGCGGAAGAAGATATTGTACAGCCCATCTTGCAGCAGACTGTCGGCGTTGGCACCAAGTTTCACACAGCCACAAACGCACTGCACGAAGTCGCCCGTGGCGAAATGCAGTGCGTATTGGTGGATGTCGAACCGACAGCCAGCCAGCCCCACGATGCAATGCCCCGTGTACTTCGTCTCGGGCGAAGCCGCCTGCGTCACGAGTCCGTCGATGGCAGCGTTCACTTCCTCGATGCTCTCGAAGTCGCCGAGGAAGACCTGCGGGTCGGTAAAAGCGTTGGAGTACTGCGAGCGACCTTTCAGTCGTTCCGTGAGTTCAGCAATCTCCAACCGCCGTGTCTCGATGGCCGTTTGGTTCGTGCCGCTCTGCGTATAAGCCGCGCTCAACTTCGTCAGTAACTCTGACGAGAGCAACCCGCCAGCACTCGCGCTCACCACCGGCAAGTTCAGCCGCCGCGCAATGGCCTGCCCCTGCGCATTGCGGAACGTGACTTTCAGCCCCGTCCCCTCCGCGTCCGCCACGACTTGCATATCGCCCGCCGCAATCATCCCTGCCAGATATTCCAGCAAGTCGCACAGTACACCGCCGACCCGTTCGGCGGTATTCTCGGCGCTGAGCGTCGCATCGCGCACCTCCGCTGCCCGAGTAATAATATCAGAAAGTTCCTTTGCCATAATGTATCAGTGTTAATTGATACGGCAAAGGAACTTTAATTGGGGGAAGTGTGAAAAGACAAACGCCGCAAGCAGAATAGCATGCGGCATTCTGATTAGTTTATAATTTAAGTTTCGGGAGTTCTTAACTCGCCATTTTACATTGATATAATTCACAAATATGGGCAAGCTCATCAGATTCATTAACCATGGCATCCAAGACTTCTTCATCATCAATGGAGAAGACCTTGGTGATGGCTGCGACGAATTCAAGAATGGCCTGCCAGATTCTTTCACTGATAGTCAGTTCGTGACTGTCCTTGGTCACTTGCCTGAAGATTTCTCCTATAGTCTCGTAGTCCATGAATCGCTTCACGGCAGAGAGGATGTTGTACTGGAGTGCCACGAGGGACGTACTTGCAATCTGTGCAGCGAAGTTGGCAGACTGGCACTTGCCGAGTCCGAGCAGTCCTTTGCTCTCCTTGAAGATGAATTCCTGAGACCAGTGCCTGGAGTAAATCTTATATGCTTCAAAAAAGCCCAAGTCAAGGTCAGTCGTAAGCAGTCCGCTCCATGGTCCGCGCTTGCTGCGACGGATGAAGAAGAGCCTGACATGCGTGTCTGCAAAGACAACATCGGCACTCATATACCAGCACTTGAGCTTGCGGCTGTATTTCTTCTCACCCCGCTTGTTCAGTTTCTTGATAATGGCAGGAGCTGTGAGGTCCTTGCGCTCGAAGCGGTACTTGGTCTTGCCTTCCTCCCCGACCTTTATCATTCCGATATAATCGCACTTGATATGGCGGGAGCGGATGAACTTTACAATCTTGGCACATGTGAACCAACTGTCTGCCAGTACATAGCGGAAGCGTATCTTCTGCTTGATAGCCCTTCGGATCATCTCGATGGCGAGGTCAATCTTGCTCATGGAATACTCATCAAGACGTCTCTGTATGGCAATGCCCTTATCCCGTTCGGTGGTATACCTTCTGGAGAGTTCCTTCTCGCTCATTCCATAGTTGCCCTTCTTGCCCTTCTCACCGAGGATGGCAAAGTCGAGCAGCATCTGGCTGATACCGTCGGTAATGCCGAGGAAGAGGGCCTTGAAGCCGAGGATGCTGCGGTGTTCAAGATGGGAGTGGACACGTCCGATGTTCTCCATACGCCGGCCTGTCTTGGGGAAGTCCGTATCATCAATCATCAGGCAGGTATCTTCAGACTTGTGGTCACTGCGGATGATGACTTTCGTCCAAAGCTGACTGACAATATGGTACATCTGTTTGCGCCAGTCGGTGCGGCCGTCATTGAGGAACTCATAGAACACATCCTTGCGACAACCAAGCTTGCCGCCTAACGGTGAGCCATAGATATTGAAAGGATTGCGAATCATGAAACAAGGACATACCAACAAAAGCTGGAACACCTGCAGCAGCGAGTACTTGCTGTTGCACCGGCTCTTGCATCCGAAGAGCCTCTGCTCGTTCATTCTTATACCCTTAATCACGTTCATAATGGCAAACATTGCATGGTCAGAATCACTTTTCTTGAAAAATGTGCTTATTTCTGACAGAAATTTTGTAACTTTGTACATCGGCATTGGGATATTGAGTCTTTTAGTTTTGCACCTTAAAGTTACTCATTTCTTGTAACATAAGCAAGAAACCAATGCCTTTTTTTGCACCTATATATTTATGTTTTTATTAACATCCGAAACTTCAATTAAATCACAGATATACACAACCAATAGTAGTACTCCCCAAAAGAGGAAACCACCAAATATGTCAAATATCCAGCCAAACATCTCTTCCATAACCTATGTAAACTCTAATCCAAGTTGGTCAACAAGGGTGTTTAATGCAGGATTGCATTGTTTCATTTCTTCAAATGATACTTGCTGCCTTGGTGGGGAAGTGAATTTGACTTGTACTAACTGCTGATATTCATTCGGTAAACACTCAACAATAGTCTGACGATATAAGTTCCATAATTCTTTAATGCAATCAGTGTTATACCCTCTGGTAAGGTATTCCACTTCTTCATCGCTATAAAATCTGTGCTTGACTATATTGTCCCATTCCTCAAAAGCAATCAGTTCTTCTACCAAGCCCAGCTCACCCATGCACCAGAGAACGCAAGATACGAATTCAAGATGCTTGGTGGTAACATTCCCATCTTCTATCTGACGTTCAAAGTTGTATGCCCTGTTGCCTATAAATTGGGGTGGAGTATTAACTATGTTGATAAATACAGCCATCTGATTAAATAATGTACGTGTGGCTTCTCCTTTTTCTATCTTACTTTTTGATTTCGCTAAGATGTAGAGATACTCCACTTCGGGATGACCATAAAATACAAAATCTTCTTTCAGCCGCTCTTTATCAATCTGGAACTTTGGATGGTGTATTAACTTAATGCAAAGATTAGTGTAGTTACCATGTGTATCTAATGCGGACAGGTTTTCATATACATATTCCATCGGGAAATGTTTTATGATAACAGCCACACATTCTTTTTCATGGTACTGCTCCCATAAGTTTTTCACGTCTTCAAAGAAGAAATCGTCCCAACCATTGCTTAACTGCTTGTATGCCCAAAATCTGTCTTGCTTTGAAGCAGAAAGCATGGCTTGGAGAATTTTCCGCTGTGTCTGAAATGATTGCTTGTCAAATCTTTCTCGTAATTCTGCTCTTGCTTTTGCAACCTTGCCACTTTGTTTGTCTGTAAAGGCTTTCAAGAGGGCAGAAATACTTTCATTTTTTTTAGGATATCTTTTTCCCAATACTTTCGTAGATTCATCACAAAGTACTTTCCCTACGCTCCACTTGGAAGTGCCACGCTTCAACTTCTTTTGAAGTTGAAGCAGTTCTTCCTTGTTGAGGGTATGTACCAAAGCTCTCAAGACAGCCCTTTCTGCAAGACTGGCTTGGTACTTCTCTTGTTGGTAATTCGCCAATATGTAGTCTAATGCACTCATATGTATAGGACTTAACGAAATTTCATAATGGATTTATTATAAATTCTTGTTTGGTAAAATCTATAATACTTTTGTTATCCATCAAGAAAGGAATTCCTAGCAGACCATGTAATTGCATTCCTGTCTCGTCTTGTAGTTGCATGACCGCATCACTCATATCAACAACATTAAATTTGGTTTTTATCTCTACTCCTTCTATTTCTAATGTAGTATTAACAATGTTAACATCTTGATATTTCCCATCAACCCCCATCACTTTGTTACTTTGTCCTGTAACAATAAAGCCATTTTTTATTTGCTCATATACAAAACTTGCGATAACGTTGTGCGTGGAACCTGTATCTATAAGGAATGTAAGATTAATTCCACAAACCCTTGCCGTCACTAATGGCATACTGAGTTTTAGCAAACCTTCTGATAATGAATAATTCATGTTGATAAATCTTATGTTTAATCGTTTTTCTTTGGAAGAGCTCTTAATATGCACGGAATAGGATTCTTGTCATTGATACAAACTTCCACATATTGGAAATCATCTATTGTCCCCGTTTCTATAATAGAAATCGCAGCAGGGCTAACATAACCTTTTTTTGTTCCGCAAACAAAGGTGATTTTTTGTATTGGAAGTCCATCTTTATCCCTTATTACTATTCCATTTTTATCTTTTTGAGGTTCTTCCAAAAATTGCAAAACAGCATTTTCACTAATAATCAATGCTCGCGCACTCATCCGATTATATGTTTTAATATTCGGAGTCATGGTTTTTGCTTCAATCTTAATTTTTGGATCTACAGCTTTGTTATTTACATTTTTGTTCTCTAAACCTAAACTATTGATAATTCCTGTACGAGTTATCCATTTATCAGAAGTTACTGGCTTATCAGGGTCATCTTCTTCTGAAATAATAAGGACTAAATGCTTCGGGTCATTAGTAAAATTTTCACTTAAAGCCTTTGAGCAAGGAATCCAACCATATCCAGGAACGAGCAATGCTTTATTTATATATTTTCGCAATGATACATGGCTCCAGAGTTCAACTTTTCCAACCTCTAATGGACTTGATATTTTCAAATCATAATATAGATAAATATAACGCATTTTATGATTTTAATTTTTGGTATGCTTCTACTACCCATTCGTCATAATCTTTTTCGTGTTGAAAGGCTCGATTATCTATTGCCCACTTTGAATAAAATGGGCATGTTGGATATAAACAATCTTCTTTACAAATCATAGAATATCTATTTTGCAGCATCATGGGGCTAAAACAGAGTGATTCTATTTGTACTTCATATTTGAGGCATTTCTCATAGGCTTTATATGATGTATCTTGCATTTCACGTGTTATTACCTGCTGAGGCAACTCCAATTTTTTGTACTTCTTTTCTAAAATATCTGCCTTTTCATTAGTACATAGGATTAATTCATTATTAATTTGTACGACACTTATATTGTATCCAAAGAGGTCAACAAATTTCATTTCACCAAGAGATTCATCGACCTTTATGATTGGCGTATTTCCTTCACTATTGCTACAATGGAAAGATACGAAATGTTTCCCATCTTGAACATAGTGCGGAATAACTCTACCATAGATTCCACAATAATCGGATAATTCCCATCTCCTAAAATTTTTCATGTCTTACTTTGTTTTGCGACACACAAAAAGAAAAGGTGCAAACAATCCTGTATTTGCACATTCGGAGGTATCGCCAAACACCTTTGTCCCACAAATAAGGAAAGCCTGCACCTGTAAGGTACAAGCATTTCACTAACTTGCTATTGGGACACATTCTTCTAATTGGCGATTTTCCAAATGTCACATGCAAGAAGTAAAACACTTCTTCTGATGATATGTCTTGTTAAACTATTACGTCATTTTACACATTTTTGAAATTCATGTTGCAAAGTTAATCAACTTAAGTTTCGGGAGTTAAATATGGAGTAAAACGCTTCGAGTAGGGAGCGAAGCCAGCAGAGCTGGCTGGACAATAACATCAGCATGCTACAACCGCAAAAGGTATTGTCCACTTTCGCTCCCACTTTAACTCCCTTTTTATCTCCCTTTTGTACTTCCGAAAGTTGAATTTATAAAAGATTATTTCGTTTTTTCTACTATCATCGCTTTGGCATCTTCTAATACTTTTATCAAAAGTGAAATGTGTTCGGGTTTAATAGATGACATAGACCGTGATGTATAACTTTTAGTCTGAACATATATTGCCCATTCCGATTTCTGTTTTCGCCAAAATGTCCCGATTGAAACTCCATCTCTTGTCTTATATTCAGCCTCAGTATATGTATTCGGAGCTGAAGTAATAATATCCGATTGGATCTTTTCAAGACACATAATACAAGCATCTATTTCATCTTGATCTAATGTGCCAATGTAACTATCGTTGGAACCGCTTGAGGGATAGGTTGTTGTCATTCTTAAACAGCCCATTTTAGAATTAGTTTTCATATCCGTTATGATAAGTACTTGGCACTCGATTTTGTCATAAGATGAACCGATAGTTTGTAAATCATAGAACTCTTTTTTAAAGAAAGAACCATCTCTTGAGAGGAACTCAATTGTTTTACTTTGAGATTTTTCTTTTTGCTGTTCTTGAGAATAGGCATTCAGAGATAGCATCGCTAATAGCGTAAAGAATAAATACTTTTTCATAATTTAATGTTTTATAAATTGGTGTATTCACAATTATTTTAGTGTCCTATTATATGCAGCTGTAAAACCAGCCAAAGAAATTTTCATTGTAATATGATCATCTATAAATGGATTACTAATTCTAACTGTTAGATATTGACCTTTTTTCAATAAAGATGGGTCCATTTCAATATCTATACAACCTGCAAAAGTGTCTCCAGCACGATCAAATCCCGTAAACCACATATAATATGGTCCAAAAAATTCTTCATAGGTTTTATCTGAATTTATGACTCTACAACTACCATATATCTTTCTGCCGTCAATAACAGCATTATTTTCTATTGTGGCGTCCCACGTCTGATCAAAGTATTTTAGTCCATCAAAAACATAAGCTATCCGTATTTTTTCTGTATCAGGAAAATAAACGGCTCTTGCATTAGCTCTACTTTTAGTGTACGTTAGGATATAATACTTTTCTAACGTATAATCATCTTCTTGTGTTTCCACTTTCCATTGAGCTAAAGAAGGAATAGTGTAAATTAGCAAAAAAATAAAAATAATAATTTTCTTCATGATCTTAATAGATTTCGCGTTAGGGATAGAAGCCTTTCGGTCGAGACTACAAGCTCCATGTACGATAGCCCGACCCGTTAGGGGACCGCCCTATTATTTAATAGAATGATATGCTGTCAAAATTGGAGCACCCAAGATAACATTTGCTTTTATGTGTACTAAAAGATTACTTGCAAATTTGTTATATTCTGAAGATGCTACGACTTTGTATTTTAAGCCAGAGCGTTTTAATGCAAAAGAAGCACCACCATAACCAGCAAAGCCTTCAAAGACACGAATTGTCTTATGACGCTTTAGCTTGTTTAATGTTCCTAATGCGTTTAACGTTGTGGATGGAAGCATCAAATATAAAAATCGCCTGCCCAATCGGAGTGCTGTCCGAGAGTGCAGGCATGAAACGCGCGTTATTGTTTCGGCGCGGCATGCTCAGCACAGCGTGTCGTCCGTTTGTCTTGGCGCAAAAATAATAATTTTTCTGTAAACTGAGTGGGCTTACGCGCGGATTACCACCAAAGAATTTTCTGAGGTGTGTTCAATTGTGAGGGTGTGGGCGGTTGGGGAGGAGGGTGTTGGGGCGTAGGTTTGGGTTTGAGTGATAAGGGGATATGGGTGTTCGGAAGTGCCGAGGAGGTAGGTGGTGCCGCGTGTGTCGGTTAGGCGGAAGGTGGTGGGGGTGGTGGGGAGTTGGAAGTGGCGGCAGAGGGTGGCGGTGAGTTCGGTGGTGGATAGGCGTGTGCCGTTTTCCTCTTCTTCGTTGGTTTCGACTTCGGCGAGGCCGACGATGGGGATTTCCTGCCAGGGCATGGGTTCGTGAACAAGGGCTTGGCTCTGGGCTGGCAGGATAATGGCGCGGCGGAGGTGGTAGGCGGCACAGTATTCTATCTTGTGGATGTAGCGGAGGATGGGGAGGGTCATGGGGCGAGGGTGTTTTCGGAGGTGTCGGATTTATCGGAGTGGTCGGAGTTATCGGGGGAGTGGATTATTACTCACCTTGCTTTTAGTGCTTTCCAGCCTACGATGCACTAAGCGCATCGGGCTGACTAAGCGCGCAAGGTTCGTGATGCTCGCTTCGCTCGCTATTTTACTCCGCTTGTTATTATACTAAGAGCAAGGCTTTCATACTTAGCCATAATCAACTTTAATTCTTTGCTCTTAGAAAAAGTTCTCCATTCTTTAGGCGTACACTCCTTTTTCTTAATGTAGGTACGCACACTCGGTGAAAGTCTTATCTGGACTTCCACATTTCCGTAACCACGTGCTTCGACTTGTTTCTTTCTATCAAATCGAAATGAGCAATAAGTTTTTTGCTTCATAAATTTTTTTATTGTGCGCTACATACCAACATCAAAAACTGGTAACCCGTTTTCAGGTTACCAGCCATTTTTTGGTAACCTGTTTTGAAAACTTTTGCCGGTTTCTGTCTTTTTGTGTCGGCATTTTCACGTGGTTTATAACTGCGTGGCCACAGTAAAAGTAGTCTGAAAATCTGTGATTTATGGAGCCAACCCCCTTTGTTTAGGGAAAAAATAATACGGAAACTTAAAAGTATCCGTATTTACCATTTTGTAGCGCCTACGGGAATCGAACCCGTGTTCCATGCGTGAGAGGCATGTGTCCTAGCCGCTAGACGAAAGCGCCAAAGATGTTTTGCGGAAGCGGGGGGATTCGAACCCCCGGTACGGTAATCCCGCACGTCAGTTTAGCAAACTGGTGGTTTCAGCCACTCACCCACACTTCCAAACCGCATCATCCGTTTTTTGCGGAAATGCGGTGCAAAAGTACGATGTTCTTTTCATACAAACAAACTTTTTTGATGTTTTTTGTTGAAAAGTTTTCTTTTGCTTTGTTTTTAGGAAGAGAAAGGGGCGTGGAGTTGGTCTATATATTATAGGTGCGGCGTAAATCATTCGGCGAATTGTTTGGTTTTGCTCTCTTTTTGTATTATCTTTGCAGAAAATATACGTACAAAGCATTTGAGCCCTTATTATAAACTATAAACGGATTAAATTATGGCAGTAACAACGACCTATCGCACATCGTATGGCAGCCGCGTGACAAGTTCGGTTAAGAACATCATGCTGGGTGTCGTCTTGTTTTTCTCGGCCACTGGTTTGCTTTGGTGGAACGAGGGGCGTGCGGTGAAGACGACGGCTATGCTGAAAGAGGCAGAAGGCGTCACCGTTGAAATGGTTAACCCGAAGCAAATGGACGCTAAACTGAACGGCAAGATGGTGCACGCTATTGCCTACACCTCGACACAGGACACGCTGGCGGACCACACCTACGGCTTTTCGGCTCAGGTGCTGAAGTTGCGGCGTGATGTGCAGTACTATCAGTGGGAAGAAACACGCCACGAGAGGGAAGAAAAGGACAGCGATGGCGGCACAACTACACACGTTTACTACGAGTATGATCGCAAATGGGTTTCTCGGCCTATCAATTCCGACAATTTCAACGAGCCAGCAGGTCACCGCAACATAGCTCCTTTTACGGAGGGTAACTATGAGTGCACGGCTCCCACGATTGACTTTGGGGCTTATCAGCTGTCGGAGGAGTTGAAGAAGCAGCTGAAGAACTACAGTCCAGCTGCGCCGCAACCTTCGGAGGAACAGTATCGGTTATTGGTTGATAGAGCCACGCAAGCCTTTAGCCGTTATCGCGGTAGCAGTGAGCGCCTTGTTACGTATCAGGGCAATATGGTTTATGTGGGCGGTTCCGACCCCAGTAGTCCGTCCATTGGCGACGTGCGCATCACGTTCCGCCAAGTTTCTCCCGGCGACTTTTCGCTGCTTGCCGTTGTTAAGGACACCTCGTTCAAGGAGTATGTAGCCAAGAACGAGTATTCCTTCAACCGCATCGAGCCGGGGAAGATTAGCTCGGAGCAGATGTATAAAAACGAGCACCACGACAACGCTATCATGACGTGGGTTTTGCGCTTCATTGGTTTGCTGTTGTCTATTTTTAGTATCAACCTGATGTTTGGCGTTGTATATACGGTGCTGAGCATCATACCTTTCGTCGGCAAGGCTGCCGAAGTGGGTGTAGGTATCGTGGCCTCTGTGCTGGGTACGTGCTGGTCGCTGATTATTATCGGTACGGCCTGGGTGTTCTATCGTCCGCTGCTCGGACTGGGCATGTTTGCGGTGGTAGTTTTGGTTATCATCCTGGCCAGCACCGTAGGTGTGAAGAAGACCAAGGGCACGCCCGAAGGCGAATTGCCTGCTGACGAAGGCGGCCAGGTGCCGCCTCCGGTGCCTGCCGCCCCTGCCGCTCCGCAACAGTTTGCGAGTCCTGCGTATCAACCGCAGCAACCCGTTGCGCCTCCTACGTTTAATGCCCCGCCGCCTATACCTCAGGGCGATGCAGCCCCGGCGCCTCAGCCGCCCTACCAGACACCGCCCCCCATTCCGCAGGATTAGTGGGCTGAAAGAGAGGCGATGGATATCTCCGAAGAATATCAACACGTCAATTCTATATTATCACTATGCCGTCTTCCAATGCTAACGCTTTGCGCTTTTGCGCGATGATAGGCTTGTTTTTTATGCTGCTCAGCGAGAGTGGTTCGCCCCAGTGGTTGCATTCTCCCGCCACGCTGTTGGGCGTTCCCATGTTGGGCGTATGTGCGGGCTTCGCCTTTGCACCGCTGTTTTACGGCGGTGCGCGCCAACTGACAGGCATCGGGCTTCAGCACCTCTATCTGCCCGCAATAGGGTGGGGGCTTGCCGGCGTTTTGCTTCATAGCCTGAGCGTGTGGCTCTGTCTGAGCGGCGAACCGCCTTATGGATTTCGCGGAACGTTGGAACATGCGCTGGGTGTTGTCTTCGCCCTCTTCAGTTTCGACCATCCCTTAGGTGCTATGCTCCACGTAGTTCGCTATCTCTTCGTAGGCGGACTGTTGATGCTGCTTGCTTCGCGTGTGGTGCGCCATTTGTATCCTTCCGCTTCCCGCCTGAAGACGGCGTGGACCATGTTTGGGCTTTTGGCCACCACCTACGTGTTGATGAACAGTTTGCACATAGGAATAGTCAGTTTGCCCCAAGGCGGCGCGTTGGAGGTGCTGACGGCCGCCTTGATGTCGCTGGGCGTTGTTGTGCGTCAATACGATCGGTTGCTCTCGCGCTGGACGTGGCCTCTGTTGGTAGGTAGTGTCGCACTCATCGTGCTCAGTGCCTTTGTGCCCATTAGGTTTAGCTATACGGCTGGGCTGCTTTCGGGTCCTGTGCAGCTCATTGGTGGCGCCGTTGGCTTTGTGCTTGTGTATAGTTGTGCGTTACGTTTAGAGCCTGCCGCCCTTTTGCCCTTGCGCCTTCCCACCTTTACGCTTCGCCACGGCGTAGCACTCTTGGCACTTGCTCCTTTAGCCTTCAAGCCCGTTTCGGCCTTAGCAGCCTCCGCCGTGGGCATGCCCATCGCCGAGGCCTTGCGCGCCCTCGTTGTTCCGGGTGCTCCCGCAGGTTTTTCCGTGCTGTATGCCTTGTGCGGGTTTGCCCTGCCTATGGGCCTAATAGCTGGATGCGGCTGGCTGGAACGCCACTACACGCTGACGGCCCGTCTGCGCCAGCAACTCACGCTCGAAAACCTTGCGCGGCTGGCTGTGAAGCTTGGCACGCTATGTGTGAAAGGTGCGAAGCTCTTCGTGCGCTATAGCTATCTTGGCGTGTTGGCCGCTGGTCGCGGACTGCGTTGGTTGGGTCGTGCGCTGTGGCGCGGACTGAAGGCCTTGGGGCGCGGATTGAAGCGCGCCGCTCTTGGCGTGGTGCAGGCGGCAAAGGACATCGTCAGTGCCAGCAGTCCTCGCGACGAATAGGGGATTCCTCGTCTTTCCTTAGTATATACTTTTCCGAAACCAACCATATCTGAATGAACAAAGAAATACAACGCCGGCGCACCTTCGCCATCATCTCTCACCCCGATGCGGGTAAAACCACGCTGACCGAGAAGCTCCTGCTCTTCGGCGGCCAGATACAGGTGGCAGGTGCCGTGAAAAGCAACAAGATACGCAAGACGGCCACGTCCGACTGGATGGACATCGAGAAGCAGCGTGGCATCAGTGTGACTACGAGCGTCATGGAGTTCGACTACGAGGGCTATAAAGTCAACATCCTCGACACGCCCGGCCACCAGGACTTTGCCGAAGACACCTTCCGCACGCTGACCGCCGTCGATTCGGCCATCATCGTGGTTGACGGTGCCAAAGGCGTGGAGGCGCAAACGCGCAAGCTAATGACCGTCTGTCGCATGCGCCGCACGCCCGTCATCGTCTTCATCAACAAAATGGACCGCGAGGGGCGCGACCCTTTCGATCTGCTCGACGAGCTGGAGCAAGAGCTACAAATCAAGGTGCGCCCACTGTCGTGGCCTATCAACCAGGGGCAACGTTTCAAGGGCGTGTACAACATCTACGAAGACAGCCTCGACCTCTATCAGCCCGACAAGCAACGCGTGACGGAGAAAGTGCGCGTCGACCTCAACAGCAGCGAACTCGAGGCCAACGTGGGCGAAGACGATGCACAGAAACTGCGCGACGACCTCGACCTCGTCAGTGGTGTTTACGACGATTTCAGCGTTTCCGACTACCTCGATGCCCGCGTTGCTCCCGTCTTCTTCGGTTCCGCCCTCAACAACTTTGGTGTGAAGGAGCTGCTCGATTGCTTCGTTAAGATTGCGCCCTATCCGCGCCCCGTCAAGGCCGAAGAGCGCGACGTGATGCCCGACGAGCCTAAGTTCACAGGCTTCATCTTTAAAATCACGGCCAACATCGACCCCAACCACCGCTCCTGCATCGCCTTTTGCAAGGTATGTTCGGGACAGTTCCGCCGCAACGCGCCCTACCTGCACGTGCGCCACGGCAAGACCGTCCGTTTCTCTTCGCCCACGCAGTTTATGGCGCAACGCAAGGAGACCATCGACGAGGCCTGGCCTGGCGACATCGTCGGCCTGCCTGACAGCGGCGGCGTTTTTAAGATTGGCGACACGCTCACCGAGGGCGAAAAGCTCCACTTCCGGGGCCTGCCCTCCTTCTCGCCCGAAATGTTTAAGTACATAGAAAATGCCGACCCCATGAAAGCCAAGCAGCTTGAAAAAGGCATTGCACAGCTCATGGACGAAGGCGTGGCGCAGATGTTCACCAATCAGTTCAACGGACGGAAAATCATCGGCACCGTGGGACAGTTGCAGTTCGAGGTCATACAGTATCGCCTTGAGCACGAGTATGGTGCGCGCTGCCGCTGGGAGCCCGTTTCGCTCTATAAGGCGTGCTGGATTGAAAGCGACAACGAGGCAGAACTCGAAAACTTCAAGCGCCGCAAATATCAGTATATGGCGCGCGACACCGAGGGGCGCGACGTCTTCTTAGCCGACTCCGGCTACGTCCTGCAAATGGCGCAGCAAGACTTTGAGCACATACGTTTTCACTTCACCTCTGAGTTTTAAGCGCGCTGAGCCGCCAGCATTAACGCGCTACGCCTCCGGCAATTCTGCGCGCGCCTTAGGCTTATAACTATCTACTTTTCAAACTTTTATGACAAGCCGCGAAGTTCGCTTCGCGGCTTGTTAAGTTTTGGGGCAAAGCACCGAAGTTATAAATCTCGGCGGGAAATGTATATTTGCCGCCGAGAAATGTATATATTCCCGCCGAGAAATGTACATTTGCCGCCGAGATTTATAACTTCAAAGGCTCGGCAGAAAACTTCGGGGCTTTACCGGAAAACTTGGGGGACGGGAGAGGAAGTTGGCGGGCGCAGGCATGAGGCGCGGCAGGCGCGGCAGAGCGGCTTGCGGCGCAGAGGGTAAAAACAGAAAGGCTTGCAGCTGGAGGCCTTTGCGTTGACGGCATAGCCTCTCCCGCAGCATAAAAACGGGCGTTAGCCTTTCTTGAAAAACGGTAGCAGCTGCGCGAACGTATGTTTGCGGCGCGCGTGGTAGAGCCAAAGCAGGCTCGAAGGGAGCTGTTCGGGTATGGGCGAAAGTGTTGTCAGGCGCAGGTTTTCTTCGCGCTGCGGTTTCAGCAGTTGCTTCTCGCGGTTGAAGTCGCGACGTGCGCGCAGGACGGCGGCGGCGTGGCGCGGCTGCCCCGTCAACAACATTTGCAGGGCGGCCACGTAGTCCAGCGCGCAGCGCCAGCGCATGACGTGGTGCAATTCGCTATTGGGCAAGTTCTTGTAGAGCATGCGCAGGTTATTGCGAAAGTTGAGGTAGGTCTTGCGCGGATTGCCAGGCCCCAGCGTGGCACCGCCCACGTGGTAGGCAATGCTTTCCGATACGCACCACACTTCGCGCGAGCGGGCGCGCAGTCGCCAGCAGAGGTCTATCTCTTCTTGGTGGGCAAAGAAGGTGCCGTCCAGTCCGCCCACGGCTTCCCAGTCCGAGCGGCGAACGAGCAATGCGGCACCCGTTGCCCAGAAAATAGGGTAGGGCGACGCATCGTACTGTCCGCCGTCGCGCTCAACAGTGTCGAACACGCGGCCCCGGCAGAAAGGGTAGCCATAACGATCAATAAACCCGCCGGCAGCTCCTGCATACTCAAAGCTATCGCGCTGGCGCCATGAGAGCAGTTTGGGTTGGCATGCAGCACAGGCGGGATGCGTGTCCATCAGTTGCAGCAAGGGGCGCAGGAAGTGCGGCGCAGGTTCAACGTCGGAGTTCAGTAGCAGGTAGAATTCAGCCTCTAAGCCTTTCAGTGCACGATTGTAGCCTTCGGCAAAACCATAGTTGCGGTCGAGGGCGATGGTAGCCACGTCAGGAAACTCGCTTTGCAGCATTTGCAGGCTATCGTCCGTAGAGCCGTTGTCGGCCACGAAGACTTTACCATCGTCATCGCAAGCACTGACAACGAGGGGAAGAAACTGTCGGAGCATGGCGGCCCCGTTCCAGTTGAGGATAACGACAGCTACGCGAGGGGCGGGAGAAGGCATAGGAGAGGCAGGTTTAAGGGATGAAAGTTTAACGTTTGCGGCAGGGGGGTGCCGTAATAGGCCAACATACTGAACGACGCGGGCGACGTGTGGGACGCAGGCGCGTCTTAATGTTTAACGTTTATTGTTTAATGTTTATTGTTTAACGTTTCACGTACAAAACGCGTCACCTTGTTCGTTGAGACGTGCAAGGCGCACGCGGCTGATGCTGCCTTCAAGGGGCGGATTGTCGGTAGGTGCTAAGACGCGCACGTAGTTGTCGGTCCAGCCTGCGCGGTGCTCCCACAGCACGTTGCGCTCGCAACCCGTGTAGCGTTTGTAGAAGTTTAGGCGCTTCTCTTCGGAAAGGTCGATGAGGCGGTGGCAGCGACGGTTCTTCTCTTGTGGCGTCACCACGTGGGGGATGCTGAGCGCGCGCGTGCCAGGCCGCTCGCTGTAGCTAAAGACGTGGAGCTGGGCAATGGGCAGGCTCGCGATGAAACGCGCCGACTGCTCAAAACGCTCTTCTGTCTCGCCGCGTGCCCCCACGATGACGTCAACGCCGATGAAGGCATCGGGCATCTTCGAGAGTATCTGCTCTACGCGCCGGCGGAAGAGGTCGGTGCGATAGCGGCGGTGCATCAGCTCCAGCACCTCGTCCGACCCGCTTTGCAGCGGCAAGTGGAAGTGCGGCATGAAGGCGCGCGAAGCGGCGCAGAAGTCGATAATCTCTTCCGTCAGCAAGTTGGGTTCGATGCTTGAAATGCGGTAGCGGCTGATGCCTTCCACGGTGTCGAGAGCGCGCAGGAGGTCGAGCAGCGTTTCGTCCGTTGTACGTCCGAAGTCGCCGATGTTGACGCCTGTCAACACGATTTCGCGTCCGCCGCGCTGCGCCACCTCTTCGGCCTGCTGCACGAGCGAGGCAATGGAGCCGTTGCGGCTGCGTCCGCGTGCAGCGGGAATGGTGCAATACGTGCAACCATAGTTGCAGCCGTCCTGCACCTTCAGGAAGTAGCGCGTGCGATCGCCGCAAGAGCATGAGGGCACGAACGTGCGGATGTCGGCTCTACGGCCAGCGCAGACCGCCTCTTGTGCTTCGCCCGCCAGCAGGCGGCACAGCATAGTGGGCAATTCGCCTTTGCGCTCTTGCCCCACAACGAGCGACACGCCCGCAATGGCCGCCACGTCGGCAGGGCGCAGTTGGGCGTAGCAACCCATGACGGCCACCACGGCACCCGGGTTCTCGCGCACGAGGCGGTGGATGGCCTGCCGGCATTTGTGGTCGGCTTCGCCCGTGACGCTACACGTGTTAACGATGCAGAAGTCGGCCTCTTCGCCGCGTCCCACGTTGACGGCCCCCAGTTGCTCCAAGCGGTCGCGCAGGGCCGACGTCTCAGCAAAGTTCAGCTTGCAGCCCAGCGTGAGGTAGCGTCCACGTCGGCCTTGCAGGGGACGTGGAGAGGTGAGGGTTTCTTCGCGCGCGTACATATATATAATATTGTAGGTTCGTTGGTTTGGCTCTGCCAGCAGAGGGATGTTGCGTTGCTGGCGCAACATACGCAACAGTTGCGGCCGGAGTTCGTCGTTGCCGCGTTTCGCAGTGCAAAGATAGCGAACGAGGCGCGTAACGACAAACGCTACGGTCGTTTGTCCTATTGTTGGAGGTATTTTGTTGGTATATCAGAGGGGCTTTTTAGGCGTTTTGGAGCACTATTTTTGCGGTTTTTGAAAACTTTGGTTGGCAACTTTAGGGTGTTTTGTTAAATTTGAAAGAAAAGTTGCTTTTTTTTTTGATGATTTCTTGCATAGCGCAAAAAAGCCCGTACCTTTGCATCGTTTTAATAAAAGCAATTGATTGTTTTACTTAAAAAACCAAACAAAAAAATGAAAAAGTTAGCTTTCATGTTCGTAGCTTTCGCAGCTATTTCTTTCGCTTCTTGCGGTGGTCAGACGACCGAAGGTACTGAAGGTGCAGACTCCGCTGCTACCGACACTGTTGTTGCTGTTGACAGCACCGCTACCGACAGCGCCGCTACCGACAGCGCAGCCGTTGCCGCCGACACCACGAAGGCCGCTCCTGCTGAAGCCGCTCCTGCTGAAGCCGCTCCTGCTGAAGCTGCTCCCGCTGCTCAGTAATCAGCTACGAACCTGTAACCTTTATTCACAGGTAAAGACCTGCAAGGCTCTCAGAGCTTTGCAGGTTCTTTGTTGTATAGGGGTAGGACGTTTTAGCCGCTTTCATAGCGAAAGTCCACAAAGCGCACAGGTGTTACCATCTGTGTTTTTGTGGACTTTCGTGTGTCCAATCGTGTCCTAAAGATTTGGACGCGGGCTATAGGTTCTTCGTGAAGAAGTCGGCCAGCTTGTCCCAGGGAATGAGGTTCTTGGACTGTCCTTTGCCCGCTGCTTCGGTGAAGCCGCCATCGTAGAGGTCGCAGTGGGAGGCACCAGGGATGATGAGCAATTCTTTGTTCTCGGGACAGGGGTTTGGCTTAATGCCCGCTTCGGGGCGTCCGTTGACCATATAGCGGAAGGCATCTTCGCCGAAGTAGCGCGAGTGGGCCTTTTCGCCGTGCATGACGAGCACCGCACTGCGTATCTCGTTTGTGTAGTAGAGGAAGCGTGCGTTGGAGAAAGCCTGTGTGCCGATGACGCGCCACCCATCGTTAGAGTTGCCACTGCGGGCGTGGTAGCCGCGAGGGGTTTTGTAGTAGTCGAAGTAGTCCTTGACGAATTGGGGTGCATCGGCGGGTAGCGGATCGACCACGCCGCCAGCCATGGCCGTGGGGTCGGACGTGCGTTGCCGGCTCAGGGCTTCGCGTGCGGCGTGGCGCGCTGCCTCGTTGTCGTTGCTGTCGAAGTATCCGTTACCGCTGACGCGCGTCATGTCGTACATGGTGCTGGCCACGGTAGCTTTTATGCGAGTGTCGGCTGCCGCAGCGTTGAGGGCAATGCCGCCCCAGCCGCAAATGCCGATGATGCCGATGCGCTGCGCATCGACGTTGGGTTGTTTTACGAGGAAATCGACAGCCGATAGAAAGTCCTCCGTATTGATGTCGGGCGAGGCCGTGCGACGTGGTTCGCCACTGCTTTCGCCTGTGAACGAGGGGTCGAAAGCCAAGGCAACGAAGCCGCGTTCGGCCATGCGCATGGCGTAGAGTCCGCTCGACTGCTCTTTTGTAGCACCAAACGGACCGCTCACGGCGATAGCCGCCAGCTTGCCTTCAGTCGCTTTTGGCTCGTAGAGGTCGGCGGCGAGCGTCAGGCCGTATTGTGTAGGGAACGTCACCTTGCGGTGGTTTACCTTTTCGCTAAGTGGGAACACCTTGTCCCACGATGTTTCCAATGTCATCGGTTGCATGTTTGTTTGAGTGTTTGATTGTGCGTACGTGTTGAATGCCAGTGCAGCAGTTAAGATTGCTGTGGCAAGAGGCGTTGTTCTCATGGGGAGTAGTTTCGTTGTTGTTATTCTATTTAGCCTTAAGCTCAAACGTTACCTCGGCGTTGCCACGTCCTGCAGCTGCGGTGAGGCCTTCGGTGGTGCGTAGGCGGCCGATGGGCGTATAGCTATAGCCGCCCGCTGATCCGTAGAAGAGCACGATGCACGAACTGCCAAAAAGCATCAAGTCGCCGCTGGCAATCGCGTCGTAGTAGTGCGCGTTGGTAGGGAGAGACGTGTTGAGATTGACGTACTTCTCGTTGCCGTTAAGCTCAGTCAGCGTTGCCTTTAGTGGCAGAAGGCGGGCAAAGGCGCGCCCCGTTTCGGTATCTTCTATGTCGGCAAGGAAGTGCTGACCGTTGATAGTTAGGTTGATTTCCATTGTATTTTGTCGTGTTTATTCTCCTGCGACCTGAAACGTAACGCGGAGCCTGTACTGCATCCAGCTTTTTGGCGGCCAGTTTTTGGCACCAATGGCATAGTGCAGCGTGATGCTGCCGCCCGTTTCGTCGTAAGCAGTAATGAGTTGCGACGTGCTGACGAGGATGTCGAGCGTGCCTACCGCCGTGGCCAGCTTACCAGCCTGCGGTGCGCCATTAGGAACGAAAGGGAGTACGAGCTCGTTCTCGCCACGGCGTTTCAGCAGGGCACGACTTTCGCCGACTTGCAAGGTGCAAGGGCTTTTCGTTTCGGCATCGAAGTAGTTCAGCGTCAGCGAGGCACCCCCCTCTGCGGTGTGCCAAAGTCCAAAGGTTTCTTGCACGATGGGCGTTGCGCCCGCCAAGGAGCGGTCTTGTAGCAGCGTGCAGATAATTACCTTCTTGCTCATTTTCGTAGTTGCTTCCTGCCGTTTTGTATAAAGAAGCCTTTGGCCGCAGTGTTCTTCACGCGGCGGCCCGACAGGTCGTAGGCGGGTGATACAATATTAATATTATAGGAGGGCGATGCGTTGAGGCCGCTCACTTCGCCTTCGCCTTGCACGAAGTAGAGCGTCTGCACGACGGTCCACGGACAGCGCACTTGCAGCCGATAGCGTGCTCCGGGTTCCAACGCTTTGAACGTCACCTCGTCGGTCCGGCTGGCCAGCGGCGGCAGGTAGCGATAGTAAGCGTGGCGCACGGTGTGCGGGTCATCGCTGTCGGTGCGCTCAAGCTCGTAGGTCACGATTTTTCCGCTGCGGTTCACGGGCGATGTGTTTTCGTAGTGCACGGCGGTTTGCATTGTCGTGGCATCGGGGAACGAGAGGGTAGGGCGGTCGAAGCGCAATGGGGCTGGGCTGTGGGGCGCTATGCTGACGTTGCCCAAGGTCTGGTAGTGCTCGTCGTCGCATGAAAGGCGCAGGATGCGGTCGCCAGACTCGTCGAAGCGCAGGTGGACCAGGTAGGTACGCTCCTCGCCCGCTTCAAGGTCGGCCTGCAAGAGGGCGATGTAGTCGCCTTGTGCAAAGAGGGCCGTGTCGGCGGGCAGGTTGGTGAAGAGCTCAAGGGGCGTGAAGAGGCGGTGGTCGGCCATGTTGCGCAGCGTCAGGTGCATGGGTGTATATTCACCGCACTCAGGCGCTTCGAGCAGTTCCCAACCAGTGCAAACCAACTCTTCGCCCGTTCGTTTGAGCGTATCGGGCAAGGCCACGTCCTGCTTGTCGGGATGCAGGAAGAGTGCTTCGTGGTTGCAGAAGAAACCTTGCAGCGCTCCCTCCTCCGTCGTGTCGTAGTAGGGCTCGGCTGCATAGAGAATGGCAAGGTCGAAGTAGCCGTTAAGGTCGCCGTCGTAGCCCCAGTTGACGTGGTAGAACCCCTCGGCGTTGATGCCATCGATGACGAAGGCATGTCCGTTGAGCCGCATGGTATGGGCTGCATAGTAGATGGGGCGCCCCGCCTGCAACTCGTTGTTTAGCATGGGAATCCACGCTTCGGGCGCATACTTGTAGCTGTCGGCCCAATGTACGTAGCCAAGGCCAAAAGCGTTGGTCAGGGGCTCAATGGCGTCGCGCGTGGTGGCGCCGCTGCTGCCAACGCCATACTTCATCTTCACGGCGACGCCTATCCAGTACATAAGCCGTGCGCAGTCCGTGGCTTCGGCAAGTTCTGCGGGTGCGTACCTATCGCGAATGTTGGCCGTGTTGACGCTTTCGCCGGCAGGGATGTCGGCAATGCTGAAGTTGTCGGTCTCCCATCCCGCCAGCGGCTGGCGCAAGGTGTAGGTGCGCCGGTAGTAGGTCAGCACGCTTTCAAGAGCCGTGGCCACACAGCCCGCCTCGCTCAGTTCGCCCGCCTCGTCGCTCCCCGCCGCTTTGTAGCGAGGGCAAAACTGGTTGTAGGGTGCACTCTGTCCGTGGAGCGTGGTCAGCAGGGGAGCGATGACGGGGCCTGCATACGCTCTCCGCTCCACGTTCTGGCCCTCGGGAAGAAAGGCCAGTAGCCGCTCGTAGTCGGTCAGCAAGCTGCGCAATGCCTCAGGCACACGCCCTTGCTTCATACCGCCGATGCCCAAAAGGGCTGGCAGGCGGTCGTCGGCGGCTATCAGGGCGAACTGCTCTCCGCTCCGGAACAAGTAGGAAGCTTTGTTGCTGAGGCAGAGCGTGGGAACGGCCTGCGCTTTCAGCTTGCTCTGCGTCTTCAGGTAGCGCGCCGCCGCCTGTTGCGCTGTTTCAACGTCGATGGGCGCAGCGAGGGTCGTGCCTGCTACGAGGAAGAAGAAAAAAGCGATGAGCGCGTATCGTGGGGAGCGCAAGGCGTAGGTAGACATAAGCGTTGGGGGGGGCTATAGCAGCGGAGAGAAGATGCGGGTGATACTTTCAAGGGCTCGCCTCATGAGCGGGCGCGTAGCCCAATGGTCGGCATGTATTTCTTCGCATAAAGCTTCGTCGGCTTCAAACTGCCGGCGCATTTTGCCAGCCAAGGTCGGGTCATAGACCAGCGCGTTGGCTTCGAAGTTGTTTTCGAAGCTGCGGAAGTCCATGTTGGCAGAGCCCACGCTGCAGCAGTCGTCGTCGCAGACGATGGTCTTTGCATGCAGGAAGCCCGCCTTGTAGCGTAGGACGCGCACGCCGGCATCCAGCACGTCGGCGAGGAAGCTGTCGTTGGCCCAGCGAAGCCAAAAGGCATCGGGCTTTTCGGGCAGCATCAGCCTGACGTCAACGCCTCCCATCGCCGCCGTTTGCAGGGCTTGCAGTACGGGTTCGGTAGGCATGAAGTAGGGCGTTTGAATATAGAGGTAGTGCTCGGCGCGCGTGGCCAGTGCCGTGACGGCCAGCATGATTTCAGGGAAGCGGCTGATGGGCGTACTGCCAATGATTTGCACCGTGCTCCCGCCTTCGGCCATTGCGCCAGTAGCCCCTTCCACGGCGGGGAAGAAACGCTGCTCTTTGCGCAGGCGGCCCGTGGCGAAATACCAGCTGGAAAGGAACGTGGCTTGCAAACTGCGGGCCGCACTGCCGCTAACGCGCAATTGCGCGTCGTGCCATGTCCCCTCTCGGCGCGAAACGTAGCGCAGGGCCAGGTTCATGCCGCCGATGTAGCCCGTGCGCCCATCGAAGACGCACACTTTGCGGTGGTTGCGATAGTTGGCGCGTCGCGTCAGGCTGGGGAAACGCACGGGGAGGAAGGGAAAGACGAGGCCGCCAGCCTCTTCAAGGGGCTGAAAGAAGGATTGCGGCACGCGCCAACAGCCTACGTCGTCGTAGAGCAGGCGCACCTCTATGCCTTCGCGGGCGCGTTCGATCAAGGCATCGCGCACCAGGCGGCCCACGGCATCGTCCTCAATGATGTATGTCTCGATGTGGATGTGCTCCCGCGCCGCGTAGATGTCTTGCAATAAGGCACCGACGAAGGCCGCCCCGTCGTAGAGGAGCTTGACGCTGTTGCCGCTCGTAGGGCTGTAGGTCCCGCTTTGGTCGCCAAGCTGACATATGAGTTCATACTTCGCTGGCACGTTGGGTTTCACTTCGCCCTCAAGGGAGGCGTGCAACTGACGGGCAATGCCAGCATAGCCGCCGCGCGAAAGGATGTGGCGACGGCGTTCGTCCTGACCGAAGAAATAGAAGAAAATCCAGCCGGCCACAGGCAGGAACGTCAGCACGATGAGCCACGCAATGGTCTTTTCGGGCTTACGGTTTTCAAGCACTACGACCATGGCCGTCCCTGCAATGAGCAGGACGTAGAACGTCATGACGATGTAGTGGAGAATGTTTGAAGCGGTCATTGCGTGGAGGTTTTCTTGCTGCAAAGATAAACTAATTGTTTGGTAACGTGGCTGTCGCGAGGCCGTTATTGCGCTTAGTGGCGTTGTTTTAGTATTGACGGGGTGGCGTTTTGCATTACCAAATAGCTACGCGCTCCGTTTCGCTGCGCCACATCTTGTCGCCCGTTTTCACGTCGAAGGCTTCGTAGAATTCGGGCAGGTTACTCAGCGGACCGATAACGCGCCAGCGGGCAGGGGCGTGCTCGTTGCTTTTCACTTGCGAGACGACCGTTTCTGCGCGTTGCGCCATCATCCATGCCGCCGCGTAGCCAAGGAAGAAGCGTTGCAGGGGCGTGAAGCCCTCCACGGGTTTTCCCGCCTTGTACTGCGCCGTTTGCTGATAGGCGCGCAGGGCGACGATGAGGCCGCCGAGGTCGGCTATGTTCTCGCCTTGCGTGATGGTTCCGTTGATGTGCAGGCTGTCGGTAACGTAGTATCCGTCAAACTGTTTCACGATTTGCTGCGTGCGCTGTTCAAACTGCTTGCGGTCCTTCTTTGTCCACCAGTCGCGCAGGTTGCCATGCGCGTCGTATTGGCTGCCTTGGTCGTCGAAACCGTGGGTCAGCTCGTGGCCAAACGTGCCGCCAATCAGGGCGTAGAGCACGGCGTCGTCGGCCATGCGGCCTTCAAAGCCAGGGATGAAGATATTGCAGCCAGGAATGCAAATCTCGTTGTTGACGGGGTCGTAGTAGGCATTGTAGGTTTGCGGCTGCATCAGCCATTCGTCGCGGTTGACGGGCTGGCCCAGCTTCCCCATGTTGTAGTATGTCTGCCAGCGCGAGGCGTTCATCATGTTGTGGACGTAACTGCGGCGGTTGACGTTCAGGCGCGCGAGGTCGCGCCACTGGTCTGGGTAGGCCAGCTTCATCTTCACGGCCTCTAACTTAGCCAGGGCTTTCTCCTTCGTCTTGTCGCCCATCCAGGCAAGCCCTTTGATGCGTTCGGCCAGTTGTGCTTTCACGGCAGAGCCTATCTCTGTGAACTTCTCTTTCGTTCCAGCAGGCAGGTAGTCCTGGGCATAGACTTGTCCCACGAGGTCGCCCAGTGCCTCGTCCACCTCTCCAACCACCGTCTTCCATAGCGGCTCGGGCTGCTCTATGCCGCGCAGCGTGCGCGCGTAGAAGTTGAAGTGGGCCGTGCGGAAGGCCTGGGAGAGGTAGGGTGCCACGCCGCGCAGGAAGTGGAACTTGAGATAGTCGCGCCAATGGTCGAACGTCACGTCGCGCACCAGCATTGCGTTGAGCTGGGCAAAGTATTCGGGCTGCCCCACAATGATGCTGTCCGTAGGCCCGGCCTGCATGGTGCGCAGGAAGTGGGGCATGTAGAACGCGGGGAAGATGTTTTGAAGGTCGGCCAGCGACAGCTTGTTGTAGTTGGCCTGCGGGTCGCGCAAGGCTTCGCGCGGGCGGCTGATGCGTGCCAGGCGTGTCTCCGTGTCCAGCACGCCCTCGGCCTTCTGCGCCGCCACGTCGGGCGCGTCGCCTGCCAGGGTAAAGATATCTTTTGCGAAGGCGAGGAACGCCGTTCGCACGCGGCGCGCGTCGCCATCGTCGTCAACGTAGTAGCGGCGGTCGGGCATTGAGAGGCCGCCCTGCGTCAGGTAGAGGGCGTAGGCATCGCTTTGTTTCTCGTCTTGCGCAACGTAGAGGTTGAACAAGGGCGCGCTGCTGTAGGTGTGGGCGTAGGCCGTCAGTTTCTGCAGCTCGTCCGTATCGCCCATACGGTCGAAGCGGACCATGATTTCGCGCAGGTCGTCCAGCGAACGCTCGCGGTTCAGCGTGTCGAGCCCCGAAGCGTAGAGGTCGCCAATCTTCTGGCGCGGCGTGCCAAGGGGATTGTGGCCGCTGGCGCACGCTTCGCAGATGCGGCGAAGCTGCGCGTCGATGGTGTCTTGCACCAGCGTGAAGATGCCCACTTCGCGCTTGTCGGGCGGTATGGGGTTGGCTTTTAGCCACGCCCCGTTAGCATACGCGAAGAAATCGTCCTGCGGACGCACCGAGCGGTCGATGTGGGCCGTCAGCGGGTCTTGCCCCTGCGCCTGCAACGTGGCGGCGCAAGCGGCGAGGACTATATATAATATTGTATGCTTCATGGCTTGCTCCTTTCAAAAAAGAGAAACGGTGTTGTGTGGGCACAGCCCCTTTATAGCAGTGCTGGCAGCTCGTAGAGTCGGGTGGAGTGGCTGCCCTTGATGAAGATGAGGGCATCCTCGAAAGGCTTTTCTTGCAGGGCCGCTTTGGCCGCATCAACGTTGCTAAAGACGCGGTGGCTCTCGGCGAAAGGTGCAAAGGCCTCGCCCACCAGCCACAAGTCGTCCAGTCGTAGGCTGTCGGCCAAGGCCACGAGTTGTGCGTGGTCGTCGCCACTTGTTGCGCCCAGCTCGCCCATAGCCCCCAGGATGGCTACTTTTTTAGGCGCGTCTATCTGTCGGAAGTTCTCTAACGCCGCCTTCATGCTGGTGGGGTTGGCGTTGTAGGCATCAACGATGAGCGTGTTGCGCTCCGTGCGGCGCAGTTCGCTGCGCGAGTTGGTGGGGCGGTAGTTGCCGATGGCCTCCGAAATCTTCTCCGTAGGTACGCCGAAGCGTAGGCCTACGGCGCAGGCGGCCAGGGCATTGTCGATGTTGTAGGCACCGATGAGCTGCGTCTGCACCTCTTGCCACTCGCCGCCGCGAGGCCGCCAGCGAAACAAAAGGAAGGGGTTGCAGCCGACCACTTCGCCCTCCACGTCATAGTCCTTGCCCGCTTGTCCGTAGGTGAACGTGCGCAGGCCTTTGGCGGCATCGGTCAGCATGGCGTTGTCGCCGTGCAGGAAGACGAAGGTGCCGCGCTTTTGGCGCAGGTAGTCGTAGAGGGCCGCCTTCGTGCGTAGCACGCCTTCTATCGACCCGAAGCCCTCCAAGTGGACGCGTCCCACGTTGGTAATGAGGCCGCAGTCGGGATCGACAATCTGCGAAAGCTCGGCAATCTCGCCAGGATGGTTCGCACCCGTCTCAACAACGGCCATCTCGTCCTCCGCCGTCAGGCTCAGCAGCGTGCGCGGCACGCCAATGTGGTTGTTAAGGTTGCCCTGCGTGAAGCGCGTGCGGTAGCGCTGGCTGAGGACGGCGGCACATAGCTCTTTCGTTGTGGTCTTTCCGTTCGAACCCGTAATTTGCAGGACGGGCAAGCCCAAGGCACGGCGGTGGTGCGAGGCCAGTTCCTGCAACGTTTGCAAGGCATCAGCCACGAGAATGCAACGCTCGTCGGTGGCATAGTCAGCATTATCGACAACGGCGTAGGCGCAGCCTTTCTGCAGCGCATCGGCAGCAAAGCGGTTGCCGTCGAACGACTCGCCGCGAAGCGCAAAGTAGATAGACCCCGCCGCACACGTGCGACTGTCGGTCGTTACAACGGGGTGCTCACAATAGAGGTGGTAAAGCTCTTCAATGTTCATATCTTCGATGATTTGTTGAGGCGTTTAGCTCGTAGGTTGTGGGCTATCTCGTCCCACTAACCTGCTAAAGCGTTTCTTTTTGCTGCAAAATTACGCTTTTTCGCGCAGAAATCGCTTACTTTGCCGTGGCAAAACGCAAAAAACGCTCGCACTCGTATGGACAACTCCCTTTCGCTCAACCTCCGTGGACGCCTCGTTTCGCTGCGTCGTCCCCTCGTTATGGGCATCATCAATGCTACGCCCGACAGCTTCTTTGCGCAGAGTCGCGCCGAGAAGGAAGAAGCCGTGAAATACCGCGTCGAGCTAATGCTGGCTCAGGGAGCCGACATCCTCGATATTGGTGCGTGCAGCACGCGGCCAGGTGCTCAGCCTTGCGACGAGGTCGAGGAGATGGAGCGTCTGCGCGCAGCATTAGGCTGGGTGCGCAGCATGGCTCCTTCGGCAGCACTGAGCGTCGATACCTTTCGCGCCGACGTGGCCCGTATGGCCGTTGAAGAGTTCGGCGTGGCTATCGTCAACGACGTTACAGGCGGGCAAGCCGATGCGCGCATGTTTCGCACCGTGGCACAAACGGGTTCGGCCTACGTCCTGACGCATAACGAGACGCTTCATGCCGTCACCCCTCGCGACGTACTGCAAAGCCTCGTCAAGCGGGCCGAACGCCTCCACGCTATGGGCGTGTGCAACGTTATCCTCGACCCTGGCATCGGCTTTAAGCCTTCGCGCGCCGACGACTTTGCCATTCTGCGCCAACTGGCCGACTTCCGCGAGGCTGGACTCCCCCTGCTCGTGGGCTTGAGCCGCAAGCGCTTGGTGTGGGAAACGCTGAACATAACGCCCGCCTGTAGTCTCGATGGCACCACTGCCCTCAATATGTACGCCCTCACGCAGGGGGCCAACATCCTGCGGGTGCACGACGTTGAAGCCGCTGTCCAAACCGTTAAACTCTTTTGCAAAGTCATGAGCTGTGATTAGAGCGGACCGCCTTATCGCCTCCCTCGCAGTCGTCCCGTTGGTTTCCATGTCATGGCAACCCTTTCATTCGCAATAGCAAACACTTAAACACCCTAAGCCGCCCTATGCTGCAAATAGGTCTGAAAGACATCATCGACATCCTCCTCGTCGCCACGCTGCTCTACTACGTGTGGCGCTTGATGAAAGAGAGCAGTAGTGCCAATCTCTTCACGGGCATACTCATATTCCTCGTAGGCTGGATACTTGTTTCGCGCGTGTTCGAGATGCGCCTCTTAGGCAGCATCATGAACTCCCTCGTCAGCATCGGAATGCTTGCCCTCGTCGTGCTGTTTCAGGACGAGATACGCCAGTTCTTTGCCACGCTTGGCTCCAAGCGTAGCACGCGCTTCCTGCAACGCTTCTTCAAACAACACGCGGGCGAGAAGCTGCAAGAAGAGCGCCGCGCCGCCTTGATGCCCGTCGTGCTGGCCTGCATGAGCATGAGTAAGCAGAAGGTGGGCGCACTCATCGTCATTGAGCGCGGCATCGGGCTGAACGAAGTCGTACAGACGGGCGACCTCATCAACGCCAACATCACCCAGCGCCTCATCGAGAACATCTTCTTCAAAAACTCTCCCCTCCACGACGGCGCGATGGTCATCAGCGGCACGCGCATCAAAGCCGCTGGCTGCATCCTGCCCGTCAGCCACGATGCCGACATCCCCAAAAGCCTCGGCCTGCGCCACCGCGCCGCACTCGGCATAGCCCAAAAAAGCGACTGCATCGCCATCATCGTCAGCGAAGAGACGGGCGGCATCTCCATGGCCTACGACGGACAGCTACACCTGCGCCTCACCGCCGAACAGCTGGAAAGCACCTTGCAAGAGCAGTGGGAGGCCTGACGCCTTTTAGCCTCTCGGAGTACTCAGAGAACTCCGATAACTCAGAGAACTCCGACAAACTCAGAACGCCACAAAAACTCCTGCAAACACTTGCTTTTGCCCGAAAAATGTTGTATCTTTGCACGCAATAAAACCCAACAATGTTATAACCTATGAAGCATTATTTAACCCTGCTTATTGTTTCGCTCCTGACAGTTTCGAGCATGCAGGCACAAAGCCGCTACGACCTCAACGCCGACGGTGCAGTCAACGTGGGCGACGTGACGGTTCTTGTCAACGAAATACTTGGTAAAGGCGGTAGCCAGACAGCTGTTTACGAAGTATGCCCCGATGAAAACCACCCCCACATTATCAATATGGGCGAAGCAGGCCTATGGCTCTGCTGCAACTTGGGCAGTTCCCATTATGTGGAGCCTGGCACGTACTTTGCCTGGGGCGATAAAGACGCTGCGCGCACCATCTTCTCCGCCGACAACTATGCCTACTACGATAAGGCCAAATCGGCCTGCCAAGACCTCGGAGCCGACATCAGCGGCTCGAAGTACGACGTGGCCATGGCCTACAACCCCAGCTACCGCACGCCTACGCAAGCGCAATTCGAGAAGCTCCTGAAAACGTGCTCGCAGTTTTGGGCTGACAATGAAACAGCTAAGGGCGCATTCCTCTTTTCCCCCGATGCGGGCATCCTCTTCCTGCCGGCAGGGGGCTTCAAAGTGGACGATGAGCACAACGAAAATGGCATTGCCGGCTATTATTGGACCAGCTCTCTTTGGCACGACAACGTTGGCATGGGCGCATCAATCTGCGTGCTGAACGGCGACCCCGCCACGAACTATGGCGAAGAACGTTGGAGGGGCCTCAATATCCGCCCTATCGTAATGGACCCCTGCGACCTCAACAACGACGGACAGGTCAACGTTGGCGACGTGACGAAACTCGTCAACGTCATCCTGGGCAAGGAAGCCGACGAAAGTGTTGATGCCGCTGTAGAGGCTGGCCTCTGTCCCGACACGCACCATCCCCACGTCATCGACATGGGCGTTGCAGGCAAGTGGGCCTGCTGCAATGTCGATGTTGATTCGCCCACCGAGTGGGGCTATAGCGGCTACTACGCTTGGGGCGAAACCTTCCAAGGCAAGTCGCGTTACGACGAGACCACATATAAGTACAAAGGTAAAGACATCGGTACTGATTTTTCCGGCAATCCCGAATACGATGTGGCAACCAAGAACTGGGATACAAGCTGGGCCATGCCCACTGCAGAGCAAAGTCAGGCCTTAATAGAAAACTGCACCTACGAATGGACCTCTATCGACGGAAAACAAGGCGGACTCTTCACCGCCCCCAATGGTAAGAAGATCTTCCTGCCGGCCAAAGGTTGGTTTGGCTACAACGGGCAATACAATATAATCATCGCTGAAGGGAATGCGGGTTACTACTGGACAGCCTCCTCAAAAGATGCCAAGAGCAGCCAGGCCTACGCTTTCAGTTTCAACGGTAGCTCCAATCCCCGATACAACGTCCAGAACGACCGTACCGAGGGACTGACCATCCGTCCCGTAGCACGGTAATGAGCCGCGCCGAGGCAGACAAGCCACGCCCATAGACAGCGCTCCAGTCGAGTTGCCTTCCCACAACATACACCGCCGCCTACTATGCGCCCCAAAAGCGTTGGTAGGCGGCGATGGTGTTGTTTGCAACTGGTGGTTTGAGGAGCAGGCGTCGGTCGAGTCAACGTGATTTAACCAGGGGCAACCCTTATCGCGAGTAAGACTAAAAGTAGTCAACTAAAATCGTTAAACTACACGGGAAACTTTTATCTCCAAGGCGGGAATTTGCTGAAAGGGGCAAAAAAAGGAGGAATGCGCAAAAAGAACGGCGCAGAAAATCCTGCGCCGTTGTGACAGTGTGAGTGGTTTCCAGTATTTTGCGAATAGCACTTTATGCTTGAAACTTGCCAATCGTCGAAGCCGTCGCAAACCGGCTTTTTCGGGGCACGTTGACGTTCATAGCAGGGCGCTTTTCAGGGCGGGGATGTAAACGGCAATATCGTCAACGAGTTGCTGGCGCGTAGCACCCTCGACTTTAGCAATAAAAATGGTGTCGAAGCCAGCAATCGTGCCGGCCACGCTGGGCAGTTCGTGAGCGTCCAGTTGCGCCGCGAGGAAGGCGGCGTAGGCGGGTTTCGTCCGCAGGATGAGCATATTCTCGCTGAACGCAACGCGCAGGATGCTGGCTTGATGCAGATACTCCGACGCGAAGCCCTCTCCGACCACGCGCGTGTAATCCGTTTCGGGCGGCAAGACGTATTGCACACCCTCGCGTGTGCGCACTCGCGAAACGCGCAACTCGCGCATGTAGAGGCTCAGTGTGGGTTGCGAAACCTGATGGCCCGCAGCCCGAAGTTCTTCTAAAATCTCTTTCTGCGATGTCATCTTCTTGTTGGCAAGGACGACGCGTAAGACGTTGAGGCTTTCCTGCTTTTTTCCCATAGTGTTCGTGGCCTCGCGCAAAAGGGAGGCCTGTTTGGTTCATGGTTTATTGTTTTGAGGGCGAAAGTATAAAAAAACTATCGAAATCGCACGCTTTTCGATGCAAAATCTTTAACTTCGCTCTCGGAAATAGAACAAACCACTTCTGTAATATGAAAAAACAACTCCTTCTTGCCTGCCTCTGCGCCTTGCCTTGGTGCAGTGTGCAAAGCATGAGTGCAGGGTCTGTTGCGGCTGTGCCTTCACCTATCCCGTCCAGCGTTCCAGGTAGGGTGCAACAGGTGCGACAGCTCAACCCTTCGACCGTCGAAATCCTTTTCACCGATGGCACGTGTCTCACGGCCGACTTCTACAGCGAGCGCATCGTGCGCTTGTTTCAAGATAATGCTGGCGGCCTGCTTCGTGCGCCCAAAGCCGATCCGCCCGCGCAAATCCTTGTCGACCTTCCGCGTACGCATGCCAGCACCCTCAGCATTGCCCGCGATGGCGGCAACTATGCTGTAGAGACCAGTGCCGTGCGCTTAGAGATACCCGCCAGCGGCTTGTTGCGCATCGTAGATAAGGAGACGGGCGAGACGGTGGTTGACGCGCTGGACGTTCCCACGTTTGAAGAAAACAAGACAACGCTGAAACTCTCGTGCCGCAGCGGCGAGTACTTCTACGGCGGCGGCGTGCAAAACGGCCGTTTCAGTCATCGCGGAAAAGCCATCGCCATTGAAAACAACAACATTTGGGTTGACGGCGGCGTGGCCTCGCCCTGCCCCTTCTTCTGGAGCACGAAGGGCTACGGTCTGCTCTGGCACACGTTCAAGCCCGGTCGCTACGACTTCGGCGCAGAGGATGCGCGCGAGGTGCGCCTCTCCCACAACGAGGGCTATCTTGACGTCTTTGTGATGGTCCACTCGCAGCCCGTTGACCTCCTCAACGACTACTATCAGCTGACGGGCCGCCCCGTTCTGCTGCCTAAGTTTGGCTTCTACGAAGGCCACCTCAACGCCTACAACCGCGACTACTGGACACCCGCCGCCGACGGCTTTATGGCCTACGAAGACGGCCAGCGCTACAACGAAAGTCAGAAGGCGAACGGCGGTGCGAGGGAAACGCTGAACGGCGAGACCAACTATCAGTTCAGTGCCCGCGCCGCCATCGACCGTTACCTTGCAAATGATATGCCAATTGGGTGGTTCCTGCCCAACGATGGCTACGGTGGTGGCTACGGGCAAACAGGCTCGATAGACGGCAACATCGAGAACCTCCGTCAGTTTGGCAACTACGCCCACTCGAAGGGCATAGAAGTAGGCCTATGGACACAAAGCGACCTCTATCCGAAAGAGGGTGTTGAACCCCTCTTGCAACGCGACATCGTGAAGGAAGTGCGCGACGCTGGCGTGCGCGTCTTGAAGACGGACGTGGCGTGGGTCGGCGCAGGCTACAGCTTTGGGCTCAACGGCGTGAGCGATGTAGCCCAGATTATGCCTTACTATGGCGGCGGTGCCCGTCCGTTCATCATCAGCGTGGACGGCTGGGCTGGCACACAGCGCTACGCAGGCATCTGGACGGGCGACCAAACGGGCGGCAACTGGGAGTATATTCGCTACCACATCCCTACGTTCATCGGCGCAGGCCTTTCCGGACAGCCCAACATCACCAACGATGTGGATGGCATCTTTGGCGGAAAGAACGTGGCCGTCAACGTGCGCGAATTCCAATGGAAAACGTTCACACCGATGGAGCTCAACATGGACGGCTGGGGTAGCAACCCGAAATATCCGCAGGCCCTCGGCGAACCCGCTACGAGCATCAACCGCCACTATCTGAAGCTAAAGTCCGAACTCATGCCCTACACCTACAGCATTGCCCACGAAGCCACGATGGGCAAGCCCATGGTGCGCGCGCTATTGCTCGACTATCCCAACGACTACACCTTGGGCGAGCAAACGCGCTACGAATTCCTCTACGGACCCGACTTCCTCGTGGTTCCTATCTACAAAGAGACCGCCGCCGACAAAGACGGCAACGACGTGCGCCACGGCATCTACCTGCCCGAAGGTCGCTGGTTCGACTATTGGAACGGCGACAGCTACGAGGGCGGACGCATCATTAACGACTACGACGCTCCGCTCTGGAAGCTGCCCGTCTTCGTGCGCAGTGGCGCCATCATTCCCATGACGCGACCCCACAACACGCCCGCCCAGGCACCCAAGGATTTCCGCGCTTATGAGTTTTATCCCGCTGCGGCTGGCTGCTTCGTCGAGTACGACGACGACGGACGCTCCGAGGACTACCTGCGTGGCGCTGCGGCCTACACCGAAGTGCGCAGCGAACTCAAGAAAGACCGCCTTACCGTCACCATAGAACCCACAATAGGCACGTTCGATGGTTTTGAGGCGATGAAGCAAACCGAACTGCGCATCAACCTCACCGCCCAGCCCAAGAAGGTAGCTGCTCGCATAGGCAAACAGAAGGTGGCGTTGCGCGCCGTGAACAGCGAAGCGCAGTTTGAAGCCGCCGACAATGTCTATTTCTATAATGAAGCACCCGAACTCAACCGCTTCGCAACGGCAGGCAGCGAGTTTTCGAAGCAACACATCACGAAGAACCCGCAGCTGTGGGTGAAGCTCGGACGCTCCGACGTGACGATGAACGGCATCGTCGTAGAAGTGCGCGGTGCTACGTTTGCTCCCGCCGACCCCCTGCTGAAGACCCACGGCCCGCTGACAGCACCGCGCGTGACCTTCGCCGAAGAAAACGTGGAGGCTTTCAGCCTGACCCCCTCGTGGCAGCAGGTGGACAATGCCGACTACTACGAAATAGCTTTCGACGGACAAACCTACAGCACCATTCGCGGTCAGCAACTCGCCTTTGACGGTCTGCAACCCGAAACCGACTATGCCTTCAAGGTGCGCGCCGTCAACAGCGACGGCTACAGTGCCTGGACCGAGGTGAAAGCAACGACGAAGTCCGACCCCTATCAGTTTGCCGTGAAAGGCATTAAGGGCATAACAAGTTGCGAAAACCAAGGCGGACAAGACGCTGGTAAACTCTTCGACTTCGACCGCAAAACGATGTGGCACACGCAGTGGGGTAGCACCGCCGTTCCCTTCGACCTCACCATCGACCTGCGCAGCGTCAACGAGCTCGACCGCTTTGAGTATCAGCCACGCGAGGACGCTGGCAACGGCACCCTGCTGAAAGGTAGCGTTGAAATCAGCACCGACCGCCAAACGTGGACTCCCGTCGGCGACTTTGCCTGGGAGCGCAACGGCGAGGCCAAGACCTTCGAGTTTGGCGAAGACCTCACGGCGCGCTACATCCGCCTCAGTGTGACGGAAGCCGTGGGCAACTTCGGCTCGGGCGAGGAACTCTACGTGTTTAAGGTGCCAGGCACCGAAAGCGTGCTGCAAGGCGACATCAACCGCGACGGCCGTATCGACGACAACGACCTGACAAGCTACATGAACTATACGGGCGTGCGCCGTGGCGATGCCGACTACGACTACGTCAGTGCTGGCGACGTGAATGGCAATGGCCTGATAGATGCTTACGACATCTCCGTTGTAACAACACAGCTCGATGGCGGTGCCACGCAACAAAGCACCGACAAGGCCGCAGGCACGCTCGCCCTTAGCGCAAGCAAAACGTCGTTTGTGGCTGGCGATGAAGTGGTTGTGACTATTACGGGTAAGGACCTGCAAAGCGTCAACGCCCTCTCGCTGGCCTTGCCTTACGATGCCACCGAACTTGAATACGTAAGCCTTGAGGCCGTAGGGGCGAAGGAGATGCGCAACCTCACCTACGATCGCCTCCACACCAACGGACAGAAGGAACTCTTCGTCTGCTTCGCCAACGTTGGCAACAGCCCGCTACTTGAAGACGGCGACGTGGTGCGCTTGAAGTTCCGCGCCCGTCGCAGCGGTACGTTCTCGCTCCAGCCGCAAGACGGCCTGCTCGTTGACCGTAGCCTCGGCACGAGCATAGTCTTCTAAGCAAGTATATTATGCCTTATTGTATTCCCGCCATAACGCAGAGATGTTGTGGCGGGAAAACTTTGTTTGATAGGGTAGCGTGTGCGCTTATGTTGCCAGCTCGTAGAGCGCACGTTGGTGATAGTTTTGCGCAAAAGGCCGCCAGTTTTGCCGCCATTCTTTGCTCAAATCGTCAAAATTCGTGTAATTCTTAGGTCTGAAATTACAAAAACTATTAAAAGCGGTCATAAAAGTGGCCGCTTGCTTTGTTTTTACTCAAGATGCGCTGTATCTTTGCCACGATTTTGTGCATCGTAGTCATAAACGGGTACTTAATAAAGCAAAACAACCTCTGAAATAATAGCCTCACGCAATGAGCAAAAACCTATATCGCACGCTGTCAGCCCTTGCCGCCCTGCTACTTGTCGTCGTCATGGGAAGCTGCAAGAGCGACAGCACCTATGAAGAAACAACGTCGAACAGCTGTGTCATGGCCTCGGCCACGCTCGGCACGCTGAACCGCTATATCTACATGAAGACCTCTGCGGGAACCGACAGCACTTATATCAGCCACGTGACGGGTTCGCTCTATCCGCTGAGCATCGACCAATTGGGCGGACGAATTTTCAATCCCGACTCGTTGCCCGTCAACACGGACGTGTCAAAAGTAGTGTTTAGCGTGCTGAACGCTACGGGTTCGATGACAATCAAGTCGCTTTATACGGGGCAAGACACGCTGGTTTCGACGAAAGACACGCTGGACTGTCGCGGGCCTCGTCTGCTGACGGTTCACGGCACCGATGGCGTATCTTCGCGCACCTACACTATCGACATTCGCGTGCATAAAGAAGCTGGCGACTCGATGCTCTGGCAGCGCGAAGGCGTTTATGCTGATTTGGCAGCTGCCACGGCGCAGAAAGCCATTGTTAGTGGCTCATCTATCTATGTGTTTGCCAACATCGCCGGGCAGCCCGCCGTGCTTTATGCCACGACTGACGCACCCGCCTCGCTTTCGCGCACTAACCTTTCGAGGCCTACGATAGACGTTCGCAGCATCATTTTGCATCGCGGAACGTTCTACGCCTTAGCCGAGGGAGAATTGGTGAGCAGCCAGGACGCTGTGGCTTGGAGGACGGTTGAGACCACCTTGCCCGCCGCCTTTACGGCCTTGCCCGTGGCTGGAAGCGACCGGCTCGTGGCTACCGACGCAGCAGGTATGTTCTACAGCTCGCGCGACGGCGGCCAGACGTGGCAGGCCGATGAGACCGAGCTTGCCCGTCCGATGCCCCAAAGTATGGTGCAAGGCGTGTGCATACCCTCCGAAAACGACCCGACCTACGAAGACCTCTTAGTCTTAGGCCATCACGACGGAACGCCCGTTGTGTGGAAGCGCAATATCGACCTGACCGACGCCGTACAATATCCGTGGGTATATTATCCCGAAACGGAGAACGCAGACTATGTTTGCCCGATAGTAGAAAGCTCGGCTCTGGCCTACTATGACGGTGCCACCTTGCTCTTGGGCTTACAAGACGGCAAACTGGCCACGCCGCGCTTAAGTCGCGACAACGGACGCTCGTGGGATAGTAGCATTATAAAGGCTCCCGAAGCCGTTGTCTCTGGCAGCCTGTCGGTTGTGACGACCGCCGACAACTACATCATCCTGTACTGTGGCGGTAGTGGCGAGGTTTGGAAAGGTCGCATCAACCGCTTAGGGTGGAAGTGAAGGAAAAGCCTTTCTCCTCCTATTTGCACCGTGCCAAGCCATGCTGTATGTTACGATGACAACGTAACACCCACAATCGCTTAAAGTAACGAACACAACCAATGAAACCGCGTTTAGCTCTCATCGCCGTTATGCTTTTCTTAGCCGTCAGCATCCGCTTGTCGGCTCAGGAAGATACGTTCTATCGGTTGGAGCTGGGCGGCGGTATAGGCGCGGGTTTCTCGCTGAACGACTTAAACAACAAGTTCTTTGGGTTTCCGCACGTGTCGGGTGCGCTTGTGGCGCGTTTCCCGCTCAATCCGCGCATGGCCGTTAAGACGCGTGTGGATTACCTTGGACTTCGAGGCAACACAACGAAAGTGACCGACTTCTATCCTGCCAACCCCAATGCGTCAGGAACGGAGACGTTAGATTATAAGATGAGTGGCAGCCAGGTAGGTCTCACAGCCCTCTACGAACTGCACTTCTTGCCTTACGGCTGGTTGCGCGGTTTTCAGGGGCATTGTCGGTTGGTGCCCTATATACAAGCAGGTTTAGGCTTGGTGTACGCAACGCCGGGCAAGGCCTTTACGATGGATATTCCTATTGGCGTAGGCCTGAAGTGGAAAGTGCGCGAACGCCTGAACTTGGGGCTCGACTGGACGTTCCACTTCACGCCCTCCGACAAACTCGACGGGCTGTCAGCCCCCCACGGCATAGCCTCGTCGGAGTTTCGCAACAAAGACCACTTCAGCATGATGCTCTTTACGCTGACCTACGACCTCTCGCCAAAGTGCCCCACCTGTAACAAGGACTAAGGAATAGGGTAGGGGTTGAAAACTCCTCGGCATCAGCCTTATGGGACGCAGGCGTCCCGCCTGCGGAAACCTGAAGAAAGTAGGTGGCATAGCCAACTTGTCACTCGTCACTAAAACGAAAGTTCTGTGCAACAGCTCACGATAGTTCCCTTTGGCGGTCTTTGCAACCGCTTGCGCGCCACGATTTCGGCACGTTACGTCAGCGAACGTATCGGTAAACCCGTCCGTGTGCGTTGGTGCAGCGACTTTGAATGTGCGGCCCACTTCGATGAACTCTTCGAACCGATCGACACACCGCAGTTCAGCATTGTGCACCAAACGTTCTTCGACGACCGCCCACGGCGCCGAAACTTTCGCATCCCGACGTTGCTGCGCCATCTGAGCTATGGTCACCAGAAAGAGTGGCTACGACCGTGGCAGGGCGATGATATCTTCGAGATTGCAGCGCGTGCTGAGCGCGTGTGGGTCAGTTCGTGTCACGAATTGTGCGACATACCCGATGCCTGCTACGCCGCCTTGCGCCCACTGCCTGCTATAGCCGATGCCATCAGACAAGTGACGGCACCCTTTCAGGGGTTGGACGTAGTAGGTATCCACATTCGGCGCACCGACCACACCGAGGCTATTGCCGACAGTTCTACGCAGGACTTTCGGCGCGTGATGGACGCAGAAAAGGCGCGCAATGGCAACGTTGCGTTCTATCTTGCCACCGACGACCTTGCGTTGCGGCGCGAATTACAAATGGCCTATGGCGACCGCGTCTTCGTGCAGCCCCTTAGCTCCGTCCGTCGCGACACGCGCGAAGGCATTATGCAAGCCGTCACCGACCTTTACGCCTTGTCCGCCACGAGTCGCATCTACGGCAGCACCGCTTCAACGTTCACGATTACCGCTGCGAAGATAGGGGGCATACCCCTGCTTAGCGTTAAAGAGACAGATAAAGAGTTATGACAACCAACGAACCGACGACCTATCAAGAGCGTTTAGACCTCACGCGCCTGCCGCGCCACGTGGCCATCATCATGGACGGCAACGGACGCTGGGCCAAGCAACGTGGGCTGGACCGCAGTTTGGGCCATCAGGAAGGCGTCAACAGCGTTAGGCGCATCACAACGCTGGCCAGCAACTTAGGTCTTGACTACCTAACGCTCTACACCTTCTCGACCGAGAACTGGAACCGCCCGCCTAAAGAGGTGGCAGCCCTGATGACGCTTATCCTCAACTCGTTGGAGGAGGAACTCTTTATGAAGAACAACGTGCGCTTCCGCGTCATTGGCGACATGAGCGGCCTTTCGGTAGAAGTGAGTAGAGGCTTGCTGAAACTGCAAGACCGCACGGCCCACAACACGGGTCTTCAGCAGGTACTGGCCATTAACTACTCTGCGCGCTGGGAGTTGACGGAAGCCGTGCGACGCATCTCCGACCGCGTAGTGGGGCGCAACCTACGACGCGGCGACATAACTGACAAGATTATCAGCAGCGAACTCTCAACGGCCTTTATGCCCGACCCCGACCTGCTGATACGCACGGGCGGCGAGCAGCGCCTGAGCAACTACCTGCTTTGGCAATCGGCTTACACGGAGCTGTACTTCTGCGACACCTACTGGCCCGATTTCACGGATGAAGCTTTCTGTCAGGCCCTTTACGAGTATCAGCAGCGCGAACGTCGCTTCGGAAAGACGAGCGAGCAGGTTGCCACCCAGCAATAGCGCATTGCTCCCCATGTTTGAAACCATACAATATTATTATACACGAACGATGAAGATTACGAACTCCCGCTTATGTGCACTACTCCTTGCGCTTGGAGCGTTCACGGCAGTTAGTGCGCAAATCACGGCGGAGGAAAAGCCCGACATAATCTACTCAAACACCACGTCGAAGTATGTCCTTGCAGGTCTTACCGTTGACGAAGTTATGGGTTTCGACCACGATTTGCTTGTCTCTATGGCCGGCCTAACGGTAGGCAAGACCTACGAAGTGCCAGGTGCCGACATCACCGAGGCCGTTCGTCGTTATTGGGCACAGAAGCTCTTTAGCGATGTCAGCATTGAGGCCGACAGCATTCGCGGCGACAAAATCTACCTGCACGTGCACCTGAAAGCGCAACCGCGCATTGCCAGCATTTCGTGGGGCAACCTCAAGAAGAGCGAACGCGACGAATTGCAAAAGCGCGTGGGCCTGCAAGCTGGCAGCCAGATTACGCAAGACGGCATCAACCGCGCCAGCTACATCATCAAGCAGTACTACGACGATAAGGGCTACAAAGACGCTGAAGTGAACATTCGGCAGCGTGAGGACATCACGGGCGACAACCGCGTACTGGTTGACATCGACATCAACAAGAAGAAAAAGATTAAGGTGCACAAAATCTATATCAGCGGAGTGGATGCCAAAGAAGCACGAAAGCTGAAGCGGGCTATGAAGAAGACACACGAGAAGAGCCTCATCAACCTCTTCCGTTCCAAGAAGTTCATACCCGAAAAATATGTTGAGGACAAGGGCTTCGTCATCGACAAGATGAACTCTTGGGGCTATCGCGATGCCTTGCTGCTGTCCGACAGCATCGTGCAGATTGACGAAAGCCACGTTGACGTGTATCTGAACCTCTATAAGGGTCAGCGCTACTACGTTCGCAACATTAGCTGGACGGGCAACACGGTCTATCCCACCTCCTTGCTGCAAGACCGCATCCTGCAGATGAAGCGCGGCGACGTGTATAACCAGACGCACATCAACAAGCGCCTCATGGAGGACGATGATGCCGTGAGAAGCCTCTACTATAACAACGGCTACGTCTTCAACCGCCTTGATCCCGTAGAAGTCAACATTGAAGGCGACAGCGTGGACCTTGAAATACGCATTCGCGAAGGACAGCAGGCCCGCTTCAACCGCGTCACCATTGCCGGTAACGACCGCGTTTACGAAAACGTGATACGTCGCGAGCTCTACACGAAGCCTGGCGACCTCTTCTCGATGGACGCCATCAAAAACACGGTGATGGTCCTCTCGCAATTGAACCAGTTTGACGTTGAGGCCCTTGGCTCTGCGCTCAACAGCAGCATCAAGCCCAACGAGAAGAACGGCACCGTCGACATCAGCTATCCGCTGGTGCCTAAGGGCGGCGACCAGTTCCAAATCTCGGCAGGCTGGGGTCCTACGGGCATCGTGGGTAGCGTAGGCATAAAGTTTACGAACTTCTCCATCCAAAGCCTCTTCAACCGAAACAAGAAGATGGGCTTCCTGCCGCAAGGCGATGGCCAAACGCTCTCTATCAGTGCGCAAACCAATGGTAGGTACTATCAGAACTACAGCCTCTCGTTCCTCGACCCCTGGGTAGGCGGTAAGCGCCCCAACCAGCTCTCGTTCTCGTTCTACTTCTCAAAGTCGACCGACGTGAGCTCACGCTACTACAATACGAGCTTCTACAACAACGTCTATAACACCTACCTTTACGGCTACGGCAACAACACCAACTACTATAACTATACCAACTACTACGACCCCGACAAGTACGTCAAGATGCTGGGCCTATCGCTGGGCTTTGGTAAGCGCCTGCGCTGGCCCGACGACCGCTTCAACTTCATGGCCGAGCTGAGCTATACGCGCTATATGCTGAAGTCGTGGGAGTACTTCCTTATCCACGATGGTAACTGCAACAACATTAACCTGACGCTGGCCCTGACGCGTACTTCTACGGACAATAACTTCTATCCGCGTAGCGGTTCTGAACTCTCCCTCAGCGTAACAGCCACACCGCCCTACTCACTTTGGGACGGTAAAGACTACAAGAACCTTGCCACCGACTATCGCAGTGCCAGCTACCAGAAAGAAGCGCAAGAGAAGTTCCGCTGGATTGAATACTACAAGTGGAAGTTCAAGTTCCGCACCTTCACCGCACTAACGGGTCAGGCCAAAGCCCCCGTCTTGATGACGCGTGCTGAGTTTGGTATCCTTGGGTCGTACAACCGCTACAAGAAGTCGCCCTTCGAGACCTACTACATGGGTGGTGACGGCATGTCGGGCTATTCCTCGGGCTATGCCACCGAGACCATCGGTCTGCGTGGTTACGACAATGGCTCTATCGCTGGTTCGTATGGTGACAACGCCTATGCCTACAGCCGCTTTACCCTTGAAATGCGCTATCCTTTCCTACTGCAAGGACAAACCAACATCTACGGCTTAGCTTTCCTCGAAGCTGGTAATGCGTGGGAAGACGTGAAGGACTTCAACCCCTTCGACTTGCGTAAGTCGGCAGGTGTGGGTGTGCGCCTGATGCTGCCCATGGTGGGTATGCTTGGTATTGACTGGGCCTATGGTTTCACGAAGTATATCAACGGAAACAAGGCTGGCGGTTCGCAGTTCCACTTCATCCTCAACCAGGAATTCTAAAAAGGAGTAAACAAAAAAACGATAACGACTATGAAAAAAATTCTGTCCCTCATCGCCCTGGCTTTTGCCTTTAATGCAGCCAGTGCGCAGAAGTTCGCCCTCATTGACATGGAGTACATCCTGAGCAACATCCCCGCCTACGAGCGTGCCAATGAACAGCTCAGCCAAATGTCGAAGAAGTGGCAGGCCGAAGTCGAAGCCCTCGACAACGAAGCCAAGAACCTCTACAAGACCTATCAGAACGAGGCCGTGTTCCTTTCCGACGAGCAAAAGAAGGAGCGCGAACAAGCCATTGTTGATAAAGAGAAAGAAGCAGCCGACCTCAAGAAGAAATACTTTGGCCCTGAAGGCGAACTCTACAAGAAACGCGAAAGCCTTGTGCAGCCCGTGCAGGACGAAGTGTACAGCGCCATTAAGGCCGTGGCCGAACAGCGCAACTTCCAAGCCATCTTCGACCGCTCGTCCGAAACGGCAGGCATCATCTTCGCTTCGCCCGCTATTGACGTTTCAAACGAAGTGCTGGCAAAACTTGGCTATGCTAACTGAAATGACGAGTGACGAGTTGCAATAGTGTTTGTTCGTGGGCGTAGCCCCACTTGTCACTCGTTAACTCCTTTCAACACACACTTGAAATCAATTATAAAACATAAATAACAACACGTACAAACAAATGATTAAGAAACTTCTTATCCTCGCGCTCCTCGTAGCGCCCATGAGCCTCTGCGCTCAGAAAGTAGCCCACATCAACTATGCCGAAATCGTGCAACTCCTGCCCGAATTTAAGACCGCTCAAACCGAGCTTGAAACGCTTGGTAAAAAGTACCAAGCCGAGCTTGAAGATATGCAGAAAGAGTTGCAGACGAAAGCACAAAAGTATGAAGCCGAGGACAACAAATCCACGCCACCGAACATCGTAGAGCGTCACAATAAAGAGTTGCAGGAAATGCAGCAAAAGCTCGAACAAGCCTACAACGACAACAGCAAGGCTTTCACCGAAGCACAGCAGCAAAAGCTCTCTCCCATCGAGCGTAAAGTGAAGGACGCTGCTAGCGTCATTGCCAAGGAAAGCGGTTATGCCTTCATCCTCGACGACAACATGATTGAGCAAAGCAACATCGTAATCAATCCCTCCCTTGTTGATGACATCACGGCTCGCGTAAAAGCAAAACTTGGGCTGTAGCGTTAGTATTAAGTGACAAGTGACGAGTGACGAGTTTAGCTACGCCGACGAATCAGCGCAGTAAAAACCTTGTCACTCGTCACTTGTCACTTCTCATTCGTCACTTGTAACTTGTCACTTATTGTTTCATGTTTCACGTTTCACGTTTACTGTTTAACGTTTCATTAGCCCTCATCTTTTGTTGTTTCTCCGCTGCAGCGCAGGACACGCTTCGTGTGCCTCGTGCACCCCAACCCGACCGTCCTTTGCATTCGGCGGATACCACAATCACCACGAGCGGCCTCGGTCCCGATACGCTCGATTTGGGCCTTTCGGCTCTCTCGCAGCGCGAGACGCTCACCCAGCGCCTCAGCGAAATTCTTCAGTCGAAAGGTGCCCAGCGCATGCAAACCGCCCTGCTCGTTTACGACCTCACGGCCGACACCGTCATGTTCGCCTATATGCCCGATGCCTTGATGCGCCCCGCATCGTGCCAAAAGCTCGTCACCAGCATAGGGGCTCTATACGCTTTGGGCGGGAACTATAACTTGCGCACCACGTTTTTGGCCCGCCCCGCAGTGGCCGATTCGGGCAAAGTGCTACGTGGCAACGTGTATGTGCGGGCAGGCTTCGACCCCCTGCTGGGTCTTTCAGAAGTGCGCTCATTTGTTAATGAGCTGAAGGCCTTAGGCGTTGATACGCTCCGCGGCGACCTTGTTATCGATCTTTCTATGAAGGACGATAGCCATTGGGGAGCTGGATGGTGTTGGGATGATGGTAACGACACGAACCCCGACCTCTCGCCCCTGCAATATAAGGACCAAGGGACGTTTGAAAACGCCTTCGCTGCCGAGATGAAGCGCGCAGGTATCTTTTGGCAGGGCGGCATTCGCCGCGATGCCATACCGTCCGATGCCGTGAAGCTCGCAGAAGCCACCCACAGCATCGACCAACTCCTCTTGCGCATGATGAAGCAAAGCGACAACCGCTATGCCGAAGCCCTCTTCTATCAGATAGCCGCGCGCAGTGGGAAGAAGCATGCTGGAGCTGTTGAGGCTCGCAAGCAATTGGAACCCCTCGTCCGCACTTGTGGACTCGACCCTGCCGACTACGTCGCGGCCGACGGTAGCGGTCTGTCGCCCTATAACTTCCTCTCTGCCCGTCTCCTTGTAGCCCTCTTGCGCTATGCCTGGCGCGACAGTGCCCTCTATGCTCACCTCCTGCCCACCTTGCCTGTTGCTGGCACCGACGGCACCCTCTCCAGCCGGATGAAGCGTGGAAGTGCCGCAGGCAACGTCCGCGCGAAGACAGGCACCGTGACGGGCGTAAGCACGCTGGCTGGTTATGCCGATGCCCCCACGGGCAACCGCATAGCTTTCGCCATCTTGATGAACGGAAACCAAACCGCCGCTAAAGGCCGTGCGCTGCAAGACGAAATCTGCCACGCGTTCACGTCGTTGCGAAACCCTTAGATGTTTCAGGGTAAGAGCTTCATTGCGCGTTTTGCCAAAAGCCGACGATGCTTGCAGCTTTCTTCGCGATATGTTCCTCCTCCTTCTTTTATTTATGTAGAAATACGTCTAAGCACTTTGCTTTAACGCCTCAATGTTGTAACTTTGTAGCTAAGTTAAGTTGAATACTAACCAGAAGTTTATTACTATTGGAGTGTTCTATAAATTAGGCTTGAATGATTTTTGAGCTGTTAAGGAGCAGGTTTCGTATTAAGTTCGCAGCCGCGTAGCGAGCTACGTGGCAAGAAGTTAATGCGGAAGATGCCCTTAAGAGCAAAAAAGCATCAAGCCCAATCGAATAGCGAATTTCCTAATTTATAGAACACTCCTATTAAAAGTCCCTTATACGAAAACAACAACAAAACTAACCTTTTTGGCCTGCCTGCTGTGCTTTGCTGCATAGGGTGCATAAGCGCAAGCACGCTGGAAACACCTGCAGAAACTACGTATTACCGACATTGGCGTCGTGGCTTCCGATGCCGTGCTGTGGGTGGCCGAGAATGAAGAAACGCAGCAGACGGATACGACGGTACTACCTCCTTCGACGTAACCGATACGGGAACCACACGTCCAGCATTTGAAAGGCTTTACTCCGAACAGGTAATCCGTGCGCACGTGCAACCCTCCTTTACCTATGCACTACCCAAGAGCTGCTATCGCTGGTTCGCCAGCAACAAGCTTGAACGTGTCACAGGCCTTGAAAACCTCAACACCAGCCAGGTTACCAATATGAGCTCGATGCTCGAAGGCTGTCAGGCAACAGAGCTTGCCATACAAACTTTCGATACCTACAACGTCACCGATATGTCGGCCATGTTTAAGGATTGCAGTCTGCTTACCACGTTAGATATCAGTCTCCTCAACACTGGACTCGTCACCACGATGAAGGAGATGTTTTCAGGGTGCAAGAGCTTGCAAACTCTTGATGTCGGACCGTTTAAGACCTTCAGCGTTGAAAACATGCAAAGCATGTTCTTCGATTGCGCTAAGTTGGAGGAGATAGACTTGAACAACTTCAACACCGACAAACTGCAAAACATCGCTGTTATGTTCGGCCGTTGCGGCCGCTTGCACACGATCTGGTGCGACAATTCGTGGTCCGAGATAGAGCATTACGCAAATATGTTTACAGGCTGCGAGAGCTTGAAAGGGGCCGTGCCCTACAAGGAGAGCATGACCACGCTCGACGGGCGTTAAGCATCGTTTGTCGCCTATGGCGACAGCAAGCCCCCCAAAACGATACGAGCACGGGCTTAATCTGCGAAAGTGAGATTAAGCCCGTGCTCGTATTGTTTTAGGGGACTTGTGGTTGGCGTTACTTTAGGATGTCCAGTTCGCGGAACACCTTCTTCAGTTTCTCAACGCTGATGTCCACTTGCTCTTTGGTGTGCGTAGCCATCAGTGCGTATCGCACAAGGGTGTCTTGCGGTGCGCAGGCAGGGGGAATGACGGGGTTGATGAAAACGCCTTCGTCGAAAGCGCGGGCAGTGACGGCAAAGGTCTTGTCAACATCGCGAACGTATAGCGGTATGATGGGGCTCTCCGTGTCGCCAATCTCAAAACCTTCTTCGCGGAAACGCTTCAGCGCGTAGTGCGTTACATCCCACAAGCGTTCTATGCGCTCGGGCTCTTGCTGGAGGATGTGGAGGGCTTCGCGGGCTGAGGCCGTGGCAGCAGGCGTGGCCGAAGCACTGAAGATGTAGGTGCGGGCGGTGTGGCGCAGCCAGTTGGTAATGGCTTTGTCGGCAGCTATGAAACCGCCTATGCTGGCAAGGCTCTTCGAGAACGTGCCCATAATGAGGTCTACCTCGTCGGTCAGTCCGAAGTGGTCGCACACGCCGCGCCCTTGGCGGCCAAAGACGCCGATGCCGTGGGCTTCGTCAACCATAATGGTGGCATCGTACTTCTTCTTCAGTTCCACGATGCGTGGCAGGTTGCAAAGGTCACCTTCCATCGAAAACACACCATCCACCACAATGAGCTTCACCGTGCCAGGTTTGCACTTCTTCAACTGGTTTTCGAGGTCGTCCATGTCGTTGTGCTTAAACTTCAGGAACTTGCCGAAGCAAAGCCGGCGACCGTCAACGATTGAGGCATGGTCGCGGTCGTCGCAGAGGATGTAGTCTTCGCGCGTCAGCAACTGCGGAATAACGCCGCTGTTGACGGTGAAGCCCGTGGCGAAGCAGAGTGCGTCTTCTTTTCCTACAAATTCGGCCAACTCGTGCTCCAACTGCACGTGGATGTCGAGCGTGCCGTTGAGGAAGCGCGAACCAGCGCATCCGCTACCGTAGCGTCGCATAGCTTCTACGCCAGCTTCAATGACGCGTTCGTCGCCCGTCAAACCCGTGTAGGCGTTCGAACCAAACATTAGCACTTTGTGGCCTCCCATTTCCACTTCGGTGCCTTGCTTTCCTTCAATTTCGCGGAAGTAGGGATACATGCCCTTGGCCATATACTCTTGCGGGCGCGTATATTGGGCCAATCTGTCTTTTAAGATGCTCATAGCTTGTATGGTATGGTACGATGTACAGATGTATGATTGTGTTAGTTGCCAGCTTAGCGTGTTAACGCTTTTACACTTTACGGCGCAGCAAAGTTAAGGCTTTTTTCGTAAATATCTCCTATCATTGACCAAAAAATGCACAATTTTGTAAAAACTATGCAAGAAGTTTGGAGATACAGATGAAAAAAGTGTAAATTTGCAAAATGAAACGTGCGTCCTTACGACCGTTTCCTAATGGAAAAAGCTCGTTGGTAGCTATTCCTTTTTCCACATTAGCATTTTCTCAAAACAAATGATAGCGTATGCGTCAGCGTCTTCTATATATCGTCAATCCCATTAGTGGTGGCAAGAACAAATTGCCCGTTTATCGCGCCATACGTCGCCACACCGATGCTTCGCGCTTCGACTTCAGCGTGTGTCATACGAAGGCTGCGGGCGAGGCGGCCATCTTTGCCCGTAAGGCCGTGGCCGAAGGGTATGACATCGTTGTGGCTGTTGGCGGCGACGGAACAATTAACGAGGTGGCACGCGAGGTGATACACACCAAGACGGCACTGGGCATCATTCCCTGCGGCTCAGGCAACGGCCTGGCGCGCCACCTGCAACTGCCCATGAACCCTGAAAAGGCCGTGCGCATCATCAACCAAGCCGTCATCCACCACCTCGACTACGGCCTTATCAACGGTCAACCCTTCTTCTGCACCTGCGGAGTAGGTTTCGACGCTTTCATCAGCCTGAAGTTTGCACAGAGCGATAAGCGCGGCCTGCAAACCTACATAGAAAACGTGCTGAGCTCGGGCCTGAACTATAAGCCTGACACTTATACCATTGAAGACGAATCGGGCACCGTGCACCATCGCGCCTTCCTCATTGCTTGCGCCAACGCCTCGCAGTATGGCAACAATGCCTATATCGCTCCGCAGGCCTCTATGAAGGACGGCCTCATGGACGTTATTATTATGGAACCCTTCAGTGCCATCGAGGCACCACGGATAGCTCTTCAGCTTTTCAACAAAACATTGCCTAAGAACAGTCATATCAAGATGTTCCAAACGCGCAAGGTGCGCATCACGCGCAGCAGCGACGGACCCGTCCACCGCGACGGCGACCCATCGAGCACGGGAGCAGAAATAACGGTGGAACTCGTCCACGGCGAATTCCCCGTTGTGGTCAATCCCAACGCAAAGGGACGTAAGAGGAGCTTCGTGCAACTCGTGCGCGACGATATTTTCGAACTTTGGGACTGGCAACAAAACACCATTCGCCGCAGTGGTAAAAGCGTAGCGAAACAAAGTCGTAAACTGCTTCAGCGAATCAAGGTGCTGCCTAAAAGCGAAGAGTGACGAGTGCCAAGGAACAGGGCCTTTCGACCAGCCCCTCTCTGCAGCCCTTCTCTCCCCCAGCCCCTCTCTCCCCAAAAGGTCGAGAGGGGAGTAGTTACTTAATTCAAGTTTCGGGAGTTGTGATACGGGGGGGGTAAATGGTGCGCGAAGCGTACCACACTATGCTTAACCGCGTATCCTGACGAGCGTAGCGAGGAGGGATGCGCGGCAAAAACTATCGACGATGTTGCCAGTGCGCGGAGCGTACTGCACGTTGCAAGTCCTCTTTTCGACACAACCTATTCTTTTTAATGTGCGGTACGCTCTGCGCACCGCTTCATCCGTTGCGCACTATCCGCGCACCACTCGTCGCTACGCTCCTCGCGGTA
>ONHN01000043.1 GCA_900317635.1 uncultured Prevotellaceae bacterium | reverse complement strand
CAAAGCGAGCGATCCGAATGGACCTTCACCGGCAAACAGAGCGGCAAAGTCCTGAAAGTGTCAGCCAACAGTCAATGCCAACTTACGGCCACAGATCGCGGCATCTCCTACCTCTTCCTGCCCGAATCATCGCCAGCACCTCTTGAACGCTATGCCGAAGGCACCTACACAACTTCGTTCTTCACATCTTCTACTGGCGGCAACTACACGTATTCCGCCACACTCTATCGCAACCGCCTCGACAGCGACCAATACGCACTCAAGCCTTTCATCGATAACGAAGAAGGCATCATACTCACCCTGACAGACGAAGTAAACGAGGACGGCTACCGCATCGTAGATGTCACGCGTACTAAAACGGGCTACACGGAACCTTCGTACGGGATGATTTGGGCAAGGGACGCCGTGGACTATGGTATCGGCAACACGCGCTCCTACTTCGACGGAAGAACCTTCTTCCTTAACCTCGCCTACTACGTCAGCGCAGGCAACTTCGGTGCGTTTGCTGACACGTTTACCCTGAACATCCCCGAAGGCGACCTCAACGGCGACTACACCGTCAACGTGGGCGACGTAACTACCCTCGTCAATATGATTCTGGGCAAAACGCCGATGTCCGACGATGCCGACCTCAACGGCGACGACGCGGTGAACGTGGGCGACGTAACCACGCTCGTCAACCAGATACTGGGTAAATACCCGTCCCGCGCCGCCTACCATAGGCCGACGAACAAAACCATGCAAACTTCAGTGGGCATGCGATGCTACGTTATTCAACCCGCCCTTTCGCATCGCATCGCCGAGCCGCAGCGCGGACAGATCGTCGTCGTGCGCCGCGCCGACGGCACGAGTCGCAAGATGTACGTAAGATAAAGGCCGCAGCCCCGTGCTGCTAAGGCCGGACAGAATAAACAGCAAAAATGGCTGCGCGGCGTGCAGGAGTGCCGCCGCGCAGCCGCTTGAAGCCTCACAGACACACGCTGCCTTATGTATCTTCATTATTCATTCAATAAAACCCCTACGATTATGAAACACAGACTACTCACCACCCTCACCGTCGCCCTCATCGCCCTTAGCGCGTGGGCCAATGGCACAGAGATTGACGGCATCTATTACGAGCTTAACAGCGAAGATATGACTGCCAGCGTGACGTATACAGAAACAGAGGATATCAGCGTAAATTACGAATGGAAAAATGGTAATTTAACAAAGGCAGTCTACAAATCTAAAGACAGTAATATCAAAAGAGAATATGACGATCTATACAATAGTACGGATAAAGAGACCATCACCGCTGAGTATTCTTATGGCTCAACAAAGAACCCGATATGCCAGGTACCCGCTTCGATAGCTGGTTGGCTCACGATATTAGACGAAGATGTTACTGGTATAGCCCCCTTAGGCCTAACAGGGCTCTTTGGCAAGGGACCTGCTTATCTTCCAACGAAGCTGACGGTTGTTGTTGAAGAAGATCATACGGGTAAGGTAAGACCTAAATACATTTTTCATGACTATACCACAAACATTAACATCACGCTCAATTCCAATGGCACCATAGCATCGGAAAACGGCTACAGATATAGCTATTCACCTGTACCCTTTGTTAACAACCAGCCCAGAAGCGTAAAAAAGAGCAATAGAAGGCGTTATGGGTTGCGTCCGTTGAAGCGCATTCTTAGCCCAGACACGGGCGGCGTTCAATAGTACCGTCACAGAAAAAATGGTATAGTGCGAGCAGACGCCCCCGACCCCTGCCTTCCCACTCTTTTAGGCTTCACAGGTTCGTTTTCAGCGAAGGCATGTTAGGAGCGGAAGCTCGCACTTTACTGTGCTACTGTGGCTGTCCGCTAAAACTCACAATACTACTTCGATACCGAACGCAGGGTTTTCAAGTAGTACCATAAGGGAACTCTTGGACGCACTTCGCGGTGGCGAGGTCATTATTCCCATCACGGAACCCTTGCAGCACATGCTCGATGATATTGCGGCACCTTCAAAATTAAATGCCCTCGTCTTTCCCAACATTCGATGAAATCAAGAACATGAGCAAGGAGGAAATGACAAACCAGCTAATGGGACTAATAGAGAATAGAGAAAGGAGAATGAGGTTTAGGCCAGCAAGAATGGCAACGCTTTTTTTAAATAAACAGCAGTAGAACGCATATAACCATGTTAAAATTCGGATGTTTTATATTAGAAATGATGTAATATCAAAACAATGTTGTAATTTTGCATTCGAAACAATATAATTTGACATGGAAAGAACAAAGCTATCAGCAGTTGTAAAGACCCTACGCAAGGAATATGGTCTTACTCAAGAGGACCTTGCCCTGAAGTCTGGCGTGGGACTTTGCTTCGTCAGAAGTCTGGAGCAGGGAAAGCCGACGCTGAGGATGGATAAGGTGAACCAACTACTTGATTTGTTTAACTACGAACTAACGGCAACACCCAAGCAATGAGGCAAGCAAAAATATATCGCAAAGACACTTTCACCCAGGTTGTGCCCGAAAGTTCTTCGGGACAAAAGATGTTCCGAAGGTGGAATATCGGCATGAAGACCTTGATAGGCTGGCTGAGCAAGTCATTCGTGCCCAAACATCATTAACTGGCGTTCAACCCAAATTGTCGTTGAACCTCAGCAAGCACGAGGGATGTAGCCAACTGACCATCGTTGGACTTTGGGGCGGCTATATCTTCAAACCCCAGACGGAGAGTTATACGCAGTTGCCCGAAAACGAAGACTTGACAATGCACCTTGCAGAAGCGGCAAAAATATGTGTCGTGCCTCATAGCCTTATTCGTTTAGCTGATGGAGAACTCGGTTACATAACCAAGCGCATTGACCGCACCAAGAATGGTGAGAAGATTGACATGGAAGATATGTGTCAACTGACGTTGCCCCCAACAGAGTATAAGTACAAAGGCTCGCACGAGCAGATTGCAAAGACAATAGCGCAGTATAGCAGTACGCCAAAACTCGATTTGACGAACTATATGCAACTCTTGCTTTTCTGTTTTGTGACAGGCAACAACGACATGCACCTGAAGAACTTCTCGCTCTATCGCCCTTCTGAGAAATTCCAGTTGACGCCAGCATACGATCTCCTTAACGTTGCTATAGCCAACTCCAAAGACAAGGAGGAGTTGGCATTGCCCCTTTCTGGGAAAAAGACTAAACTACGTCTGGACGATTTCTTGAAAGCTGCAAATACAATGGGTTTGGAAGAGAATGTGGTGCTACGTCTTATAGCTGGTCTTCATAAAGCTCTACCAAAGTGGCAGGCTCTCATTAAAGATTCCTTTCTCTGCGAAGAGATGAAGGCTGATTATTCAGCGCTTATCACCTCACGGTTGGCCCGACTGCAGAGGTGAATAAAGGGGTGAACAAATCGGTCGCCCCTTGCAGTTACCCTTGGTAATACATACCTTCTCTGTTTTTTCCAAGATACACGAATTCCCAAGATTTCCCCCTTACCGCACCAGCTTCACAGCTATGCGGAGCATTTCGTCGTGGTCGAAGGCTAAGGGGGGCACGGCATCGACGGGGAACCAGCGGGCTTCGGCGGCATCGTCGCTGCCCGTGGCCTCGGCAAAGGGGATGAGGCCGCAGTAGCTGGCGGTGACGATGGGGCAACGTGGGTCGCGCCCAGGGCGACTGAAGACACCGACGAGTTTCAAATCGTTGGCCGTGAGGCCCGTCTCTTCTTGTAGTTCGCGACGGGCGCATTGCTCGGTGTCCTCATGGCCCGTTTCAAGGAAACCGCCGGGGAATGCCCAATGGCCTTCGTAGGGCGGTGCGCCGCGACGTATCAGCAGGACGTGGAGTTGCTCGTCTTTCTTGGCAAAAAGGCAACAATCCGCCGTGACCGAGGCGCGCGGATATTTATAGCTGTAGGGGTAGGCCGACAGGGGATTGAAGTGGAGCCATACGTCGTCGTAGGGTGGGGCGGAGGGCTGCTGTGGCGTTGGCATCTCCTGACTTTGGCAGAGGCCGCTGGCCCCAAAAGCGGCGGCGGAAAGTTCCATCTTGACGTGTTCAACGCCTTCCAGCACGAAAACGTCCGACGTTTGGCGGAAGCCGAGGTGACTGTAGAAGGGGGCAACGGATGTTTGCGAGTCGATGCGCACGCACTGTGCCTTCAGCTTGCTGAAGCTGAACCTAAGCGCTTCCTTCACCACTTCGCGCCCGAGGCCTTTCCCGCGCTTCGTGGTCAGCACGCGCCCCATGTGGACCACGCCCTTCTCCGCCTCGGGAAACAGGCGCGCATAGCTCACCACGCTGCGCTCCTCGCGGCGGAAAACGTGGGTGGCGCGACGGTCCACTTCATCGGCATCAACATAGACAATGCCTTGCTCTATAAGGAATACTTCGGCGCGAGCGCGCAGTATCTCGTAAAGTTCGTCGGCGGAAAGTTCGGAGAAGGTACGGATGTTCAGCATAGGGATAGAAACTTATTTCTTGAAACCACGATAAAGCACGAATGTTTGGCGACGGATTGCCAGAGTGTATGCGAGAAATGAATACGAAGACTTTATCGCGTTTTAGGCTTTTGCTTTTTAGGCTTATGAGAACCACTACAGACACTACAATACTACTACAGGCACTGCTTTTCTCTCTTTTACCTCAATGCCTAAGAGGTGCTGTGTTTGTAGTGAGGAATGTAGTGTATGTAGTGGTTTCCACTATCGTTGGCGTAGCCCAAATCGTTAATGTTGGCAGGGGAGAGAGGGGCTTTGCCTATTTATATATCTCCTGCAACGTCTTTTCTAAGGCATCGCCGCGCAGGTTGGAGGCTACGACGCGGCCGTCGGGACCATAGAGTATCGTGGCGGGGATGCTATTGATGCCGTAGGTCTTGGCGGCGAGGGTGTTCCAGCCTTTCAGGTCGCTGAGGTGTATCCAGTTCATGCCCTTACGCTCGATGGCCCCCATCCACGCCTTCTTATCCTGGTCGAACGAGAGACCTACGATTTCGAAGCCCTTTTCGTGGTACTTGTCGTAGGCAGCTTTCACGTTAGGCACTTCGCCCATACACGGTCCGCACCACGATGCCCAGAAATCCACCAGCACATAGTTGCCGCGCCCTACGTATTCGCTCAGTTTATGGAGCTTCCCGTCGGTGTCGGGCTCTTCGATGTCCACGAACATAGAGCCCACCTCTTGCAGTTTCCAGCCAGCAATTTCGCTCCTGATGGGGTCGAGGGCCGAAAGCTTCATAAAGGCAGCTCCTTCGTCGGCCCACCGTATGAGGTCGGTGCGGTCCATGAAGGGGTAATAGTCGCGGAAGAAATATGCGGGGAAGATGCGCTTGGTGTTTTCGTTGGCAATCTTAGTAGCCCCTTTAGTTAAGCGTTCGGCTACTGCTTCGTAGCGCGTCATGAGCGGTTCGATGGTTTGCTGGTTCAGTTCGCCGCGAGCCTTCATAGCTTCAGCGTCCTTGTTGATAGCCGCCATTTCTGCATAATCGGCGCGGAGGGAGGCGTAGGCAGCGCAGAGGGCATTGTTCTCTTCGGTGCCTTGCATGGTGGCCTTGTCGAAGTCAACGCTCACGTTTCCGTCGAGCACGAGGGGCAGGGCATCGAACGCTTCGCGGTCGGTAAAGATTTGCGCAATCATTTTGCCTGCCGCATCGCCCTCGAAGACGAAGGTGCGGTCTGCTCCAAGCACGACGCTGTCGGGACTCTCGCCGCGCTGGAGTTGCGCGTTTTGCAGATAGACGACTTTAGCACCTGCGGGGGCGGTACCACTTACCTTATACTGTTGGGCTTCTGCAGAGAGAAACAGAAGCGCAAATGCGAAAAATGCTGTCTTTTTCATAAAACTCTTTAATTTGTACGCTGCAAAGGTATAACTTTATTTTTTTATTGCTAACTTCGCGGCCTAAAAAGTGATGTCTTTAGTGACGAGTGACGCGTGGCAAGTCCTATTCGCGCTATTAGAGGCGTAGCCAGACTTTTCACTTGTCACACGTCACTTGTAAACACAAAAAATGTTTAAAGTCAAACGATATGCAACATAGCGACAGCGTCGTTATCATACCGACGTACAATGAGAAAGAGAACATTGAGAAGATAATCCGTGCCGTATTCGGTTTGGAGAAAGCGTTCGACATCCTCATCATCGACGACGGTTCGCCCGACGGTACGGCGGCCATTGTGAAGCGCCTGCAAGCCGACGAGTTTTCGGGCCGCCTGCACCTGATAGAGCGTAGCGGGAAGCTCGGACTTGGCACGGCCTACATTGCCGGTTTCAAGTGGGCCATCGGCGAGGGCTACGACTACGTCTTCGAGATGGATGCCGACTTTAGCCACGATCCTAACGATCTGCCCCGACTTTACGGCGCGTGTGCCAAAGATGGAGCCGACGTGGCTATCGGTTCGCGCTACGTCACGGGCGTGAACGTGGTGAACTGGCCGATGGGTCGCGTCTTGATGAGCTACTATGCGTCGAAGTACGTGCGCCTCATCCTGGGCATTCCCGTCCACGACACCACGGCTGGTTTCAAGTGCTACCGCCGTCGCGTGTTGGAGACGATAGACCTCGACGCCGTGCGCTTCAAAGGCTATGCGTTTCAGATAGAGATGAAATACACGGCCTATAAACTTGGTTTCAAAATCAAGGAAGTCTCCGTCATCTTCGTTAACCGCCAGGAGGGGACGAGCAAGATGTCGGGCGGCATTTTCAGCGAGGCTCTCTTCGGCGTGTGGCGGCTGCGTTGGGCCGCGCTGACGGGCAAGTTGAAGCCCCGCCAAGCGTAAAGAGAAAATTTTTCAAGCCTTTTCCACAAGCGGCACCCGCCATGCGCGAGTGCCGTTTTGCGTGGTGGACAAAATTCCACCCCCGCATGGAATCAATTCCATCCCCGCATGGAATTTCATTGCAAGCCCTCGGAAACACGCCTCTGGCGCTTTCCGTAACTACGAGAAGGCTTGCTGTCGGCGTCCTAAGGCTCAACTTTAGGGGGCTTTAGCCTTTTATATTTTGGTGTTTTGGCAAAGACGCTTTGTTGCTCAGCTATACCGCTAACCCTGCTTGTTGGGCTAAGCGGACAACGAGTTGAGGCATGGCGTAGTGCGAGAGTTCTGCGAGGGATACGGGCTGATAGCCTTCGACGGAGAGGGCTAGGGGAGAGGTGGCGCAGAAGGCTTGAGCGATGATGAGGCGGTGGGTGAGTTGGTGGCGCAGAGCGAGGGACGTTTGTTGCAGGGTGGTGCGCTTGAGCGTGGGGAAGGCCTTGATGACGTCGGAAAGCGTGGCGGGCACGGTGGTCTCAAGCAGGAGGGGTTCGTAGAGGCCTTGCCAAATGTCGCCAGCGGGGCGGCGGCGCAGCAGAAGCTGGTCGGCGCAGACGAGGAAGACGTAGGTGAAATAGCGCGTCTGCACTTTCAGGGGGCGCGAGCGGCGCACGGGAAGTTCCTTGATGCGGCCGTCTTTTAGCGCTACGCATTGTGCGCTGAACGGACAGGCATCGCAGTGTGGACGCTCGGGCGTGCAGCAGAGCGAGCCGAAGTCCATCATGGCCGAGTTGAAGCGGGCGGCATCGGACTTAGGCAAGAGGTCCTTGCAGACTTGAACCACGTCGCGCTTACCGCGAGCGGTGTCGAGGGGTGCAGCAAGGCCGAAGATGCGCGAGAGTACGCGCTGCACGTTGCCGTCGATGGCGGCGCAAGGCTCATTGAAGGCGAAAGAGGCAATGGCAGCCGCAGTGTAGTCGCCTACGCCTCGCAGCCCCCGCAGCTCTTCGAATGTATGGGGAAATGTGCCGCCCCGTTGCATCACTTGACGCGCGGCAGCATGGAGATTGCGGGCACGGCTGTAATAACCCAAACCTTGCCACAAGCGCAACACTTCGTCCTCGGACGCTTCAGCCAGTGCCTCCACGTTGGGGAAGCGCGCGATAAAGCGCAGGTAGTAGTCGCGACCCTGACTGACGCGCGTTTGTTGCAGGATGACCTCGCTAACCCAAATGCGGTAGGGGTCGGAGGTGTCGCGCCAAGGCAGTGCGCGCCCGTTTTCTTCGTACCAACGCAGAAGGGTTTTGGCGAACATGGGGGAGGCGGGGAAAAGTTACAAGTGATGGGTTTGGCTATGCCGCCGAAAGGTGGAACCACGAAGGGCACGAATGATATCGAATGAACACGAATACATTAGCGCGGTGCGTGGCGTTTAATGTTTATTGTTTAATGTCTATTTAGTGGAAGAGCTTGATGCGTTGTTCTTCGCTCAGGCGGCAAATGAGCAACGTGCCTTCGTTTTCGGCTATGACGAAGCCGTCACAGCCTTGCACTACTACCTGCTTGAGGCTTTCGGTGCGCACGATGCTGTCGTGGCAGTCGAAGAGTTTCACGTCCTGCCCTATGCAGGCGTTGCCGTATTTGTCTTGCTGAAGGTTTTGGCGCAAGGAGTTCCACGTGCCGAGGTCGCTCCAGCCAAAGTCGGAGGGAATGACGAAGATTTCTTCTGCGTGCTCAAGGATGGCGTAGTCCACGCTGATGGTTTCGCACGTGGGGAAGGCCTTGTTGATAGCCTCTTGCTCCTGAGGGGTGTTGAACACGGGCAGGAGGTCTTCGAAGATTTTAGCCATGGCGGGCTGATAAACGCGGAAGGCGTTGACAATGGTAGAAACGCGCCAAATGAAGATGCCCGAGTTCCACAGATAGCTGGGGTCTTGGATGTAGGTTTCAGCGGTTTCGAGGTCGGGTTTTTCCTTGAATGCCTCCACACGGAAAATAGAGCGTCGGCGCGTAGAGCTATAGGCCATGTCGCCTTTGATGTAGCCGTAGCCAGTTTCGGGGCGCGAGGGCTTGATGCCGAGGGTGACGATGGCATCGGTTTCGGAACTGAAGTCGAGGGCTTCGCTGATGCGCTGGCGGAACACGTCGGGCTGCATAACGACATGGTCGGAGGGCGTGACAACGATGTTGGCTTTGCTGTTGATTTTCTTGATGCGCCAGCTGGCATAGGCAATGCAGGGAGCCGTGTTGCGCCGGCAAGGTTCAAGAAGGATGTTGCTGGAGGGGATGCCGGGCAGTTGTTCGGCTACGAGGGCAGCATATTGACCAGACGTGACAACCCAAATGTTCTCGGCGGGCACCATGTCCTCAAAGCGTTCAACAGTAAGCTGTATCAAGGTCTTTCCGCAACCAAGGACATCAAGAAATTGCTTGGGACGTTCTTCGCTGCTCAGAGGCCAAAATCGGCTACCTATGCCGCCGGCCATAATCACTAAGTGGTTGTCGGTGTTCTTCATATCGTTATGCGTGTTCAAGTTTCGCAAGTTTGAGGAGTTAAAGAAGTTAAGGGAGTTAAAGACGATACCCTATTGCAAAAGTTAACGAGTGACGAGTGACAAGTGACAAGGGCATCTGCAACTTGTCGCTTGTCACTCGTTAACTCCTTTTAGGCGCATCGTCCCTGAATGGGGTGAAAGCTTTGGCTATTTGTTGCCCGTCATGTTCCCTTTAATATAGACGCGCACGAGGTTGTTGGAGGCATTGCTGCGCACGCTGATGGGCTTGGTGAATGGGCCGGGGAACTTGCCTTTTCCGTCGTAGGTAACCTTGAGGATGCCGCGCTGCCCAGGCTGGATGGGATCTTTGGGGTATTGGGGAACAGTGCAGCCGCACGAGGAAAAGGCTTGGTGGATAACAAGGGGCTTGTCGCCCGTATTGGTAAACTCGAACGTGCAGCTGACGGGCTTTTCGGGCGTGAAGCTGCCGAGGTCGATGGTGGTCTTGTCGAACGTGATGACGGCCTGTGCGTGGGCATGGAACCCTATGGCGCAGGCACAGACAAATAGAATGAAGACGTAAAGCTTTTTCATAATTTGGTATTATCAGTCTTTAACTATTGTTGCAAAGTTAGCAATTTTTGTACGAATTATTATTCTTTAATACAGAAAAAGTTTGCGAATGCTGAGATTTGTGTATTTTTGTGGCGAATTTGACGAGGCAAGAAAGCAGAAACGGCCTATTGCTTTGTCAAGAGTAGAGGCTGCGAATGGCAACACAAGACAAGGTGATACTCGGCATTGACCCAGGCACGAACGTGCTTGGGTATGGCGTGTTGCACGTTCGAGGGCGTGAGGTGAAGATGGAAGCGATGGGCGTGATAGACCTGCGGCGCGTGGCCGATATCTACCTGAAGCTGGGCCGCATTTACGAGCGCGTGATGGGCATCATCGATTCGTTCCACCCCGACGAAATGGCCATTGAGGCCCCCTTCTTCGGTAAGAACATTCAGAGTATGTTGAAGCTGGGGCGTGCACAAGGCGTGTGCATTGCCGCCGCTATCAGTCGCGACATCCCCATTCACGAATACGCCCCTCTGAAAATCAAGATGGCCATTACGGGCAACGGACAAGCCAGCAAGGAGCAGGTGGCCGACATGATGCGCCGCATGCTCAGCATCGACCGCGAACAGATGTTGCCCTACCTTGATGCTACCGACGCCTTGGCCGCAGCCTACTGCCACTACCTTGAAGGCTGGCGCGAGACGCGCACGCAAGGTGCGGCCCGAACATGGGAGGCCTACGTGCGCCTTCACCAAGGGCGAAGTATCACTTCAACGACAGGCCCCCAACAGCAGCTGGCAAAGGCACTGGGGCGAAGCGCAAGTGCGCAAAGGCCCCCATTTAGTAAACAACATAAAGGCTAAAATCATAATGAAGAAACTGACCCTTACATTCTTGTTGACGCTGGTGGCCGTTGCCGCTCCGGCACAAGAGATTTTTAAGCTTGTGCGCGACGGTGCCGCGCGCGCCGTGAACAACCCGACGAGCGGCATTGCCGTCACGATGATTGCCCAGTTTAAGCTCACGACGCTGAACTACATTGAGAGCAAGGCACGCAACGCGGTGCCAGGGCCTGCCGCCGCCGATTCGCTGCTTGACAACCAAGCCTATTACCTCTCCGAGTTTATCGACCTCTACATCGACGAGATTGTCAAGAAAATGCCGAAGGACGAAAAGCGCAAACGCGTCATCCTCTTTATGGATGCTTCGAAGTCGAACCCCCTCTTCGGCGATACCGACACCGAACTTATCGACTCATACATGAAAGATGGCGACCAGTTGACACCCTTCTGCATTGACACCGACTGGGAACGCGCCTTGGCTGCCGCTAAGTACGGATTGGGCGAGCTGGACAAGCAAAAAGAATAACCTTTCGAGGGGATAGTATTATGAATAAACAACAAGTTTTACAACGATGAAAAAGATACTGTTTACATTGGCTGCGTTTGTGGCCTCGCTGTCGGTTCAAGCCGACGGCGGAATGTGGTTTTTGAAGTTGATGGAGCAACAGCACTTGGCCGACTCGCTGAAGAAAGCGGGGCTTCAGATGCCCGTCAGTGAACTCTACAGCGAAACGGGGCCAAGCCTGAAAGACTGCGTAGGGCAGTTTGGCGGCGGTTGCACAGCCGAAGTCATATCTCCCGACGGGCTAATCCTCACGAACAACCACTGCGGCTACAGTTTCGTGCACGCAATGTCGACCCTTGAGGCCAATTACCTGAAAGATGGATACTTCGCCAAGAGCCGTGCCGAGGAACTGCCCGTGCCTGGCTTGAAGTTTACCTTCGTCGTAGCCATTGAGGACGTGACGGAACGGGTTGAGGCCTTAGCCAAGGCGCAGGACGTTGATGGCTACACCATGCAGAGCTGGAATTTCCTTCAGTCTATTATGGAAAACCTCATGGTCAACAGTCCCTATAAAGATAAACCGGGCATAGAGTTTGAAGTGCAACCCTTCTTTGGCGGCAACCAGTTCTACCTCTTCACTACGCAGACGTTTGAGGACGTCCGCCTCGTGGTCAATCCGCCTTTGAACTTGGCGCAGTTTGGTGGCGACGGCGACAACTGGATATGGCCGCGCCATAATCCCGATTTCGCCCTCTTCCGCGTTTATGCCGACAAGGACGGACAGCCCGCTCAGTATGCAGCAACCAACCAACCGCTGCATCGCGACCGCTACCTGCCTATCTCGCTAAAGGGCTATGAAGAAGGCGACTTCGCCATGATTATGGGCTTCCCAGGCACAACAAATCGCTATCTCTCTGCAGCCCAGCTTCAGCGCGAGATGTCTTCCATCTATCAGCCCATTGTGACGGCTGGCGAACCCCTCCTGCTTTGGGAACGCGAACAGATGGAGCGCAACGACAGCGTACGCCTGGCCATGCAGCAAAAGCACATGAGTCTGCAAAATATGGTGAAAAACTTCGGCGGCGCGCTGCAGGCCGTTAAGAAGGTAAAGCTCAATGCCGAAAAGCGTCGCTTAGATGCAGCCTTGGCGGCTTATGGTGCAAAGGTGGGTAACAACGACTACGTGGAAGCTCCTGCCAAACTCGCGCAGCTCTCGACCGAAGTGGCCGATACGATGTACGACGTGGTGCTCTATCAGCAGACTATAGGGAAAAACTCCTTTATGATGCCTTACCGCCTCCTCAACAACTATCAGAAGGCTTTGCGCGAAGGCGATAACAAGTTGCGCGACGAGACAGCCGACGAAATGCGCAAATACTATCAGAATAATATGGAAGGTGTAAATCTTGACGAACTTAACAGCAAGATGAGCATCCTCGTGCCCATCTGGCAGCAACATTGCAAGTTAGATGCCTCCAAGGCAATGTATATTGCCTCGGTGGAAGAAGTGGCACGCAACTCCCACTTCGCCTCTAAGGAACGCCTCGAGGACTTCCTGGCCAGCCCTTCCCTTGAGAAACTCTTGTCCGACCCTATGTGGCAGCAGGCGATGAGTACACGCACCGTCTTGAACGACCAATACTATGCGGCTGCCCGCCGTATGGTCAAAACCGATACCGAACTTTCTCGTATCTATCAGCGCGGTTTGCTCGACATGAACGGCTGGAGCACGGCTCCCGATGCCAACGGCACGCAACGCCTGACGTACGGCCACGTGAAAGGTTACTCGCCTCGCGATGCCGTCCGCTACGACTACAAGACGTTCCTCGGCGGCATGTTTGAGAAAGAAAACGCTGCCGACCCCGACTATACCGTCAATCCGCGCGTGCGCCAACTCTATAATGAAGGCAATTTCGGCCGCTATGCCAACAAAGATGGTAAGATGCAAACCGACTTCCTGACCGACAACGACATCACGGGCGGCAACAGCGGATCGCCCGTGCTCAATGCGCGCGGCGAACTCATCGGCGTAGCCTTCGACGGTAACATCGAGAGCCTTTCCAGCGACTTTAAGTACAATCCCGAACTTCAGCGTTGCATCAACGCCGATATCCGCTACGTCCTTTGGACGATCGACACCTTCGGCAACTGTGGCTACCTGCTGAAAGAAATGGACATTCGCGAGTAGAGACGCCTTTTGATCTTTTTGAGCAACACGGATTGAGCGAACACTATTCACTTACGCTTCGCTGCATCCGTGTTGCTTTCTCTTTTTCTGCTATTTGGCCATTCAACCTTAGAAAGATGAAACCACTAATAGCTTATTTCACGCATTCTGCGCGGCATAGTACGCAGCGCGTGGCAAACACCATCCATGTCCTGACCAATGGCGACCTACTGCCTATCATTCCCATACGGCCCTATCCCGCAGAAAGGGAGTGGTGCGAGAAGATGGTGACAGAGCAATTAACGTCAGGGGACTATCCCGCCTTGTGTCCCACAATCACGGCGGAGGCATTTGCTGCCTACGATTTGGTCTATCTGGGATATCCCGCGTGGATGGGAACGTTGCCGCCGCCAATTTGTGCCTTCCTGGCAACACATGATTTTGCGGGAAAACACATCGTGCCCTTCTCAACCTACGAAAACTCTGGTCTCGGCGATGGCGTAGAACAAATCCTATCGCGCACTAACAGCCTCGGCACCCTCGAAGCTCTCGCCTTCCACGTTGACGACATCGGTTCGCGCAGATGGGAACGCACCATGATAGGCTGGACATCACGCACCTGCAGATGATATTCCCCTCCAACGTCGGCGTAGCCCTTAACTGGGCGCGCGGGCGCCTCGCCCGCACCCCTCGTCGGCGTCAGCCCTTAACTGGGAGTGCGGGCGCCTCGCCCGCACCCAACGTTGGCGTCAGCCCTTAACTGGGAGCGCAGGCGCCTCGCCCGCACCCAACGTCGGCGTAGCCCTTAACTGGGAGCGCGGGCGCCTCGCCTGCACCTAATCGCTGCGTCAGCAGCGCATTCTACCGGTAACGAACTCATCATCCCAAACCTTCGCTGCTGTCGCAGCGATTAGTGCGGGCGAGGCGCCCGCGCTCCCAGGAAACTGCGCCGACGTATGCAGGCGAGCCGCCTGCGTACCTGGTTATGCCCTCTTCGTCCCCACATCTCAACGACACTCCCCTCGCGCGTACAATATTATATATATACTCTCGCTCGCGCTGCCACGTACATTCCCCTCTTGTCTCCGTTGGTCGCTCTGTCCTGCAAAACTCCCTTGTTTTGACAGCCACGGATAGCAATTCACGTCCGCTCAGTCCCTCAAATCCCTCAAATCGCAAGTTTTTTCAAAGAAGAGAGATTTTTTTTGCAAAAAGTTTGGTTGGTATCTGTGGAATGTTGTACTTTTGCACCCGCTGACGCGAAAGAAATAAAGTTTGCGTCGGTGCTCTATGAAAAGTTTCCATGGACAAAGAAGCAGCGTAACTTTT
>ONHN01000055.1 GCA_900317635.1 uncultured Prevotellaceae bacterium | reverse complement strand
CAACCGTCGATTTATCGCTCAAGGTAGCTTGATTGCTCGGAACACCTGTGTTTATCGGACTTTGAGTGGGGTTTTAGCCTGCAAAATGAGCTATAGGTCAAAAATTTCTCCTCTTTGCCGTTGCGCTCACATTCAGCCTAACGGCCGTGGCTCAGGACAAGAACCTCTTCAACCACCTCAGTGCAGGCATCGGCGTAGGTACCGACGGACTGCCCAGCTTCGATGTGGCCGTACCTTGCACCAACTATCTCGGTATCCGCGTGGGCTATGGCATCGTGCCTAAGTTCAAGTACAAAAAAGAATTTGACTATAAGTACAAAGGCAACGACTACACAGCCAAAGGCGAGTTCAAGACCCACCTCGGAGCCTTCAAGATGCTCTTCGACGTCTATCCCGCACCCAAATCCTCGTCCTTCCACGTGACGGCAGGTTTCTACATCGGTAGCGGCGACGCGCTCACGCTGAAGAACGTCACCTCTCCGCTGCCAGGCATCCTACCCGTTGACTATGGCACCGGAACCATCAGCCTGGGCGACCCCTCGCTGAAAAAGATGATCGGCACCGACCCCGAAGGTAACGTGAAAGGCCGCGTGAAAGTCAACAGCTTCCGTCCCTACCTCGGCATCGGTTTCGGACGCGACATCCCCAAAAAGCTTTGCAGCGTCAACTTCGACCTCGGCGTGCAGTTCTGGGGCAAACCCAAGCTCCAGGTGTGGAAGTTCGACCAAATCATCAACGACGACAAGACCATCACCGACAAGAGCGAATGGGTAACCTTCACGAAAGACGACTTCAAGGAAAATCCCGCTACGGGCTACGACGGCGACGACGACGTCTACGACGTCATGAAGGTGGTAGAAAAGCTGAAAGTATATCCCGTACTCAGCCTCCGCGTAGGCTTCCGCTGCTTCTAAACATCGCCCAATATAAAACCACATAACTAACTATTAACCAACAACACAGAGAAAAATGAAAAAGTATCTCTTTATGGTTTGCGCCCTCGCACTCGGCGCACTCACGTTCAACAGCTGCGGTAGCGACAGCGACGACGACGCTCCCGCAACAAACCTGCCTCAGCCGAAGCTCGTGGGCTCAGCACAGAAGTTCGTGTTCCTTGACCAGCCCGCTACGCAAAACGGCGTACAGCTCGACAAGCCCAGCAACTTGTATATTGAAAGAGCCGAATTCTCGGAAGGCGGCGTCTTCGTAGGTAAAGTCAACAAGACCATCATCCCCGCTAACAGCAAGTTCCGCCGCATCCGCACCGAAGCTGTCGGCGACATTGAATTTGAATGGGTCATCGGCGACTACACCGTGAGCGCAGAAGGCAACTTCATCGTCAACGGCGGCGAATTCGTCTTCACCGTCAACAGCGCACAAGGCAACACGGCCTCAGTCACCCTCACCGTGCCCCAAATCCTGCAGGCCGTCACCCTCTTCGGCAACGAACTGAAAATCATGGCTAACGGTACCACCGAGGGCAACCTCTGCCGCACGTGGAAAGTCGTGAAAACCAACCTCCTCTACACGCCCTACGAAAACGGCAAGCCTGGCACAAATGTAGCTAAGAGTTGGAACCACGCCAACCTCAAGGAAATCTCCGACTACCTCTACAACGAGCAAAACCTCGACATCCGCGACGACCTCCTTAAGCATGGTGACGCCATCGAGAAAGTAGTCTTCACCAAGCGCGGCAGCTTCGCCATCGACTTTGGCGACGACATCTGCATGGGCGACTGGAAATGGCAGAATCAGAGCAACGGAACCTTCAGCTACACCTGGTATGAAGACGATATGGAAAATCCCTTCGACGGCGACGGCGCAACCGTTCGCTTCGATGGCAACTACTGCGTACTCGTGCTCAACGGCAACGTGAAGGAAAGCAGCAACAACAAGACCTACCAAGTCTTCCTCACCTTCACCATGCAGGCTCCCCAGCAATAAGCTGATAACAAACTACACATCATTAGCTTACAAGAGGCTTAGTGATTGTTAACTCAAAGGCCAGGCGCACTTACTGCGCTTGGCCTTGTTCGTTGTCCGAAAGCCTTCCGCGAAATTCCATGCGGGCATGGAAAAAATTCCATGCGGGGATGGACTCGAGTCCATGCGGGGATGGAAAAAATTCCATCCCCGTATGGAATTTGCTCGACGCGCAAAGACTAATTACGAAGAGCCTCCCACGAACTACGAGAAACTTTCGGCGCGGAAATGCCGGCGTTACGCGCAAAAACTATTACCTTTGCGAAAAATAATCTAACCCCAACATCTTATTATGGAAAAGTTCAAGAGAATTCTGCTAAAGCTCAGCGGCGAAAGCTTAGCGGGCGGGCAAGGCCACGGCATCGACACGCAGCGCCTCGCCGACTATGCGGCGCAAATCAAGGAAATCGTTGAAGCCGGCGTGCAAGTGGGCATCGTCATCGGCGGCGGCAACATCTTTCGCGGCCTGCAAGGAGCCGGCAAAGGCTTCGACCGCGTGAAAGGCGACCAGATGGGCATGTGCGCCACGGTCATCAACTCCCTGGCTCTCTCCTCCGCACTGGGTGCTATCGGCGTGAAGAGCCGCGTGCTCACCGCCATCCGCATGGAGCCCATTGGCGAGTTCTACTCGAAATGGAAAGCCATTGAAGCCCTGGAACGCGGCGAAGTGGTCATTTGCTCCGCAGGAACGGGCAACCCCTATTTCACCACCGACACGGGCTCCACGCTGCGCGGCATAGAAATCGAGGCCGACGTGATGCTGAAAGGCACACGCGTTGACGGCGTCTACACCGCCGACCCCGAGAAAGACCCCTCCGCCGTGAAGTTCGACGAGATAAGCTACGACGAAGTGCTGCAGCGCGGCCTGCGCGTCATGGATCTCTCCGCCATAACGATGGCCCGCGAGAACGGCCTGCCCATCTACGTCTTCGACATGGACACGCCCGGCAACCTGCGACGCGTGCTCAGCGGCGAGAACATCGGCACCTACGTACACGCCTAAACTTCCGTCCCCGAAACAATGGACAACATGACGTTAGAGTTCATCCTGCGCATCTTTGTAGCCGCCCTCTTAGGCGGCCTGATAGGCCTCGAGCGCGAATATCGCGCCAAGGAAGCGGGTTTCCGCACCCACTTCCTCGTAGCCTTGGGTTCCGCCCTCTTTATGATTGTTTCGGCCTACGGCTTTGAAGGAGCTACGACCACTGAGGCGCACCGCTGGGACGTTTCGCGCGTGGCCGCCCAGGTGGTCAGCGGCATTGGCTTCATAGGTGCCGGCACCATTATCTTCCACAAGAGCAAAAACGTCGTGCGCGGCCTGACAACCGCTGCCGGCCTTTGGGTCACGGCAGCCATCGGCCTGGCCTGCGGCGGCGGCCTCTACGCCCTTTCGGCAGCGGCCACCATCCTTGTCCTCTCGGGCCTCGAAGCCTTCAACTTCATCCTCCGACGCCTCGACAACAAGCGCGACAGCCTACGCTCGCGCAAAGATGAGAACGCAGAGGAATAAGGAGAAGTCCCACCCCAACCCTCCCCAAAAGGGAGGGAGGTGGGTTACCATTGCCGCTATAGTTATGTTGCGTTGACAACGCAACATACTGAACAACGCAGCTGAGCAGCGCTTAATGCTTAACGCAGGCTACTATCTACTCCCCTCTCGCCCTTTCGGGGAGAGAGGGGACGGGGGAGAGAGAGGCTGCGAGAGAGAGAGGCTGCGAGAGAGAGGGGCTGCGAGAGAGCTATTCTACGCGAACGCTCCTGCCGAGCGCTCGCGTTTTTTGTCGCGCTATCGCAACTATGGCCGCTCTGTCGGCGGTTGCATCTTGCAGTTCTGTTTCCGAAAGATACAGCGTGCTTGTGCCGTCGGGCAACGTGCGGAGCTGGACTTTCGCAGCCAGCTCATCGTAGCGCACGCGCTCCCGCAGCACTGCGCGCCAACGCCCCGCACCAATAACTATAGCACCAAGGAAAAGCACGACGAAAAGGACGCGAACGGAGGCAGAGGCCGGTTGAACCTCAGCTCGCAACAAGCTGAATAATGCAATGATACTCAACAGCTCTACACCGAAGAATTGACGGTATGACATCACGCCTACAACGGCATTCATCAGCAACAAGGCAGCCATTGCCGCCAAGCTGAAACGAATGGGGTGTAACACCTGCCGCCACGACATCTTGCGCCACGCCACACAATATACGATATAGGCCGTCAGCACCCAAAACATACGCAGCCCCATCAGCCAACCCCTCCACACGGGTATGAGCTGCGGCGCATCGCCCAGCCCCGCCAGACGCGTCCACGCGGCAGGCGAAGCCACAATGAGCAACGTGCCGATGGCAAAGCCCATCAGCATAAGCCAAAATGCCGCACCGCGCCACGAAGCTGTGGCAGGGAGGCCAACATCGTCAAAGCCATCAGCTTTTAGATGGAAGCGACCGACTACGAAAAAACAGAAGAAGGCAAAGAGCAGGCCGAGCGAAAGCCCCTCTTGCGTCCAACCGCCCGCAATGCCTGCGAGCGCGAAGAGCGGCCAAGCCCACCAGCTAACGGCCTTGCGCCCACTGAGCCAACGCCTAAGCAAGAGCATGAAGGCCAGCACGAGCGTGAACATCCACACGTAGTTCACCTGACATGCAGGCCCATAGCGCGTGCCAAACGTCACAGCCACTGCCGACACCACGCCCACAACAAGCCCTACCCTATCCAGCGAGATACGAAGCAGGCGGAGCAATAAAAGCAAGAAAAGGGTATAAACCACACCATTGCACACGGCAAAGGCCTGCGCGCCCCACACGCCGCAAAACGCTTGCACCAACAAGTGGGCGGGCGTGCGGCCGTTGACGCTGAAATAGTGCAGCCATTGCGACGAGAGTACATCGCCCAGCGTGCGCACGGGCGTATCGGTCATGTCGAAGCCCTCGCCACTGGCCATGAACATGTACTCAGCATCGTCGCCCGTCCACGGCTGAACCGCCGAAAGCAGGCACATAAAGGCTGAGAACAAGATAATGACGAGCAGAGATAGGGTGCGGTGCTTCATAAAATACACTTCCAACGTTTCTTGCGGGCTTGGGCAGCAAAGTTAACATTTATCTAAAACACTGCAATTTTTATGCCGAAAAACTTGCCCCAGCCCACAAATTGCTACTCTTTCGCAGCAAGCGGTGTGGGCTGGGGCTTAGCGTGGCTACATGTGTGCTTTCAGGACAAGCCTTCTTATAGCGTCTCGCCGTAGGCTTTGCCCAGTTTGACGCAATCGCCAATGACGTCGCCCGTGCGCAGATACTTGTAGGTAGGCATCTCGAAGAGCACGGGTTTCAGTTTGGCGTAGTCGGGCTTACCTTTCTCGTCGAGCTTATCCTCATCAACATACGTATTGAGGATGGTGCAGACATAATTCTTGAAACCGTCAATCTCGTAGGTGTCAACGACTTCACACTCCATCGTCAGCGGTGATTGCTCAATGACGGGCATGCCAGCTTCGCCGAGGTGGTAGGGGAAAATGGCCGACTTATCCGCCTTGGCCCCACTCACGGTGCCCGTGTAGTCGGCAGCAGCGACGAAGGCCTCGTCGATGATGTTGACGGAGAGTTTTCGCTGCGTATCGATAGCTTTCACGCTGTGGTGGGAAGAGTGAACGCTCAGCAAGAGTTTCGAGTGGCTGACGATGCCCACGTGGGCAACGAGCAACCAGTTGACGCGTCCCTCGTCTTTAACAGTCCCTACGACTGTGGCAGGCGTAGGATAGAGTGCCAGCTTCTGTCCAATGTTTCTTTTCATGTTGTAGTTTGTATGAAGTTTACTTATTCTTGCTTGCGGCCACCCAAACGGGTTCTTCTTCCATGACGGGTTTGTTCACAGCCATAACGCCCGAAAGGTTGTGGGGCACGTAGGGCTCTTCGAGATACTTGATGTCGCTGGGTGTCAACTTCACGCTGAGTGCTTTCGCGGCCCCTTCGATGTGGCTAAGCTTCGTAGCCCCCACGATAGGAGCCTCCACTTTGGTCAGGAGCCACGCCAGCGAAATCTGTGTCATGTCCACGCCATAGCGGTCTGCCAGTTCCACCACGCGCTCCACGATGCGGTTATCCTGCTGAGCCGTAGCATCGTACTTAAAGTGCATGAACGCGTCCTCCTGCTGTCGCTTTGACGTCTCGCCTGGACGCTTGGCCAGTTTGCCAGAGGCCAGCGCGCTGTAGGGCGTCAGGGCGATGTTGTCCTCGCGACAGAAGGGCATCATCTCGCGCTCCTCCTCGCGCATAATGAGGTTGTAGTGGTTTTGCACGCTGATGAACTTTGCCCACCCACGTTGCTGGGCCAGCGCATTGAGCTTTGCCACCTGATAGGCGTAGGCATTGGCAATGCCGATGTAGCGCGCTTTGCCCGACAGAACAGCTTCGTTCATGCCCTCGAGGATTTCCTCGGCAGGCGTCTTGTAGTCCCAAATGTGGTAGATGTACAAGTCAACATAATCCATGCCAAGGTGTTGCAAACTGCTGTTGATACTATTAAGAACGTGCTGACGTCCATCGATGCCTTGCTGAATTTCTTCCGCCGTACGCGGCAGGAACTTCGTAGCCACCACCACGTCCTCGCGCCGCGCCATATCGCGCAGTGCGCGCCCCACGAACTGCTCCGAGGTCCCCAGTTGATAGGCAATGGCCGTATCGAAGAAGTTCACACCGAGCTCCAGCGAGCGGTGAATAATCTGGCGCGTAGGCTCTTCGCCTATGGTCCAAGAGTGCTGACCGATGCTGGCATCGCCGAAGCCCATACAGCCCAGACAAATGCGCGAAACGCGAAGGTCGGAGTTTCCAAGTTTTACGTAGTCCATCTTACTTGCTGTTTACTTTACGACTGCAAAGTTACGACCTCTCACGCAAAAACGACTTACACGTTTTACGGATTCTTCAACCACTTTTACGGAAACTTACGGCAAAAGGGCGGAAGCTTGAAAACTTTTCGGATAAATATCGCTATCTTTGTGCAAAATTCATTGCACCCTTAAAGCAAGAACATTGACGTGAGACATGATGAACATTGAAGACGTGCGTAACCACGCACTCAGCCTGCCAGGTTGTAAAGAAGACATGCCCTACGGCCCCGATTGGCTCATTTTTCGTATCGAAGGAAAGATATTCCTCCACATCTGGCTTGAAGCACCCGAGCCCACATGCGCTGTGAAGTTGCCGCCTGAAACGGGACAAGCACTAAAGCAGCACTACGACGGTGTGCGCCCAGCCTATCACCTGAACAAAACACATTGGAACGACATCTATCTTGAACAGATAGATGAAACGCTTATAAAGCAGTGGATTGAACAGTCCTACGAGCTTGTCGTGTCCAACTTGCCGAAGAAACTTAGGGCACCCTACGAGCAAAAATAGTTGCCCTGAACGCAGCATCAATTGCAGTAGCCACCATTCTGTATCCTCCAGCCACCCCCCCTCTATGCCTTCACCACGCCGCACCATTCGCCCCGCCTCATTGCCCTACGAAGGTGAGGCCATCATGAACGTCTTTGCCGCAGCCAAAGCCACCATGCGTCAGGCAGGAAACCCCGCACAATGGTCCGAAGAGTATCCTACGCTTGAGGTCGTGGGCGAGGATGCACGATGCGGGGGAGCCTTCGTCGTAGAGGACGACGAAAGGATCGTGGCCTACTTCGCTCTGCTGCCGTCGCCCGAACCAACGTATGCCCACATTGAAGGCGGCGCGTGGGCGGACGATAAGCGGCCTTACCAAGTCCTTCACCGCATAGCCAGTACGTCCGAGAGCTGCGGCATCTTCAGCAGCATCGTTAGTTTCGCCTTTTCGCAAACCGACAACCTGCGCATCGACACGCACCGAGACAACCGCATCATGCAACACCTGCTGCAGAAACACGGCTTCCGCTATTGCGGCATCATCTTCCTTGCCTCGGGCGACAAACGGTTAGCTTATCAGAAATTGCTATGAACTCACACCAGCTTCTGCTCCTACTTCTCTGTTATCTTGCTGCTATCAATGCCGTGGCGTTCATCGCCTATGGCATAGACAAGTGGAAAGCCAAACGCGGCCAGTGGCGCATAGCAGAAACCACGCTCCTGCTATTAGCGGCATTAGGCGGGAGCCTCGGCGCATGGCTCGGCATGAAGGTATGGCACCACAAAACGCAGCACAAGAAGTTTCGCTATGGCATTCCCATGATTATCATCATGCAACTTGCCGCTGCTGGCTACATATGCTATATTATTTAATTCAAGTTTCGGTAGTTGTGATACGGGGGGGGAAAAATGGTGCGCGAAGCGTACCACATCTTGCTTAACCGCGTACCGCGAGGAGCGTAGCGACGAGTGGTGCGCGGATAGTGCGCAACGGATGAAGC
>ONHN01000018.1:45242-63645 GCA_900317635.1 uncultured Prevotellaceae bacterium | reverse complement strand
AAATTCTCCGTCGGGTGGGAAAAAGTTTTCCGTCGGGTAGGAAAAAATTTTCCGTCGGGTAGGAAAAAATTTACCCCCGAGTAGGAGTTATGTATTATGAGCGGAGTCCAACGTTGACTTCCAAACTTATTGGGCGGTTATTCGTAGGAAAGCCGTAAGGAAAAATCGAACAATTCCGTGTAAGCGTCAAACTCTACGGGTTCGGCTGCACCGCAGGCGGCCAGGATGCGCCCTACGGCCTTTTGCTCGCCTGGCGTCAAAGGGGTTTTAGCGTTCTTACGGTCGTAGAACCTTCCGCCGCCACTGAAGAGCGCCTTCAGCTGCGCGACGGCGCGGCGGCGGGCGGCGTGGGTCAGCTCTTCGTCCAGGGCGTGGCGGAAGGTGTGAGGCGTTGTTGCCAGTGCGCGGAGCGTACTGCACGTTGCAAGTCCTCTTTGCAACACAACCTATTCTTCTTAATGTGCGGTACGCGCTGCGCACCGCTTCATCCGTTGCGCACTATCCGCGCACCACTCGTCGCTACGCTCCTCGCGGTACGCGGTTAAGCATGGTGCGCAGCGCGCACCGCACCATGCCAACAACGCCACACCGGCGGCGAAACCTAAATAAAACACAATTTGTCCGTTTTTGCAGTTGAAGTTTTTTCGCGCTAAAAAGTTTCGGAACTTTGCAGCGGGAAAGGATTATCGTTTTTGAGCCTTAAGCCAGGTGCGGCGGTATGAAGCCTCTTGCTCTGGTGAAAGATCAGATGGTTTCGTTTCCACTAAAACCACGCTAATCCACTCCTCGAAGGTCTTAAAATCTTCCGGATGTTCTAAAGCAATCTGCGAAATATTCACTTTTCGCGCGGTATCTTTAATCTCGGCAATTATCGCCAGCGTCCGTTCCCGCTTCGCTTTTTCTTCGGCGGCCACGCGCTCGAGGTTCTTACGGCGGCGGCGTCCCTCGATAAGGCCACTAATCGTACCGCCCACCACGCCCACGGCCACGGCCACGCAGAGCAAGATAAAGAAGATACCGTAAAGAAAGTAAATCATCTTTTCTTTCCCTTCTTTCTCTCCTCAACCCATTGACGGCGTAGGTTTGCCTCTGCTTCGGGCGAGGGGTCTTTTTCGCCGCAGCTGGTAAGCACTTCGTACCATTCCTCGTACGTTTCGTAGTCGTTTGGATCGCGCGACTTTAGGAGCATCTCGCGCCAGGCACGCTCCTCTTCGCTTATAGAGGGAATTACGGAGTGTGGTGTATCGTCACTTTCATCGTCGCACCCCTCAGCGGCGCGCCGGCGCGCCTCTTTCCTTTCTGGGAACATGCGCCAGTATATCTCTATCGCGGCGGCGGCAACGGGCGCAACGAAGAACGAGACGAAGAGCGCGAGCAGTGCACCGAGAATCAGGGCCGTGAAATAGCCAAGCAGAAATTCACCGAGTGCATCGTTCATTTTCTTTTCGCTCCTTTCTTTCTCCACGCGGGTGGCTCTGGTGCCGTCCACACCTTATAACCTATAAAGGCTATAAATAGTATGCCGGTGGCAAAACCTAAATAAAACATAGTTTGTCCGTTTTTGCAGTTGAAGTTTTTTCGCGCTAAAAAGTTTCGGAACTTTGCAGCGGGATAAAGTAATAAGGAATTTTCAGAGTTTGCCGGCTTTCCTTCGAGCTTCTACCCATTGCTTGCGATAGAGAGCCTCTACTTCTGGAGTTGTAATTTTATCAATATCCAAAAGACCCTCATAGAAAGGCCGCGTAGCTTGCTGCCATTTCTCGAAGGAGTCGAAGCGTTCAGGATGTTGCAGAGCCTCGCCAGCTTCTTTCGCAGCTGCTTCGCGTCGTGCCTCTTCAGCCTCTTTGATTTTTTGCTGTGCGCGCTCTATTTTTCCTTGCAAGGAAAGTTCCCTGGCACGTTGGCGTTCGCGGTGGACTTGCGCAAACCCACTAATCGTACCGCCCACCACGCCCACGGCCACGGCCACGCAGAGCAAGATAAGGAAGATGCCGTAAAGAAAGTAAATCATACAAAATAAGGTTTGTTTGCACGGCAAAGATAATTTTTTCTCTAAACAACAAGAAACATGGCCCGCATTTCTGAAGAAGTCATTATAAACATAGTGTCAAATACTGCACAGTCAACGCAGGCAATAGAAAAACTGCGGGCAAAGATTGCGCAGGTAACTGCTGAGCGCGACAAAGCGCGGGACGTAGACAAAGACTTAAAAAAATCTGCTCAGCTATCAGCACAAATAGACAAGCTTACTAAAGAACTCGGCAAGGCCACGTCGGAGGCCGAAAGCGTCAGTCGAACGCTCTCGCACCTCAGCGATGCAAAGTTGTTAGTGCGCGCCTTCAAAAGATGCAAGAACGCTGGGCCGATGTGCGCCGCGAACTGGGTGCAGCCTTATTACCCGTCGTCATCCCGCCCGCAGAAAACCCACCGCGCTTTTAGTTCCCACTCCCCTCTCGCCCCCCTTAGGGGAGAGAGGAGCAAGGGATAGAGAGGGACTTCAACTTGGATAGAGAGGGATTTCAACTTGGATAGAGAGGGGCTCCAACTTGGATAGAGAGGAACTTCAACTTGGATAGAGAGGGACTTCAATATAAGGCGAGAGAGACAAGAGGAAGAGAGTGTCCCCCCGTTTTTTCCCCCCTGCAAAAAAAACTTCCCCAAAAATTTGCAATTACTTTTTTCCCTCCCTATATTTGCACCTGCAAACCTTCATCCGATACAATGAAAACGCCCCCCACCGCCGAAACCACCCCCACCCTTCGCACCCTCCTCACCCACCGTCTCTCCACCCTCCAAACGCAAGACCCCACCCCCCGCATCGCCCTCGCCGGCCCTCTCCCCCCCACCTCCCTCCCCCCCCTCCTCACCCAAAGAATGTGCATTATGTTCCAGGATGCTGAAACAGCGCACGAGGCAGTGGTGAAAGGTGAGGCAGATATTTTGATGAAGGGTTCGTGCCGTACAGACCAGGTGATGCATGCTGTGGTGGTTAGACCGAGGCCGTTGGTATTACCAGGGCATACCTTGCACCATTTAGCACTTGTCTCCAATCCTTTCCCGTGTGCAGGAAAGGGAACTCCTTTACTTATTACCGACCCCGCCATTCTTCCCCAACCAGGTTTGGAGGAGATGCGCAATCAGGTGCGCAATGCCGCTAAGATATTGCGGCAGTTGGGTCTCCAACCCCGCATAGCCCTGCTGCATTGCAGCGAGAAGACGGACGAGCGCCATTTCCCCTATACGGGCTATTATGCACAGTTGAAGGAAGAGTTTTCAGAAGACATCATCATCGATGGTCCACTGGATTTCCAAACCGCTCTTGATGCGGCTGCGGCAGAGCACAAAGGTATTGTCTCGCCCCTTCATACTCCTTCGAAAGATGGTCGGCCTACGGGTGCCAACGCCTTTATTTGCCCCGACATCACGTCGGCCAACTTATTGTATAAGACCTGTATCATGTTGGGAAGCGAAACAGCCAACGTCCTGTGCGGAACGAAAGTTCCCGTTGTTATCAGTTCGCGCAACGACACGCCACAATCAAAAGAACTGTCGCTGATGATGGCCATGATACAATATTACGACTCAACATTTATTTCTGAATAGTTCGTTTATGGCAACGATGCATATATTGGCAATCAATCCTGGTTCGACGTCAACCAAGATTGCTGTTTATGAAAACGAAAGTCCTGTCCTTTTGCGCAACATAGCGCACAGTGCTGAAGAATTAGAGAAGTTTGACGATGTAACCGAACAATACGATTTCCGTAAGGAACTTGTCTTGTCCGAGTTGCGACAGATGAACATACCTCTTGATTTCGATGCCGTCATCGGACGTGGCGGATTGGCTAAGCCCTTGGCTGGTGGTGTGTATGAAATCAATCGCAAGATGCTGTCCGACACGCGCGAAGCCGTCCACAAGCACGCTTGCGACTTAGGTTGCCTCATAGCCTACGAAATAGCTCGAAGCATTCCTGGCTGTCGGAGTTTCATAGCCGACCCTGGCGTAGTAGATGAACTCTGCGACTATGCACGTGTTAGCGGTTCGCCCTTGATGCCGCGCATTTGCATTTGGCATGCCCTCAACCAACGTGCCATTGCCCGCCGTTTTGCCATGGAGATTGGTAAGACTTACGAAGAACTAAACCTCATTATCTGCCACTTAGGCGGAGGTATTAGCATTGCTGCCCACGAGAAAGGACGAGCCATTGATGCCAACAATGCCCTCGACGGCGAAGGTCCCTTCTCGCCCGAACGTGCAGGCTCCTTGCCCGCTGCCGACCTCATCCGCCTCTGCTTCAGCGGCCGTTATACCGAGGAACAATTACTCAAGCGCATAGCTGGTCAGGCTGGCTTAACAGCTCATTTGGGAACAAACGATATGCGCGAGATAGAAAAGCGCATTGCCAAGGGCGATAAGCAAGCCGAACTGATTGTAGATGCCATGATATACCATACGGCAAAAAACATCGTAGCCGAAGGAGCCGTATTGTTTGGCAAGGTAGATGCTATTTTGCTGACGGGCGGTTTGGCTCGCTCGCAATATCTCATTCCGCGCTTGCGCGAGCGCATCAAGTTCTTAGCCCCAGTCTATTGCTATCCTGGCGAAGACGAGATGCAGGCCTTGGCCAGTAACGCCTTAGAAGTGCTGAAAGGACGCCGCGAAGCTAAAATTTACGAATAAACTTTCTTCATATATAAGAACGCGCGTGCAAACCCCACGTTAAAGTTTGTACGCGCGTTCTTATATCCTTTTGGATGATGACCCTACCTCAGCAGCCGATACATTCCGCCAGGCAATCCTTTCACGAGGCCCTTCAGCTCTAAGCGACCCAAAACAATACTAACGCGGTTGAAGGCCATTTGCGTTTCGCTAACGATTAGGCTGATGGGCTTGCTATTCTCGTCCACCAAGCTTTTGACAACGAGTGTTTCCTCTTCGTTCAGTTCGGGGAAGAGTTCGCGCTGAATGGGGGTTGCTTTGTCTTTAGGCTTTTCGTCAATCCACCGGGCTGCTAAGGCAAAGTCTTCGGCTGAAGTGATGAGGGCAGCACAGTTATTTTTTATGAGATTGTTACAACCGATAGAATAGATGTCGGTTGTGCGTCCAGGGTAGGCAAAGACGTCGCGGTTGTAGTCTTGTGCCAATTGCGCTGTGATGAGGGCACCGCCTTTTTCCGCGCTTTCCACTACGATTGTAGCATCGGCCAAACCTGCCACGATGCGGTTTCGGCGCACGAAGTTGCCGCGTTCGGGCGTGGTTCCAATGGGATATTCCGTCAGTAGGCCCCCTCCCTCATGGACCATGCGACGAGCCGTTTCGCGATGCTGAGCTGGATATATCCTATCAAGACCGTGAGCCAACACCCCCACAGTGCTCACGTTATTGTCCAAGGCACCACGATGGGCGTGGATGTCTATCCCATAGGCCAGTTCCTTTTCCGCACGGCGGAGAGCCTCACTGCGACCTGCCAGTGCCTCGCGCAGACGTGGCTCTTGTGGATGAGTGTCGGCAAAGAGGGCTTCGGCCGTGCCGTAGTGCTGCAAACTGCGCAGTTGCTGGGCGTAACTCAAACCTTGCAGGAAGGTCAGGGCCAGCATGTAGGTTGTTTCGGTTGGCATTGGCGTTTTATGGTTGGGGGAGGAGCGTATCGAGTTCGGGACATTGTCCTAATCGCCCGTTTACGAGGCATACCACTGTCGTCGTGGCACGGGCGCAAAGCTTCTGGTCGGCGGGGCGGAAGATATCTTGCGTAAAGACGTACTTAATGCCCTCTTTCTCTACGGCTAAGCGCACCACAAAGTTGTCGCCTGGGCGGAGCGGTGACTTAAAGTTTATCTCTACGCGAGCCACTACCGTGTCGATGCCGCGTTCGTGCAGCGTTTCAAGGCCAATTAGGCGCTGGCGCATAAACTCGTTGCGGCAATGTTCGGTGTAGTGCTGATAGACGGCATTGTTCACGATGCCCTGCAAGTCGCATTCGTAGTCGCGAACGCGCATGGGTAGCTCAAAGATGAAGTTCGTTGTCATAAGCTGTGTCTATATCTCAAGTATTCTGCACCAAAACGACAGCGCAGGCAGTCGCGGCGGTCGCAGTAGGCGTTTTTCAGCCGATAGAGGGCTTGCGAGTCGGCAGCGTGGGCGGCGCGGATGCCTGCCGCCTCCCACGAGCGCGTGATGTAGTTGCTCTCTGCTCGTGTGCTTTCAAGCAGGCAGAAAGCGCGTTCGCAAAGTTCTTCGTCGGCCTGCGCACGACCGTAGGCAAAGAGCAGGGGAGCCACGGTGTTGATGACCAGCAGGTCAATGCTGCCGCGTTGCAACGTCTTGGCGCGGCGAGCGCTCTGCGTGCCGAAACTGTAGTGTGTTTCCCAGTAGGGCGTGCATTGCGCCGTGAGCAGGCGTTGCAGCTCGGCCGTGTCGCGCGTACCCACTAAGCGCGAGAAGTCGGCAGCCTGGCGGCAGTAGAGGTCCGTGAGTTGCGAGAGGCGTATATGCGGGAAGTTTTGGGGACGCATGCGCAGGAATTTCCAGCTGTGCGGGTCAACGGGTTGCAGCGAGAACTTGTTTTGCAGAAACTCGTATTCGCCGCGTAGCTGCCGGAAGTAGTCGTCTTGACGCTCTTCGGGAACGAAGTCTTTTCCTAACAAGCCTGCCTGCCCGAAGAAGAAGGCCTCCACTTGCAGCACATTGTCGCGGTGTTTCCCGACAGCACTGAGTGAAATGGTTTCGGCCCACGCCTCGAAAGCATCGCTGTTCACGCCAAAGCCGAAGTTGCGAGCCAACATGATGAAAGCCGCACGCTCCCAGTCGCCGTCGTAGCGCTGCAAATAGGTTTCCACGCGCTGCGTCTTTTCGGCCAAACGCTCGGTGGTTAGGGCGCTGAGCCAAGCGTGCTGCTTCAGTTGAGGCAAGTGGGGGATGATGCGATAGCAGGGCGGATAGGTCTCGGTGGCGCGCAGTTCTTCGTAGTTGGCAATGATTTCGGGCGGCACGCCCAGCTGGAATTGCTCGGGCTGCAAGCCGCTTTGCGTCTTCACGTCGCAGTCTATCTCGGAAGCTACGTGCAACACGACGTTGTCGTAGGCGGGGTCGGTATGGTGGCCGTGGCGCATCCAGTCCGACGCGCGCTCGTGAATTTCCACACTGCCTGCCCATAGCAGGCCGCCTATGCGCACCTTGGCACCGAAGAAGTCGGGGCCTGCGTGGTGGTTGTGTAGGCCGGGGTCGATAACTTCAAGCTCTTGCCCACGCTGCGTATAGAGCGTGCCAGCGGGCAGCAGGCGGTGCTTCCACGTGAAGTGAAGGAGGTCTTCCATTTCTGTTCGCATATTGGTTAAACGGCAAAGGTAAGCCTTTTTTCTTGACCCTGCAAGGTTGTCTTGTTTTTATTCGCTATATTTATCACGAACAAAGCATTTTTTTACTTCTTAAACTCTGTCTTAACGTAAGCGATACACCTCACAAAATGCGCAAACAAGCCGCGCGGATATATTTGCGCGCCTTGTCAAAGTTTCTATAAAGCTTCCAAGAAAAAGTAGTGTGGGGATGGACAACATTCCATGCCCGCATGGACTCATATTGAAAACGGCAGAACGAGGCACGCCCGTGCTATCGCTTATTTCAGCAAGGCTTCTGATACTGAAGCGTAAGGCGTTTGAAAATTTCTGTCAAAAGGAGGGTGCTGTGAAGAGAAGGCTTTGCCTACTTTCCGCGAGCCTCATCTGATTTTTGCTAAAACCTAATTAAAGCTATAACCTACGCTTATGCTTATTTATAAAAGCATTGGCCTACCACTAACGGTGCTTAGGGTGGAGGGTGACGAGGGGCACCATCATTTCTTCCATTGATATGCCGCCGTGCTGGAAGGTGTTGCGATAGTATTGCACGTAGTGGTTATAGTTGTTGGGATAGGCAAAGAAGCGCGAACCGGTGGCGTAGATGTAGGTGGTGGAGAGGTTGGGGGCAGGCAGAAAGAAGCGGCGCGGATCGCGCATTTCGAATACTTCTTTTGCGTTGTAGCTTAGGTTTTTGCCCAGCTTATAGCGCAGGTTGGTGTTGACGTTGCGGTCGCCTATGACTTTTGAAGGTTCGCCCGTGCGGATGGAGCCGTGGTCGGTGGTGATGATGATGTCGCGGTCGGTCTGTGCGAGGGCGGCAAAGAGGTCTCGCACGGCGGTGTGGCGGAACCAGGAGAGGGTGATGCTGCGGTAGGCGGCTTCGTCGCCTGCCAGTTCGCGCACCATGCGACTTTCTGTGCGCGCATGGCTAAGGATGTCGATGAAGTTGATGACAAGGACGCAGAGCGGCGTGTCGCCCAACGTGCGGAGCGTGGGCAAGAGGCGGTCGGCTTGTGCGGAGTCGTTCACCTTATTGTAGATGAAGCTTTCGCGCCGACGATAGCGCTGCAACTGACTGCGAATTAGGCTCTCCTCGTTAAGGTTCTTGCCTTCGTCCTCCTCTTCGTCAACCCATAGTTCGGGATACATTTCCTTTATTTGCAGCGGCATTAAGCCTGCAAAGATAGCGTTGCGCGCATACTGCGTAGCGGTGGGGAGAATAGAGAAATAGAGGTCTTCGTCAATGTCGAAGTCGGGAGCCAACAAGGGGGCCAGGCAACGCCACTGGTCGTAGCGGAAATTGTCGAGCACGAGCAGGAAAACTTTCTTTCCTGCAGTAAGACGGGGAAAGACCTGCGTTTTGAATATATCGGGCGAAAGCACAAGCCCTTTGGGTCGCTCAGTAAGCCAGCTCTCGTAGTTCTTGCGAATGAACTTAGCGAAGGCCAAGTTGGCTTCTTCCTTCTGACTGCGCAACATGTCGTCCATAGCCCCGTCGGTTTCGGCCAGCTGTAGTTCCCAGCGCACGAGGCGCTTGTAGAGTTCTTTCCACTGCGAGGGTGTGGACGAATCGTCGGTGGCGAGGGCTATTTGCATAAACTCCTGCCGATAGTTTGTCTGCGTCACCTCTGTAAGGATTTCGCGCTGATGAATGTTTTTTTTCAACGTGAGGAGTATCTGCATAGGGTTGACGGGTTTGAGCAGATAGTCGGCTATTTGCGAACCGATGGCTTGGTCCATGAGGTCTTCGGCCTCGTTTTTCGTCACCATCACGACGGGCACGTCGGGCTGCTGCGCCTTGATACCTGCCAGCGTTTCAAGACCCGAAAGCCCTGGCATGTTCTCGTCGAGCAGCACGAGGTCGAAACTTCGCTGGCGGCAAAGGTCGATGGCGTCGGTGCCATTGGAACAGGTGGTTACTTCGTAGCCTTTCTTTTGTAAGAAGATGATGTGAACGTTGAGCAGGTCTATCTCGTCGTCAACCCATAGAAGTCGTGCGTTCGTCATATAAAAGTTTTGTTTTCGGCAAAGATAGCGTATCTTTGCCAAAACTTGAAACGAGGTAAAAGGTTTTAAGATTTGATAATAATTTTTATGCCTTACCGCCCTACCCTACTTGAGTTGTTTACTGAAAATCCGCTGTTGGGTCCTGCCACTGGTTTCGTGGCTGGAACGGCGGCAGGTGCCGCTGGTTTGCAGGATCAAGCAGGCATTGCACCATGGATTTTCCTTGTTGGTGCGCTCATTGCAGGCTTGTTGGCCGCCGTCGCATCAAAGTTTTTAGGCGGTCGCAGCCAGGGTGGCGGCGTTTTTTTAGTGTGCATTGTCAGCACGTTTGCGGGCTTAGGCTTATTTGATTATTGTCTTCAGAAACCAACGGACGCTACGCCGTGGCCGCAGGAAGTGGAAACGGTGGTGGGCATTGTGGAGAACTCGCCGCGCGAAACGTCCAAGACGTTGCTCTACGAAATAGGCTTACAAGGGAAATATGCTGGGCGCCATATTCAGGCGCGCTTGATGAAGAAGAAAGACGTTCGGCCTAAAGTGGGCGACGAACTCCTGCTGCATGGCGAGATACAAGCTCTTCGCAACAGCGGAAATCCTGGCGAGGCAGATTATGCAGCTATCCAACGTCGAAGAGGTTTGAGCGGAACCCTCTTTTGCTACGCTAATGCGTGGAAGCCAACGGGCCAAACAAGGCTGACCCTGACGCGGCGCGCCCTGCGCTTACGGGAAGACTTGGTGGAACAATACAAACAACATTTCGCTGGTCGAGATTTAGCCGTGCTATCAGCCCTCACGTTAGGCGACAAGAGCATGCTGCGCAGTGAGGTGCGCGAAGTTTTCAGCGAAACAGGTACATCGCACATCTTAGCCTTAAGCGGCCTACACCTTGGCATTTTGTTTGGCATCTACAACTTCTTCTTTCTTGCGCTGTTTCGGGAAAGGAGGTACCTGTATATTCCGCTGTGCCTCGTTGGACTGGTGGGCATCTGGGCCTTCACTTTCCTCGTAGGCTGTCCCACTTCGCTGGTTCGTGCGGCCTTGATGTACAGCTTGGTGCAAACGACCATGCTGTTTGGCGGCGACATTTTCTCTATCAACAACCTAAGCATCGCGGCCCTCTTCATCCTACTTATTTCCCCCATGACGATAGAGGACACAGGTTTTCAGCTGTCGTTTCTTTCCGTTGCTGGCATACTGATGTTCTATCCCCTCTTGCCTCGCATTCCGTTTTTTGGCAAGAAATGGTACCAACGCTTGTCCTACCGCCTCGTTAGTTTTGCCTATAGCATTGTGGGCGTAAGCCTCTGCGCCATTGCTTCCACCTTACCCCTGACAGCTTACATTTTTCACACGCTGCCCGTCTATGGGTTGCTGGCCAGCCTCATAGCCATTCCGCTGGCCTACCCTATCCTGTTGTTGGCTTTACTGTTTTTCATGCTCCCAATGGTTCAAGGCCCGCTGGCAGCTGCTTTAAGCTGGTTGCTACAAGCGTTATTCGATGGTTTGCAGTGGGTGGCTTCGCTGCCAGGGGCCAGTTGCTTGGTTTATCCTACGTTGGAAACAACGATTATGGCCTACGCAGTATTGGTTTTATTGTATGCTTGCATGGTGGCGTATAGTCGATGGAAGGCCATAGGTATGATGATGCTGCTTACGGGTTGCTTCATCATAGAAATCAGCGCACGGCGTTCGCACCAACTCACACCGCAAATCGTATTCTATCAAAACTACCACGCACCAGCACTACACCTTATTGTTTCGAAAGAAAGGTCGTATCTTTGGAGTACGGCTATAGAGCGTGCCGACTCCACGTTGGGCTATGTGAAGCGCACGTTTTGGCGAAGAGAACAATTGTCCGCGCCTTGCCTATTGCGGGGCGACACGATGACGGAAAATTTGATTTATGCCGACTATGTCCTGCAATTCCGTAATCGGCGCATCGGCTTACTTTACGAACGCATCAAAGGCAAACCACAAACGCCACTGCCAACAGACTACCTCTACATTGTGCGTGGCTGGAACCGCCCCTTAACCGAAGCACTGCACGTATTTCGGCCCGACACCATCATCCTTGACACTGGCTTGAGCGATTTTTACGAACGTCGCTATCGCCGCGAGGCCGACAGCCTCAACATACCCTACAAGGATATGCGAAGAACGGGGGCGGTAGTGGTGAATGTGAATGATTAAAGGGGTGTTCTACAACTTCGTGTATTGCAGCTGGCGGGCAAATTCCCAAAGCACAATGCCCGCGCTGACGGAGACGTTGAGCGAATGTTTCGTGCCAAGTTGCTGTATCTCTAAAGCTGCGTCGCAAGCATTGGCCACCGCTGCATCAACACCCTTCACTTCGTGGCCGAAGACTAAAGCCAACTTTTGTTGCGGCGGCACAAGCAGTGCATCGAGTTTGGTGCTTTCGGCCACTTGCTCTATACAATATATATAATAGCCCTCGCGCCTTAAATCGCTGATAGCTTGCAGCGTTGATTCGTAATACTTCCACGCCACGCTATCCTCGGCGCCAAGGGCCGTTTTATGAATTTCGTTGTTGGGCGGACAGGCCGTAATACCGCAAAGGCAAATGCGCGCTACGCGAAAGGCATCGGCCGTGCGAAACACGCTGCCAATGTTGTGCATGCTGCGCACGTTATCTAAAACAACCACCACGGGCAACTTCTGCGCTGCCTGAAACTCTTCGGCTGAAATACGATGTAGCTCTTCTATCGTTAGTTTGTGCATAGAGAAAGTATTTTGCAAGCAAAAGTAATCATTCTTTGTGGAAAACGGGGGCATAACGAGTGGAAAACCGTTGGATAACCCTGCTTCTTCTTCTACGCAACAGCGGCTGTAAGTTATCAACTATCCACACCGCGTTATACCGCTGCATCCCCCCATTTCTCCACCGCGTTTCAACTGCGAACATCGCTACTATTTATAGACAACAAACTTTATTCGCAACCTGTTGATAACCCTAAATAACGCAGCCGTAACTATACATAAAATGAGATAGTTTAATGAAAACGCGCGGTGTTGATAAAAAGGGCATAAAGAAGGCTTATAAGAGCATAACGTAATGAGCAAGGAAAATGCTAAAAATGTTTCTACACTTTCCACAGTCTATCATACGCATCATAGTATTTTCATTCTTTATCTTTATAAAAAAACAAAAGAATTACTCATAAAAATAAAAGATGCTCAAGAGAACTGTGGAAAATGCTCGATGAGCTGCTGACGGAGGTAGTTGCGGTCGATGTGCGTGTAGATTTCTGTGGTGGTGATGTTTTCGTGTCCCAGCATTTGCTGTATGGCGCGCAGGTTGGCACCGCCTTCCAGCAGGTGGGTGGCGAAGCTGTGGCGGAAGGTGTGGGGCGAAATGTTTTTGTTGATGCCCGCCGCTTCGGCGTAGCGTTTGATGTTGTGGAATACCGTGATGCGCGAAAGGTGTTGGCATCGCCGATGCGAAATGAAGACGTAGTCCTCTTCGCCTGCTTTCGGGCTGAGCTGTTGGCGCTCTGCAAACCAAAATTCCAACTCTCGTTTTGCTGTGGCCGATATGGGCACAAGGCGTTCTTTGTTGCCTTTCCCCCTGACGCGAATGAAGTCTTCACGGAGGAAGAGGTCGGATATTTTCAGGTTGCATAGTTCCGAAACGCGCAGGCCGCAGCTATAGAGCATTTCGATGATGGCGCGGTCGCGATGGCCTTCGGGCTGGCTGAGGTCAATGGATGCTTGAATGGCGTTGATTTCTTCGATAGTAAGAACCTCGGGCAAGCGTTTAGTCTTCTTAGGACTCTCTAAGAGTTCGGTAGGGTCTGTTTCAATGTATTTTTGCAGCACCAGGAAGCGGAAGAAGGAGCGCAGACTGCTATGTATGCGCCCCAGACTGCGCGCCGAGATGCCCAGGTCGGTCAGTACGAAGCTGTACTGATGTAGGTCGTCAAGCGTTATGCTTTCAAGCGTTTTATCTTCTTTTTCTACGTATTCGGCAAACTGTCGGACATCGCGACAATAAGCCTCGCGCGTGTTTTCCGACAGACCTTGCTCAAGGTATAAATAGGAAGCATATTCTTTCAGCTGGCGTTGCATAAGGTATAATTTTTGGCAAAGATACGGAAAAAATGCCTTTTATTACGCTTGGAGAACTTGTTATTGATAGAATTTCATTACTTTTGCTGCAAATAAATAAAAGCGCAGTTATGAAGAAAATACTTATCCTTAATGGTCCTAACCTAAACTTCCTTGGCATTCGCGAACCAGGCATTTATGGGAGCGATACGATGGACGATTGCCTCAGCAAGCTTCAAGAGCACTTTCAAGGCGTGACGCTGGAAGCGTTTCAAAGCAACAGCGAAGGGGGCCTGATCGACCGCCTGCAAGCTACGATTGCCGATGGGACGGAAGGCGTGGTGTTTAATGCGGGTGCCTATACGCACACCAGCTTGGCGCTGGCCGATTGCATACGTTCGTTGCGCGTGCCCGTTGTGGAGGTGCACATAAGCAACGTATATGCTCGCGAAGAAATTCGGCATCGTTCGCTGATAGCACCAGCCTGCAAGGGCGTTATAAGTGGTTTCGGACTTGGCAGCTATCGGTTGGCTGTAGAAGCGCTATTGATGGAGGCATGAGTATAGAGGCATCTTTAGAAGATTATGTCATTGGCCACATAACGGCTGAACATCCTTATCTGCATAGGTTGTATCGTGCTACGCAAACAGCCCTTTTGCGACCGCGCATGGCCAGTGGGCATTTGCAGGGGCAGTTGCTTAGGATGATAGCGCAGATGGTTAGGCCACAGCAGGTGTTAGAGATTGGCACCTTTACGGGCTACTCGGCCTTAAGCCTTGCCAGCGGTATGGAAGTGGGAAGCCATATTCTGACGTACGAAATAAACGATGAGCAAGAGGCTTTCACGCGGCCTTGGCTTGAGAACAGTCCGTTTCCGGCTACGATAGAAATGGTGATAGGCGACGCTTTGGAACTATTGCCGCTGCGAAGCGAAACGTTCGACTTGGTGTTTATCGATGCCAACAAGCGCGACTACGTAGCTTACTACGAACTTGTTTTGCCTCGTTTGCGCGCTGGCGGGTGGCTTTTGGCCGACAATACGCTGTGGGACGGGCACGTGGTGGACGAGCAGTATCGGCACGATGCGCAAACCGAAGGTATTCTTCAGTTCAACGAGGTCGTGGCCAAAGATGAGCGTGTTGAAACCCTCATTCTTCCCTTGCGCGACGGTCTGACCATAGTGAGGAAGAAATAGGGGCCGTAGCCGCCCCTAAGCGTCAAAGTATTCGTGTTCTTCGTGTTTCTCCTCCCCTTTTAATTCATATATTATATGCAAGCACTTAACGATTTTGTTTCCCTTATCAATAGCTATCTGTGGGGATGGCCTATGATTGTTATGCTGTTAGGCACGCACGTGTTTCTTTCTTTTCGTCTGCGTTTTCCGCAGCGGAAGCTACTGACGGCCATTCGCCTGTCCGTAGCGCGCGACAAGGGAGCCAAGGGCGAAGTAAGTCAGTTTGGTGCCTTAGCCACGGCTTTAGCCGCTACGATAGGAACGGGAAACATCGTGGGCGTGGCGCTGGCCATTGCGATGGGCGGTCCTGGTGCCGTGTTTTGGTGCTGGATATGCGGTGTGTTTGGCATAGCTACAAAATATAGCGAGGCGCTTCTGGCCGTGAAGTATCGTGTGAAAGATGAGCGGGGAAGCTTCGTGGGCGGTCCGATGTACGTCTTAGAGCGCGGTGTGGGCCGTAAGTGGTTAGGCGCTTTGTTTGCTTTCTTCACGGCCTTTGCCGCCTTCGGCATTGGTTGTACGGTGCAGGCAAATGCTATCAGCAGTTTGTCGTTCGAGACCTACGGCATTGCCCATTGGCAGACGGGCTTGGTCGTCACGCTGTTGGCAGCCGCTGTTTTGTTGGGCGGCGTGAAGCGCATTGCTTCCGTTTGTGGCAAACTGGTGCCGTTGATGGCTGTGTTCTACGTGGTAGGCTGCCTTGCGTTGCTCATAATCAACCGCCACTACCTTGGCGCGGCCATTAGCCTCATCTTTTCTTCAGCCTTCACGCCGACGGCAGCGGGCGGCGGCTTTGTAGGTGCCAGCGTGATGATAGCTGCGCGCTATGGCATAGCTCGCGGCCTCTTCTCGAACGAAAGCGGAATGGGCAGTGCGCCCATCATTGCCGCAGCTGCCCAGACGCGCAATCCAGTGCGCCAAGCACTGGTTTCCAGCACGGGCACGTTTTGGGACACCGTGGTGATTTGTGCCCTGACGGGCATCGTGCTTGTTAGTTCTATATTGGCCTACCCCGACATTAGCAGTGCCGACGGTGCGGCGCTGACGAAGGTAGCTTTTGCTAAGTTGCCTTTCGGACAGCACTTTCTTTCGCTGGCCATTCTTTCCTTCTCTCTCAGCACCATACTGGGCTGGAGCTATTATGGTGAGCGTTCAGCCGAGTATTTAGTCAGTGCGCGCATTGTGCCGTACTATCGCGTTTTGTATGTCATTGCCGTGTTTTTAGGCAGCGTGGTTGGGCTTGACCTTATATGGAACATTGCCGACAGCCTCAACGCCTTGATGGCTATTCCAAACCTTCTCTCGCTCCTGCTGCTGAGCGGCACTTTGGCGCGCGAAACGAAGAAGTATCTCTGGGACGATAGGTTGGACGAAGAGGAGGTTTGAGCCCGCAGCCCTGATAACGCCGACAAGTGTTTTGCGAACGTTGTGTCAAAAGAGAGCAAACGCTCCAACCCGTTGGCGGACATCCTCCCGCCTTTTAGAGCAAAAACTCCAACGGGGTGGAGAAAATCCTCCAACTGGTTGGAGAAAATCCTCCAACTGGGTGGAGAAAATCCTCCAACTGGGTGGAGAAAATCCTCCATCCCGTTGGCGGACATCCTCCCGCCTTTTAGAGCAAAAACTCTGTCGGGTCAGAGAAAAAACTCTGACCCGACAGAGGATTTTCTCTGACCCGACAGAGAAAATCCTCTGCCGAGACAGAGTTATACTTCTGACGGGGTGCAGGATTTTATTCTTTCTTGCTTTGCCGTATTTCTTCTGCCTTGAGGCACACGGCAAAATAGGACAACATAGCGTACGTATAGGAGCACTGGGATTGGTCAGCGTATGCTGTAGCTTTCGACCAAATCAATCTGGAGGCACCCATAAAAGCATAAAAACATTCACCCTTATCCCCCTGTAGCCCCACTTTTTTTGTAATTTTGCACTCTCAAAGCAATATAGAACCTATGGAAACAACACGCCAGCAGCGCATCAGGCGCCAGATACAGAAGGACCTCTCCGAGATATTCCAGCGTCAGACCAGCCAGACACGCGGCACGCTTGTCAGCGTCTCCACCGTGCGCATATCGCCCGACTTGAGCGTTTGCAGAGTATATCTGAGCGTTTTCCCTTCCGACCGAGCCGCCGAGATATTAGAGAACATTCAGAAAAACAGTGTGGGCATACGCTACGAGCTGGGCCAGCGCGTGCGCCATCAGCTGCGCATCGTGCCCGAACTGAAATTCTTCCTCGACGATTCGCTTGACTACATCGACCATATTGACGAACTCTTGAAAAGTTAATAGTGAAGTGACGAGTGACAAGTTTTCAACTGCGCTTGTCACTCGTCACTCCGTCACTTATCCAATGTCCTTTCCCTTCTACATAGCTCGCCGCTATCTCTTTTCGCGTAAACGCGTGGGAGCTATCAACATTATCAGCGGTATCAGCGTGGGCGGCGTGGCCCTCGCTACGATGGCTATGGTCTGCGTGATGAGCGGTTTTAATGGGTTTCGCGACTTGATAGGTAGCCTTTTCACGCAGTTCGACCCGCAGATAGAGATTGTGCCTGCGAAAGGAAAGTTTATTGATCAGAACGACCCTACACTACGGCAATTGGCTCAGCATTCCGCCGTCAGCGTTAGTAGCTATGGGTTGGAAGACGACGCGCTGCTGCTCTTCTTAGGACGCCCCACCGTTATACGCTTGAAGGGCGTTGACGACAACTTTCGCCACCTTACCAACATCGACAGCATCCTCTACGGCACGGGCCGCTACCAGCTCCACAACGGTGACGTTGAGTACGCCATTCCTGGCATAGGGCTCTGCCAGGAGCTGGGCGGCGTTGACTTTGGGAAAATACAAGTGTGCGTGCCGCGCCGAGGCGAGCGCATCAACCTCTCTAATCCCATCGAGAATATCAACGTTGACTATGCCCTCAGCACGGGCGTTTGCTTCGAGGTGCATCAGCAGAAATACGATGCCAGTACGTTGCTCTGTTCACTTGGTTTTGCCCAGCGTCTGTTTGAACAACCCGAAGCCGTCACATCGCTCTCGTTGAAGCTCAAGCCCGATGCCGACGAAGCTGCGGTGAAGAAAGAACTTCAGCAGATGGCAGGCAAAAAGTTTAACGTGCTCGACCGCTACGACCAGCAAGAAGAAACGTTCAACGTGATGAAGATAGAGAAGCTTTTTGCCTTCTTCTTTTTAGCCTTCATTGTGCTTGTTGCTTCCTTTAATATTATAGGTAGCCTCTCCATGCTCATCATCGACAAGCGGCGCGACGTAGAAACGCTGCGCCATCTGGGCGCTTCGGAGCGCGACATCGTGCGCATCTTCCTTTTCGAAGGGCGCCTCATCACGCTCATAGGAGCGGCCTTGGGCATCGGGCTGGGCCTGCTGCTCTGTTGGGGGCAACAGCAGTTTGGGTGGTTACAACTGGGCAGTGCCGACCGCTTCATCGTCAGTGCCTACCCCGTCAGCGTACACGCTACGGATGTCCTTATTATTTTTCTTACCGTCTTGGCCGTGGGCTTCGTGTCGGTGTGGTATCCCGTAAGGTACCTCAGCCGACGCATGTTGCAATAATAATTGCACTTGAGGTTCGACTCTTTAAGCTCTGCTTTATCTTCGTTTATTCAGCGCAGCCATGCACGTATAATTTGTTGTTTTGCCTAATTTGCACTATCTTTGCTTCGCGAAGATAGGCTGCACCTCAGTAAAGAATAACAAGCAAGCTTGTTTTTATTTACATTCGGTTTGCACTATCTTTGCTTC
>ONHN01000018.1:0-45224 GCA_900317635.1 uncultured Prevotellaceae bacterium | reverse complement strand
ACTATCTTTGCTTCGCGAAGATAGGCTGCACCTCAGTAAAGAATAACAAGCAAGCTTGTTTTTATTTACATTCGGTTTGCACTATCTTTGCTTCGCGAATAAACAGCTAAAACGTATAAATTATGGAAACAACGCCTACAAGAGAAACAATGCGGACTCGCGAGGAAATCCTTGCCTGGCTGCAAGAAGCACGAGAGAGAAAACATGCATTTCAAAAAAAGGTGGAAGCTGAGTGGCAGGCGCGTCAACAGGGTAAGAAGGATGCCGCTGAATCAGGGTATTATAACATTGATTGGGTATAAGTGATGAACAGACTCGATACAGAAGCTATCAATATGCGGTCGCCTTATGATGTGCATTTTGAGAATGGGCAATATATTTTTGTGTCTGACATTGGTATTGAGTATCATGTAGATTTCGACTTAGACAACAATCCCTTTTATAAAGCGTACTGGTTTAACCTTGCTAATCCAAAAAACATAAAATCACCTAATGACAAGAAAATCCCTCAGACGCTTATCTGCATTATAGAAGAGTTTTTCAATAAGAACCCCGAGATATTGCTTTATATGTGTAGTACTGCTAACAACCAGCAAGCGCAAAGAGCACGGCTTTTTCTTCGATGGTTTAATGGTTATGAGCAGCGACAACACTACTACATAAAGGCTGCAGAAGTTAGGAGTGACGAGAGTAGTATAGAGTTTATAGCCATTATTGTACAACGTTGCCATCCGCAAATTAATGAAATTATTACGCGTTTTGATAGCGAAATTGAAATGTTCAACGAATTTAAGCCATAGGAAGCTCACTACCATTTATTTTCTTTCTAATATCATCATCCGCCGAGGTGCTCTAAGGAAAAACTTGAGCCTCGGCGGATGATGATTTGTACTATAGGTGGCGTGTCTGCGGTTAGAACTTGCCCACGTCTTCGCCCGTGACGGCCTTTATCAGGCGGGGAGCCAGACTGCTGGTGCCGATGCGGAAGAGGTAGGGGTTGAGCCATTCGTCGCCAAGGAGTTCCTTGACGATGGTGTAGTACTTCACGGCATCTTCGGGCGTGCTGACGCCGCCAGCAGCTTTGAAACCTACGCGGCGGCCCGTCTTGTCGTAGTATTCGCGAATGGCTTGACACATCACGTAGGCAGCCTCGGGCGTGGCAGCGGGTTCTATCTTGCCCGTGCTGGTCTTGATGAAGTCGGCACCAGCCAGCATCGACAATACGCTGGCGCGCTTGATGGCTTCGGCGGTTTGCAGCGCACCCGTCTCAAGAATCACTTTCAGCGGACGACCAGCGCAGGCAGCCTTTATCTCCACAATTTCGTCGTAGCAAGTCTCGTAGTCGCCACTTTGGAACTTACCCACGGAGAGCACCATGTCGCATTCCGTGGCACCATCGTGCACAGCAAGAGCCGTTTCCGCGGTCTTTATCTCAAGGAACGTCTGGCTGGAAGGGAAGCCGCCCGTAACAACGGCGGTCTCCGTACCTTCTACTTCAAGGCTCTGACTGACGAGTTTGGCAAAGCAGGGATAAACGCAGATGGTGGCGAAGGGGGGCAGGTCGGGGTGCTCTTCGGCAAAGCGATTGTATTTCTCGACCATGCGCAGCACGCGCTCTTCGCTATCAACAACGGTTAGCGTGGTGAGTTCTACGGTGCCAAGCAGGTAGCGAAGCACTTCGGGCGTGTTGTACTGCGTAGCTTTCTCTTCGCACAGACGCGCTACGGCTGCAGCTACGTCTTCGTCGTGAAGATGAAGGTTATACTCGCGGAGGGCTTGTTCGTAGCGATCTACGTGTTCGTGTTCGTTGTGGTCGTGACCACAGTGGCAATCGTGTGACATAGTTCTTAAGGTTTTAGTTTCTTATTGTTGATGTGTCTTTGAGCGTCGCGCCGTGTTTTCTTTTCTATGTTGCGCTGGAAGGCGGCGGTGAGGTCGGTGCCTGTTTGGTTGGCAAGGCAGAGCAACACCCACAGCACATCGGCCATTTCGTCACCAAGGTCCGCCTTCTCTTCGCCAGCTTTGAAACTTTGTTCGCCGTAGCGGCGGGCGATGATGCGTGCCAGCTCGCCCACCTCCTCGGTGAGGCAGGCCATGTTGGTTAGTTCGTTGAAGTAGCGCACGCCGTAGGTGCGTATCCATTCATCTACGGCGTGCTGCGCTTCTTGCAGGGTCATCGCTTAGTTGGCTGGATAGATGATATACACTCTGTTGGCACTCAGCGTCGATACCTTGGTGGTGTCGAGCGGATAGAACGAGGGTGTGTTGTTCTTACCATTGAACACGAGTATCTTTTGGTTGCTCTGCAGATTGAGGCTTGCGATGCTAACGGGTTGACACGTGCCGCGCAGGATGTTGCCCTGATTAGCCTCTGGTAGCGTAGCGTCGAGTGCATCGTACTTAGGCACGATTTTCACGTCAGCAGAACTGGCCTGTATCAGTACGGCCGTGCCAGCAGGGATGGTGGTGCCAGCAGACACTTCTACGCTCTTGTATTTGCTGTTCATCGTATAGACGATTACGTCGTCGCCCGTAACGGTGAAGGGGAAGTCGGCGTAGAACGTGCTGTAGAGGGCATCGCCCGTGGGTACGTCACCGCTCGTGGGCTGCTTCAGCTCAAGGGTGGGTGCGTTGGATGCTGCGTTGCTCGTGGTGATTTCTTCGAACGTCCATTCAGCACCAACCGCAGCGGCCTTCCCGTCGGCGTTGATGTACGTATCGTTACCTACGCTGATGTATTGGTTGTTCGATCCGTCGGTGAGGCTGACGGTGGTATTATCGCCCAGCGTCACGGTCGTGCCGTTGAAGGATGCGACGCTCTTGCCTTGCGCTTCGAGCTGGTAGGTGCCTTCGCTGCCCGCCACCTTGAAGATGGTGCCGAGGTCGCTCGCGTCGGAGGTCTTCGTCAGCGTGCCGTTCGTGTCCACGCAGAGGTAGCCTACAGCGTCTTTGATGCGGTAGAGACCGGCGGTGAGGGTGGAGGCGGCGGGCGTGGAGCTTACAAGTTCACCCACGTAGATTTGGACGGTACTGTAGTTAGTAGCACCTACGTTGCTGCTGGCGTAGTTTTTGATGCCTTGTCCGGTTTGGAAGAGGAGCAGACGGGAGCTACTTGCTTGTGCTACTATTGAGGCATCAGCATCACCACTGCTAATGGATACCGACCAGCGGCTATTATTAGAAAGGCTTGTTTCAGTTGTTAGGTTAGTGGAACTTGAACCAGATGCTTTGATGTAGTTGCTATTATTTTTAAATGTCCAATAACTTACACTGCTCGATGTGGATGTTCCCAGAGTATATACATTAGGTTTAGTAGTGAGACTGCTGATATCTATCTCGTTGTTAGAAATAGTAACTCCGGTAAGTGTTCCTTTATTAGAAGATATGCTTTGTAAAGCACCATCTTGCGCTTCGCACACAATGAGGCAGGGGCGGTCAGCCACAAGGTCGTTGGTGCTTGTTGCTTTCACGAACTTCGTGCTTGAATATCCGCTCGTTGTTGGCGTATAGATATACGTTGCCTCCGTTACGTTGCTATCAACACCATCCTTTGTGGCGTATGCTTTGAGGTAGTAAGTGCCAGCGGAGTTAAGTACGACCGCACCAGTGTAATTCACTGAGGGCTCATTGCTGCTGTTAGTTCCCCAATAGTACGTAATTGTGCATCCCTCTTCGGCCACGACTTGTATGCTCTGCGGCGTGGTGTACGTACCACCTGCGAGGCTGAAGTTCGGGGCGGCGGGAGGAGTGGGGATGTTGATAGTATAGGTTGCCGTAGCTACGCCGCTCGTTTTCGTACCGCCTGCGCTCACGGCAATGGCCTTTATGGTGTAAGTGCCATTCGTGCTCAGGCTGATAGCACTGCTGTAGGTTGGCGAGGAAGCCGTTGGTTCGGTGCCGTCCGTAGTATAGTGAATAACGGCACCGCTCGTTGCGCACGCCAGCGTGATGCTCTGTGCCGCCTTATATGTGCCGGCTGCCGGCGAGAAAGTCGGGTCGGCGGGCGTTGCTTCTTCAATGGTGTATGTGCGGGAAACAACACTGCTATACTTTGTTCCGCCACTGCTGACGGCGATGGCCTTCACGGTGTAGGTTCCTACAGAAGGCAAAGTGAATGCAGCGGTGTAGAGCGTGCCGTTGCTGCTTGAGGGCGTACTTCCGTCTGTAGTATAATAGATATTGGCTCCTGTCGTAGCGCAAGCTAAAGAGAATGTTTGGGTAGGCGTGTAAGTTCCGGCAGCTACGCCAAACGTTGGGTCAGCAGGCGTAGCTTCTTCTACAGCTCCGGCAATGAGTTCTATCTCGTCAATGCGTGCACGTTTTGAGGAGGTAGCGAATGTTATGCTCACATCGCCGTTACCCTCAGTAAGATTAACAGTGTATTTCGTCCACGTGTCGGTAGGCGTAATGCTCACATCGCCCGTTGCAGTAGCACCCGTTACGGTAACGTTGAGTGTAACAGAATCCCATTTCCTTACCATGAAGGTCAGTGTGCCAGCACCAGTTAGTGCTATACCGCTGGCTGTTAATGAACCATTTTTTGAGCTAGTTCCCATTTTTCCGTAAGCACCACCACCATAGCCTTCTGTGGTACCGCCAGGATATATATTTGTCAGGGTTCCCCAGCTCTTATAATCTAGTTCGCTGCTTGACGTAGTGAGTGCAGTACCACTATCTGACGTGCCAGAGTAGCCACTGAAACTTTCGTAGAGAAGTTGCGTTTCGGTGGTGCCGCTACCCGTCTTGGTAAAGGTGGCCGTGGAGACGTCACTGGCGTTACCATCGCCGTCGATGGCAACGGCAGTGAGGGTTGTAGTAGCTTGCAGCGTGATAATACCGCTATACTGGGTGCTACTCTGCGTAGGTGTTGTGCCGTCGGTGGTGTAATAGATGGTCGTGCCTTCCGTAGCGCACGTAATGGTTACGTCTTGCGACGTTGTGAACGAGCCGCCGTTGGGCGAGAAGACGGGAGCGTCGGGTGCTGTTACTTCGCTACCAGCGGCAACCAACTTAATTTCGTCAATGTATGCACGTTTGGCAGAAGTAGCAAAGCTAATGCTCACGCTACCCGTGCCATCGGTCAGGTTGACGGTGTAGTCGGTCCAAGCGGACTGCGGTGTGACGGTGAGGTCGCCTGTCGCAGTAGCTCCAGTAACTGTCACACCAAGTGTTGTTTCCGTATCAGTTCCGTATTTCTGTACCTTGAATGTCAGTGTGCCGTCGCCCGTTAGAGGAAGGTTGCTTGCTGTCATGGAACCAGCATTGTTGCCTGACCCCATCTTACCGCAACCATTTTTTCCAAAGTAGAGGCGGTCGAACGATGTCCATGATGAATAATCGAGGTTTGCATTATCGGTGGCAATGGCAGCCGTTCCGTCATTGCTGCTGGTGTATCCGCTGAAGCTCTCGTAGAGCAATGTGCCTACGCTACCGCCGCTGCTCGACTTAGTGAATGTGGCCGTAGCCACGCTGCTGGCATTGCTGCCAACGTAGGCAATGGCTTTTAGCGTGGTGGTAGAGGTCAGTGCGATAGGTCCTGTATAGGCCGTACTGCTGTTGGTAGGCGTTGTTCCGTCAAGCGTATAATATATTGTTGCTCCTGACGTTGCGCAGGTGATAGTAACGCTCTGCGAGCTGGAGAATGTTCCTCCGTTGGGGCTGATTACTGGGCGTATAACGCTTGCAGAACCGCTGGCAAGGTCAGCGAGGTTTACGTTGGTGGTCTTCATATCACCCCAAATATACTGTTCTATGCCAGGATAGTCAACGAAGGGGTTGCGGTTGCCTTGCAACGCATCCACGGCATCGTTGCGGTCTATCTCCTTTTGGCTGACGGGATCGGCTGCCGACCATGCCAACAAAAGCGTCGTAGCCCACGTAGTGAGGGATGGGTACGACGTCTTATCGAACATGGCAAATGTCTTCCATTCTGAACTTGTAAGTTCAGACTCGTAACACGTGACGAAATACAAGATAGCACGGGCTATATCTCCCTTGTATTCATCGTTGGGTTCAAAGACCGTACCCGAATAGCCTAATGAACTGGCAGCACTACCCAACTTGCTATAGTCGTTGTTGGAGGTCGTAGTGACAGTTCCCACCGTGCCGAAAGGATAGTTGCTGCGCATATTGTTTATGTATCCGTCAGCGGGATATACGAAATGCGCATCGGCCTTCATCGGGCTTTTTTCGTTGAACACGCTCTGCGGGATAAGGTGCTCGCGGTTGTAGGACTCGCCTTCCTTAGAGTAGTTGGCACCCTGCGCGGTGCCTCCTATGACGTAGTTCGTTGTGTTGGAGTAGATGTCGTAGAGCTTACCATCAGCGCGCTTATCGGTGGTGTGGTAGGCAGTCCACAAACCATCGTAACCAAGGTCGGTGTGTGTTCTGATGATGTCGCGCAGAGCTGTCTTCAGCGTTGCACCACATTTACCATCTGCCGCACTATAGTACGATGTCAGGTTCGTATGTTGCGCCCATGCCATTGCCGCGAGCGCAAAGACTACTAAGAGAGAAAAGTAGCGTTTCATTGTATGTTATGGTTTTGTTTGGCTTTTTGGAGCGAGCATTTATCTGAACGTTTCCGTCAGGTTGCGAATGGCTTCGGCAGGGACGGCGCGTTGGTAAAGTATTTCGTAAATGGTGTCGAGGATGGGCATAGGCACGTGGAAGTGGCGGTTGAGTTGCTTCATCGTTTGCGTGCCGTAGTAGCCCTCGGCTATCATTTCCATTTCTATCTGTGCGGCCTTTACGCTGTAGCCGCGGCCCACCATGGTGCCAAAGACGCGGTTGCGCGAGAATTGCGAGTAGCCCGTCACGAGCAGGTCGCCCAGATAGACGGAGTCGTAGACGTTGCGCTCGATGGGATAGACGGCTTTTAGGAAGCGCGCCGTTTCCTGCACGGCGTTCGACATGAGCACGGCTTGGAAGTTGTCGCCGTATTTCAGGCCGTTGCAAATGCCGGCGGCAATGGCGTACACGTTTTTCAGGACGCTGGCATATTCTATGCCCGTTATGTCGGCACTGGTCTTTGTCTTGACGTAGCTGCTGGCCATGAAGTCGGCAAAGGTCTTCGTCAGTTTCTCGTCAATGCCGCCAATGGTGAGGTAGGTCAGGCGGCCTAAGGCCACCTCTTCGGCGTGGCTGGGCCCGCCGATGACGGCCAGGTGCTCATCGGGTACGTTATAAACCTGACGGAAAAATTCGCTGACGGGTAGCTCTTCGTCGGGCACGATGCCTTTAATGGCCGTGATGATGTTTTTATCTTGCAGCTTCACGCGCAGTTTGCGCAGGTGGTTTTTCAGATAGGGCGAGGGCGTGACGAAGATGAGCGTGTCGGCGCGACGCACCGCCTCGTTGATGTCGGCGGTGAAGTGGATGCGACGTATGTCGAACTGCACGCTGGTGAGGTAGGAGGGATTATGGCGTAGGCGGCGGAACTCATCGATGGAGTCCTGCCGCCGCATATACCACGTCAGCTCTTCACCACTACCTGCAGCAGAGGCCGAACCAGCCTTGTTCTTGAGGCTTTCAAGAACAATTTTGGCAATGGCTGTGGCCCAACTGCCGCTGCCCATAATGGCGATGCGTCCTATCATAGTGAGGTGTTTATGTGTGTTGTCATCGATGCAGATGCCTCGGGGCATCCCATTATGCTAATTTCTCTTGCCAGGCAGCTATCTCTTCAAGCGAGGGCCGCTGTATCTCGACGATGTTTTTGTATTTCTTTGCCAATTCGCCTATTTGCTGTTGCACCTTTTGCGGGTTGACGTCGGCGAGATCCTTCACGAGGTTGTAGCCCACTTTTTGTAGCACGGGAACGAGTGCCTCGGGCACGCCGATGGCGGTGTAGGCCTCGGCCTTGTCGCGCGGAGCGGCGGCCTCGGGTTTCATCTGCGGGAAGAGGATAACCTCCTGGATGAAAGCGTTGCCCGTCAGGAGCATGGCCAAGCGGTCGATGCCGATGCCGATGCCGCTGGTGGGTGGCATGCCGTATTGCAGGGCGCGCAGGAAGTCGTGGTCGATAATCATGGCTTCGTCGTCGCCCTTGTCGGCCAGGCGCATTTGGTCAATGAAGCGTTCTTCCTGGTCGATGGGGTCGTTCAGCTCGCTGTAGGCGTTGGCCAGCTCTTTACCGTTCACCATGAGTTCGAAGCGTTCCGTCAGGCCTGGTTTCGAGCGGTGCATCTTCGTCAGCGGCGACATCTCTACGGGATAGTCCGTTATGAAGGTGGGCTGGATGAAGGTGCCTTCGCAGAACTCGCCAAAGAGTTCGTCGATGAGCTTGCCTTTGCCCATGGTCTCGTCAACCTCAAGGCCTTTCTCTTTGCAGAAGGCGCGGATGTCTTCTTCCGACTTTCCTTCGCAGTCGAAGCCCGTTTTTTCCTTGATAGCTTCAAGGATGGGCAGGCGGCGGAAGGGTGCCTTGAACGAGATAACTTTGCCGTCAATCTCCGTTTCGGGCTTACCGTTCACGGCGATGCAAATGCGCTCCAGCGTTTGTTCCGTGAACGACATCATCCACTGGTAGTCCTTATATTGCACGTAGAGCTCCATGCACGTGAACTCGGGGTTATGGTTCTTGTCCATTCCCTCGTTGCGGAAGTTTTTGCCTATTTCATAAACGCCCTCAAAGCCGCCCACGATGAGGCGCTTCAGGTAGAGCTCCGTGGCTATGCGCATGTACATTTGCGTGTCCAGGGCGTTGTAGTGTGTGGTGAAGGGGCGTGCACTGGCACCGCCAGCAATGGTTTGCAGCGTAGGCGTTTCCACCTCCGTGTAGCCTGCTTCGTCGAAGATTTGGCGCATTGTGCGCAGGATGGTGGCGCGCTTGCGGAAGGTGTCTTTCACCTGCGGGTTGACAATGAGGTCAACGTAGCGTTGGCGATAGCGCAGTTCGGGATCGGTGAAGCCGTCATACACCTCGCCGTCTTTCTCCTTTACTACGGGTAGGGGCTTGAGGCTCTTCGAAAGTAGCGTCAGCTCTTTCACGTGGACGCTGACCTCGCCCGTTTGCGTGCGAAACACGAAGCCACGCACGCCCACGAAGTCGCCAAGGTCCAGCAACTTCTTGAACACCACGTTGTAGGCATCTTTGTCGTCGCCTGGGCAAAGGTCGTCGCGCGTGATGTAGAGCTGTATGCGACCCTTCGAGTCGAGCAGTTCGGCAAAGCTCGCTTTGCCCATAATGCGGCGGCTCATCAGGCGGCCGGCAAGGCGCACGTCTTGCAACTCCTGTGCTCCCTCGTCGGTGAAGGAGGAAAGTATGTCGGTACTATAAGCCGTCACGGGAAATTCCGCTGCGGGATAGGGGTCGATGCCACGCTCTCGTAGTTCGGCCAAGGCTGCGCGACGGCCTAATTCTTGTTCGCTGAGTTCAAATATATTCATCGTTTTGGTGTTATTACATAGCAAGCGTCACCGCTACCACTTTCCCCGTTGGGAACGTGGCGTAGTGCCTGCTATTTGTGGTGCATAGCGCCGCTTGTTTCTACGCGGCGTTTGCTTATACGTTGCAAAAGTACGAAAATGTTTTTGTTAAACAATACGATTTTGTGTATCTTTGCACATTCTTAGACGAAAAACCGCTTTCTATGGACTATAAGAAACAATATACGGCGGCTGAGCTAACGGAGCTGAAGGCGTGGTTTGCAGCACATAAGGACCAACTTCCCGCTACGCTACAGCTTGATGAGGCTACGTTTGTGCCCGACGTGGCGCGCGCCGTGGCGCAGCTCGAAGAGATTGCCAACCTGCATTACGCCAACCCAACCTTCAGCGGCCAAATCTACTTACTGTTTAAGATAAGGCAGAAGATAGAAGACTAAGCGCATAGGTTGCGCCCGCGTCCCATGCCGCCTGCTCCTTTGCCGCAAGCGAGAAGCCTCAGTCCCATGCCTGGCCGCTTTGTTCGGTATGTTGCGTCAGCAACGCAACATACATGTCAGGCCCAGCCCCCCATAGCCATTAAGAACCCAACACCGCTCCCCCCATGACCCTCCGCCAGCGCATCACCACCAGCACGCTCCTGCTTCCTTTTGCCATCCTATTGGCGGCCGTTGTTTGGTGCGCTGAAGACTACAGCGATGCGCGCTCGTGGGCAGGCTTCGGACTTTGTATGCTGACGACGTTGGCACTCATGGAGCTGAACAACCGCAACACGCTTCTTCGCGTGCGTAATCGTATGGTCAGCACGACGTTTCTGCTCGTTGCCACGGCTATGCCTTTTCTGCACGCAGCGGGCTGGTACTGGCTTTCGCCGCTATGCCTTGTAGGGGCTTTCGCCCTCCTCTTTGCTTCCTACCAAAAAATGCGGCCCGAAGGCGAGGTTTTCCACGCTTTTCTGTTGCTGTCGGTGGCCAGTTTTCGCTTGCCGCTCATGTTGGGCTTAGCACCGCTGTTTTACGTCTCCATGCTGTTTTCGCTGCGTTCGCTGACGTGGCGCAGTTTCTTTGCAAGCATCTTTGGTTTGTTGCTGCCCTATCTGTTCTACGCGCTCTGGTGCGCCTACGAGGGTACGCTGCCGCACGCGTTCGACTTCATCGTGCAGTGCAGGCCTACCCTGCCCCGGCTCTCCGACTGGCCACTGCGCAAGATGGTGAACGTTGGGTTTCTTGGACTTCAAATCTTCTTAGGGCTGCTTCACTACTATCGCACCAACTTCAACGACAAAATCCGCGTGCGCATGGCCTACTATACCATCGTGCTGCAGCTGTTGGCTTTGCTCGGGGCCTTTGCTTTTTTCCCACAGTTTGGCGTGGACTTGTTCCTCCTGCTGCTGGCGGCCTCGTCGGTGCTGATAGCCCACTATTGGACGCTGGCACGCGGGGGAGCGGCGATGTCGGTGTGGTTCGTGTTCAACATCCTGCTGCTTGTAGCTCTTGGCGTGGCCAATGCCTTTTACCTGTAGCCTACAAGCAGCCTACCCTACCCTATTACCGAAAATGCTATGCAAGCCTTTCTTGATTTTCTTATAGCGCATGGAGATGTTGGCATGTTTATTGCAGCTTTTCTTGCAGGCACCGTCTTTCCTTTTGCTTCGGAAGCGGTGCTACTGGGACTATTGGCTGCAGGTGCCGACGGCGTGAGCCTGCTGCTTTGGGGCACGGCTGGAAACGTGCTGGGCGGACTTTTCAACTACTGGATAGGTTCCCTTGGTAAGGAGGAATGGATTGAGCGCTACGCCAAGGTGAAGCCCGAGAAACTGCATAGCGGCTTGGAAAAAGTGCGTCGCTGGGGCCCGTTGGCAGGTTTTTTGGGCTGGGTGCCCGTGTTGGGCAGCGTGCTGACGGTGTCGCTTGGCTTTCTTCGCTGCAACTTGCCGCTGTCTCTTCTCTTCTTAGCTATTGGTAAGTTTCTGCGTTATGCCGTCATTGTGGTGGCCTACGGCGCGCGATAGTCCCCTACCCTCTTCCCTTACGTTCGCCGCCGCGCCTTTCTTCGCGGCTTTTCAAACTTTTGTGCGTCCCCTCCAAGTTTTTTTCTGCGGCTTGCAAGTTTTTCTATAGAGCCACGAAGTTATAAATCTCGGCGGCAAATGTACATTTCCCGCCGAGAATATATACATTTCCCGCCGAGAAATATATATTTCCCGCCGAGATTTATAACTTCAACGCTTCGCCAGAAAACTTAAAAGGGGGAGGAAAAAACTTGTGGGCTTTCAATAAAAGTTTTGAAAGTCAGCAGTTTGCGCTATTATATGATGCAAGAAATATGGCAAACTACACTAAAAATGCTACAGGCACCCAAGGCGCGCGGCTTTATGCTTACAGAAAAGTACCCCCGCTGAGAATCGAACTCAGATCTAATCTTTAGGAGAGATTTGTTCTATCCATTGAACTACAAGGGCGTGCACGTTGCTCGTTGCGGGTGCAAAATTAGTAATTCCTGCAGAGACGACAGCACTTTCGTCCCACTTATTTCATTTTTCCTGGTAGCGTCCGCTGTAATTTTTTTGTTTGCATAGAGTCTGCGTGATGTGCAGTACGCTTCGCGCACTGGAGCATAGTAGTTGGCTTGCCGCGCACCACTCCTCGCTTCGCTCGTGGCGGTACGCGGTTAAGCATGGTTTGGTACGCTTCGCGCACCATTTATTTTATAGCTTTCCCCCGCTTTATATATCACGGCGGATAGCTGACAAGTGTCAACTATCCGCCGTGAGTTTATAGGCCTTAAGGCTGTTTCGGTTGGTGCTATTCGACGATGATGCCGAACTCTGCGCCGCTGGCGTATTCTGCACCGCCTTGCTCGTTGAGGGCATAGAAGCGGATGTAGCGTGCGCGAACGGGCCGGGCGAAGAGTACTTTGTGGGGCTGTCCTTCGCGTTTGAAGGAGGCGGCGTGTACTTTCTTCCAGTTTTGAGCATCGTCGGAGACGTAGATTTCGTAGTCTTTCACGTAGCCGTTAGGACTGTCTTTGCGGGGCGTATAGACGAAGCCCTTGATGGTTTGCGTGGCGGCAGCGTCGAAGTCAACCCAGTGGGGGAACTTGGCGAGCGTTACGCCGTACTGCGTGTGCCAGATGGTGGCTTCGTTGCCGTCGGTGAGGTGGGCGGCTTCGCCTTCGCCTGGCTCGAAGCTGCTGGTGTAGATAACTTCGAGGGGCACGGTTTTAGGTATTTCGGCAAAGTGGTAGCTGTAGGCAAAGCCCGTCTTGCTCTCCTTTGTGCGCACCTTCAGTTCGCCGCCTTCGCGGAAGTTGAAGGGTTCGGTGTACTGCTTTTCGGGTGCACCGTTGAGGCTATAGAGGATGGTGGCACCTTGCGCGGGTGTGGAGAGGGTGACGTTGCCGAGGCGGTCCTGCGTGGCAAGGACGGGTTGCTCAACGGCGTTGTAGGTCGTGCGATAGTCGGCTTTGGTTGCTGCGGGGCGAATGGTGAAGCCGAAGCTATAGGAGCCGCGCACACGGTCGGAACGGAAAGGGCCACCTTGTCCGCAGCTGTTGCCGCCAAGACCCGTCACCTGTGCATCGAGGTGGAGCACGGTGCCGCTTGTTTCGGGCAGTTGGAAGGGGTGGGCGGCACCCATCAGCTCTTGTTGCGACCAGGGAAGGGCAGAGGCCGACATCGTCAGGGGAGCGTCGGCGGCCAGGGCACTGTTGGCCGTGGGCGTGAAGGCAAGACCCACTTCGTTAACATTGGTCAGCTCGCACCAGCGCACTTCTTCGCGGTTGCCCATGGCTTGCGGACGGGGTAGGGGAATGTCGTAGCCGAGGCGGCCTATGCGGTGTTCGTAAACTTCAACAAACTGACCCGTTTTGCGGTCGGCGTAGTTGTTGATGGGGCCGCGGCCGTAGTACTTATAGTGCGTGAAGCTGGTGGGCATAGTCAGCGTGTAGCCTATGCGCGGCAGTTCGAGTGATGCCTTGGAGGGCGTAATGGCACTCTGCACGTCGATAGTACCATCGGGGAAGATGGTATAGACGAGGTTGGAGGAGAACTGGAAGCTGTTGGGCTGTGAGGGGTCTTCGAGGACGCTGTAGGAGTCTTCGGGGTTGCGGTCGCGGTTGATGTATTGCAGGCGTGTGGCGTGGTCGGCCTTACTCTCTACGGCAAAGCGCAGGACGATGCTGCCGTCGGAAAGTTGTTTCGTTTCGCACGCTGTGGCGTGATGCTTCAGGCGGTCGAGGCCAGCGGCAATCCATTCGTTGCGAGCCCAGTTGTCGTTGTCGGTAGGAGCGCGGAAGGCGTCGAGGCGCAGACCGCCGTTTTCAGCAATCATTTGCGTACCGCCGTATTGCAGGCCAACGAGGGAGCCCGACGCTTTACAGAAGGTGGCTTCGAAGCCGTTGCCGCTGACGGTTATGGCTTTGTCGTCGGCTGTGAGCTGTGGCTTATCGGTAGCCGTGGCGGGTTGAGCCTTGGGTGCAGTGCCGAGTTGCAGGGGCAGCTGCTCTTCCATTTGTGCATAAGCCGCTTGGGCCCACGGCATGCCTTTTTTGAGGCAGAACTGCACTTCGATGAAGTATTCGGCGGTGGGGTCGAGCTCTGCGGTATTGATAGGCAAGCGGAACTGCTGGCGTGCGCGCGGACCTATTTTGTCGGCACCTTCAATGGGCTGCAACGTTTGCGTGAGCATGTGGCGTCCGTTATTGATAACGCCCACGCGCTCGGTGTAGTACTTGCCAAGGGTGTAGCTGCTGTGGTCGTCGTCAACGTCGCATGTTCTTCCGCCCTGCACCACTTCGCCGTTCTTGACGAGGTTCCAATAGACGTTGTAGTCGGAGAGGTCGGTGAAGTAGTTTTTGTTGAAGATTTCAAGGGTAGGCGTTTTGCTGTCCACGAGGCGTACGCCCACGTTTTGATACACCTTCTTTACTTCGTAGAACTGTGGCTTTGCGGAGAAGTCGGGGCGCATGATGCCGTTCATGCAGAACGTGCCGTCGTTGGGCTTATCACGGAAGTCGCCGCCGTAGCCGTTGTAGGTCTTTCCGGTTTTGGGGTCGTAGGTCATCATGGCTTGGTCCACCCAGTCCCAAATGGCACCGCCCATGCAGTAGTTAGAGCTTTCGATAGCTTCCCAGTAGTCAACGAGGTTGCCCACGGCATTACCCATGGAGTGGGCATACTCGGAGATGTGCATCGGGTACTTGATGTTGACCTTGCCTTCGCAGGCCTGCTTCACGAAAGCAACGGAGGGGTATTGGTTGGAGTAGAAATCGACGATTTCGGACTTCGTGTCGCGCTCGTATTGCACGGGGCGTGAGGTGTCGAAGGCTTTAATGGCATCGTAGGCAGCCTTGAAGTTTTGTCCAGGGCCGGCTTCGTTGCCAAGGCTCCAAATGAGGATGGAGGGATGGTTGACGTGGGCGCGCACCATCTCCATGTTGCGGGCTACGTGCATATTGCGGAACTCCTTGACGTGGCTAAGGCTTTCGCGTCCGTAGTAGTATTCGTGGCTCTCGATGTTGGCTTCATCTTCGAGCATAATGCCGTATTTGTCGCAGAGGTAGTACCAGTAGGGGTCGTCGGGGTAGTGGGAATTGCGCACGTGGTTGATGTTGCCGCGCTTCATGAGCATCACCTCGTTCTCCATTTGCGAGCGCGTGATGGCGTGGCCATTGTTGCGGCTGGTTTCGTGGCGGTTGACACCCTTCATTTTGATGGGCTTACCGTTGAGATAGAAGTAGCGCCCCGCCATGCCGAATTCGTCGTCGGCAGCCGTCGTTTCTTTCAGGTAGCCCTGACGGAAGCCCGTGTAGGTTGAGAAGGTTTGCAAGACGTTGCCCTTCTTGTCCTTCAGCTGTCCCACGATGACGTAGCGCTGGGGGCGTTCGGCGGTCCAGGCCTTCACGGCATCGCCAGCGTGAAGTTCAACATTGAGGTTATAGGTGCCGCCAGCTGCTACGCTGACTTTCTGCGTCTTAGCTGTGAGGCCGCTGACGGGCGTGGTCTTGTCGCCGTAGAGGGCTACTTCGTAGAGGGCATAGTCGATGCTAACGTCGGTAGCCTTCTTCGTGTGGTTTTCAACGTTGGCCGAGAGGTTGAGCACGGCGTGGGTGAAGTGGTTGTCTTCGTAGGAAGGAATGGCCACGATGTCGCTGACTTGTACGCGCGGTTTGGCCGTGAGATAAACGGCGCGATTGATGCCTGGCAGGCGGAACATGTCTTGACTTTCGAGGAACGAACCGTCGGAGTTGCGATAAACCTCTACGGCCACGATGTTGTCGCCTTTCGTGTTGAGGTAGGGCGTGATGTTGAACTCGGCCAGGCAGCGCGAGTTTTTAGCAAAACCTACGTACTTGCCGTTAATCCAAAGGTAGAAGAACGAGTCAACACCGTCGAAGTTGATATAAACTTCGTGGTTTTTCCATTCGGCTGGCACCGTGAAGGCACGGCGGTAGGAGCCCACCTCGTTGGGGAACTCGCTGACGAGCCAGTCGGCCGGTGCCTTGCGCATGACACCCCCGCGCCAGTCGCCCTCGCGCACGCTGTGCTGGAAGATGACGCGCTGGTTAGAGTAGATAGGACGTCCGTATTTCCACGTGCCGTCTTTTTGGCGACCCGCAATGTTCCACGACATGGGCACCCATTCTTCAGCCCATGCAGAGTCGTCGAAATCGGTGCGGAAGAAGTCTTGAGGACGCTCGGAGGGCTGCTTGGCCCAGTGGAAACGCCAGCGTTTCTCGGTCAGACTCATCACGTACTTGGCATGTTCGGGCAGAACGCGCTGGGCTGTCTCGCTGTCGGCAAAGTTGAAGAAATAGGCGTGGGGCTGCAGCTTGTTGTAGGCCAGCGAGTCGGGACTTTCCCATTCGTGGCCCGAAGGGGCTGCGTCGGTGCCGTAGAAATAGCCGCCAAGGGGTTGCGCGGCGGCGGCTACGGGCAGGGTGATAGCGGCAATAGCCATCAGTCGTTTACAGGTTTTATTCATGGTGATAAGATATTATTGCTAACACGTAAGTAAGCATATTATTCCGTTTGCAAAGATAGTATATTTTCTTTGAAACAAAAACGACAGCACAGCTTTTAGTTTTAGAGGGTAGACTTTCCAGCACATAGCAACTCTTTCGCTCAGTGCTGTTAGGCGTAGGTTGGGCATGGCACTTGTGCCGCTGAGAGTTGCAAGAAGTGGCTGGCGACCTTCTGTCACCATAGTGATCATATATATACACCGCTGCGTATAGTCATGGTTTATGCAGCGACGTTGCATTGAGGGTCGCTTTTCTCCAGCAAACGGGCGTTGCGCTCAATATGTCTCACCATTCATGTAGTTGTGCCTACTCTCTGTTTTTCGTATCGATGCAGATGGTGACGGGGCCGTCGTTGAGGAGGGCTACCTGCATGTCGGCTCCGAAAACGCCCGTGGCTACGGGCTGGCGGCTTAGGGTGGCGGCTTGCCCGATGAAGTAGTCGTAGAGGGGCACGGCTATGTCGTGGCCAGCGGCACGGATGTAGCTGGGTCGGTTGCCTTTTTTGCAGCTGGCAAAGAGCGTGAACTGGCTCACCACAAGCAACTGTCCGCCTACGTCCGTCAGGCTACGGTTCATTACGCCGTCAGCATCGTTGAAGATGCGGAGGTTGACAATCTTCTTTATCAACCAATCGGCATCCTCGCGGGTGTCGGCAGGTTCTATACCCAAGAGGATGAGTAGGCCTTGGCCAATACTGCCATGTATGTTTCCAGCAATGCTTACGCTGGCTTCGCTAACACGTTGTATAACTGCACGCATTTGTTATGGTTTTGAGGGGTGTAAGGCTTCAAACAATTTCAGGCCGCGCTGGATGCCAAGAATAATCTGGAGCTGTTGGAGCGAGGCTTCCTGCACGCGCTTCACGCTTCCTAAGCGGTTTATTAGCAGCTCTTTAGTCTTTTCGCCAATACCTTTTATGTTGTCCAGCACACTGCGCGTTTGGCGGCGGCTGCGCTTCTGGCGATGGAAGGTGATGGCAAAACGGTGCACCTCGTCTTGCATCTGCGTCAGCACGCGAAAGAGCTGGCTGTCGGCCTTCATCCCTACCGCCTGCGGCGGGAAACCATAGAGGAGTTCGCGCGTGCGGTGGTGGTCGTCTTTGGCAAGGCCTGCTATAGGAATGTGGAGCTGCAATTCGTCCTCCATAACCTGACGGATGACCTCCATCTGTCCGCGACCGCCATCGGCAATGATGAGGTCGGGTAGGGGAGTGGTGCCTTCATCGCGCAAGCGCGTGTAGCGACGGCGCACCACTTCTTTCATCGAAGCGTAATCATCAGGGCCTACAACGGTTTTGATGATATATTTTCGATAGTCTTTCTTGCAAGGCTTTAGCTTTTCAAACACCACGCAGGCCGCCACGGCATCTTCGCCCTGGATGTTGGAGTTGTCGAAGAGTTCGATGCGAAGAGGCATGGAGGGTAGGCTCAAGTCGCGCTGAATTTCTTTCATCAAGCGCACACTTTTTTGCTCCGGATTTAGTTTGTCGGCCTGTTTCAGGCGGTCGAAGCGATATTGCTTCACGTTGAGTTTTGCCAGCTCAAGCAGCTTGCGTTTATCTCCTTTCTGCGGAATAGTCTGCACGGCATAGTCCTCGGGGAGGTCAACCTGAAAGGGTACGACTATCTCTTTCGTCTGACTGCCATAACGTGTGCGCATCTCTACGATGCCTAAGGCCAGCAGTTCTTCGTCCGTTTCGTCTAATCGTTTCTTAAATTCAAAGGTGAAAGCCTGTGTGATACAGCCGTTTACGACGTGCAGATAGTTGATATACGCCGTTTTTTCTTCGCTTTCTATGTTGAAGGCATCGATGTTGTGAATGGTTGACGAAACAACCTCACTCTTAGCACGATAGCTATCAATCATCAAGTATTGGCGCTTGAGCAGTTCGGCCTCTTCAAAGCGCATTTCTTCGGCCAGGAGTGTCATCTTGGCCCGTAGTTTGCGCTGTAGTTCTGCCGTATTGCCACGCAGGATATCTTTGCAGGCTTCAATGGCTTGCAGGTAGTCTTCGCGACTTTGCTTGCCGCAACAGGGGGCACCGCAGTTGTGTATGTGGTATTCAAGGCAAACGTCAAATTTACCTCCCTCCACACCTTCTTGCGACATTATCTTTTGGCACGGACGGGGCCGGTAGAGTTTGCGGCAAAGATCGAGCAAGGCGTACATGGTAGGTACGTGGCTATAGGGTCCGAAGTAGGTGGCACCGCGCGCTTTCCTGTTGCGCGTTTTGAAGATGCGCGGAAGGTATTCGTTCGTAACGGCTATGCTGGGGTAGGTTTTGTCGTCTTTCAGCAGGACGTTGTAGTGAGGTTTGTACTTTTTGATGAGATTGTTTTCCAGCAGCAGTGCGTCCTCTTCGGTCTTAACCACAACGTAGCGTATGTCGCGAATTTTCGGTACGAGGTGCGACGTTTTGTAGGTTTGTCGTGGGTTGGTAAAGTAAGAGCTGACGCGGCGTTTGAGGTTCTTTGCCTTACCCACATAAATCACTTTGCCCGTTTCGCCAATGTATTGGTAGCATCCAGGCGATTCGGGCAAGTTGTTGACAATACCTTTTAGGTATTCGTTGAGTTTGCTGCGCTCTTCTTTGTTCATGCTATTTTGTTAATTCAATCAGCGTCATTAGGTCTTTCCCTGCTAATTGTTCGCGCCCATGTAGGCCCTCCATGCGTAGTTCGATGAGGAAATTGATGTAGATGCGTGCAGGTTTGAAACCTTCGCATAGTTTATATACGGCGTTCATGCTACCACCCGTAGCCAGCAGGTCGTCGTGTATCAGTACCACGTCGCCCTCTGATATAGCATCCGTATGTATCTCGATGCTATCCTTACCATATTCTTTGTTATAGACAGCGCGCCTTGTTTCGGCTGGCAATTTTCCTGGCTTACGCGCCATGACAAACCCAGCACCCAGATCGGCTGCTAATATAGCTCCCATCACGAAGCCGCGCGACTCGATGCCTACCACTTTCGTTATACCTTTATCTTTATAGTATTCGTAAAGTGCTTTGCGCATCTCCTGCATGCACTCGTTGTTCTTAAAGAGTGTAGTCACGTCCTTGAACTGAATGCCAGGAATAGGGTAGTCAGGAACGTTTCGCAGATTGCGCACCAGTAAGTCTTTATTCATAATGGCTATGTGTTTTGAGGCTTGTAGTAGCGGTGAATGTTTCACGTGAAACAAATAAAACCTATTTTGTGTTTATCGCCCGCAGAGGATAAGCAATACGCTGATGTCGGAGGGCGATACGCCAGGAATGCGGGATGCTTGACCGAGTGTTTCGGGATTGATGGCGGCGAGTTTCTGACGCGCTTCGGTGGAAAGTTGATGGATGGAGGCGTAGTCGAAATGGCCACGAATGCGGATCTCCTCCAAACGTTGCATCTTTTCGGCTTGTAAGCGTTCGCGGTGGATGTAGCCAGCGTATTTAATCTCAACTTCGGCAGCTTCAAGTATTTCTTCTTTGCGCTCGCTGATGTTGTCAGCAAAGCGCTTTAAGGCGGGAGATATTTCAAGCAGCGACGTTAGCGTTACGCCAGGGCGGGCTAAAAGTTCGCTCGCCTTACAGCTGCCTTGCAGTGGCGAGGAATTTAGTGCTTCTAACAATGGAGCAGCTTTCTCAGGACGAATAGATACTTCCTTGCAGCACCGAATGAGTTCCTCTGTTGCCTTTTTCTTTGCCGTGAAAACGCTTGTGCGGTGCGCGTCAGCCAGCCCGTATTGCATGGCGTAGGGCGTCAGGCGAACATCAGCATTGTCTTGACGTAGAAGAATGCGAAACTCTGCGCGTGAGGTGAACATACGATAGGGTTCGTCAACGCCTTTCGTCACAAGGTCGTCGATGAGTACGCCGATATAGGCTTCGTCGCGGCGCAACACGAAAGGTTTTTCGCCTTTGCAACGCAACGTGGCGTTGATACCAGCCATCAATCCTTGGCCAGCGGCCTCTTCGTAGCCCGTGGTGCCGTTAACCTGACCAGCAAGGAAGAGACCTTCAATTTGTTTCGTTTCCAGCGAGTGGCGGAGTTGGGTTGGGTCGAAGAAATCGTATTCTATGGCGTAGCCAGGGCGGTAGATGCGTACGTGCTCAAAGCAAGGAATCTTGCGCAAGGCATTTATCTGCGTTTCCAACGGAAGACTGCTGGAAAAACCGTTAAGGTACATCTCGTTTGTATTAGTACCTTCGGGTTCCAGGAAGAGGGGGTGTGCGTCGCGCTCGGCAAAGGTGACAATTTTTGTTTCTATGCTGGGACAATATCGCGGTCCGATGCTCCGGATTTGTCCGTTGTAGAGTGGGCTGTCGGCTAAGCCGTTGCGCAAAACGGCATGAACCGCTGCGTTCGTGCTACATGTCCAACAAGGCAGTTGGGGCAGTTGGCGGCCCTCGGTGATGAACGAAAAGCGGTTGCTGGTAGCTTCGCCCTCGTCTTTTTGCATTAAATGGAGGTTAACAGACCGCTTGTCAATCCGCACAGGCGTACCCGTCTTCATCCTCGCCGATTTTAAGCCAATCTCGCGAGCTGAATTTGATAGAAATGTTGACGCGCTGTCGCCTGCTCTTCCACCTGCTACCTGCTTGCGACCAACGTGCATAAGACCATTAAGAAAGGTTCCTGCGGTGATAATAACGGCTTTTGCTTCGAAGGTGTGACCCCATAGCGTTCGAATGCCTAAAATTTTGTCATTCTCTACAAGCAATTCTACAACTTCATCTTGCCATATTTGCAGGTTTTCGGTGTTTTCGAGGCTTTGGCGCATCGTGGCGCTGTAGGCCATACGGTCGCACTGTGCGCGGGGCGACCACATGGCGGGGCCTTTGGAGCGGTTCAGCATTTTGAACTGAATGGCCGTCTTGTCGGCCACGACGCCCATCAGTCCGCCTAAGGCATCCACTTCGCGAACGATTTGTCCTTTTGCTATACCGCCGATGGCAGGGTTGCACGACATTTGTGCTATCTTGTCCATGTCCATCGTGATGAGGCACGTTTGCGCTCCCATCTTCGCGGCGGCGTGTGCAGCTTCACAGCCAGCGTGTCCCGCGCCGACAACAATGACATCGTATGTGAAATCTGACTTAAGCATAAGGAATGACTCGAACAAGTTGCAAATTTACGCTTTTTTTGTCGTAAAGCGTTCCGTATTGAAAAAAATCACTTTCTTTTGCTTTGATACGCTCGACAGGGCATGCACATACAATTCGGGCTACACACTGCAAGGATGCGCGTGCGTAGCCCGAAATAGCGTTAGTTTTTGTGTTGATGTGTTTCCTCAGCGAGATTTAATCGTCAAAGTGGCGGCGGGGACGGCGGTCGTCACGGTCACGACGTTCGCGGCGCTCACCATCTTCGCGTCGGGGGCGACGTGGTGGGCGTTCTTCCCAGCCTTCGGGCTTCTCCTCCAGCACGCGGTGGCTAAGGCGGAATTTGCCCGTTTTTTCGTCTATTTCGAGGAGTTTTACCTGAATGGTATCACCTTCGTGGATGCCAGCTTCCTCAACGGTTTCGAGGCGGCGCCAAGCTATCTCGCTGATGTGCAACAGCCCTTCCTTGCCCGGCATGAACTCTACGAAGCAACCGTAAGGCATGATGCTGACCACTTTGGCGTCGTACACTTCGCCCACTTCAGGCATAGCAACGATGGCGCGGATTTTGGCAACGGCAGCGTCAATGCTGGCCTTGTCGGGGGCACTGACTTGCACCTTACCTACGCCGTCTTCTTCGTCGATGGTGATGGTGGCACCCGTGTCTTCCTGCATACCCTGAATAATCTTACCACCAGGGCCGATAACGGCACCGATGAACTCTTTAGGAATTTCAAAGGCAACGATGCGCGGCACTTGCGGCTTGAAGTCTTCGCGCGGAGCACTGAGCGTCTTCATCATTTCGCCGAGGATATGCTCGCGACCTTCCTTAGCTTGCTGCAGGGCTTGCTCAAGGATTTCATAGCTGAGGCCGTCGCACTTGATGTCCATCTGCGTAGCCGTCAGGCCATTGACCGTACCCGTTGTCTTGAAGTCCATATCGCCGAGGTGGTCTTCGTCGCCGAGGATGTCGGAGAGAATGGCGTATTTGTCTTCACCAGGATTTTTGATAAGACCCATAGCAATACCGCTAACGGGGCGCTTCAAGGGCACACCAGCGTCCATCAGCGAGAGCGTGCCAGCGCAGACGGTGGCCATCGAACTGGAGCCGTTGGACTCAAGGATGTCGCTAACAACGCGAACCGTGTAGGGGAAGTCTTCGGGAATCATTTCCTTGATGCCGCGCCATGCGAGGTGACCGTGACCGATTTCGCGACGACCAATGCCGCGCTGGGGCTTGGCTTCGCCCGTGGAGAAGGGCGGGAAGTTGTAGTGGAGCAGGAAGCGCATGTAGCTCTTGTCCAGTACGTCGTCAACGAGTTTCTCGTCGAGCTTCGTGCCGAGCGTGGTGGTGGAGAGGCTTTGCGTCTCGCCACGTGTGAAGATAGCACTGCCGTGGGGGTAGGGTAGGGGACCTACTTCGCACCAGATGGGGCGGATATCCGTTGTTTTGCGGCCGTCAAGGCGCTTGCCCTCGTCGAGGATGCAACGGCGCATAGCGTCTTTTTCTACGTCGTGGTAGTAACGGTCGATGAGTTCGTTCTTCTCGGCCAGTTCTTCGGGCGTAAGTTCGGTGTGGGCTTCAGCGTAGCGCACCTTGAAGTCTTCGCGGATTTTCTCGAACGCGTCGAAGCGAGCATGCTTTTCAAGGGCTTGGCCCGTGATGTCGTAGGCAGGCTGATAGAGCTCGTTGCGGACCTGCTGGCGCAGATCTTCGTCGTTTACTTCGTGGCAGTATTCGCGCTTGACGTCTGTGCCGAGTTCGCGCATCAGCTCTTTCTGCAACTGACACATGGGTTTGATGGCTTCGTGGGCAGCCTTCAGCGCGCCGAGCAGGGCGCTTTCGGGCACTTCCTTCATTTCGCCTTCTACCATCATGATGTTCTCTTCCGTAGCACCCACCATAATGTCCATGTCGGCGCGCTTGAGTTGTGCAACGGTCGGGTTGATGACGTATTCGCCATCAATGCGTGCTACGCGCACTTCGCTGATAGGTCCTTCGAAAGGTATGTCGGAACAAGCGAGAGCAGCGGATGCTGCAAAGCCTGCCAATGCGTCGGGAAGGTCTACGCCGTCGGCACTGAAGAGGATGATGTTGACGAAAACTTCAGCGTGGAAATCGCTGGGGAAGAGGGGGCGCAGGGCGCGGTCGACGAGGCGGGAGGTAAGAATTTCGTTGTCGCCAGGACGTCCTTCGCGCTTGGTGAAGCCGCCAGGGAAACGCCCTGCGGCACTGTACTTTTCGCGGTAGTCGCACTGCAAGGGCATAAAGTCCGTACCAGGTACGGCATCTTTAGCGGCAGTGACCGTGGCCAGCAACATCGTGTTGTTCATGCGAAGCATCACAGCTCCGTCGGCTTGCTTGGCCAACTTGCCTGTCTCGATGCTGATGGTGCGTCCATCGGGCAGTGAGACGGTCTTTGTGATAACGTTCATCTTGTCGTTAAGTTTGTTAGTTTTAATACACTTTCTTTCTTTATATTGGGCGCGAAGTTACGAAGAATTGTGCGAATGTTTCAACTTTCATGTATCAAAATCGGTAAAAGGTCTTAAAATCGTAAGAATACGTCGGTTTTTCGCGCTCAACGTGTCATTTTCTTGATCTTTGCTATATGTTGCAAGATAATCCAGAGAGCTTTAATGTCCATTAGTGGACTATTAATTGAAGTTTTGGGAGTTCCTGCGGCAATGGTGCGCAGAGCGTACCGCACCATGCGCGGTAGGTGAGGGGTGGAGAAAGTCGGTGCGCAGAGCGTACCGCACATTAAAAGATGTATTACCATTTATTGGTGTCCGGTAAAAGTTGCCGTAGCTGGCATACACTTCATCGGCGTAGCCCACTCGTCACTTGTCACTTGTCTCTCTGCTACTCAAAAAATTGCCCCCAGGGAGACAAAAAATTGCCCCCAGGGCGACAAAAAATTGCCCCCAGGGAGACAAAAAATTGCCCCCAGGGAGACAAAAAATTGCCCCCAGGGCGACAAAAAATTGCCTCCAGGGCGACAAAAAATTGCCCCCAGGGAGACAAAAAATTGCCCCCAGGGGGGCAAAAAATTGCCCCCAGGGAGACAAAAAATTGCCCCCAGGGAGGCAAAAAATTGCCCCCAGGGGGACAAAAAATTGCCCCCAGGGAGGCAAAAAATTGCCCCCAGGGGGACAAAAAATTGTCTCCAGGAAGACAAAAAATTGTCACCCTGAAGACAAAAAATTGTCACCCTGAAGACAAAAATTGTCACCAAGGAGACAAACAAAAGAAGTATCGCGGATAGCAGGAATGGTAATACGCTTTCCTTCTATCCGCGATAAAGTAGATAATGTTTGCAATGTTTATAGTCCCCATAGCGAGGGAGTGACGGTGCTTTCCACGACGGCTTCCACCTTGTCGGGGAGGTTGTGGAAGAAGTCGATGCCCGTTTTCTCTTCTATCAGATCGATGCTGACCACTTGGGCGGCGATGTCGGCTCCTTCACCATAGTCGCGGTGTTCAAACCAGAAGCCGATGGCGGCGTAGGTGTTGTTCTTAGCGCGCAGGGCTACTGAGAAGTAGTATTTCGGCACGGCCATCTTCAGTCCGTTAGGCCGATTGATATACCCCTTCAGTTGGTCGTCGCGAATGGTGCCGCCGCGCACGATGTAGAGTGTGTCGCAGAACGAAGGATTCTGTCCGAGGTTGCGCATGTGGTTTTCCATGTCGGCCCAGATGCCGGCATTGAAATAGCCTATCTGCGGAGACATGTTGCTCATGTAGAACGTCAGGTCGTTAGCCTGGCGGCTATAGAGGCGGTCGGCCGAAGGGCAGATGTGTCCACGGTTGTAGCCATCGAAGTAGGTAGTGCCTATGCGCATGGACGTTGGCAAGGCGGGATCGTCGCTCCATGCGTTGCCACGTGTCACGTAGCGCTTGCGCGTCTTGTTGTCGAAACGCCAGGCCACCCAACGCGTGTGGTTCTTGGCAGGGTCGAATTCGTAGGAATACGTCACCACGCTATCGCTGCCTTCCAGTGTGGCGTGCGAAACGAAGATGTTCCCCGTTTTCGGTGCAGGCATTTCGAGGCGTGCTTTGAGGTTAGCCGAAGCATTTTTTTGCGTAATCTGCTTTTCGGTGTCGCCACCAAGGTGGATGTTGGAAGAATGGTCGTCGTCGTCGCCGCAAGCGGCAAGCGTTAGGGCCAGCGTCGTGGCAAAGAAGAGGGTTTTGAATAATGATTTCATGGCTGTATGCCTATTGATAGTGAAAGATGGCACGGAGAAAAGCGCGTAGTTTTCGGCTCTTCTTCGTGCCAGCTACTATCGTGTGAAACAGGTCTTATCTAACAATTTGGTAATACGTTAGGGACTTAACGCCCGTCATGCCGAGGTAGGGACCGAAGAGTGTGCCTTCAACCAGAACCTTCATACCGAAGTTGAAGGGGTTATCTTTCAGGTTGAGGGCAGTGCGGGCATTGCCTCGTGCCAGCTGAATGGCCACACACTTGTTGGGGTTGGTCTCTTCGGGATTGTCGGCAATGAGCAGGTTGGTGTTCACTACGTCGTTACCCAATTCGAACTTCGCCGTACCGATGGTGGTGCCGGAGCAGTAGCCAACGATGTAGCCCGTCACAGCTTTGCCTACGAGTTCCGTACCCGTATAGGCGGCTTGGGCTGCTGCCACGTTATAGGGATTGTCCATCGTGCCGTCGCCTTCTTGCGGGTCGGTGTTGGCAGTAGAGCCGTTACCCTGGTCGCCGTCTTTCGCTCCTTCGCCTTCCAGAACGCTGAAGCTTTGCACTTCCCAGGTTGAACCGCTCGTGGCGTTGGTGCTGTAGCGTAGGGCGAAGCGTACCTTCTTGCCTTGGAAGTCGGCAGGAATCTTGATGTTGTCCGTAGTGAAGGTGCTCCAGTCGCTGCCTTCGGTGTGTTTCTGGTTGACCACTACCCAGCCTGCGGCGGGGTTCGACTCATCGTAGTTTTCGTTGATGAGCACTTGCTGGTTCTCGTCGGCCTTATTGTAGCGCAGGATGTAGGCATATTCGAGGTGTGCTGCACCTTCGCTGAGCTGCACTTCTGGGCTGATGAGGTAGTAGGTGCCCGCCGTGGTGGCTTTTGTTGCATTGTCGTAGCCAGTGGCCTTTGCCGTCTTGAAGTCGATGACCCAAGCACCTTCGCCACTGAACGTGAAGTTGGTCCAACCTTGCATGTCGGTAGCGAACGTAGCCGTGTAGGGCAACGTCTTGGGCGTGCCGTCGTCAATGGGAGTTTCGCCGCCGCCAGAAGAAGCTTCGCCTTTCAGCCATTTGAAGTTCTTCACTTCCCAGGTTGAACCGCTCGTGGCGTTGGTGCTGTAGCGCAGGGCTACGCGTACCGTCTTGCCTGCATAGTCTTCGGGCACGGCCACGTCGGCAGCTTCGAAGGTTGTCCAGTCCGAGCCTTCTGTCCATTTTTGGTTCAGCACCACCCAGCCTTCCGTTGGGTTGTCGGCGTTGTAGTTCTCGTTGATGAGGAGCTGTTGGTTTTCGTCGCCTTTGTTGTAGCGCAGGATGTAGTCGAAGGTGATGTGGGTAGGACCTTCGGGGACGGTCACTTCGGGACTAACGAGGTAGTACGTACCAGCTGTTGTTACTTTTGTGCCGTTGTCGTAGCCCGTTGCTTTGGCGGTTTTGTAGTCGATGATCCAAGCACCTTCGCCGTCGGTGGTGACGTTTTGGAATGCTCCTAACGACGTGCTGAAGTCTGCACTTAGGATGACGTCGGTTACGGTGTGGTCGTCTCCTTCGTTGTAAACGCCGTAGGGTGCGGGCACGTCCTCGCAGGCTGCGAAGCCGAGGGCGATGACTGCCCCTGCTAATAGCGATTGTAACTTTTTCATAGTTGTATGTTGTTGTTTTTTTTGTTTTATTGATGAGAGTTTGAGTTTGCAGGGGAAAAGGTGAATATGCATGATGCCGCATCATTTCCCCCGCAAAGCGTAGATGTTATTCGTCGGCAGGTACGGCCACGGCTGGGTCGGTTGCGTCGGGATGCTCAATGGGCTCTTCGAGGGCAGGATATACGTCCTCAACGCCGCGCGTGGAGAGTTGCCAGTCGGAGCCGTAGTAGGTCAGCACGCCCGTGTAGTTGCGCGTGTCTTCAGGAATGGGGTAGTAGGCCATGGGGCAGCTCGTAGAGGTGCGCAGGGTGACGCTGGTGTTGTTGCTCTGAAGCTCGAGGGTGCGGTTGACGGCCCAGCCGGCATCGCGCAGCACTTTCGGTCCGAACAGCTTAGGCAGGGGTTCGGTACCCGTTTCGAGCGTGCCGCTTTCGGCCTTGTCTTTGTTGGCAGCGTTCACTTCGCGGATGCTACCGCGCACGGTGGCGAGGATGGGGCAGTTGTCGCACGTGCGGTTGGCCGAGGCGCGAAGCCAAGCGTCGCCTTCGTCGTTAGCCAGGTTGATGGGAACGAGTTCGGGCGCGTTCGGGTTGGGCGTGCCAATCTTTTCGATGTGTGTGCGGGCATAGTCCATCACGATAGCGCCGAGGCGCAGGTTGCCTGCGGTGGTATAGTAAGGCTGACCAATTTTGGGCACGGTGCTGTAGCAGCCAATGTAGAGGCCGTTTAGGTTGATTTTGATGCGCTGGCCCAGGGGGAAGTAGGGGTACAGGCCCGATTGGCGCAAACCTATCTCGATGCACTGGTCGGTGCCAGCAGCGGTGTCGATGTCGCGGATGAGCAACGTTTGATAGAGGTTGTTGCCAGCATCGTTGCCGCAAACAACGCCCTCGATGATGAGGTCGGAGTCAACGCGGGCAAAGTCTTGTTTGGAGTTGAACAACGCGCGATTTTCCGATTTCAGGCGGGCAATGGTGCTGTTGGTGGCTCCAATGGATACGGGACTGGTCACATCAGCATCGCTGGCGCTCCAATCGTCGTCGTCGAAGTTGTCCATACACGAGCTCAGGCTCAGAGCTGTCGTGAGGCCGAGGAGCAGAATGCTTATCTTTTTCATAGTCGTGCGTTGCTTTTTAGAATCGTAATGCAATGTTCAGGAAGGCGTTGAAACCGTAAGCGTAGAAGTACTTCGGATTGTTCGAGAAGGAGTACATACGGCGGTTGCCGTCGCTGTTGGTCTCACCACGGTTTTGTTCGTAACCACCCGTGCGCAGCTTCGTGTTGTTCGTAAGGTTGCTGAGCGAGAGGTTTATGCTGAGCGTCTTGCCGTGGCGTAGGCGGATGAACTTACCAATGGAGCAGTTGAGGATGAAGCCGCCCTTGAATTTCTCTTGTTCTGGGCTGTAGCTGTCCACTTGATTTCCTGCCTGGTCGAAGAGGATACCGCCGTTCTTTTTCAGTTCGTCTTCTGTTACGTCGAAGACCATGTTGCCGTCCATGTCAACGCTCGAGGCGGTGTAGGACGTCAGGACGTTCGAGAGGCGGCGATACTGCGAGATGCCGAGGTAGTTGCGGTCGAAGTAGTTGACGTCGGCTTCGAAGAACCAGCCGTTCACGCGGTAGCTGGCACCAAGGCTGACAGCCGTCAGCGGCGTACCACTCAGGCGGTTGCCCTTCGTCATCACGCGCAGCGGCATGCGCTGACCCGTCACGGGGTTCGTCCAGTTGTTCAAGTCGTAGGTAGTCTTTGCGTCGCTACCTTCGTAGTTGATTTGGGCGTAGGGGTTGTTGTCGTAGCGGGCGTCGCTAATGGTTCCGAGGAGGTTGATGGAGAATTCGTTCGTAAACTGATAGACGAAAGCGGCTTCAAGGCCGTAGTGGCTCTTTTGCACGTCGGACATCGTCAGGTAGGTGAAGCGGCCCTCTTGGTCGTTGTAGAAAGCGGTTTGCTCTACGCCGTTGAGGAACTTGGAGTAGTAACCGCCAATCTTACCCGTCAGGTTGCCGAAGCGGAAGGTGTAGTTGAGGTCGGTGCCGTAGATTTGTTCAACGGTCAGGTTGTCAACGAAGTTGTTTTGTATGCGGGGAGCCACGAAGCTGTTGTAGGGCTTCGGAGCTTCCGTCGTGGCCGTCGCACCGATGGTGATGTAATTGCGGTTGGTCGTGATGAACGTCAGGGCTGTCTTACCGCCGCCGCTCAGGAAGCGGGCTTTGCCGCTCTTGCCAAGGGAGTTGTTGAGGGCGCGGCCGTTTTGCATGAGGCCTTCGCGTTCAATGCTCGTGCCTTCGATGTTGCCGCCAAGGGTGAAGATGTACATTTCTTTCTTCAGCTCGTAGCCGCCCCAAACGTTCACCTTGTCAACGAAGATGTTGTAGTCGTAGCCAAACTTGTCGCCTTCTTTCACCTGCTTGTAGGGGTTGCGCACGTCGTTTTGGGCTTCAAGGCTGCCGTGGCCGTAGTCGCGGCTGGCAAAGCGGTCGTAGTCGGTGAAGAGGTTGGCGCCAAGCAGGTCGGCCATGGTTTGGAAGTGCATGCCCTTGGTGTGGCTGATGTTGAAGCCGAGGGCCAGTTTGCTGAACTCGTCAATGTTGAGCGTGTAGTTCGAACTCAGACCGAAGAGCATCTGGTTGCTGTGGTCGCGATATTGGTAGTACATCGCTTCCTTGCCCTCTGCGTTGGCACCTTGGTTGGCCTGATAGAGCTCGTCCCACTTGATTTGGCGGTTGGCTTTGTCGGAGGTCCAGTAGTCAACAAGGCGGTTGTACTGGTCCATGAACCAAGGGTTGTTGGCTATGACGTCGGGGTTGTTCCACGTCGTGCGGTCGTACACGTCGAAAACGCTGCTGGGCAGGTTTTTGTAGTAGTCGGGGCGCGGGTCGTAACCGTTGTCGCCGTAGGTGAGGCGCGACTTGCTGTAGTGGGCGTATTTGAAGCCGGCCGTGGCCGAGAGCTTCTGCGTGTCGTCAATTTTCCAGTCCCACGTGAACAGGGCCGTGGGGTCGAAGGTGCGAACGACGCGGGCATTGCGCTTCTTGCCGTTCTGGTAGCCCCAGTTGGGGTTGTAGTAGTGGCTGTTGGCCAGCCAGTAGGCTTCTTCGGTGGAGGCCGTCTGCGTGCCGCGTTCGGTGGGAGCACCGAAGGTCAGCAACGTCAGGGCGTGGCCGCCGTTCAAGCGCTTCTCGGCACCGAGGAAGTAGCCCAGGCTGTTGTAGAACGTGCCTTCTACGTTGCCCTCCTTAGCCCAGCGATAGCCGATGCTTCCAGCGAAGGCCCAACCGCTGGGCAGGATGCCCGTGGCGTGGGTGAACATGCCGCGCAGGATGTAGCTGCGGTTCGTGGCCGAAATCGTGGCGCGGCTGCCTTGTGCGAAGACGCTGGGGCGCATGTTGATGTTGTTGGCACCAGCAATGGGCGCGAACGTGAAGTTGTTGAACTCGTTGACGTTGACCGACTCGCGAGAGCGTGTCGCGTCGTTCAGACCGCCCAGCATGCTGTAGCTGAAACCGCCGCGTTCGGTGTCGTTCATCGGAAGGCCGTTGAGCAACGTCTGGCTGTAGCGGTACTCGTAAGCACGAGCGCGGAAGCGCGCCGACGACCAGCGGAAACCAATGCGTGTGGCGTACGGGTCGGTCTGAGCACCAACGTTCGTCGTCACCATCTGCGTGGCTTCGCTCTCTTCGTCAAGCTGTTGCTCCGTGAACGTGAAGTCCGCATTGTCCTGCAAAACGCTCAGGCTGTCGACATCTTGTGCCAGCAATCGGGGCGCAGCTATGCAGGCAGCGGCCAATAGAAATACTCCTTTGTTCATAGACGTAAGGTTTGTGAAAGTAGATGATTCTTTAGTTTTCGGCGGCTAAATTACAAAAAAAAATTGGCCTGCACTATATGACAAGCCAAAAAAGTGAACCACAGCGAATTTTGTTGTCGCCGCGAAAGAGGGGTACGAGGGATCAACCGTTTCGTGTTCAGAACGTCATCTTCTGCTTCTTGGGACGTTTGCGTACGAAGTACGATGGCGTTTCGCTGACGATGTCCTTCAATTCAAAGAAGATTTGAGTCCACTTTAAAAAGTCTTTTTGTTAAAAAAGCCTCATTGATAATCAATCATATACAAAGCTCAATTTGGAAATTTTGGACTTTTTCAAGTTGATTCTTATTTGGTTAGACGATTATATTGTTTTGCCAATCTCTTAAACTTTCCGAGTTGTTCAGAGCTCATATATTTTTTCTGTTTTTCAAGTACGCGCTTATTGTCTTCAGCTTCATTTATAACTGTTGCGTTCATAGACCACCATAGAGAGTTAGGGTCCATATCGTAAAAACCTTGTAGGGTATTTACTACTTCTGCAAAAGATGCAAGTGTCTTAACAATGACCTTTTGTACAGCTTCTTTTTCTTGTGCAAACTTCTGTTCTTCTTGTTCGGTAGTTTTGGCGATGGCATAATCTTTAGAGAGCAGGGCTTCGTATACGACTTTGTCGTTGTCACCCTTCTTGATGAGATTATGCTTAAGAGCAAAAGTGACACTTATTGGTTCATTGTTGAAAACGTTCCAAGTCTGCTCAACAACCATTTTTTTGCCTACCTTGGCAACTATAATGGTCACACCGCCTACAGAGGTGACTTTGTACTTTCCTTCACTGGCTTCTGTAAGAGTCAAACTATCTATATTAATTTTTGAAAGTTTTATCTTGCTGAATTGAAAGCTATTAGTCTGGGCCAATAACGTGTCGATTTTCAAGGTATCGCCACTATTCACAGCATGGGCGAAATCGACAGCAAATTCTTTGAACTTAGATTCTTCAGAGCAAGATGTAGCTATCCCGAATACTGATACAAATAGTAGCACCACGTAAAAAGTTTCTTTTTTCATGTTTATACGTTATTTAGTTTTAAGAAATTCTTCATATTCTCCACCTTTAACTTCATAATACCTTGAGACGACTTCACGCTTGGGCATTCCGCTAATATTAAATTTCAGAGCGGAATAATACATTTGACGAGCGGCACCTTCAGCTGGCAACCGAGCACTCAAATAAATAGTTTCTTTGGGGGCAATATCCTTACCTTTCACTAGCACTGGATCTGCCATATTACTCCATATGGAAACATTGTAGTCCTCGCCCTTTATGGTATGACTTCCGTTGTTGGTCACTTGGCTCACAATGGTACTTTTCACATCAGTGAAACCCTTTATATCGCTTTTTTCCCAGTTTACTTCGGTAGTGACGCTTTTCTTTAGCTGATCAACAGTCTTGTCAAAGAGGAAATCATAGACAGTTGTGTCGGAAAAAGCTTTCAGAAGTTCTTGGTCATCCATGTTTTTCTTGATCCACCCAATTGCTTGGGCAAATGTCATCTGCTCATTAGAAAAAGAAAACAGACCATGAGAACAGACAATTTTGAACGACTCTTTATCATTTCCTGTCACAACAAAACTTTTTCCATTGCCCAACAATACTTGATAACCGCCTGTCATGTTGTCTTCTTTAATCTGAATGCTATCTATCTTGAGGTCAGAGGAAAATTCATCAACATCTGCCGCACTGGGATACATTTTTGTGACTTCAGATTTGTTTCCAGCCTGAACAGCTGCTACAAAATCGACAGCAAAGTTCTTCACTTGCTCTTGCGTCTTGTCACCACAAGAGACCATCACTAATAGTGCCAGCATGGGCACAAAAAACAAATGTTTCTTCATAATTATATTATTATTATTTATTAGTTCCGCAAGTTACTGCTGCGATGGTGCGCAGCGCGCACCATTTATTCCACACTATTATAACTTGCGGAACTTGAATTATTTATAACCCACGCCGTTGCAGGAAGAGCAAAACTCCTTTTTGCCTGTGTAGTAGCAACACATCCTAGCACCTAGGCCTTCGCAGTGAGGACATTTTCCAAAGCCTCCTTTTCCCTTGCATTTTGCACAGCGCTTAGCAGGGGTTAGGAATTGAGCCGAAACCCAACCATCGTGGAAGTATTGCCGTCCTTGGAATTCTACATTGACGAACCCGTTTTTCTTCTGTCTGCCTGTAACAATTTGTCCCTTGTAGAGTTGTAGCTTGTTACCACACCCATCGTCTTGTACGGGATAATTTTTGCCAGCACCCTCGCGCACATTGACGTTGTTGCCCGTTACGCGATAGTGTGTTTGGCCGTAGCTGACAGCCGTACTTACTCCAAAGAGGAGCAGGATAATAAATAGGTATCGTTTCATTTTTTTTAAGGTTTTATCCCATGAGTTGAATGAAATCAGTGCGTCGTTCATCCAAACGGAGGGTTGGTTGATAAAGTAAATTGATGTATCGACATGCGGTCGTCGCACTGACTCCCCCTTCGCCCCGGGAAAAGATCGCTAAAGGCTTTGGTATTGTTGAAAATCTATGATGTAGGCTTGAAGGTTTTTTGAACTTTGTGTCTCTATTCGAACAATAATGCCAACAGTCCCATCAATCCAAATAAGCTGATCCAGCCAATGAGTAAGATGCAGAGATACCTTACCGGATCCTTTTCTATTTTCTCCGATAACGTGAGCTTGATGTGCTTGTCGGCCTCGTAAGAGGTCAGGATGCTGGCGAAGGTTTTGTCGCCAGGGAAGAATATCTTGATCTTCTCAACGCATTCGTTGTATTTCGCCTTGTAGGCATTTTTCTCTTGTCGATATACTACGCCTTGCGTGTTAAGCCATTTCGAACGCATCGTGACGGCAAACTCCAGCAGGTCGTCCTTCGTGGGGGGTACGGGGAAGCTGCTGATGATGGTGGCCCTGGCCCTGCTTATCCGCCTGTCATCGTTGCCTTCACCCTTGCCTCCGGCGCTTTTCTCCTTGTTGCCGTATTGCTTTTCCAATGCTTGCAACTGCTGCGCCAGCCGTTCGGAAGAGCTGTTGGCCGCTATGCCCGTGAATGCGTAGCCGCACGAGCTGCACTTGGCCGTCCCGGCTTCCACGATGGCTCCGCAACGGGGACATTTTGGCACCGCGCCATATTTTGCTGACTTGCTCTTTCCTTGTGTTGGTAACGTTGTGAAGCCTTGCATGGGCGGAGGTGTGGCTGCCTCCGCCTGCTTCTGCAGCTCAACGAGGCGCGCATCAAGCACCATCTCGAACTCGTCGGCATCAATGCCCTCTGCCACGGCGCGCCGAATCAAAATTTGGCGCTCTTTCTCAGTTAGTACCCCGTCGGTCAGGGCGGCAGCGATGAGGGCTTCTATTTGTTCGTCGTACATGGTCGTTTTATAGGAATGGATTATAAAGCGAAGATTCAGGTTTCGAAAATCCGAATGCTCCCATCGGATTTCTCTCACCAAGTGGGGCGCTCTATCTGATGCTTACTACTTGTGAAACTTGAATTACTTTTTTTTGTCGCTGTTTTTTTCGTCGCTGTTGATGATGCCAAGTGTGATGATAACAGGGAGGAGTCCTAATAACTTCTTCAACAGCCACCACAACAAGCGAAATGGAGCTTTGAGGATCTTTGCAAGGCAGCCCTCGCCGTTTTTCTCCTTCTTCTTATTATTGCGTGTCTCTTCCTTACTGCTTTGTAATTTAAATTTTTGCTGTTGATTCCTGTACGCTTTAGAATAGCTCTCCTTCGCAATGGTGCCATCATCATTCATCGTCAACTTTGCATAGAAATCATCGCCATTGGTTCCGAACGTGTTGCTATATTTCCAAGCTTCGGATCGAGGAATTAGTTTGTTTTCGAATGTGGACATAATGTTTTATTTTTATATACGAGTACACTTGAAAAAGTCAAATAGCGAGAATCCATTACTTGCAACTAATGCAATTTTTTGCGGATAATGACTTTTTCCAGTGGACTCATATTCCAGTGGACTCATATTTGTTTTCCTATGTTCTTGAATGTTGCTTCGGATTTCTTTGTTATGAGGGGGCACTATTTGTAACCCTCGCCGCCACAAGAGGAGCAAAGTTCCTTCTTACCTGTGTATCTGCAACACCACTTGTTACCTTGGCCTTTGCACTCAGGACATTTTCCAAAGCCTCCTTTTCCCTTGCATTTTGCACAGACCTTGGCAGGGGTTAGGAACTGAGCCGAAACCCAGCCTTCGTGGAAGTATTGCGGTCCTTGGAATGCCACATTGACGAACCCGTTTTTCTTCTGTCCGCCTGTAACAATTAGTCCCTTGTAGAGTTGTAGCTTGTTGCCACACCCATCGTCTTGTACGGGATAATTTTTGCCAGCACCCTCGCGCACGTTGACGTTGTTGCCCGTTACGCGATAGTGTGTTTGGCCGTAGCTGACAGCCGTACTTACTCCAAAGAGGAGCAGGATAATATATAGTAGCGTTTCATGATGTTGAAGGTTTTAACCCATGAGTTGAATGAATTCTGTGCGCCCTTCATCCTACCTGTGGGCTGGTTGATAGAGTAAAGTATTGAGGTATTAGCATGCGGCCATCGCACAGATTTTCCCCGATGGTTTGGGCAAAAAAAAGGCCGCTGGTTTCTTTAGTATAGCACGAACATTCTAATCAACATACCCAATTAAAGCGCGTTTTGAGCAATGTGCCATGTTGCACGTTGCCCATTTTGCATGCAAAAGTAGGCAGAAGTGTTCACGCGAAGAAAAGCATTTCCTTTCTTTTCTATTTCATTTCGTTTCATTTCATTTCATTTTGCTTCTCCCCCTCCCCCCCCACGCATTCGGATGTTGGAAGTTTATATTTTTTAGTAATTTTGCACGTCCAATTAAAGCAATAATACCATAATGAACAACGACTACCAACAATTGCTACGAGCTGTTGAGCAGGCATTGGGACGTTCGCTTATCTCGGCCTCAGACTTTGAATACCTTGCAGACCAACTGTTTGAGAAGACTCACGAGCACCTCAGTACCTCCACTTTGATGCGGCTTTGGGGCTACACTGAGCGTGTAAAACCTCGCAAGTCAACGCTTGATGTGTTGGCACGCTTCTTAGGATATAATGATTCGCCAGCTTTTTTCAAAACTCTCCAGCCAACAACGGAAGTAGAGCATTATGCCGATGAAAAGGCTGGTTCCAGCTCGCGCAAGGCAAGTTTTTACGTGCTCCTTGCAGTGGTAGGAATTGGCTTCGCTGTGTTAGCCGCGTTCTTCTTTGCTGGAGATGATGAGCCTCGCCGCATCCTGAAAATGAGCGAGCTTAAAAACACGAAGATGTACCGCATCTCCAGCCGCCATGGTGAACGAGGCGAGTTGGGCGTCTTGGACCACGAATTGTGCACAACTTTCGAACTGGCGAAAGAAAGGCGTTGCCTACATCCTGGAGAATTCGCCATCTTGCAATACGAGGGAGCTCTTTACCTATATAGTGTCAACGATGACAGTTTCGTCAACATCAGTGCAAACATGGTGGACGTTCCTATTGCACCCGCAGGCGTCAAGTTGACGCTTACTCCGCGCGACAGCTGTTTCGCCTTCTCTTTCGCTATGGGGCAACATAGAAGCACGCTGAACTTGAATCAAGGTAATGGCATTATCCTTACCGACTATGGCGTTGAAACCGGCGACTTTGACGATGGGAACATGCTCGAGATATACGAGGTGGGCGACTTTGACCCGACCGATGTCTTGAAGCGCGTTGCGCAGCTGAAGGCAGAATACGAAAAAGCTAAGCGGACGCTGGTGGCCGAAAAAGCGTACTGCATCTATACTTTGCAAGACGGTAAAGGGCGCGAAGGGAAACGCCGACATTACCTCTCAGCCAATGGTCGGCTCACCGATGCTTTCACGGACTCGTGCCGCTTCGTGCTTCATGGTATAGCTAACGACACGCTCTATGCTTCGCCCAGTTTCCGCGTCTGTCATCATGTGGAGGGGAAGGGTGTGCCCGAGGGCTGCCTGCGTGGGTTCAGCTTAATCCTTTATGGCAATAATCAGCGCTCTGTGCAGCGAGGGTATTTAGAGGTCACGCCATATAAGACTGACCCCTACAACGGACAGATATTCTTCTTGGGGCAAAACGGGTGTTATGCCGTCCGTTGTACTGGTCTGATCATTTCCTCCCATTTTGCTGGGGCTTACTGGTCTGTCGCTGATGCAGATGGCGACGGTTCGCCCGACATTGACTATTCTGCCGAGCGACAATACGTCTGGCACATTGAGCCTACAGATCCTAAGTAGCCTCGGCAGCATCCTTCGGCGCAGTAGCAACTTCCTCCGTCCCGTCGGCGAACTTCCTCCCGCCTTTTGGAGCAAAAACTCCAACGGGTTGGAGAAAATCCTCCAACGGGTTGGAGAAAATCCTCCAACGGGTTGGAGGAAATCCTCCACCGAGATGGCGTTATACTTCTGACGGGGTGGAGAAATTTATACCTCCTGACGCTTCGCCGCCTCTTCGCTTGTAAGGCGCAAGGAAAAATCGAACAATTCCGGCGGCAGCGCCGGACTCCACGGGGTCGGCGACGCCGCAGGCGGCCGGGATGCACGCCCCGCGGCCTCTTGCTCCTGCGGCGTCATGAGGGGATTCTACGGTTCTTGCGGTGTATTGTAGCACGCACACACCATTGATGGGGTGTCCTATAAATCAGGAAAACCGTTCAAGCCCTAATTTATAGAACAACCCTTTTAATTGTTGGTGCTCACTAATACATCGTGCGGCGATGGCACTATTTGTAGCCCTCGCCGTCGCAGGCAGAGCAAAGCTTCTTGCCCGTGTAGCGGCAACACACCTTCCAGCCTTGCCCATTACATGTAGGACATTTTCCAAAGCCTCCTTTTCCCTTGCATTTTGCACAGACCTTGGCAGGGGTTAGGAACTGAGCCGAAACCCAGCCATCGTGGAAGTATTGCGCCCCTTGGAATTCTACATTGACGAACCCGTTTTTCTTCTGTCCGCCTGTAACAATTTGTCCCTTGTAGAGTTGCAGCTTGTTGCCGAACCCATCGTCTTGTACGGGATAATTTTTGCCAGCACCTTCGCGCACATTGACGTTGTTGCCCGTTACGCGATAAGCTTTTTGAGCGTAGCTCTCTGCTGTGCCAACAAAAAGCAACAGCATGAAAAGAAATAGAACTTTTTTCATAATTGGAAATAAAATTTAGGATTAAACATAAGGTTGATTACATAAGGTCCCCTATGATATTTCCTAAAAAGGAGAGAACAAGGATGACCACGAAGATAGCTCCAATTACTTTAACAATTCCCAGAATGAGTTTTGTGTTGTTGGACCAAAAGTCGTTTTGTTGTTGGTTCATAATGTTGATTGTGTTTTCAGTATGTTTCTATGTGTGTTCAATCAGAGAGTAAGTTGTCACTCGTCACTTGTTTACTTTTCAGGTATTCGTCGTATTCGTTGCCCGTGGCTGTGAAGTACTTGTTGAAGAGTGCGTCGTTGGAGATTTTGACGTTTACGTAGGCGCTCTGCAGGTCGAGGCGTTCCATAAATTCTGTCGTGATGAGGACGGAACCTTTCGGAGCGATATCTTTTCCTGGTTCGCGCACCGTTGTCGGTGTTATGGCGAAGTCTATGTATTGTCCCTTAAACACCACTTCGTAGTCGCTTCCATCAATGGGCTTGTCGCAGGTGCTGACAACGTTAGCACCCATAGTGCCAACAGCCATCACGGCGGGGCCGTTGAGACCTTTTACTACTCTGAGTTTACCTTTTACCATCAACATCTTGGCAAATGCCTTGGGGAACGATGCCTCAACGTAGGGACGGAAGTCCTTATCGGCCATGCGGACGGCTTGCTCGGCATCGCTAAGGCCGTCTTTCCACTGCCCCGTTTTCTTGGCAAAGTCGAGCGCATCGGCAGGATAGGCTGCGAGGCCATGCGAACCGGTCACGCTCATTGTGCCGTCTTCAGCGCGTTTCACGGTGAAGTCCGCCGTGCCGAGGCTTACCTTGTATGTGCCTGGTGTTTCGGTTTCGGCTACGCTTACGCTTACGCTGTCGGGCACAAAGGCCACGGCGAAGGAGTCTATTTTGGCTGCATCGGCATAAAGGGCGCGGATGGAGTCCACTTGGTTCTGACTAACTTTCGTGGCGAAGTCTAAGGCAAAGTCCTTAACTTGATCAGCTTCGCTTTTGCCGCCACAGGAGGTGGCCAGCGTGACAACCACACAGAGCGCGGAAAGCGTAAGTGTCTTTTTCATTGCATTGTTGTTATTCAGTTTATTACTAAATTAGTTGTTGCCTATTCTTGTACAGGGCGAATGGAGCGTCCCTCGAAGCGTCCGTAGTCATTATTGACGTCCGCACCGCTGTGGTCGAAGATGAGGCAGTCAGCACGTTGCCCCTGGCCGTAGGACGTTGAGGACCAGTAGTATCCGTGGTTTCCCACACGGTAGCCGTCTTCGTGACCATCGCAACGTCTGCCGGCAGCGGGCAGGAAGATGCTATTGCCGTTAGGTGCAGTGAACTTGCCGCCATTAGTACCTTTGAGCGTTATCCACTCGAAAGTGCATTTTTCGTTCAGTGTGCTGAAGCGCTCGCTTGTGGGCATTTTCCAGTTGCCGCCCCAGCCTGCCGTCGCGGCGTCATACGCTTCATTACCCGAAATTTCACCGCCTTCTACGCAATAATCTGAGCTTTGCGTGTCAGTAGCGCCGTAGTTGAAGTAGTTTCCGTTCTCCCACGGGCTTTTTGCGCCCACATTGCAACACGCCCACTTGCCGGCGTCACCCAAGTCTATGAGGTGGGGATGGTTGGCATCGGGACAAATGCCTGCTTTTACGGCGGGGTCGTTAGCGGGGGTCTCAGATTCTTCGTCGCCGCAGGAGGCGAACACTAAGGCTGCAAACAACATTGCAGCGTAGAGAAATACTTTTTTCATAGTTTAATATGTTAGTGAAATAAAACAGTGTGTACTTAATCCTGTCTTTTGGTTTGTTGTTAACGTAGTTGATGTATTGTAATGCAGTCATCACGCTATTCGGGCAAAATGACCGCAGGTTTCCTTGGCGTAGTTCCTGATGACGAGGAATTGGTCGGTGTAGTTGTGAGAAAAGAGTTTCAACCCTCTGCCTTGCTTTAGCGAGAAAACGCAAGCCTGAAAGGAATGAATGTTGGTTTCCAGTTCTTTTCCTGACCACGGCGATGCGTCACAAATCACTTAATCCGTTGCATCGTACACGAGTTCCAGTCTTCGCCATAGTATTTGCAGGTCAATGTATTGCCCTGGAAGCTGATGTTGCTCATTATGTTGTCGTTGAAGATATGTTGGCGGCCTACCGTTCCCAGGCTCTCTACAATAAGAGCAGCCGAAACACTGGGAGATTCATTAAGTTCCCGCACGCGCAAGCGTTCCCATCGATCAGAGCCAGTATACGTTAGACTAACGTTTTCGTACCATCTTTCCCTGTCAAGCTGAATTTTGTTTTCACCTTTAACATTCCACGTTCCACTGACAGTGAACGACAATTTGTAGCCAGCTTTTAGAGTGGGTGGGGCGTAGGTGAGCCAGATCGTGTATTTACCGTTTGCCAAGAATTGGAAGGTCATGGAGAAACCGAGGCCATCGCATTTGTTATAGGCGTCGCTATACATTCGTGTCACCTTCCATTTGCCCGTGAGTTTCGGGGCGATGGCTTTTCGATTGTTAGCCTCTTGCGCTTGTCTCCTTTGTGTCAGGAAGGGTGCGGAACCCTCATGAACGGTTTCTGATGTACCATCTCGGAAAGTCATCAAACCTTCATATATCTCTAAGCCATGACAGAATAACTCTGGGAAAATGTCCACATCAAATCCGCAGATGAAAAATAAGTTGGTGGCATCGTTGAACTCCTCCGTCCAGCTTTCTTCAGCAGAAGTGGCTTGGAGAACGGCATCGCGAAGATATCCGTTCGAACTACTGTATAAGTCGCCGTTTTCAAACCTAAATGAAAGCCAGTGCTCATTACCTTTTTGGGCGGGCGCATTGATAGTTAGCACCCCTTCCTCACCATTTAGGTAGCGTTTGTGGAGCTTGGCAGAAAGGACAACGTATGATTTTTCCTTTCCAGGGTAAGACTGTGCTACATTTTCTTCCATCTCAACATAGTCTCCGTTCGTGTATTCTATGCGGATGATGCTCCCTTGCCTATCCACATATTCCCCGTTCGTGTATTGTATGCGAGTAATGTTCTCTCGTTGGCTTACATTAGTTATTGTGTCCTTCTCTGTTGCAGGATACCACTTGCCATTCCACTTCTGCAACCAACCTTTCTGCCTGGGCAGCCTTTTCTGATATATGCGGTCGCCTTCTATGTACAATTCGGTGTCGCTGCCGTTTAATACCACCCTTCTTTGGTTTTTTGCATTGAGCAGAACTTGTTCTATTTCATCCAAAGCCCTTTGGTGCTCAAGCTGCTGTGCCACCTCTGCCTTCCTCCTGGCATATTCATCAATGGAGGTATTTATCAGTTGTGAACTTACCGATATGTCTGGCCTGTTGAGTAAATTCCTAAGATAATTCAGTATGTTTTCACGTTCCGAACGGTTATTGTCTATTTTAGTTTGTATTTCATTCGTTGTGAGGGAGCACTCAATAAGTTTTGCCTCCGTGTCCGCCATCGGCATGGGGGCTGTTGGGTGATAGGAGCACTTATCTACAAAAAACTGTAAAAATGATGTATGCTGATAGAAAATCCCGCTGCTATAACTTCTATAAACGGAATAGTTTTCCCTTAGTTCAGTCGTCAATTCCGTTATCTGCGATTTCCATTTCTTATCGAAGTCGGCGGAGCTCTTCCTAATCACGGCTTTTGCATTCTCTGCCAACACGACCTCGACGCCGTTGAACTCATCTAAATAGAACATCTCAACAGCTTTGAGGTACACGTCGCGTCCAAAGTCATATTCATACCACTGCCCATCGACAAGCGGTGTTTTGCCAAGCTTTATTACCTCCTTGTTGTTTTTGCCTATCTGGATGGTTTTCTTCTTGTTATCAACAAGGTAGTAGCCCTGTTCCTTGCCGTCTGGCAACTCGGAAAAGACGTACTTCTCGTCATGCTTCTGCTTGCTCAATCGTATCTTTCTAACGGGAACGCTCTGTGAGAACATTCTCAGCGTGCAGTCAACTTCTTTCGTACGATATCCTTGATATGTCGTGCCGTCAGTGTAGCAGCGTGTCTGTATCCCAAGCGGTATCTTGACAATCAGTTCGTTCATCGACGCCCATTCCTGTGCTTGGGCGGATATTGCAAACAATAAGGCGATAAGCAAAAGTCCTTTTTTCATTGGTTTATTGATTTATTGATTTATTGGTCTTTGGTTGTTGCCTATTCTTGTACAGGACGAATGGAGCGTCCCTCGAAGCGTCCGTAGTCATTCTCGTCGTCCGCACCGCCTTGGTTGAAGATGAGGCAGTCAGCACGTTGCCCTTGGCCGTAGTTACGTATAAGTATAACGTACTTCTTTTATCTTTCTTACAACGAACTGATTAACCAAGAAAAGAATAATATAGTCGCTATCGTCACACCAATTAAGATGTAGCAGCCGTACTTTACGGGGTTACGGCTAATTTTCTCTGTTATGGAGAGCTTGACGTTCTTATCAGCTTCGTAGGAGGCCAAAATGTTAGCGAAAGTTTTGTCGCCAGGGAAGTATATCTTGATCTTCTCGATACATTCGTCGTATTTTGCCTTGTAGGCATCTTTTTCTTGCATCAGATAGCCCTCTCCCTGAGTGTTGAGCCATTTCGAACGCATAGAAACGGCAAACTCCAGCAGGTCGTCCTTCGTGGGCGGCACGGGAAAATTGCTGATGAGCGAAGCACGAGCCATGGTCTTCTTTACCTCCATGGGTCGCCCGCGTAGGGTGTCGGCGATGTTTTCCTTCGTGTTGTTGAACTCTTGCTCCAGTTTTAACAATTGCTGCGCCAGCTTTTCGGAGGAACTATTGGCTGCTATGTTCGTGAAGGCATAACCGCACGTGTTGCACCTGGCTGTGCCAGCTTCCACGTTGGCACCGCAGCTGGGGCATTTTCTCACTTCGCCAAACTTCTGCGACCTGCGCTTTTCTGGTGTATTCACCGAAGCCATGCCATGCATCGGAGGTATGGCAGGTGGTGGTGGTGGAGCCAACCGCTTCTGTAATTCAATCAGGCGCGCATTGAGCACCATTTCGAATTCGTCGGCATCGATACCTTCCGCCACGGCGCGCCGTATTAAAATTTGGCGCTCTTTGTCTGTCAGTATTCCGTCGGCCAGTGCGGCAGCGATGAGGCTTTCAATTTTCTCGTTATACATATGTAATTGTCGGATATTTTTATGGTATTTGTTGTCATACGAATTATGACCTCAACTCGTTTGCGGTGCAAAATTAGGACGTTTCGCTTTGTGTTTTATCAAAAGCATAAGTCTTTTCAATGTCATTTCAATGTCATTTCAATGTCATTTCCCTCATTCTTTGTTTTTGCCCCTTATTGTTCAATAAATGTGTTGTAATTTTGCCGAACAAATCTAAATAACCATAGAATGACAAATTTCATTCAGCATAACAGCTACCAAGAATTGCTGCGAGCCGTAGAGAAGACCTTTGGTCATCCTCTTTTAGTGCCTTCGGACTTTGAATATCTTGCAAACCAACTGTTTGAAAAGACGGGAGAGCGCCTCAGTGCATCCACGCTCATGCGGCTTTGGGACTACTCCAAGCATGTAGAACCTCGCAAGTCAACGCTCAATATCTTGGCACGTTACATTGGTTATAACGATGCGTTTACATTTTTCCAAACTCTTCAAACAACGCAGGAGAAACCAACTTTTTCCGTTAAAAAGGGTTTTTTCTCTTCACGTAAAGGAATTTTTGGGCTCCTACTTGCTGTGTTGGGAATTGGCGTCGTAGGTCTTTGCTTGTTCTTCTTGGGAGGTGAAGAAAAGCCTCGCCGCGTCCTGAAACTGAGCGAAATTAAAAACACAAAGCTCTACCGCATCTCCAGCCGTCATGGAATCCGCGGTGATTTGGGCGTTGGAGACCACATGTTGTGCACCACTTTCGAACTCGCTCAAAAACGGCGGTGCCTACAACCTGCCGACTTTGCCATCCTGAAATATGAAGGAAATTATTATTTATATAGTGTTAGCGATAGTCTTTTCGTAAACTTTACAGGACATTTCGTAGACGCTCCTATCGCCCCCGATGGTGTCAAATTGACCCTTGCACCTACACCTTCCGACAGTTGTTTTTCATTTATCTTCACGTGGCGCCAAAAGCAGCACACGCTAAACATGAACCAAGGCAACGGCATCATCATTACAGACTACGGTGTAGAAACTGGCGACTATGACGATGGGAACATGCTTGAAATTTACGAGGTGGGCGACTTCGACCCGACAGAGCCCTTGAAGCGCTTTGCACAGCTCAAGGCTGAAAACGAAAAGGCCAATCAGTCGTTGGTGGCCGAACAAACGTACTGCATCTATACTTTGCAGGATGTCAAGGGGCGCGAGGGAGAACGCCGACATTACCTTGCGGCGAACGGGCGACTCACCAATGCTTTCAACGACTCGTGCCGCTTTGTGTTTCACCCCACACAGGGCGACACGCTCTATGCTTCGCCCAGCTTCCGCATCTGTTCTCACGTTGAAGGACTCGGCGTGCCGCAGGGATGCCCACGCGGGTTCACCAATATCCTTTACGGCAACGAGCAACGCACCATTCAGCGAGGCTATATAGAGGTCAAAGAATATCATGGTGACATCTTTAGCGGACAGGCCTTCTTATTAGGGTCGAATGGTTGTTATGCTATCCGTAGCACCAACGTACCCATGTCCTTCCAATTTGCAGGAGCTTACTGGTGTGTTGTCGATGCTGACAACGACGGTTCGCCCGACATTGACTATTCAGCCGAAAGACAATACGTCTGGCACATTGAGCCTACAGATCCTAAGTAGCCTCGGCAGCATCCTTCGGCGCAGTAGCCAAGCTCGTCACTTGTTAACTCTAAAATAA
>ONHN01000014.1 GCA_900317635.1 uncultured Prevotellaceae bacterium | reverse complement strand
GGAGAAAAGCTATATATTTGCAAACGAAAGCGTTATCTGCCATGAACTGCCCTATCCGTCCCACTCGTTTCTTTGCTCCGTCAGCCCCTTTTGCGACCGATGACAGCCTTTTCGTGGGCGGAATATCAGCCACTTACGCGGCTCGCTGCATATCAAGTCCACACTTTCGAGGTGCACACCTCACCTATCGCGAGGTGCGCATCTCACCCATCACGAGGTGCGCACCTCACCTATCACGAGGTGCGCACGTCGCCTATCACGAGGTACGCACCTCACCTATCACGAGGTACGCACCTCACCTATCACGAGGTGCGCACCTCACCTATCACGAGGTGCGCACGTCGCCTATCACGAGGTGCGCACGTCGCCTATCACGAGGTGCGCACGTCGCCTATCGCGAAGTGCGCCGCTCGCCAATCGCGAAGTGCGCCGCTCACCATAAACTAACTATTATTTCACCCATACAACATCAACTATTATGAAACACAGACTACTCACCACCCTCACCGCCGCCCTCATCGCCCTTAGCGCGTGGGCTAACGGCACAGAGATTGACGGCATCTATTACGAGCTTGATAGTAGCACAAAGACTGCCGCCGTGACTTCAGGTGACTCCAATTATCAAGGCGATATCACCATCCCCGCCACCATCATCGCCCCAGGCGATGGTAAGACCTATTCCGTCACCAGCATCGGCAGCGATGCGTTCTCTGGCTGCACAAGCCTCACGAGCATCAACATCCCCTCCTCCGTCACGAGCATCGGCAGCGGGGCGTTCACATATTGCTCAGGCCTAACGAGCATCACCATCCCCTCCTCCGTCACCAGCATCGGAGACCTGGCGTTCTATGGCTGCACAGGCCTAACGAGCATCAACATCCCCTCCTCCGTCACCAGCATCGGAGACCTGGCGTTCTATGGCTGCACAGGCCTAACGAGCATCACCATCCCCAATTCCGTCACTACCATCGGCAGCAGTGCGTTCTATGACTGCACAGGCCTAACGAGCATCACCATTAATAGTAATAACATCGTTTCAAAGACATATACATACGACTCAAATCTTAGCAACATTTTCGGTTCACAAGTCACAACATATATCTTAGGAGATAACGTCACCAGCATCGGGGACTATGCGTTCTATGACTGCACCAGCCTAACGAGCATCACCATCCCCTCCTCCGTCACCAGCATCGGGGGCAGTGCGTTCGCTTACTGCTCAGGCCTAACGAGCATCACCATCCCCAATTCCGTCACTACCATCGAGGACCGGGCGTTCGGGGGCTGCACAGGCCTAACGAGCATCACCATCCCCAATTCCGTCACTACCATCGGAAAATATGCGTTCGAGGGCTGCACAGGCCTAACGAGCATCACCATCGGCAATTCCGTCACCAGCATCGGCAGCTGGGCGTTCGATGACTGCACAGGCCTAACGAGCATCACCATCTCCTCCTCCGTCACGAGCATCGGCAGCTTTGCGTTCTTAGGCTGCACTGGCCTAACGAGCATCAAGGTAGCAGCTGGCAATACGAAGTACGACTCCCGCGATAACTGCCAAGCCATTATTGAGACAGCAAACAATACGCTCATTGCAGGTTGTATGAATTCCACCATCCCCAATTCCGTCACCAGCATCGGGAACTATACGTTCTATGGCTGCACAGGCCTAACGAGCATCACCATCCCCAATTCCGTCACCAGCATCGGCATTTGTGCGTTCGAGGGCTGCACCAGACTGACGAGCATCACCATCCCCAAATCCGTCACCAGCATCGGAGGCGTGGCGTTCACTGGCTGCACTGGCCTAACAGACATCTATGCCCGACGCACCAACCCCGAAGCATATAACTGCAATCCATTTGAGTTCTTCGATGTCTCCACCTCAACGTGCACCCTCCACGTCCCCAAAGGCAGCAAGGAAGCCTATAAAGCAATTGTACCTTGGAATCGATTCGAAAACTTCGTAGAAGAAGACTTCGCCAGCGACCTCAACGGCGATGGCACTATCAACGTGGGCGACGTCACAACCCTCGTTAATATGATCCTGGGCAAAACGCCGATGTCCGACGATGCCGACCTCAACGGAAGCGGCTCGGTGAACGTGGGCGACGTAACCACCCTTGTCGACAAGATTCTCGGAAGAGAATAAAGCGGCCACTCTTTCTATACACCATAACGAGACGCCTGCAAGCCCCATGTTAGGGTATGCAGGCGTCTTGCTTGTATATCGCCTGGAGCGCGGGTGTCCCGCCGGCTCACGCTGCGGAAGTAGAAGGGTAAACGAGTGACAAGTGACAAGTGACGAGTAGGCTACGCTCTAACAAGCGCGATTGTCACTCGTCACTCGTCACTGAAAACTTACCACCACATGCCGCCACCGCCACCGCCAGGTCCTGTGCTACTACCGCCTGTAGTGGCCGCCGTAACACTGGCAGAACTGCTGCCGCACGTAAGCGTATAGCTATTGCCCGACGTTAGGCCTGGGCATGTAACGAGGACACCGCCGTTTTGACCATTGCCGCCCCAACCGCCACCGCCGTGGCCAGGTTCGCGTGCTGGCAGGCGGAAACCGCCGCTCTGACTGCCGCTATAGTTGGAGGGAACGGTGAAGCTGCAAAGCGTGGTCGAACCGCTCGCCAGCGTCACGGTGCTACCGCCCGAAACGCTGAGCGAGCCGCTGACGTAGGCCTGCGTTGAGCTGCTTTCGGATGGCGTAGAGTTGTTGGCACCAATGGCCAACAGCGTGCCGCCAGTGAAGTGGACAGAATAGCCGTCTTCTTCGTTGGCATCAATGCCACACTCCGCGCCGCCTGCACCACAGGCCACGATGGTACCTCCCGAAACATACATGTGTCCGTTGGAGTCGATGGCATCGTTGCCCGTAGCCACGACCGTTATCGTGCCCCCTTTCAGATACATCGTGCTGGCGGAGTTCAAACCGTCGTCCTTAGAATTCACGGTGATGGTGCCGTCTTCAATGGTCATGACGGACTTGCTCTCAATGCCCTCGCCGTTGTTGCCCTCGGTGCTGACGCTGATGCTACCGCCCGTGATGTTCACATTACCCGTTGCTTTCAATCCCTTGGGCGAGGAGCGATAGCTCTTGCTTGCACTGCCCGTATAGTTGGTGTCGGTCGTCGTGCCGTTGCTATAGAAAAGGCCGCCCGAAGTGGTAGCCGTCACGCTTCCGCCTGCAATGTTCATCACGCCGCCGGCCTTAGCTCCCTTACCGCCAGAGCCCAAGCTCGTAAGCGTCACAGTGCCATCGGTAATGGTCAGGTTACCGTCGGCACTCATTGCGGCGCAGGCTTTGGTCTCCTTGTCGTCGCTGTCCCAGGTGCCGTTGCCCGTGGTGGTGGCACTGATGGTGCCACCGCTAACGGTGATGTTGCCTGCGGCCTTGATGGCTTTGGCGGCGGTGGCAGAAGTCGTGGCGGTTAGTGCGCCGCCTAAGAAGTAGAAGCTGCCCGAGTCCTCATCTTCGTGGTCGGTGGTTTCGCCCGTACTGGCTTCGCCGTCTATCTCTACTTGCAGGCCGTCGTCGCCAGCGACGTTAACACTGACTTCGCCGCTCTCTTGCAAGTAGTATTCGGCGCAGTGGATGCCGTCTTTGGCTGCAGAGAGCACGTTGATGGTGCAGTTCTTCACGGTCATATACTCACCCACTTTAATGCCGTGGGCCGTATAACCATAAACGTTGAGCGTACCCTTGCCCTTAAACTCGGCATGGCCTTTCACCACGAGGCAGCCTTTCTGCGAACCGTTAGCACCGTCGGTCAGGGTGTTTTCCGTGTCTTTCTTCACGGAAATGTCTATGCGCTTACCATTCTGCACGTTGATGGCAGCCCCCGAAGGGTTGGTGAGGGTGAGGCCTGCCAGGGCGATGGAGGCTTTGTAGCTTCCTTCAAGGTAGAATTCGCCGTCGGTCGAGGTGCCCGAGAGGTTGTAGGTTATCTCGCCGCAGGTTTCGTCGCTGACATCGGCGCTCTGCACGATGGAGACGTGAGCACCACTGACGCTGACCGTTACGTACTGCGCCACGTTGCCGCTGACGCTGACCGTGGCCGACGTGCCGTTATAAACAACGCTTACGAGGTTGTCGGTCACTTCTTCGTCGTCAACAAACATGGTGGCTACGTCCAATAGCGTAAACGCACGTCCCATAATGGTGAGCGTTGTACCGTCAGAGAATGTCATCTCGCCTGTTTGCGAAGCGGGAAACAAGTAGTTGACGCCGCCCTCGCCTACGTGCAGGGTCTGTGCAAAACTCACAGAGGCACAGAGTATAATAAGGAATGAGATAATGGAGCGTTTCATTTTACAGAGATTATTACTGTTACGTCTTTACTTCTCACTACATACACACCGCTGCGCAGGCCGCTGACGGCAGCCGGGAGTGTTTCAAACTTTCCTAAATACCGTCCGTCGGCAGCATAAACCTGGACGGGGCTATTGCTCGTCGCCAACTCCTTCACGCCGGTAGCGGAGCTGGCAAAATACATCTTCGAGAGCGAAGCCAGTGCCACGCTGACAGACGTTTCTTCATTAGCGAAAATCATCTGGCCGTCGACCATGCTCATCGTTAAGCCGTCAACCGACAAGGTTTGCACCTCACCCTCGGTGGTCTGAACGGCCAGGTAAGGATAGGTTTGCGCCTTACCTGCGGAAGCTACTCCAAAAAGAAGTAGCACAATGAAACAAATTCTTCTCATAAAGGTTGCCGTATGTTAATGAATGATGATAACTATGCTATTTAGGTCTGCAAAATTATGCATTACCTTGCAATAAGCACTATTCCACTAAGCACAAATAGACGAAATACTATATTTTCACGATAAAACATAGCAAACAGAAAAATGAAGTGGACGTGTGACGAGTGACAAGCTTGGCTACGCCGACGACAAGCACACTTGTATTCGTGTCTTTCGTCATTCTTCGTGCAATTCGCGGTTCTTGCCACTCGCCACTTTTATTCTATAAAACCCGTCAGCACTTTCGCCTTTCGCAAAGTTTGGTGTAACTTTGCGCTCGATTCGTAAGAAACGCACACAAACTTTATCTTTACATCATAATGAAAATACTTGTTATCAACTGCGGCTCCTCGTCTATCAAGTACAAACTCTACGAGATGGACACGAAAGAGGTGCTGGCTGCCGGCGGTATCGAAAAGGTTGGTCTGCCTGGCTCTTTCCTAAAAGCTACGCTGCCCAGCGGCGAAAAGAAACTCATCAACCACGAGTGTCCCACCCACACCGAAGGCATCCGCCTGATGTTCGACACATTGCTCGACCCCGAGATGGGTGCTATCAAGAGCTTGGACGAAATCAGTGCGGCTGGCCACCGCATCGTGGCGGGCGGTACGTACACCGAGAGCCAAATCGTGACAGACGAAATGCTGGAGGGTTGGAAACCCTTTATGGAGCTGGCTCCGCTGCACAGCGATGCCCACCTGAAAGGCTATATGGCGGTGCGCGAAGTATTGCCTCAGCTGCCGCAAGTCTTCGTCTTCGACACGGCTTTCCACCAGACCATGCCCGAAAAGGCGTACATGTATGCCCTACCCTACCGCTACTATACCGACTACCACTTCCGTCGCTATGGTGCCCACGGCACAAGCCACCGCTTCGTCACGGCCCGCGCAGGCGAGTTCCTCGGTTTCGACCCGAAGGACAAGCGCATCATTACGTGCCACATTGGTAATGGTGCAAGCGTTTCGGCCGTCGACCACGGACGCTGCGTTGACACGTCAATGGGCCTCACCCCGCTGGAGGGCGTGATGATGGGCAGCCGCACGGGCGACATCGACAGCTCCGCCATCCTCTATATTATGGAGAAAGAGGGGCAGACACCCGCCGAGGCTATCGACCTGCTGAACAAGAAGAGCGGTGTGCTGGGCGTGAGCGGCGTAAGCAGCGATATGCGCGAAGTGACCGAAGCTGCCGAGGCCGGCAACAAGCGCGCACGCCTCGCGCTCGATATGTACAACTACCGCATCAAGAAGTACATCGGTGCCTACGCTGCCGTTATGGGGGGCGTGGATGCCATCATCTTCACCGCTGGCGTGGGCGAGCACCAATACGACATGCGCGAAGGTGCCCTTGAAGGCCTTGAATTCCTCGGCGTGAAACTCGACAAAGCGGCCAACAAAGCTTGCTTCGGCGACGAAGCCATCATCTCCGCACCCGACAGCAAGGTGGTTGTTGCCGTCGTACCGACCGACGAAGAGCTCCTCATCGCCTCCGACACGCTGGCACTGATACAGAAGTAAGCGACGAGAAGCCCCTCTCTCCTCCTGCCCCCCTCTCCCCTAAAGGGCGAGGAGGGAGTAGTTACTAATAACGTAAAAAGTGACAAGTAACAATCGCGCTTGTTAAGGCGTAGCCTACTCGTCACTTGTAACTCGTCACTCGTCTATGAACATTGAAACGTTTCGGCTTGAATGCCTAAGTTTTCGAAGTGTAACAGAGGGTTTCCCCTTCGACGGGGAAACCCTCGTTTTTAAGGTGCAAGGCAAGGTGTTTGCCGCCGTGTCGCTGCGTCGCCCCGACGTGGTGGCGCTGAAGTGTGCCCCTACGCTGACGGAGCAGCTACGCGAGCGTTATCACGGTGTGGGCGAGGCGGAACACTGGGGCAAAACGCGCTGGAACCACGTGCGCATGCACAGCGATGTGCCCGACGACGTCTTCCTCTTCCTCATCCGCCACGCTTATGCCGAAACGCTACTCGCTATGCCGAAGAAAGCGCAAGTGGCCTTCTTCGCACAAAGAGCGGAAGGTGCCTTCCTCTACGAGCACCTCCACACCACCGACACGCTCATGCACTATCCCTTTGCTCTTCACGAGCAAAGCTCGCCCTACCCTCTCATCCTTGCCACAGCCGACTTGCAACGCGCGGGCCACGGCGGGGCGGGCACACACTGGGAGGCTGAAAACGGCAAGAACCTCTTGCTGGCCTACAGGCTCAGGCTTAACGGTGTGCCAGCCCGCGATGCCTTCGCGCTCAACCAAGCCACAGCACTCAGTCTGCGACAAGCCGTTGCCTATTTCCTCCCTGCCGCGATGCACGAAGCCCTCACGTTGAAGTGGCCCAACGATGTTTATTACGAAAACGAAAAACTGGCGGGCATGCTGGTTAACACACAAATGACATCGACCCTTATCACGTCGGCCACGGTGGGCATTGGCCTCAACGTCAACCAGTGCGTCTTCCGCAGCGATGCGCCCAACCCCACCTCGTTGCGCCTCATTCTGGGCTACGACCTGCCGCGCTTCCTTCTACTTGAGCGTTTCGTTGACGTGCTACGCCAAAACATGCAGCGTCTTGCTCAAGGCGAAGCCGAAACTCTACGCCGCGAATATGCCGCCGTGCTATACCGCCGCACGGGGTTCCATCCTTACAAAGATGCCACTGGCCGCTTCCGCGCCCGCATCGCGAACGTACTGCCTACGGGCGAGCTGCAACTCACCGATGAAAACGGCCAAAAGCGCACCTATGCGTTCAAAGAGGTGACGTTCTTATGATAACAAAAAGCCCCTGGGAGCGCGGGCACCCTGGGAGCGCGGGCGCCTCGCCTGCATCAACAATTGGCACCCGCCCCTAACTGGGTACGCAGGCGTCTCGCCTGCAACAAATCGCTGCATCAGCAGCGAAGCATACCTGCTTATTCCTTTCCTTCGCCGCCTTCCGCAGGCGAGACGCCTGCGCACCTCTATAACTTTATTCGTTTTCGCTATTGGTGCGCAGCGCGTACCACACCATGCTTAACCGCGTACCGCGAGGAGCGTAGCGACGAGTGGTGCGCGGTAGGTGTGAGGCGTTGCTGTCAGTGCGCAGAGCGTACTGCACGTCACAAGTCTTCTTTGCGGCACAACCTATTAGCAAATCATATTCTTAATGTGCGGTACGCTCTGCGCACCGCTATTTGCGCGACACACTATCCGCGCATTCCTCTTCGCTTCGCTCATCGGAATACGCGGTTACGCATGGTGTGGTGCGCGCTGCGCACCATTATCCTTCACCATCACAACTTCCAAAACTTGAATTATTCAAGCTCAATTCATGGTCATTCATGTACATTCGTGTTAAAAACATCTCCTCCGCCTCGCACGCAAAAGTATGGTGCGCAGGCGTCTCGCCTGCACCAACAATTGGCATCGCCCCTAACTGGGTACGCAGGCGTCTCGCCTGCATCAAATCGCAGCATCAGCAGCGAAGCATACCTGTTCAACCCCTTACCTTCGCTGCTATCGCAGCGATTTGTGCGGGCGAGGGCGCCCGCGCTCCCAGGGGACTACGCCGCCGTTGCGATGCAGACGAGACGCCTGCTTCCCATACCATTGCCTGCGCTTCCCATGATGCCAAGCAACGTTTATTGTTTATTGTTTAACGTTTAATGTTCAGAGGGGAGAGTGCCTTTCACATGCACATCGCGTTGCGGGAAGGGTATTTCGATGCCTTCGCGGTTGAGCGTGTTGTAGATGATTTCTTTTGCTTGACTCTTAAAGCCCACTTTTTCTTCTACGAGCACCCAGGTGGCCACGATGAGGTCTACGCTGCTGTCGCCAAAGTTGTCGAAGAGGACCACCACGCCGCGCGCAGGATTGATAATGGGGCGCTCGTATTTGTCGTTGCGTTGCAGCTGCATCACTTCGCTAACGAGCACTTCGCGCACGCGGCCCACGTTGCTGCCATAGGCCACGCCCACGGGAATCTTGATAAGCTCGTAGCTGTGGTTGCGCGTAAGGTTCTTGAAGTTCTTTGCAAAGAGCGTGCTGTTGAGAAAGGCCATCACGCAGTCGTCGGTCGTAATGATTTGCGTGCTCTGATAGGTGATGCTCTCCACCTTGCCCTGCACGCCGTCGCACTCAATCCAGTCGCCTACGCGCAGGCGACCCGTCATAAGCGAAACGCCGTAGAAGAAGTTGTTGAGCAAGTCCTTCATGGCGAAACCGACACCCGTTGCCAAACCTGCCGTCACGATGCTGATGCCGCTCTTCGGTATACGAAGCAGGACGATGGCAACCGAAGCAAAAAGGCCCCAAACAATGACCATAATGATATTGTAGCCCAACGTGAGGTTTATCTCGTTGGTGCGCACCTTGCGGTCGCCGCTCTTGCGAAGGAGGCTCTGAATGCGGATGTAGCGATACATCGACTTAAGCAAATAGCTCAGATAGCGGAACAAGAAGAAGAGGGCACCCACAATGACGAGTTTGAAGAGCGAGAGCTGAATGACGTCGGGTACGTCGAGGAAGGGCGTTAGGAAGATGGTGAGGCAGATCTGCGAGAGGTCGAACACGTCGGCGGCCAAATAGATGCAGAGCAACACGCTATAGGCGGCAGCAATGGGCACGAGGGCCTTCTCTACGAGGTCGAAGAACCACGTTTGCGTGATGTAGTCGCCACGGCTGGCACCCGTTGCAATCTCCTTCTCCGCCAGTCCCGAGTCGAGCAATTTCTTCTTCAGTTTGCGCTCTTCGTAAAGGCCCAGCAGCGTGAAGGCCAGCGTAATGGTCTGAATGGCCGTCAGCTGGAAGAGCCACCATATAAAGATTTCCACGGCCAGGAGCGTGTAGCCCACCATTGCAGCGACCGTTGAAACAATCATCACGCCCAGCGAGATGTAGGTGTAGATGCGGTCGGAATTGGGCACAAGGCCACTGCGCTTCTTCACCTCGCGCCACTGCCACAACGTAAACACCAGGACGATGGGCGGGAAGAGCAGGTTAACGAGGTTGTTGGGGATGAAGACGATGCGGAAGATGATGATGATAAGGCCCATGAGCACAATGGGCGAATACAGGCGGAAACCGCTGATGGGCTCAAGGCGCTCCAAGGCTTCACTGCCATTGTAGTCCTCGTTCTGCCGCAGCTTCTCGCGTTTGTTCTCGCCGTCGTAGAAGCGCACGAGCAGCGAAACGAAGATGGCCGTCAAGAGCCACGCGTATTCTACGAGTAGGCTGCTGGCCATGGAGTAGAAGTTGTTGTGCGTCACGAAGAAGCTCACACCCATGATGCTCACGGCAAAGATAAGCACGCCAGCGGCCATCGTCAGGCAGGGCTTCATGCGTCTCCAGCGGTCGGTGCGGAAACGCTTCACGTAGCGCATGAGCAGCGTGACAATCGTCACGCTTAGGATAATGCTCAACACAAGGTAAGACATCACGAAGAACACGAAGCCCATCACCACGGGGCCGCGCCATTCGCTGTGCACACCGCGATACTCCTGCGTAGAGGAGTACTTGTCGTGCACGTCCTTCTTGGCGTATTTAATGTACAGGGGTAGCTTCGCGAGCATCGTGGGATACGTGACGCCCGCATTCTGAAAGATGTTTTGCTGTATGTCGTGGTAGCGCTTGGCTGCGTAGTCGTTGAGCTTCTTCAGGTGCTGCGAGATGAGCTTATAGTTGTTGCTGTCTCGGTCTATGCGTTGCTGCATGCGGATGATGTTGTTGCGCAAGGCTTTCGCATAGACAAGGCACCGGTCGCGGTCGGCCTGCCCTTTGGCATTGAGCAGGATGGGTTCGCCGTCGCTGGAGCGGCGCGTGGCGCGCAGACTGTCGCGGCGCAGGCTGTCGGCCTTGCTCATAGGCGCGCGGCGGCGAGGGCGCAACGAGGGCGGCAGTTGCTCCAACGCTTCTATCAGTCCGTTGTAGCGCTCTATCTCCGTCTCCATGCGCTGACGTATGCGGTCGTAGGGCACGCGCTGCTGGCGGAACTCGTAGTACTGCTGCGTGGCCTCGTGGCAGGCGTAGGTGAGGTCGAAGACGTAGTCGTCGCGTTGCGAATAGATCATCAGCGCTATTTGGTTGCTCTTCTTCATGATGTCGATCATCATTTGGTGCTGCGCCTCGTTCATCTGTTCCCAACGCGCCATGTTCTGCTTCTGTTGCTTGTAGGCTTGTTCCAGCTCCACACGAAGCACAGTGAGCGACTGCGCCAGGTTGCGCTCGTTCAGCACGGCGGCAGAGCGCCCAGCACCCAGCACCATGACGATAACGGCGAGAAGTAAACGACGGAAAGTCTGTAGGCTATTCTTCATACGTTTCGGTTTGTTCAGTAAACTTCCAGTGACAAGTGACAAGTGACGGGTTACGAATCTGGCTACGCCGACGACAAGCGCATCTGGTGGCTCGCCACGCGCCACTCGTCACTCGCTAACTCAAAAGTTAAAAGCTATAACGGCGCAAAGATAGGAAAAAAAGCGAGAAACAAAGCACTTAGCTGCGCTATCCGCACCGCCCGCCGCACCACCGAAAAAGCTTTTTTCCCACTACCACCTGACGACAGGGGGCGACTTTCAAAGCCTGAAAGCCCGACATCCAAAGCCTGAAAGTCTCACTTCCAAAGCCTGAAAGTCGGACTTTCAAAGCCTGAAAGTTTGGCCTTCAAAGCCTGAAAATCGGCACAACGCACAAACCGACGCTTCCGAAAGTCCCTCGGAGGCCTCGGTTTGTCGCGGTTTCTAGGAGGCGTCGTAGGCTTTTATTGTCGCAGGAACTGCTCGTATTTCTTGCCGGCGGCGTTATTGAAGGCGTTGAAAATGTTGTTGACGAAGAGGATGTCGGTAATGCCGTTTTGCTGCACGTAGGTCTTGATGTTGCGCGTGAAGTAGCGGAAATCTACCACGTGGATTTCTTCGAAAGAGTAGAAGAGGTAACCGGGCACGGCGTTGCCGAAGCTATCTTTCAGGATGAGCACGCGCCGTCCGTTCTTCGTACCCGTGCGCACTTGCGTTATCTTTTGGTCGCCGCCCATGAAGGTGCAGTAGGCACCTGCCGCGCCGTCTTTGTAATGATAGAAGAAGGGACCCTTCTGCGCCGCTCCTTCGCCCAGGACGACGTTGTCCTTACCGAGCTTATAGATGTAGTAGGTGACGTTGTAGTCGATGCCCTGCGGCACGTAATAGACAAAGTCCTCGGGATTGTCCTTAACGGCTTGTTTCTTCGAGAAGCCATACATGGTGCCAACGTAGCGATGCACCACCTTGCGCTCGTAGCTACTGAGTTCCTTAAACGGCACACCCGCCTGTTTGGCAAAGGCTTGGGCGGCGTAATAGGCTCCGAGGGGTGCCCAGTGGTGGTCGGTGCGCAGGTAGATGTCTTCGGCGGCGTGCTGCGCAAGGGGCGTATAAACGTCAACACCCTGCACGCCGTTGGCGAGGTGATGATAGATGTTGTTGATGACATCGAGCTCAGAGCTGACGCGACTGCGCGCCTTGTCGGGACAATAGAACTCCGTGGACAGGGGAACGACCATGGCATAGACGCGGGCGCTGGGGAAGGCGGCGCCGTACTTGCTGACGCTGGCGGAGAAGGCGGTTCCGCCCTTCGCACTGCCTTGAAACACCATGAGGGCGCGCGTCTTGGGGCCGTGGCCCGTGACGATGATGCCCGCCTTACCAATCTCGAAGTCGGCGTCGCGGTTGAGCCCCGCTTGCGCCTTGATGTCGCTGCCCCCATCGGTGGTTTCCTCCGTTGCTGCGGTTTGCTCACTGGCCGAGGGCGTGGCAGCGGGGACGAAGTCGATGGCCTCATCCGTTTTAAGGGCCAGCCCGTCCTTGAAACGGTTGCTCAGCGTGAGCAACTGCTCACGGAAAGGCTCGGTATCGCTATACCAAGAAGACACCTCGCTGGTGTATTTCGCACTGTCGCGCGTGAGGGCATCGAGGCTGAAGGCGGGCAAGGTCTTCAGGTTGCGGTTCTCGACTTCCGAAACTGTGGGACGCGGCATAAAGTTGAACACAGCGGCAATGCCCACAAAGGCCAAGAGGAGAATAGCGATATAGAGATAGGCCGCTACGCTACTGCGCGCGGAAGACGGCTCTGAGGGTTGAGAGGGGGTTGGGGTCATGAAGGAGAGGAGTTTAAGTGACGAGTTACAAGTTACAAGTTGGCTACGCAGGCAAGGGTGGCTAAGCTTCGCTGCTTTGCAGCGATTGGAGCGGGCGAGGCGCCTGCGCTCCCAGGGGGCTACGCCTTAAAGGGGGTGCGCTAAGCTTCGCAGCGATTAGGGCGGGCGAGGCGCCCGCGCTCCCAGGAGGGGCTACGCCGACGAATGTTTATTGTTTATTGTTTAATGTTTATTGTACCAAGTATTTCTCGTAGCTTGCAATGGTTTTGGGCATGAGGGCGTGGTCCATGTTGTTGGCAAAGAGCACGTCGGTGATGCCGCGTTCGCGAACGAGCTGCACGACATTCTTCATGAAGTAGCGACAGTCGGCCACGTAGATGTCTTCGAAGGAGAAGAAGAGGAAGGCGGGCAGGGCGTTGCCGAAGCTATCTTTCAAGATGAGCAGGCGGCGGTTATTGCCTACCTTCGTACTGACGTGGACGAAGTAAGGGTCGCCGCCCATAAAGGTGCAATAGGCTGCGCTGCTGCCGTCGGCATAGGCTTTGAAGAAGCTGCCCGCATGCGGCTCGGAGGCACGAACCGCGTGCTGACGCTGGCGGTCGAGCGTGTAATCGACAAAGGTAGTTTCGTATTCTGCGGCGCGCGGGACGTAATAGATGAAGTCCTCGGGGTGCTGCTTCAAGCGTGCATCGCCACTATAGCGCGCCATGGTTCCACAGAAGCCATGCACGCTGCGGATGTCGTAGTGAGTAAGGTCGTTGAAGGGAACGCCCGCCAAGGCTGCAAAACGCTGGGCGGCGTAGTAGGCTCCGAGCGGTGCCCAATGGTGGTCGGTGCGCAGATAGATAGGTTCGGCGGCATGATGCGCCAAGACGGAATACACGTCAACGGCCATTACGCTGTCGCTCAGAGCGGCAAACATAGTTTCTATTGCGGGGGCCTGCGAATGGGTCAAGGCAGCGGCGGCATCGGGCGTATAAAACTCGCCTTGCGTAGGAATGGGCATGCAGTACACTTGCACGCCTTCGGGCAAAAGGCGCTGGTACTTGTTGCATATCTCGGCGTAGGGCAAGCCTGCCGACGAGGGCATATTGAAGACGCTGAAAGAGCGGATGCTGTCGCCCTGCCCACATACGAGGATGCCCGCCTTAGCCTGACGAACGGGGTCGGCGGGGTTGAAGGTGTTGCGGTAGGGCGGCAAGGTGCGGTTCTCGTCGGCTAAAGCTATCGCGCGCTGTGCAACGGCAGCACACGATGCAAGGAAGAGCAAGAGGACTATGAGACTATGGCGCACCATGAAGTAATGCTGAGACGATTAGAAGTTGAAGTAGAGGAAAGCGTTGTTGGTGGCTCCCACGAGCAGTGCCGTAGAAGCTGCCAGGATGGCAAGCGAGAGGAGCAGACGCGCCACGAGCGCAACGGAGGTGCGCATGGCGGGCACACCGCCCAAGCTCCACGTGATTCCCTGCGAGAGCCAACGGCGCACAGGCAGACAGAGCACAAGGGCCACCACCCACAGCCAGAAGCGACTGAGCAGGGCGCTCTCAGTGGTGGCATCGTGGAGCATGTTGCCGGCTTGGCCGAAGAAGATGGTAAAGAACTGCGTCATGCGTCCCCAATCTTCAAAGTAGAAGATGCCCCAACCTATGAAGATAAGCGCGAGGCTATAGACGTGGAGGAAGGGATAGAACCAGCGCGAACGCAGGCGCAGAATGGTGTACTTCTCCAACATGACGATGAGTCCGAAGTAGAGACCCCACACGATGAAGTTCCACGAAGCACCGTGCCACATACCCGTAAGAAACCACACCACGAAGATGTTGAGCGGCTGGTGGCGGCGGTTGCCGCCCATCGGGATATAGACGTAGTCGCGAAAGAAGCTACCCAGCGACATGTGCCAACGTCGCCAGAACTCCGATATGCTCCGACAGATGTAGGGATGATTGAAGTTCTCGTTGAAATGGAAGCCCAAGCAACGCCCCAAGCCTATGGCCATATCGCTGTAGCCTGAAAAGTCGAAGTAGATTTGCAGGGAGAAGGCCAGTAAGCCTACCCACGCCGCACTGACGGGCAACTGCGCAAGGTCGGCCTTAAGGAACATGTCGGACACCTCGCTGAGTTGGTTGGCGAGAATGACCTTCTTGCCCAAACCGATGAGGAAACGATAGAGACCATCGGCCACGTCCTGCACGCTAACGCGGCGGCGCGAGATTTCGCGAGCCACGGTGTCGTAGCGCACAATGGGACCTGCAATGAGCTGCGGGAACATTGATATGTAGAGCAACAAACCGAGGAACCGACGTTGGACGGGGGCTTCGCGTCGATAGACATCAACGAGGTAGGAGATGCTTTGGAACGTATAGAAGCTGATGCCTATGGGGAGCATGATATGCGGGTCGGGGACGGGGAGGCCGAAGTCGGTGAGCGTGCGAGCGAAGAAGCCTGCATACTTGAACGTACCGAGGATGAGCAAATCGCCTGCTACACCTAATGCCAGCATGAGCCGCCGACGGCGGTCGGAGCGGTCGATGCAAAGGCCCGCAACGAAGTTCCATACAACACAGCCCAGCATCAGCAAGACATAGACAGGTTCGCCCCACGCATAGAACAGCAATGAGAAGCACACCAACACGAGGTTGCGAACGGTTTGGTGCGTCTCGAGTTCACCACGCGAAAGGAGGCGATCGATGAAACCGCCCGCTATGTAGCTGAGGAAGAAGGAGGGAAGAAAAGCAAAGAGAAAGAAGAGGTCGGAAAAAACCATATACTTTTAGTGACGAGTGACAAGTGACGGGTGACGAGTTGACTACGCCTTAGAGGGGGTGCGCTAACCTTCGCAGCGATTGGGGCGGGCGAGGCGCCCGCGCTCCCAGGGGAGGCTACGCCGATAAATGTTTAATGTTTATTGTTTAACGTTTCAATAGTGCAATAGTGCGGCAGCTTGGTTGGCGATGAAGCAGCCGTTTCGGTGGGCACCAGCGACGGAGGTGTGGGTGCCGTCGTAGGTGAAGTGGTTCTGGGCGCGTTCGCGTGCTTCGTAGATGCAGCCTGCCGTGTCGAGGCGAATGCACCCTACACCTAAGTAGGCGGCACAGTCGGCGAGGAGGTCGCTAACACGGCGTATGCGCGCAGCGCCAGGGTTGGTGGTCTGAGGCGGTGTGACGATGAGGATTTGCGCATCGGGCAGGTGTTGCCACAGCAGTTCGCAGTCGAAGCGGACGCAGTCGGCCAAACTCGTGAGGCTCGATACGGCGCGCTGCGTAATGTAGCCGCCACGTTGGGCAAAGGCTTCTGCCGCCGACTTCTCGCAAGCGGCAGGGCGCGCTTTCTCAAACCACGCATCGTTCGTTCCGCAACAGATAACGACGAGGTGCGGCGCAGGCTGTTGGCCAGCGCGAACGGCGGCGATGAGACGTTCCACCTGATTGTAGATAACATTGTCGTTGCCGAGGCGCCCTGACACCTCTACGAGGTTTTTGCGCGTCTGCGCCGTGTGGGTCCACGTTGCCCCACTGCGCGCATAGCTCCTACACGAAGCGGGGGCAAACTTCCGCGCAAACCAATAGGGCCAGCCGCGCTCGTCGGCACAATCGTCGCCAGAGAGCCAGGCGTTGGAGTCGCCAAGGATGCAGACGTTGAGGGCCTCGTGACCCGATTGCGGCACAAGGGGTTGCGCCTGACAAAGGGAAAACAATAGGCTCAATGTCAGCAGCAAGATATGTCGTAAAGATTGCATCGGTGTGTAAGTATGCTTATATAAAGGGGTGCAAAGATAGCTCTTTTGTTGGGTAAGATGTATAAGGGGGCGAACCTTTTCTTCATCACTTAGCCTTAGGACAATGGCTGCGGATGTAGGAGAGCACGAAGTCGAAGTCCTCAGGAGAGGTATAAACTTGGTTTTTAGCCAAAGGCTCGTTGACCTTAATGGTATGCCAACGGCGCAGGGGCTTGATGCTCCTTACTTTCGAGAAATCGGATGAGAGGGAGGTGTGGTTAGCTATGAGCATGCCCTGCCCTACCCTGCCAGGCGAAGCCGCTAAGGCACCGCCCGAGGCGAGCATGCCGCCTATTTTCCTGGCTACCTTCTTCTGCGCCGCCACTTGCTCGTGGATGATACCGCTTTCGTCCATGGTGAAGCTCACGATGTATTTGTATCCGTACTGCGCCGCCACGATGAGATAAGCCAGCAAACTGATGGCGATGAACACCAGTATGGCAATGCCCCAATAGGGCAGGTCGCTTATCATGGACGTGAAATCGCCCACGACGACATCGCTGATGTAGGCCACGAAGAAAGCAACGCCACCTATCGCGCCAAAGATTTTGCAGACCGTCAGATAGACCGACGGGTTCTTCAGCATATTCATCGGGTAGGTCCAACGGTACTTGCCGTCGGTGCAGAGGCGCACAGTTTGACCTTGATATGAGGGAGATTCAAGGGGAGGCATAGGAAATAGGTTGTAGTAACAAGTGGCGAGTTACAAGTTGGCTACGCCAACGTTATTCCGCAGGCGGGACGCCTGCGCACCCAAGGAAGGCTACGCCAACTCATAACTCGTAACTTGTCACTCGTAACTTGTAACTTGTCACTTAAGTCATCTCATTTATCCCAACGCGCGGCCTTCATGATGCGCTTAGGGATTTCGGTGTTGTCGAAACGGCCCGTGAACTGGTCGGCTCCCACACCCACGGCATAGACACCGACGTAGCCGTTGGAGTGGCCGCCACTCTGCCAGCCTATGCCCGTGTTCTCGTCGATGACGTAGGCACAAGCGTAGGTCAGTTCGTCAATACCACTACTTACGGTCTTGCTACCTTCCTGGGCGCAGACGGCTGCTACGTAGTGGCGATAGGCACGGCGAATGCGTTCGGCCTGCTCCTTAGTAGGTTCAATCTCTTGCCAAATGCCCCAATACTTTTGAATGTCGGCCTTCACTACGTCCCACGTCAAGCCGCTACCGCCCAGCTCCTTAGCCATGCGGCGGAGGTGGCGCTGGTAGTGGGGTATGCTGGTGCGCTGCACGTCGAGCAAGTCGAGATGGAGCTCGTAGGCGCCGCGACCGAGCGACAGACCGCCCGTTTCGTGGTCGGCAGTGATGACGATGAGCGTTTCGTCGGGGTGCTTCTCGTAGAACTCGTAGGCGATGCGCACGCAGCTATCCATGGCGATGAGTTCCTTGACGTAGGCAGCACCATCGTTGGCATGGCACGCCTTATCAATCATGCCGCCCTCAATCATCAAGAAGAAGCCGTCCTTCTTTTGCTTTTCGAGGAAGGTAATGGCGGCGCGGGTAATGTCCTGCAATTTTAAGTCGCCAGGCTGCTGATCGACAACGTAGGGGATGCACTGGTTGTACTCGGCATTGCTCTTTTCGGGTTGCAGGAGTATCATGCGCTGGGCCTGCTTGTATTGTTCGAGGAATTGAGGATAGCCATGAACGATTTGATAGCCCGCCGCCTCGGCCTGCTGATAAAGGTTGAGGGTGGTGGTAGAGTCTTTGTCGGAAGTAGGCTGCAAGAAGTCGCTACCAGCGAAGAAGTCGAAGCCGCTGGCTGGCAACTGCTTTCCAATCTCGTAGTACATGGTGCGTTTCGGCACGTGGGCATAGAAGACGGCGGGCGTAGCGTGATCCACGCTGACGCTGGTGGTGATGCCGACTGCGGCCCCATGCTGCTTTGCCTTCTCGGCAATGGTGGGGACAGGGGTTTGAAGGTCCTTCAAAACGCCAACGGCGTGGTTCTTCGTCTTTACACCCGAAGCAAGAGCCGTGCCTGCGGCAGCGGAGTCGGTGACACCGTTGGTAGCACTCTGCGTGGTGATAAGGCCCACGTAAGGGAAACTGGGGAAGAGCAGGGGCGACGTGCCGATACGCCCTTCGCGAGCGGCAAGGTAGGTTTCGGCACCATTCACCTGGTTGACGCCCATACCATCGCCAATGAAATAGAAAACGTACTTCGCACGGGCATTCTTTTTAGGTGCCTTTTGTGCGTAGGATGCCCCGCAGAAGCACAGGGCCAGAGAGATGAAAAAGACTATTCGTTTCATTATTATTTTGAGGTTTTTTGGTTCTTAAGCAGTGGAGAATTGCGACAAGCACTGCATGCGCTAAACAAGGAGCATAAAGCGTTCGTTGGCATTGCCCCTAACTGGGTACGCAGGCGCCCCGCCTGCATCCCCAGGTCGGCGTTGCCAACTTGTCACGCGTCACTCGTTCCTTCGCTTGCGCTTAGCCACAGTGATGTCGGGTAGCGTTTGCAAGAGTTTACATATATCTTTGGCCTCCTCCGTATCGAAGAGTTCAAAGGTGAGTTCGCCCTCAAACACACCGCCTTTGGCATTGATGCTGATGCCTTGCAAGCTGGCCCGCACATCGTTGTTGTCGAGGATGTCGGCCATGGAGCGGATGATGCCTCGGCGGTCGATTCCCTTGACGTAGATTTTGCAGGGGAAACGGTGTTCGCGATGCAGATCCCAAAACGTAGTGACGAGGTTTTTGCCGTCTTGCATCTTATGGCGCACCGCGAGGGGACAGTCGCGGTTGTGGATTTCGAGGACTTTTTCGGGGGTGAGGTAGCCTATGATATCGTCGCCTGGGATAGGGTGGCACTGCTCGCAGATGGCACATCGCTGAATGCTGATGTTGTTGATGTAGAACGGCTTCTTAGTGTTAATCTCGCCCAAGTCCTGCTGCATGGCCGATCCCTCCTCCTTCGTAGCTTGCGACGTGCCGAAGGGAAGGAACGAACGGAGCGAGCGGCGACGCTTGCGCCCACGCAGGAAGTCGACCACGCCGTCGCCCGGCACCACACGCCCCTCACTGACTGCCACGCAAAGGTTGTCGCGACTGGGGAAGCTGTAGTAGGCCTGAATGCGGTCGATGAGGGCAATGGAGCGGTCGAAGCCTTGCTCATTAAGGAAGTTGTAGAGCATTTCGATGCCCTTGCGCACCTTTTCGCGATTAAGCTGACGCAGGCGATGCGCTATTTTGGCACGGGCTTTGGCCGTAATGGCCTTATTAAGCCAAGTGGGGTCAACCTCAATGTTCTTCAGCGAGATGATGAACACCTGATTGCCCGAGGAGAGCTTCGTATCGTTCGAGACGAGTTTGTTGTCGATTTTGGCACCAGCACAATGGTTGCCCAGCGTGGTGTGGATGTGGTAGGCGAAGTCGAGCACCGTAGCCCCTTGGGGCAAGACGTAGCGGTCGCCTTTCGGCGTATAGATAATGATTTCGCGCGAGTAGAGGCTCAGGCGGAAACTATCGAGCAGGGCTATTTCGTTAGGCTCGGGATTGTTGAGGATTTCGCGCGTTTCGTCTATCCACTGGTCAATGGCGCTGGTTTCATTCTGTCCGTCCTTGTCCTTATACTTCCAGTGGGCCGCAAACCCCGTCTCGGCAATGTCGTCCATTCGCTCGGAACGTATCTGCACCTCCACCCAACGTCCTTGTTTGGACATGAAGGTGTTGTGGAGGGCACTATAGCCGTTGCGCTTAGGGTCGGCCACCCAGTCGCGGAAGCGCTCGGGGTGGGGGCGGTAGAGCCTCGTGAGCGCGCCATAGATGCGATAGATATCGTCGTTTTCGCTTTCGTCGTTGTGGGGCGTGTAGATGATGCGAATGGCCAGAATGTCGAAGACATTTTCGTTGATAGACTTCGGCATAATGCCCTGCTCGTTCACCTTTTTCCAAATGGAATAGGGCGTCTTGATGCGCGTGACGATGCGATATTTAAAGCCCAACTTATCGAGGCTTTCCTTAATGGGGGGCACGAAGTCGTTGACGATGCGCTCAAACTCGTCGTTGTGGCTACTGACGGCACTGACGATTTGCTTGTACTCATCGGGATGTTCGTAGCTAAAGCTGAGGTCTTCAAGCTCGGACTTGATTTTGTTCAGGCCCAACCGCTCGGCGATAGGCGCAAAGAGCATGAGCGTTTCGCCCGTGGTGCGCAACTTCTTGTTCTCGGGCATAGAGTTCAAGGTGCGCAGGTTGTGGAGCCTGTCGGCCAGCTTGACGAGGATGACGCGGATGTCATCGTTCATCGTGATGATGATCTTCAGCAACGATGCCACTTGCAGGTTCTTGTTGGAAGTATCATCAAGACTTCTTTGTATCTTGGATACGCCTTCAACGATGGCGGCAATGCGCGGACTGAAAAGCACGGCCAAGTCGTGTTCACTGTAGTTCGTGTCTTCAATCACGTCGTGCAACAAGCCAGCACAGATTGACGTGGCACCCAAGCCCATTTCGCCGCACAAGATTTGTGCCACGGCCAAGGGGTGCATGATGTAGGCCTCGCCCGACTTACGGCGCACACCACGGTGGGCGTTGTTGGCGAAGTTGAAGGTTCGCGTGATGAGCTCTTCGTTGCCACTATGCTGTGAAGCTCGATAGGTGGCAAGCAGTTTCTGAAAAGCACCCTCTGCCATCTCTTGGTCCTTACGCAGTTGTTCCTCTTCTTGCGCAAGGTTAAGTTCTTTTTCTGTTTTCATAGTTTTTTTGTGGGTGTTTGTTTGAGTATAATAAACTTATCAAGCCTATAGCTATAAAAGATAGGATGAAGCGCGGCACACAATATTAATTATATATTATGTATAGCATCGCTTTGTGCCGCGCTTCATTCTCCTGCTACGAGCTGTTTACTTCTTCGACTTCTTTGAGGAGGTTTTACTGGCGGCCTTCGTGCTGCTGGCGGCCTTGCCTTTGGAACTCTTAGTACTGGCAGCAGGCTCGGCCGCTTTGGCTTTACCCGTTTTTGCAGCTGTCCCCTTAGTGCCTTTAGCATTGGCGGCAGGCTCGGCAGCCTTGCCTTTGTTAGCCTTAGAGGAAGCCTTGCCCTTACCTGCGCTCTTGGCGGGTGCCTCGGCCTCTTCGGCGCGGGCTTTGCCAGTCTTAGCATTGCGTCCTTTGGTGGTCTTAGCTGGTGCTTCGGGTTCGTCCTTTGCCTTTCCGCGAGCGGTTTTTGCGGTGGCCGCTTTGCCTTTCACGCTCTTGGCGGGCGTTTCGGGTTCAGCTTTTGTTTTACCGCGCCCCGCCTTTGTAGTGGCCGCTTTACCTTTCGCGCTCTTGGCGGACGGTTCGGGTTCGGGTTCAGCTTTTGCTTTACCCCTTGCAGCCTTAGCGGAAGCACCGCGTGCGTTTTTCTCCGTAGTTGCTACGTCCTTCGCGTGGCGCTTTTTGCTGGTCTTCGTGCTGGCCGTTTCCGTGGCTCGAGTTTCCTTAGCGGCAGGCTTAGCGGCAGCAGTCTGCTTCGTAGCTTTCGAGCGAGTAGCATTCTCAAAAGTTTTGGCTTTATCGTTCTTTGCCACATCCTTCTTGACAGGTGGAGCGGGCTGAGTCTTAGGCTGTGCCTTGGGAGCAACTTTTGGAGCGGGTTTGGCAGCAGGAGCCGCCGCATGGCTTCGGGGCTGAACGGGTTTCACCTCGGGGCGTCCTTGCCGCGTGTTGTCGGCATTGACGGGGTCGATGGTTTGCTGCGCAAAGTCGTTGACGTAAGTCTGAGCCGCCCCGCTGCGAATGTTCTGCTCCATCGTGATGAACTTGGGCACGTCGGCCTGCGGCAAGCGAATGGCGCAGGGGCTCCAACTGCCAGGCACAACGTTGGTCTTGTACTGCGGGTTCAGGGCTTTCACAATGGCCATATCCAGTCCGCACACCTCGCCCACCTGCCGCAGATCAACGTCGCTATTGACCATGACGGTATCGGTCTGAATGGGATACTTCGTGCGCATGGGGCAGATGTTATGGTCGCAGTAGTAGTTCATCACGTAGGTAGCGGCGATGAAGGCCGGGACGTAACCGCGCGTCTCTTTCGGAAGGAAAGGATATATCTTCCAATAGTTGCGCTCGCCACCAGCACGGTGAATGGCCTTGTTGACATTGCCAGGGCCACAGTTGTAGGCAGCAAGGACGAGATGCCAGTCGCCGTATATCTTAAACAAGTCGCGCAAAAGGCGGGCGGCGGCATCGGTACTCTTGATGGGGTCGCGACGCTCGTCAACACGACTATCAACTTGCAGGTTGTACTGCTTACCCGTTGCCAGCATCAGCTGCCAAAGGCCCGCTGCACCAGCCGGACTGACGGCATCAGGAATGAGGGCCGACTCGATGACGGGCAGGAACTTCAGTTCGAGGGGCAAGCCATACTCGTCGAGCGTTTGTTCGAAAAGAGGCACATAGAGGTTGGCAGCGCCCAACATGGCCGACACCTGCCGACGGCCCTTGCCGCAGTAGCGGTCGATGAAGCTCTGAACAATCTCGTTGTAGGTCATTTCGACTATCGTCGGCAGGCGTTGTAAACGCTCGCGATAGACCTCGGGAGCATACGTGGGGTTGTAGTTGGGATTTTCGCACGTCGTGTCGGGGAAGAGGTAGTTGCGCGCTTGCCAGTCGCTAAGCAGCGAGTCCTCGTCGATGAGCATACCCTCGGGCAGGCCGATGGTTTCGTCGGCATTGAGGAGGTTGTCGTGAACAGTGATGTCTTCTTGCGCCTGCATCGTCAGGGGCAGGGCAAAAGCGGCTATGGCTGCAAAAAGCGTTTTCCTTATATGCATTGTCGTATCAGAAATTGAGGCTACACCCTACGCCGTAGGAGGCGGTCGTGTGGAGGCCAGGTTGAGTAATGACTGCCGGACGCACCTTCATGCTTAAGTCGGGACTGATGTCGAACACCGAGAGTTGGGCATCGACGTAAGCATCAATCACGCTAAGCAGATAGACCCCGATGAAGCAAAAAACGCTGAGGTCGCGGTAGCGCCGGTAATAGTTCTTCTTGTTCTTGAATATCGTTTTGAAACGCTCCTCGCGCCCTGTGATGTCGTAGCGCGGCGGGAGCATGTCCATATAGCTCTTCGTGTTGGGGTCGTCGTCCATAATATCGAGGTAGGCCTGCGAATAGTCTTTATACATTTGCTGGTTCCACAACAGCGCGTATGTACAACCCAAGAAGCCGCCGTAGAAGATAGGTAGCTTCCAATACTTGCGGTTGTAAATCTGCCCTGCGCCAGGAAAGACAATGGCTAACCACAGCGCCCGCTTGGGGTTAGGGACGAACTTAGGCTTCGGCATTTCTGCGCTCTTCTGCTCGTGGGCCCGCCTCAACGAGTCGGCCACGACGCCAAAGCGCGCCGTATCGGCAGGTGCGGCGGCAATGCTGTCGGCTGCAACTAACTCCTGGGCTTTTGTAACGACGGTGTCCATATCCTCCGCTTCATCTACGGGTTCCTGCGCCAGCCCTGGCAGAGCGATAACCACCAGGACAAGCGTAAGAATAAGATGTAGGAAGCGAGCGTTCATTGCGTATCGTGTTTGATTTACTTTATGCGGTCGAACATGGTGATGATGCGCACCATTTGCTCTTCATCGTCGAAGGGTATCGTGATGTGGCCGCGCCCCTTGGCGTTCAGCGTCATTTGCACTTTCGTCTGAAAGAGGTCGGCCAAGCGTGTCTTGAGTTCGTCGAAGCCCTCGGGCAGGTGGCTCTTAGCAGCGGCCTTCTGCTTCTTCCCTGCAGCGGCGGGTGTTTCGCCGTCGTTGATAGCTTTGGCCATTTCCTCTATCTGGCGTACGCTGTAGCCTTTGCGCTGCACCTCGCGGAAGAGGCGCAACTGCATGGCGGGATCTTTCACACCCAAAATGGCACGGGCATGGCCACCATCTATTTGTTTCGTCTTAAGAGCAATTTGCACGGGGGCAGGCAACTTCAGCAAGCGCAGGGCGTTGGCCACTGTGGCACGCTTCTTTCCTACTTTCTCCGACAGTTGCTCTTGCGTCAGGCCGTACTGCTCTATTAAAGCTTGATAGGCCAACGCCACCTCTATAGCATTAAGGTCCTCGCGCTGGATGTTCTCAACGAGAGCCATCTGCATCATGTTCTCATCGCTGACGGTGCGCACGTAGGCTGGAATGGACGCTAACCCCGCTCTCTTCGAAGCGCGCCAGCGCCTTTCGCCTGCAATGATTTCGTATTTTCCGTCGCTGAGCTGACGCAACGTAATAGGTTGCACTATGCCCAACTGCTTAATGCTTTCGGCCAACTCGCTCAAAGCTTCTTCGTCGAACTCGCGGCGCGGTTGCGAAGGATTGGGCACAATGGCCTCGATGGGTACTTCGGTTATGCTTGACGATCCCCCCGTCTGGATGGTAGGCGTGGTGTCTATCAACGCGTCCAAGCCGCGTCCTAAAGCTGGAAACTTCTTCTTAATTGCCATAACGAGGTGTATTGTTTTCTCAAAGGAATGTCTGTTTGTTTTTCTGAAGCCACGAACGACACGTACGACGTTATCGTGTGAAGGCTTGGCGGTTTATACCATTTGTTGGCGTAGCCTACTTGTCACTCGTAAAAAACGTTACTTTTCTGCGTTTGCAGCGCGTTCGTTCCGGCTCACAATCTCCTTGGCCAGCGCCATGTAGTTCTTAGCACCCGTGCTCGTCACGTCGTAGAGAATGGCTGGGAGTCCGTGGCTGGGTGCTTCGGAGAGTTTCACGTTGCGCTGAATGACGGTCTTAAAGACGAGTTCTTGGAAGTGGCGCTTCACTTCGTCGTAGATCTGGTTGGCCAGGCGAAGGCGGCTGTCGTACATCGTCAGCAAAAAGCCTTCTATCTCTAACGACGGGTTCAGCTTGCGCTTAATCATCCGAATGGTGTTCAGCAACTTGCTGATACCTTCCAAAGCGAAATACTCGCACTGAACGGGGATAACGACAGAGTCGGCAGCCGTCAGCGCGTTGACGGTGATGATGCCCAAGGCGGGTGCGCAGTCGATGATGATATAGTCGTAAAGGTCGCGAACGGGGCTCAACAAGTCTTTCATTATAAACTCGCGCTTGTCGAAACTGAGCATTTCGATAGCTGCACCTGCCAAGTTGATGTGGGCAGGAACAATGTCAAGACCTTCAATGTCGGTTTCATAAATGGCTTCGCGAACGTCGCCACGGTTCATGATGCACTCGTACAGCGTGGCATCCGTCTCCGCAAAATCCACGCCAAGGCCGCTGGAGGCATTGGCCTGCGAGTCGGCATCAACGAGCAGTACTTTCTTCTCTAATGCTGCGAGCGAGGCGGCCAGGTTCATGGCTGTGGTGGTTTTCCCCACGCCGCCTTTCTGATTGGCTAAAGCTATAATCTTTCCCATAGGGCTGTTGGTTTCTATTTATCGCAAGGAGGTTGCTCCGCTACATCCCTCACGTATCTACATATTTGGTGCAAAGGTAAGCAGATATGTGCGAAGCACCAAAACTTAAACATATTTTAAGGTGTCGCAGCCTACGATTTATTGCGTTTCTCATGAAAGTTCGTAATTTTGCAGCCGCAAATACAAACATAAGTCCTATGCACGGATACGAAATAATGGCCCCCGTGGGTAGTCGCGAAAGTCTGGCGGCTGCGTTGCAGGCTGGGGCCGACTCGATATACTTCGGCGTAGAAGCACTCAACATGCGGGCGCATTCGGCCAGCCGCTTTACCATTGACGACCTAACTGAAATAGTAGCCACTTGTCGCGAAGCGGGCGTCAAGGCCTACCTCACGGTCAACACGATAATCTACGGCGAAGAGCTCCCTTTGATGCGGCGCATTTGCGATGCTGCGCATGCGGCAGGCATCTCGGCTGTCATTGCTTCGGACGTAGCGGTCTTGAGCTACTGCCGCAGCATCGGGCAAGAGGTGCACCTGAGCACACAGCTCAACATCTCGAACATCGAAGCCCTGCGCTTCTACGCCCAGTTTGCCGACGTGGTGGTGCTGGCGCGCGAGCTGAACTTGGAGCAAGTGGCCGACATCTACCAGCAGATACAAGAGCAGCACATTACGGGGCCGAGCGGCGAACTGGTGCGCATAGAAATGTTCTGCCACGGCGCGCTCTGCATGGCGGTCAGCGGTAAGTGCTACCTCTCGCTCGACAACGCCGTGCGCTCGGCCAACCGTGGAGAGTGCATGCAACTCTGTCGTCGAGGCTACACACTGACCGACCGCGAAACGGGCACGCAGATTGACGTTGACCGCCAATACCTGATGAGTCCGAAGGACCTCAAGACGGTGGGGTTCCTCGACCAAATGGTGAAGGCAGGCGTTCGCGTCTTCAAGATTGAGGGACGGGCGCGCTCGGCCGAGTATGTCCTCACGGTGACGCGCGTCTATAAAGAAGCACTGCAGGCCGTGCTCAGCGGGACGTTCTCAGAAGAGAGAGTAAAGACATGGGACGCGCAGCTTTCACGCGTTTTCAACCGAGGATTTTGGAGTGGCTACTACCTTGGAAAGAATGCTGGCGAATGGAGCGAGAGCTACGGCTCGCAGGCCACAGAGCGGAAGGTCTATATCGGTCGCGGCGTAACGTACTACTCGCGCCTTGGCGTGGCCGAGTTCCGCTTGGAAGCGGGCGGTTTCAAGAAGGGCGACAAGCTCCTCATCACGGGTCCCACGACGGGAGCCGTCTATGTCACGCCCGACGACTTCCGATACGACCGAACGCCGCTTGAAGTGGCCGAAAAGGGCCACAACGTTTCCTTCGCCGTACCCGAGAAGGTGCGGCCCAGCGACAAACTCTTTAGAATTGACGTGAATGGATAAACCTATTCTGCTTTTCGACTTCGGGGGCGTACTCGTTGACTTGGATCGCGAGCGCTGCGTGCGCGCCTTTGCCGACTTGGGGTTCGACATTACGCCCTACCTCGGCACCTTTGCACAAGGCGGCGTGTTCAGCGACTTTGAAGGCGGAAAGATTAACGCGCACGAACTTTGCAATGCCTTACGCCAGCAAAGTGGACGTTCCGACCTAACCGACGAGCAACTCATCAATGCGTGGAAACGCTATCCCGTCATCGTTCCCGCCGACCGACTGGCCCTTTTGGAAAAGGTAAAACAGCACTATCGACTCTGCGTGCTGAGCAACACGAACCCCGTGCACTGGGGCATGACGGATAGCGAACTGATAGACTACGGCAAGAAGAAGTTGAAGGACTTTTTCACCGACACGTTTCTTTCCTTCGAGATGGGACTGCAAAAGCCCGACCCGCGCATCTTCCACGAAGTGGTGCGCAGGCTGGGCGTAGAGGCAAAAAACATCCTTTTCTTCGACGATTCTGCCGCAAACTGCGAGGCGGCGCGCCGCTGCGGCATGCGCGCTCGTCTGGCACCCGCACAGGGGGCTTGGAAAACGTTCTTCGACGAGGACGGACGCCTGCGCCCCTCCTGCGTGGCAACGGTGGGGTTCTTCGATGGCGTGCATCGCGGTCACTGTCACCTTTTCCGTCAAGTGGCGCAAGAAGCGCAACGTCGCGACATAAGCTCCTTGGCCATTACGCTCGACCGACATCCCGCAGAAACGCTGGCCAACGTCAACGCGCCACACCTACTCACGCCCCTCCACCAAAAAGTGCGTCTCATCCAGCAAGCAGGCATTGACAAGGTTGATGTGCTTTCATTTAATAAAGAAACCGCCCTGCTGACGGCTCGCGAGTTTATGCGCCACGAACTTGTGGAGCGCCGAGCCGTGGAATGCCTTGTCGTAGGCTACGACAACCACTTCGGTAGCGACACGCAGCTCACCATTGACGACTATCGCGCCATAGGCAACAAGGTGGGTTTGGAAATCATCGAGGCCGACGAGCTGAAGGGAAACGTTTCCTCGTCGGTGGTGCGTGAGGCTATATGCGAAGGTAATATAGAAGAAGCATCAAGCCTATTAGGCCATGCCTACACGCTTTGCGGCACCGTCGTTGAGGGCCATCACGTAGGAGCGCGCTTAGGCTTCCCCACCGCCAACATTGCTCCTACCGACAAGCGCCAACTCATTCCGCCTCGCGGTGCATACGCCGCACGCTGCCAAGCAGGAGGGCAGTGGTATGCCGCCATGGTGGGCATCACGGCACGCCCTACCCTCCACAACGGCAAGGACGTAACCATCGAAGCTCATTTGCTCGATTTCAACGGCGATCTCTATGGCAAAGAACTCACGCTGGAGTTCCTCTGCAAACTGCGCGACGAGGTGCCTTTCAAAGACACCAACGTTTTGCGCCTACAGTTGCAAGAAGATGCACAAGCCGTGCGCCAACTTAAACTGAACAAACCATGAAACGAACGTTTTCGCCTTGGACTGTTATCGTCACCCTGCTTGTGCTTTTCATTATAGCACAACTTTTTGGGGATCTATTTGCTCAGGCTTTTAACCTCCTGACGGCATCGTTCTCCGACCACACAGCCATTGCCGACAGCGAACTGAGTGCCGAAAGTCAGGCATTAGGCCTCTTAGTGACCTACATCTTTCTTGTGGTCATTCTGTGGGCGTTAGACTACGTCAATCGGCGGTTCCTGCGTCCGCAATCGCCTATTCTTCCGCCTCTTTGGGCGGCGGCGCTGATGGCCTTCATGCTGACGGCCATCGGCTTCGGACTCTTCGTCGACAAGCTCGAACTAAGCGACAATGGTGCTCTTGAGATGTTGCAAGCTATGATCGAAACGACACCGGGCCTTCTTCTTATTTGCTTTTTCGGACCACTGGTAGAGGAACTCGTCTTTCGCGAAGGCCTCTTGCGCCAACTTGGTCGCACGGGTATGCACCACTTCCCTGCTGCCATCATAACGGCGTTCTTGTTTGCCGTGGTCCACATCGACCTGGCCCAACTGGTGCCAGCCCTACTTCTGGGCGTATTGCTGGCCTATCTATACTATATGACGGGCGACATCCGTCTCAGCCTGTTGGCCCACGTCATAAACAACACGTGCTCGGTGTTGCTCATCAAGTTCCCCGCCCTATCGGCATGGTTCGAAAACTTAGGCAAGGGTACAGTTATAACCGCCAGCCTCTCAATAGCCATTGCCGGCATACTGGCTTTCTACGCTGTTTGCCGCATCCGACGGCCACGTTTCATTGCCTCCTTTGGCGCAGCCGAACCCCAAAACACGTCAGCACGATGAAGATAGGAACGATTGACCTGGGCGAGCGTCCGCTCTTGCTGGCGCCCATGGAGGACGTGACAGACGTGGGCTTTCGACTTCTGTGCCGCCGCATGGGAGCGGCTATGGTCTATAGCGAGTTCGTGGCGAGCGATGCCTTGGTGCGCGCGGTGCCTCGCACGTTCGAGAAATTGCGCGTCACGGACGAGGAGCGGCCCGTGGCCATACAAATCTACGGTCGCTTTCCTGAAGCCATGCGCGACGCAGCGCAAATCGTAGAGGAGACAGCCCATCCCGACATCCTCGACATCAACTTCGGCTGCCCCGTCAAGCGCGTGGCGGGGAAAGGGGCGGGAGCGGGCATGCTGCAAAAAGTGCCGCTCATGCTTGACATCACGCGCCGCGTAGTGGAGGCCGTTAACATTCCTGTGACGGTGAAGACGCGACTGGGCTGGGACGAGCAACACAAAATCATTGTGGACCTCGCCGAGCAGTTGCAGGACTGCGGCATCAGCGCACTGACCATTCATGGCCGCACGCGCTCGCAAATGTATAAGGGGACGGCCAACTGGGAATTGATAGGTGCCGTGAAGCGCAATCCTCGCATGCACATCCCCGTCATTGGCAACGGCGACCTCTGCACGCCGCAAGACGTAGAACGTGCTTTCAACGACTATGGCGTGGATGCGTGCATGGTGGGACGTGCCACGTTCGGGCAACCTTGGATATTCAAGGAGATGCACGACGCCATGCATCAGGCCGACCACAACCTGACGCAAGCCATCGAAAGTGCCTACGCACCGCTCTCGGCCGACTGGAAGCTTGATGTCTTGAAAGAACAAGTGAGGCAGAGCATCGCACGGCTTGACGAGTACAGAGGCATCCTGCACGTGCGACGCCACTTGGCGGCTACGCCTTTATTTAAGGGAATACCCAACTTCCGCGAAACACGCATCGCCATGCTTCGCGCCGAAACTAAGGAAGAACTTTTTGAGATTATGGAAAGCGTGCGCCCGCTACTTGCGCAACGCTAAACCGCGCTCTTGAAGATAGCGTGCTACGGCTTGGCGAATAGACGCTAAACCGAAAAGTGCTGGCTGTATGTCCTCGGGGTGCAGCCACAATAGTTCGGCCACGTCGTCGGTGGCTTGCAAATGGTCGTAAGAAGCCAATTCAACGCTAAAAAAGAGGTCGCACGTTGCTACTTCAAAGTCGCTGAAAACATACTTGTTTGGAAGCGAGAACAAGAAGGAGGCAGACGTAACGGTTGCTCCCGTTTCCTCCCTCACTTCGCGCACTACGCCCGCCACGGCGTCTTCGCCTGGGTCGATAAATCCGCCAGGCAAGTCGAGCGTGCCCTGGGCTGGCTGGCAGGCGCGGCGGGCACAGAGCAAGGCACCGTCGGATCGCACGATAAAGGCCGCTGTTGAGGCGGCGGCATTATGATAGAACGTAAATCCGCAATCTTCGCACTGCTTCGAACGTGCATCGTGTTCCTTAAAAAGCGCACTGCCGCAGCGGGGGCAGTAGCGAAAGAGGGCGAGCGGGTGAGGCTTCTTGTCAATCATAAATCAACGTTGAGATTTGTTCGGGTGCAAACAGTTCGGCAGCCGCCGCTTGCAGCTCGGCGGCACTGAGTGCTGCTATGCGCTCACGCAGCAAGGCTGGATTGTGGAGCGTATCATAGTGAGCCAACGTTTTTCCATAGGTCAATGCCAAGCTTTCGAGGTTGGCTTCTCCTATCCCGATTTGACCGATGAATTGGCTCTTTGCAGCTTTTAAGCGAGCAGGAGTAAGCCGTTCGTCAACGAAGCGTTTGAGTTCGTGGCGCACAAGATGCAGACAGCGATTGACGTCGGCCTTGTCGCAACCGAAGTAAACCTCCCACACGCCCACGTCGGGGTACATATAAATATAGGAATCGACGGTATAAACCAGCCCAGCCTTTTCGCGCAAGCGAGCCGTGAGGCGCGAGTTCATTCCAGGACCGCCCAGGATGTTGCTCAGCAGCGACACGGCAAAGCGGGCCTCGCTATGGCCGCCTTGCGCACGGTTGCCCAAGATGACATGGGCTTGGTGCGTGTCGCGATGGCGCTCAACGCGCAGCGGGCGGTAAGGCGGCAAGGGCTGAGCGACACGCTCCATGACGGATGCCGATAGATCTGACGTGAGCCGCTCTATGCGCCGCACAACAGCTTTTTCCTCCACGTTGCCAAGACAGAAGAACACGGCATTATCGGGCGTGTACCAGCAGCGCGTAAAACGCTGGGCATCGGCACGGCGATAGGCGCGTACGCGCTTTTTTGTTCCAAGTATGTCGCGCCCTAAGGGATGGCCGTCGAATAGCAACGCCTCGAACTCATCGAAGATGCGTTCGGCGGGGGAGTCTTCGTAGCTGTCTATCTCGTCGCAAACCACCTCGGCCTCACGGTGTAGCTCAGCCTCGGGGTACTGACTATGAAACACGATGTCGGTGAGCAAGTCGGCGGCGCGGGCGAAGTCTTGTCGCAAGACCGTAGCGTGATAAACGGTCTCTTGCTTATTGGTGAAGGCGTTGAGGTCGCCGCCAACGCGCTCCAGATAATTATTGATGTGCCAAGCGCGCCGACGCTCGGTTCCCTTGAAGCTTAAATGCTCGATGAAATGGGCTAAACCAAAGTCCTCAGCAGCTTCGTTGCGCGTGCCCGCACATACCACGTAGCCACAATAAACTACCTCCGAGGGATGGGGCACCACGACGATGCGCAGTCCGTTTTGCAATGTCGTCATCATGCTTTTGCGCGGTGTTTCTTCTTATAAAACTCGTGGTAAACAACGTGGGCTGCATAGGCCAGGATGAAGAGCGTATTCAAACCTAAACGCCACGCCAGCGGCCAATCGGCTGGCAGGGAGCACATGGCGACATAGAAGCCGCAACACAGAACGACATACACCATAATGCTGCCCAACGGATAGCGAATAGGATAGTAATGCTGCCCTGCAATGTAGGAGAGCGTCATGGCCGTGGCGTAGCCTGCAAAACCAGCCCAAGCCGAGGCATCGTAGCCAAAGCGGGGCACGAGGGCAATGTTCAGCGCAATGAGCACAGCACAACCTATGCCGCTGAGAATGGCTCCCCAAATGGTGCGGTCGGTCAACTTGTACCAAAAAGAAAGGTTGAAGTAGATTCCCATCATGATTTCGGCGGCCATCACGATAGGCACCACGCGCAGGCCGTCCCAGTAGTCGCTGCCGATGAGATACTTCAGGATGTCGATGTAGCCCACAACGCAGAGGAAAGCAAGGAGCGTGAAGATGATGAAGTATTTCATGGCCAGCGCATACGTTGTGCGGTTGTCTTTCTCTTTGCTGGCTCCAAACACAAAAGGTTCGTAGGCGTAGCGAAAAGCTTGCGTTATCAAGGCCATGATCATGGCTATCTTCACGCAGCCGCCGTAGATGCCGAGTTCCACCTGGCCTTGATGACCAGGGCGGAGCAAGGGATAGAGAATTTTGTCGGCGGTTTGGTTGAGAATGCCAGCTATGCCGAGAATGAGCAAGGGCCATGCGTAGGACAGCATGCGGCGAAACACGGCTTTGTCGGGGCGCATAAAGCCGGCACGCAGCTCCTTCCAGAAGCAGAGTTGCACGGTGGCGGTGCAAAGCAGGTTGATGTAGAAAACGTAGGCAACGTCGGGATGCTCTACAGTTAAGAAATACGCGCAATTCAACGCAAGATTTAGGGCGATGAAGAGGAGCTTTAAAGCTGCAAACTTCAGTGCTTTCTTTTGGTAGCGAAGATAGGCAAAGGTGATAGACTGAAAGGCGTCCATAGCCACGACGATGGCCATCACGCCGATGAAGTCGGGATGAGCGGCATAGCCCATCGGCTCTGCTATCTGCGGCAAGAACAGCCAGACGAGCGCACAAAACACGGCCGCAACGGCACCTACGGCCCACAGCGACGTGGCATAGACGCGCCGATCGTCTTCGCCTTCCTTATTAGCAAAACGAAAGAAGCTGGTCTCCATGCCGAAGGTGAGGATGACGAGCAACAAGGCGGTGTAGCTATACACGTTCGTAATCACACCGTTGTCGCCGCTGGCTGCGGCAAGGCGATGCGTATAGAGGGGCACGAGCAGATAGTTGAGGAAACGTCCAACGATGCTACTCAGCCCGTAGATAGCCGTATCTTTGGCTAAAGATTTCAATGAAGGCATAGTGCTTACTCTGATTTTGCGTGCAAAGATACAGATTTCTGCGCGAACGCTATTTTCTAAAAGGGAAAACTACTCGCGCCTATGCCTTGAAGCTGCGGCCTTGGAGCCATGATGTTAGGACGCGAACACACGAAACCGACGATACGGGAGGGCGCGCGCGAAGGGTGGCAGCCTTTGTCTCGTATCGTCGGTTATGGCGGGAGGCTTATGCTTAAGCCTTTCTTCTTACTTCACAGCCGAACCTGCACTGACGCTGTCGGCGGGCGTAATGACGCGCAGGGCACCGGTGCGGAAGTCCTCGGCGGAAAGTATCATGCCCTGGCTCTCGATGCCGCGCAGTTTGCGGGCGGGGAGGTTGGCAAGGAAGCAAACTTGCTTACCCACAAGGGCTTCGGGGGCATAGTGCTGGGCTATGCCGCTGACGATGGTGCGCTTTTGCTGTCCGTCGTCGATGAGGAAACGCAAGAGCTTGTCGGCTTTTGGCACGCGCTCGCACTCAAGGACGGTGCCCACGCGGATGTCGAGCTTTTCCCACTCATCGAAAGCCACGTCTTTCTTCTGCGGCTCTGCCTTACGCGCGGCGGCCTCGTTGGCGGCCTTGGCGGCGAGCAGCTTCTGCACTTGTGCCTCTACGACGCTGTCTTCAATCTTTTCAAAGAGCAGTTCGGGCGTGCCCAGCTGATGCTCGGCGGGCAAGAGGTCGGTGCTGCCTAAGCGTTCCCAGTCGGCGGAAGGTAGGCCGATGATGTTGCGCAACTTCTTCGAGCTGAAGGGCAAGAAGGGTTCGAATGCAACGGAAAGGTTGGCCACGAGCTGGAGGGCTATATATAATATAGTACGCACGCGCGTAGGGTCGGTCTTAATGAGCTTCCAAGGTTCGCTGTCGGCCAGGTATTTGTTGCCTATGCGGGCGAGGTTCATGGCCTCCTTTTGTGCGTCGCGGAAGCGGAAACGTTCGAGAAGGTTTTCCACTTGCATCTTCACGTCCTTGAATTCCTCGATGGTGCGACGGTCTTCGTCGGAGAGGGCGGCGGGTGCGGGCACCTTGCCGTCGAAGTACTTATGGGTGAGGACGAGGGCGCGGTTGACGAAGTTGCCGTAAACGGCCACGAGCTCGTTGTTATTGCGTGCCTGAAAGTCCTTCCACGTGAAGTTGTTGTCTTTCGTCTCGGGCGCATTGGCTGTCAGCACGTAGCGAAGCACGTCTTGCTTTCCTGGCAACTCGCGGAGGTATTCGCTGAGCCAAACGGCCCAGTTGCGCGAAGTGCTGATCTTGTCGTCTTCGAGGTTGAGGAACTCGTTGGACGGCACGTTGTCGGGCAGGATGTAGCTGCCTTCGGCCTTCAGCATGGCGGGGAATACGATGCAGTGGAACACGATGTTGTCCTTGCCGATGAAGTGAACAAGGCGCGTGTCGGGGTTCTTCCACCACGTGGTGTCCCACGTATCGGGCAGGAGTTCGCGCGTGTTGCTGATGTAGCCAATAGGAGCGTCGAACCAAACGTACATCACCTTGCCCTCAGCACCTTCCACGGGTACGGGAATGCCCCAATCAAGGTCGCGGGTGACGGCGCGGGGCTGCAAGCCCATGTCGAACCAGCTCTTGCACTGTCCGAAGACGTTGGGGCGCCAATCGGCGTGCTCTTCTGTTATCCATTTTTCAAGCCACGGTTGGGCTTTGTCGAGCGGCAGGTACCAGTGTTTGGTGCGGCGCAGTTCGGGCGTGGCACCGCTGATGGTGCTTCGCGGGTTGATGAGTTCGGTGGGCGAAAGGTCTTTTCCGCACTTCTCGCATTGGTCGCCGTAGGCACCTTCGTTATGGCAGTGAGGGCACTCGCCTGTGATGTAGCGGTCGGCCAAAAAGGTCTGGGCTTCGGGGTCGTAGTACTGCTCACTTTCCTGCTCGGTAAACTCGCCCTTCTCGTAGAGCTTGCGGAAAAATTCGGTAGCGGTGCGACGATGCTCGTCGCTGGTTGTGCGGCTGTAAATATCAAAGGAGATGCCGAATTCGGCAAAGCTTTCCTTGATTTCCTTGTGGTAGCGATCGACCACGTCCTGGGGCGTGATGCCTTCGCGGCGGGCTCGGATGGTGATGGGCACGCCGTGCTCGTCGGAACCGCAGACGAAGAGCGTTTCGCGTCCGCGCAAGCGGAGGTAGCGCGCGTAGATATCGGCGGGGACATAGACACCCGCCAAGTGGCCGATGTGAACGCCTCCGTTAGCATAGGGCAGCGCCGCCGTGATGAGCGTGCGCTTAAAGTTTTTGTTCGTTTGCATAGCGCTGTTGGTTTCTATTTGAGCGCAAAGTTACAATTTTGAGTGCGAAAAACAGCTATCGTAAGGGGTAAAAGCGATGATGGCACGCGGCGGAAGTGAGATACAACAAGCCGCGACCTACTAATCCTGCGCTTTGCACGGATTTTTTATCGGAGCAACCTATCGCCGTGGGCGCGCTGGCCCACCACGAGAGTAAGCCTACAATCGTCCCTTGCAAGCCAGGAAGTTTTCGCACCGCCCTGCGAAGTTTTCCCTGCGAGCCACAAAGTTATAAATCTCGGCGGGAAATATACATTTCTCGGCGGGAAATGTATATATTCTCGGCGGGAAATGTATATTTGCCGCCGAGATTTATAACTTGGAGGGCTGGGCGAAAAACTTCAAGGCTTTTCGCAGAAACTTCAAGGGGCTGGAGAAGAAGTTGTTAGCTTGTTGTGCAAGAAGTTATAAACCACACAGAGCTTTATAACAAGTAAAGCGGATGCAGGGAGAGGGCTTCCTGCATCCGCTTGAAAGGGGAGATGATTTTATGCTTCTATCGCATCAGCATTTTCTGGTTTTGCGGGCCAGTTGCTGTCTGCACATCGATGAGGAACACGCCAGCGGCTTCGCGCGGCAGGCGAAAGCTGGTGCGTGGGGTTTCAAGGATTTTGCGACCAGCGGCGTCGAAGACGCGCACCATGCTAATGCCTTTTCCCTTGACGCTGACGTTGCGTCCGTTGACGCTGACGCTTATGGGGCTGTCCTGCTGGACACTACAGACGCCCGTTTGCGTGGCCTCTTCGTCGAACATGACGCTGAGCGTCTTGCCTTCGGCCAACTCCAAGCCTACGACGCCCGCCTTGCTGCGGTCGGCTTCGACCTCTTCGCCATCGACAAGGAGCTTGCGCGTTTCGATGCCAGGATAGCTAACGGCCAGGGGCTGACCGCCCAGGGAGGTGATGTCGGCCTGCACGGCTTTACCGTCTTTCCAGCTGATGCTAACTTCGAAGTTGCCTACGGCTTTCAGTCCGTTGACGCTACCCGTTTTCCACACGCGGGGCAGGGCGGGGAGGAGCGAAATGGTGTCGGTGGCACTCTGGAGGAGCATCTCGGCAATGCCAGCGCAGGCGCCGAAGTTGCCGTCGATTTGGAAGGGAGCGTGGGAGTCGTAGAGGTTGTAGTAGATACCGCCGCGACTCTGGTCGGTGCCGTAGCTGGTGGAGTGTTTCAGGGCACTATGGAGCAGGACGTGGGCGTGGTCGCCGTCCTGTGCGCGAGCCCAGAGGTTGATGCGCCATCCCATGGACCAACCCGTGGAGTTGTCGGAACGGAGCTTCAAGGAGTTGACGGCGGCTTGGAAGTAGGGGCTGGAGGGCGTTACCTGTGCGAAGGGATAGAGGCACATGAGGTGGGACTGGTGGCGGTGGTTGTTCTCGCCCACGTTGTAGGTTGAGTACTTCCACTCGCGCAGCAGTTCTTGGCCAGTTTTCACACCGTTTTGCGGATTGCCCCAGGCTCCGGTGTAGGTTTCGATGGCCAGTCCTTTGTCGCTCTTCTCGGCATAATCCTGCAAACGGGCGAGTTGCTGCACATTAAGCCCGGCCTCTTCGCCGAGGACGTTGGCAGCATCCAGGGTGTTTTGGAAGAGCTCAACAACGAGTTGCTGCGAGTGGGCCGTGGCGTTTTGGCTCTGCGGTCCGTGCTCGGGGCTGTACTCGTTAGGACATTCGTAGGTGCCGTCGGTGGCCTTCTTCATGCGTTGCATCCAGTATTGCGAGCAGCTCCACATGGCGGGGAAGGCCTTTTTGAGGAAGTCGCGGTCGAGCGTGTAGCGGTAGTGCTGCCAGAGGTGGGTAGCATACCAGGCGTTGGCAATGGTGTAGTTGTCGGACCAGGGCGAGCCACCGCCAAAGATGTTGTTTTCGGTGTAGAAGGTCCAGCCAACGGTCTGTCCGCTGCGCTTCGCATAGTTTTGCCACTCGCTGTGGTCGGTTGCCAACGAGGTGATGAAGTTGAGGAACGGCAGGTGGGTCTCGCTGAGGTTGGTTGGCTCGGCGGGCCAGTAGTTCATCTGCACGTTGATGTTGGCATGGATGTCGGAGTTCCAGGGCGGCGTGGGGTTGTAGTTCCAAACGCCTTGCAGATTGCTGGGCACGTCGACACCGCGCGAAGAAGAGATTTCGAGGTATCGGCCAAAGTCGAAGTAGAGCTTTTCAAGCATCAGCGTGTTGGCCGTGAAGTTGGAGGCTGAGGTGCGGCTGTAGGTATCGACGAGCTGGTTGGTAGGCATCGTGTTTTGCGCGCCTTCAAACTGCAGGTCAACACGTCCGAAGAGACTTTGGAAGTCGGCAACGTGGGCACTGTAGATGTCGCTCCACGACTTTTCGGCCACGGCAGCGGTTTGTTGCTGTATGCGACTAGTCAGCTGCGCCGTACCGCTGATGTAGGTAGAGGAGTTGATGTCGTAGTCGGTTCCGCCACAGAAGATGGCCATCACCTCGTCGGCACCGAGCACTTCAATGCCGTCGGCCGTTGTCTGCATCGTACCACCCGTGGGCACAATCTTCAGTCGGGCATCGCAGGTGACGAGGTCGAGCTTTTGGTGGAAGGTGGCCTCGCCGTCGGCATAGGTCGTGGTGGGTTTGCCGTTGACGCCGCTCTTCATGGTGAAGCGGAGGCTGATTTTGCCTGCTTCGGAAGCGGCATAGCGAACGACGAGGGCTTGGTCGGGCGCACTGACAATGTACTGGCGCGTGTAGTTGACACCGTCAACGTCGGAGAAGCTAACCTGGCCTGTGGCCGTAGAGAGGTCGAGCTGACGAACGTAGTTCTTGACGGGGCGCGAGGAGCCAAAGCTGAAGGCCCCACTTATATCTTCAGCAAAAAACGAGCCAAAGTACTGATAGCAGCCGTAGCCGCCACCGCCGTAGCTTGAAAGTGCATTGCGGCCCGTCCAAACGGTCTTTTCGTTAAAGGCCACTTCATCTTTATACACGCCGCCAAAGAGCGAACCAGCCAGCTGACCGTTGCCGATGGGGAGGGAGTACTCCATCCACTTGTTGGCAGCAGCCGTAGTGGTGGCAGGTTGCGTGTACCAGAGCGTCTGCAGATGCTCGGGGGCAAAGTCGGTGGCTGCCTCAACAGCGAACTCGTCGTAGGTCATGGCCTCGGGCGGGGTGAAGCGGAAGACGTTGTTGTTGTCCGCCGCACTCCATAGGCCAATCTCGGACGTGGCCATCGTGCCTCCGCCCCAGCGGTTGAGGTAGGTCATGGCGCCGTTCTGTCCGCGCCAACTGATTTCCCAGTTGTTGGGATAGACACGGCTGGTGGTTTCTACCAGGCTGAAGCCAGCCTCGTCGGGCGTGGTGCGCGTCTTCAGGCGGGCACCGTTGGCATTGCTCTCGGCATTGCCGCTGGCTCCGTCGATGTAGGCGTAAAGCCCCGTCTTGCTGACGAGTTGGAAGTTGTCGGCTGTCCCCACGAACTTCCACAGGTGGCTGTCGGCGGGCTCGGCATCGCCAAAGCTAACAGCGTTGCCGTCGCCGCCAGCGATGAGCGTTTGATCGGAAATGACGAATTGCAAGAAGTACCAATGCTCGGCCTCTTCGTCAGAGAAGTCGGGCTGCACGGCACTGGCTGCCTCGAAGGTGAGGGGGTTGTTGGCGTCGCCAGCGTTCCACTCGCCTATGGAGCGTCCTGCACCCGAACCGCCCCACTGGTTCATGCTCTTATTGCCACTCTTGCGCTGAATTTCCCAGCAACCCTCGGCAGCGGTAGAGGTGACAAGTTTCAGGCTGATGCCCTCGGCACCCGTTTGGAAGTAGGACGAAGCGTAGGTAACGTAGTTGCCAAGCTTCGAAAGCATCACGAAGTCGTCCTTCGTACCGATGAAGGCCCACTTCTGTGCATCGACGTTTGCTTTCGTGGCCGTCTGAAGATTTTGGCCTACGCCCTTGTCGGCAATGCAGGCACTTCCCTTGTTAAACTGCACGTAGTAGAAGACGGGGTCTTCCGCCGTCGAGAACTTCGGCAGTTGCTGGGCCAGAGCTACGTGTTGCACGAGTAAGAGGCCGCAAAAGAAGGTCAACAATCTTTTCATAAGCTATTTGTATTAGTTCTTTAGGTTTTCGCAGCGAAGTTAACACTTTTGCGTGAAAAAACAAAAGATATTTCACTCAACTTTTATATATTTTTTGAAGTGAAAGAGGGAAAGCCCCTCTTCGCCTCATGAGCGAGGGGAGGAGGGGCGGTATAAAGGACTCAGTTAATTTATCGTGAGGACACCTTAGGCCCGAAGCTCAGGTCGCCAGCGTCGCCAAGGCCAGGGACGATGTAGGCCTGGTCGTTCAGGCAATCGTCGATAGCGGCGGTCCAGAGCGTTACGTCGTCGGAGGGGAAGGCCTTTTGCAAATGCTCGATGCCTTCGGGGGCTGCAATGACAACGCAGATGTGCAGCTTAGCAGGGCAACCATTGTTGAGGAACGCCTTGTAGGCCAGTTCCAACGAGCCGCCCGTGGCCAGCATAGGGTCGACGAGCAGGAACGTAGCGCCTTCCAGCTGCGGCGCCGCCATGTACTCAAGGTGTATCTTCAGGTCGTCTTTCGAACCCTCTTCGCGGTAGGCCGCCACGAAGGCACTATCGGCCGTATCGAAGACATCCATAAAGCCCTGATGAAACGCCAGACCAGCGCGCAGGACGGTACCCACAACGATGTGGTCGTCGTAGGTAGGCATCGTCTTTACGGCCAAGGGAGTTTGTATGTCCTTGTCGGAAAAGGTCAGCGTGCGACTCAGCTCGTAGGCCATAGCGTGGGCAATACGCGTCAGGTTGTTACGAAACTGCGGACGATTGCCTTGCACGTTTACGTCGCGCAATTGAGCCATATAGGCATTGACGGCGGAGTTCTCGGCTCCGAGATTAACTACTTTCATCGTCGTAATCTTTATGCTTTGTGGCTGCAAATGTACACCGAAAGTTTCAAATAGCCAAACTTCCGCGCCTCGAAACCTAAAAACGTGTTAAGAATTCCGCAAAACACCAAAGTATTTGCCTTAAAAGTTGCAGTGGCTCTAATTTTTGCCTAATTTTGCCGCCGAAAAACCAAACACCTAATTCAAACAACAGATATGGCAACATTAGATCTGACAAAGTACGGCATCACGGGTGCTACCGTGATTGCCCACAACCCCAGTTACGAATGGCTCTTCGAAGCTGAAACGAAGCCCGAACTCACGGGCTACGACAAAGGTCAGCTCACCGAGCTCGACGCCGTAAACGTGATGACGGGCGTCTTCACTGGCCGCAGTCCTAAAGACAAGTACATCGTTATGGACGAGAACTCTAAGGACAACGTTTGGTGGACCACCGATGCCTACAAGAACGACAACCACCCCATGAGCGAAGAAGTTTGGGCTACGGTGAAAGACCTTGCCAAGAAAGAGCTTTCTGGCAAAGACCTCATCGTTGTTGATGCCTTCTGCGGTGCCAACAAAGACACGCGCCTGGCTGTTCGCTTCATCGTTGAAGTAGCATGGCAAGCTCACTTCGTAACGAATATGTTCATCCGCCCCAACGCCGAAGAACTTGCCAACTTCGAGCCCGACTTCGTTGTTTACAACGCCAGCAAGGCAAAGGTTGAAAACTACAAGGAACTCGGCCTCAACAGCGAAACCTGCGTTGCCTTCAACACCACGTCGAAGGAACAAGTTATTATCAACACGTGGTACGGCGGCGAAATGAAGAAGGGCCTCTTCTCCATGATGAACTACTTCCTGCCCCTGCGCGGTATTGCAGCCATGCACTGCTCCGCCAACACCGACATGGAAGGCAAGAACACCGCCATATTCTTCGGCCTCAGCGGTACGGGTAAGACGACGCTCAGCACCGACCCCAAGCGCCTGCTCATCGGCGACGACGAACACGGCTGGGACGACAACGGCGTGTTCAACTTCGAAGGCGGTTGCTACGCTAAGGTTATCAACCTCGATAAAGAAAGCGAACCCGATATCTACAACGCTATCCGTCGCAACGCTCTGCTCGAGAACGTAACGGTTGACGAAAACGGCAAGATTGACTTCGCCGACAAGAGCGTGACGGAAAACACGCGCGTCAGCTACCCCATCGAGCACATCGAGAAGATTGTGAAGAACGTGAACCCCGTCAGCGCCGGTCCCGACGCTCAGAACGTCATCTTCCTCAGTGCCGACGCCTTCGGCGTGCTGCCTCCCGTCAGCATCCTGACACCCGAGCAAACGAAGTATTACTTCCTGAGCGGCTTCACCGCTAAGCTCGCTGGCACGGAACGCGGCATCACCGAACCCACCCCCACCTTCTCCGCCTGCTTCGGCCAGGCCTTCCTCGAACTCCACCCCACGAAGTACGCTGAAGAGCTCGTAAAGAAGATGGAGAAGAGCGGTGCTAAGGCCTACCTCGTTAACACGGGTTGGAACGGCACGGGCAAGCGCATCTCTATCAAGGACACGCGCGGCATCATCGATGCCATCCTCGACGGTAGCATCAAGACGGCACCCACGAAGAAGATTCCTTTCTTCGACTTCGAAGTGCCCACGGCTCTGCCTGGCGTAGATCCCGCCATCCTCGACCCCCGCGACACCTACGCCGATGCCGCCGAATGGGAAACGAAGGCCAAAGACCTTGCCAGCCGCTTCATCAAGAACTTCGGCAAATACACCACCAACGAAGCTGGTAAAGCCCTCGTTGCCGCTGGCCCGCAGCTCTAAAGAAGCCATACACAATATTATTATATATAGCAACCGCCCCGCATCCGTTCGCGATGTGGGGCGGTTTGTGAATGAGAGAAGCTATTTATTTGCTCAGTTAAGAAACTATTGGTGTCCGGTAAAAGTTGATACAAGCAACGAAAGAGTTAGTGTCTATTATTGTTTTAAGGATTTTTATTAGTGAGGGGCTTTCTGTCGCCGTAGGCGACACATTATGCTTAACCCCCGTCGCTCGAAGCGTAAGCGAAGAGCGTCGTGGGGAAAAG
>ONHN01000028.1 GCA_900317635.1 uncultured Prevotellaceae bacterium | reverse complement strand
CGCAGATACACCCCGCATCTAATACCCCACGACGCATTTCATGCGACGGGGGTTAAGCATGGTATGTTGCCTACGGCAACTTTTACCGGACACCAATATTAAGAAACATATATTGCTCCGTGGGTCCGCTAAAGTTGCGTAGGCGACTGCAAGCCCCCCAATGAATGAAGCTAATAGACATTAGGCTCTTGGGATTATTATGTAATTCAAGTTTCGGAAGTTGTGATACGGGTGGGATGTATGGTGCGAGAAGCGTACCATACGTTGCTTAACCGCGTACCGCGATGAGCGAAGCGAGGAGTGGTGCGCGGCAAAATAGCGACTATGTGACCAGTGCGCGAAGCGTACTGCACGTCACGATCCCTCTTTGCGACACAACTTATAAGCAATTATATTCTTAATGTGCGATACGCTCTGCTCACCATCGTAGCAGGAACTCACGAAACTTAAATAACAAAGTAGTCTCTCTATATATATAAACGATGCCACGGACGCTACGCAGGTTGTAGGGTCCGTGGCCTATATATATAATATTGTATAGTGCTGTTATGCTAAGCGCTGGCGGATGGCTTGGCTTTCGGCTTCGTAGCCTGGTTTGCCGAGGAGGGCGAACATATTGCGCTTGTAGCTCTCGACGCCAGGCTGGTCGAATGGGTTAACGCCCAACAGGTTGCCACTGACGCCGCAGCCAACTTCGAAGAAGTAGAGCAAGGCACCGATATAGTGCTCCGTCAAGCGGGGCAGGACGATGCGCAGGCAGGGAACGCCACCGTCGATGTGGGCCAACTGCGTGCCGAGTTCGGCGTTTTTGTTTACTTCGTCAACGCGGCGGCCAGCAAGGAAGTTCAGGCCGTCGAGGTTTTCGTCGTCGGAGGGTACGCGCACTTCGCGTTCGGGCGTTTCAACGGACAGCACGGTTTCAAAGATGGTGCGCTCGCCGTCTTGTATCCACTGGCCCATGGAGTGGAGGTCGGTGGTGAGGTCAACGCTGGCGGGGAAGATACCCTTGCCACCTTTACCCTCGCTCTCGCCATAGAGTTGTTTCCACCATTCGGCAATATAGTGGAGCTTGGGCTGGTAGTTGGCTAGAATTTCAATCTTCTTACCGCTGCGGTAGAGCAGGTTGCGCAGGGCCGCATATTGCAGGGCTGGGTTCTCTTCGAAGGGAGCCGTCAGCGCGAGTTGTTGCATCTCTTGTGCTCCGCGCACAAGGGCTTCCACGTCGAAACCAGCGCAGGCAATGGGGAGCAAGCCGACGGGGGTGAGGACGGAGAAACGACCGCCCACGTTGTCGGGGATGACGTAGCTCTTGTAGCCCTCCTTGTCGGCGGTAGTGCGTGCGGCACCTCGCACGGCATCGGTAATGGCCACGATGACGTGGCGCGCTTCCTCCTTACCCATCTGCTCTTCGCACTGTGCGCGCAAAAGGCGGAAGGCAAGAGCCGTCTCGGTGGTGGTGCCGCTCTTAGAGATATTGATGATGCCAAAGCGCTTGCCGCGCAGATAGTCTTGCAGCTCGGCCAGGTAGTCCTCGCTGATGTTGTTGCCAGCAAAAAGGATGCGCGGCGAAAGGTCTTCAAACTGATTTTTTAACGCCTCGATAACGGCACGCGCGCCAAGATAAGAGCCGCCGATACCTGCTACGACGATGGCATCGCAGCGCTCACAAAGCGTTTGCGCCGTGGCCTGGATGTCGGCAAGGAATTCGGGCGTGATGCCCTCTGGCAAGCGAAGCCAGCCAAGGAAGTCGGCACCAAGGGATGTGCCGTCGGTGAGAGCGGCCAGCGCGCGCTGGGTCTCGTCTTTGATAGAAGCCATGGCACCTGCGGGGAGGAAGGCCAAAGCCTTGCTTGTTTCTATAGTAATGTTCATAGTTATGGAGATGTTATACAATAAACGTTAAACAATAAACATTAAACATTAAGCGCCCGCCGCAAACTGAGTGCTTAGGTGTCCTACCTGCATCCCTCGCTGGCGTAGCCATTTAATGTTTAATGCTTATTATTTAACGTTTATTGTTTAGCGTAATGCTATGAAGTTTATTTTACAAGAACTTTCTTGCCATTCTGCACGTAGATGCCAGAGAGCTTACCCGTAGCGCGACGGCCTTGGAGGTCGAAGTAGGCACCGTCGGAAGCGGTGGTCGTTACGGACGTGATGGCCGTGGCAGGATTGCCAATAACAAAGCTGCGAATGCCAGCGGCTTGCTCGTTGGTCAAGGCAAGATAGGCCTTACCAGCTGCGTTGATGAAAGCGGCACCGCCGTCGTTCACCCAATAGAAGCCAAGGCTACCAGCATCGCCAACGGAGTTGAGCGAGAGTTTGTAGAACACGTCGCCACCCGTGGTGGTTTCGGCATCAACAGAACCGCGCAGGAGGTTGGTCGTAGGAGCTGTACCTGCTTCGGTGCTGTAGTCGAACTCGTAAGTGCCCTCAGCACCGCGAACGATGATACCCGTGCTGGCAGGTACTACGTCGCCAGCATTGTAGTAAACAAGCTCGTTGGCAACACCCTTCGTGGCTGCATCGATAACGGAACCCGTCACACCCGTAGGCATTACGAAGGCCTTGTCCGTAAAGAACGTGCCAACGCCTACGCTGGAAATGTTCAAGTGACCCTTTTCGGTGGTGCCACCATTTACGGTGTAGGTGGTTGCGTGCGTCCAATAGCTAACACCAGGTTCGCCATCGTAGTTAATCAGCGGATTGATAACGCCGCCCGTACCCGATACGAAGTCATCAGCAGCTTTAATTGTTAAAATGGCAACAGCACCTTCATAATCGGAGAATGCCGTATTGTTGTCGGACTTAATCAAGACTCTGAACACATTGCTACTAATCATATTACCCAATGCTGTAATGTAATTGCGCTGGGCACGTGTCTTCGCAAGGCGGTCGCCTTTATCTATATACCAATCCTTCACACCCTCATTCTCTTCGTAAACAACAGAGATGCCTTCGGGAAGGACAACATCGAATTGGTTCATAATCATGAGCTTGGTGTTCTTAACCAGAAGCTCTATTTCCTTTTCTTCACCAGGAGCAATGGTAAAGTCCTCTATGTAGATGCTATTGCCATCATCAGCCCAAACGCCAGGTCCAGGCAGAGTCTCGTCGGCATAAGAGGTGCTAACGAAAGCGAATGCTGCAAGCAGCAAAAGAGTAAAATGTTTCTTCATATAACAAGTTTTATTCGTTTTTTATAATTGTGGATTAGGCGTATATTCATCGCTCTTAGTTGCATCTGTCACGGTTTCGGTTTGCGTAGCGCCTGAAAGGATAAAAGCTGCGATGGCCGTGATGTCGGAACCATTGACGGTGCCGTCTTTGGTCATGTCGGCAGCTACGGAATAAAACGTAGCTGGGGTTTGCCCAAGGATATAGCTGGCAATAACGGTAATGTCGCTACCATTCACGGAGCCATCGCCGTTGGCATCGCCAAGCGGCAAGGTCACAATGGCTTTTGTCGTAGGATTGACCGCCTTGACAACGGGATGTTTGTCAGTTGTTTGAGCAAAGGTGCCAAGTGCAAACAAGGTGGCAAACAGCGTGGTGGTTAGTAGTTTCTTCGTCATAACGAAATGTTTTTACTTATATGCGCCACAAAAATAGGCATTTGTTTTTGTAAGTGAGAAAAGTTTTAGGACAAAATTTCCTTTTCTCAACGTTTTCTTTGTAAGTTCAATAATTTTTTGCACTTTTGCATAGCAAAACAAGCATACAGACCATGACTTTCGAACTTCCTCCCCTCCCCTACGCGCTCGATGCCTTAGCGCCACTGATGAGCGAAGAAACGCTTAGCTATCACTACGGCAAGCACTTGCAGGCATACGTTGCAGGCGTGAACCGCCTCGTGGCCAACACGCCTTTTGCAGCCATGACATTAGAGAAGATTATATGCACCAGCGACGGTGCGCTCTTCAACAATGCGGCCCAAGTCTTCAACCACACCTTCTTCTTCGAGACGTTGCGGCCTGCGCCTAATGCCATCGGCACGGAACTGCGCCGCACGATTGAGCGCGACTTTGGTAGCGCAGAGGCTTTTAAGGCGCAGTGGTTGCAGGCAGCTACGAACCTGTTTGGTTCGGGCTGGACGTGGCTGGTACAAGAAGCCGACGGGCGGTTGGCGATACGCAACTATGCTGATGCCGACAATCCGCTGCGCGAGAACGTCACGCCCCTGCTGACCGCCGACGTGTGGGAACACGCCTACTACATTGACTATCGCAACCGCCGCACCGACTACCTCGAAGCCTTATGGCAACTGACGGATTGGGGCATAGTGGAAGCGCTTCGTATTAAGTTCGCAGCCGCGTAGCGAGCTACGTGGCAAGAAGTTAATGCGAAAGATGCCCATAAGAGCAAAAAAGCACCAAGCCCAATCGAATAGCGAATTTCCTAATTTATAGAACACCCCTTAAGGAGATTTACGTTCCCAACGCTTCGCGAAAATCATTCAGCGCCTCGCACTGGTGCTGTGTGTCGGCGCAAGGGTATGTGCGCTCGTACCACTGCTTGAACGCGGCAATGGCACGTGCTTTCATACGTGCCTCGCCAGCACGCACGCCTGCCGCATAACCGCCTGCAGGCAAAAGAGAACGATTGAAGTTTCCGTCGCTCATAGGACTAATGATTATTATCTCGATACAGCTTTCACGCCGCGTACGGTTCGGAGTTTCTTGATGAGTGTATTGAGCACTTGCGTATCGTCAACCAGGACGGTCAGCACACCGCTGAAAAGTCCGTCGTGGCTATCGATGCTGATACTGCGAAGCATGATGTGCTCTTCTTTAGAGATGATAGACGTTATGTTGTTGACGATGCCGAGGTCGTCGTTGCCCACGACGTGGAGAGTGATAGGATATTTGCCCGTACCCTTGCCAGCCCAGCGTGCGCGCACAATGCGATAGGGAAAACGTTGGCGCAGGGCGGGCGCATTGGGGCAGGTGGTGCGGTGGATTTTTATGCCGCCGCCTGTCGTGACGAAGCCAAAGACGTCGTCGCCATAGACGGGCGAGCAACACCGCGCCATCTGAAAGTCGATACCTTTCAGGTTCTTGTCGATGACAAGCACGTCGCTACTTCCCTCAAAAGGCCGTTCACCCTGCTGCATATTGAATTCCTCGGCACTGTGTTGGGGCAGGCGCTCTTGCGGACGCGCCGCCTCGCGTTGCAGTTCAATGTATTGTTCGACGATGGTGGCGGGGTCGTACTTACCGTCGGCAATGTCTTTATAGAACTCCTTGGCGTCGCGATAGCCTTTTTTCTTGATAAACTGGTTCCACAGGCTTTCGTCCCACTCGGCCTTTCGGTTTTTCAGTCGGCGTTCCAGCACTTCTTTAGCGAGGTTGCCCTCGGCCGCTTGCAGATCGTGGACGGAGGCACGGATTTTGGCTTTAGCGCGCGACGAGACGACGATGTTGAGCCATTCGGCCTTCGGCGTTTGGTTTTCGCGCGTAAGTATCTCCACTTTCTGTCCGCTTTCAAGCTTATGGCGAATGGGCACGTTGCGCCCGTCAATACGCCCGCCCACACAGCGGTCGCCCACGCGGGTGTGAATATGGTAGGCAAAGTCGAGGACGGTGGCACCAGCGGGAAGTTTGTAGAGGTCGCCCTTCGGACTAAACACATAGACGGCTTGCCCGCCCTGCTGACCCAGTGCCAGGCTGTGCGAAAGCATCGTTTCGTCGCCCTGTTCCAGCGCGGCGCGGATGCCAGCCAGCCAGTTGTCGGCACCACTTGCCTTAACGCCCTTATAGCGCCAGTGGGCGGCCAGACCATGCTCCGCAATTTCGTCCATGCGCTCGGAACGTATCTGCACTTCTACCCACTTGTTCTCGGGTCCCAGCACGGTGATGTGGAGACTTTCGTAGCCGTTGCTCTTGGGCACGGTGAGCCAGTCGCGCAAGCGCTTCAGGTTCGACTCGTATTCGTAAGTCAGGATAGAAAAGACTTTCCAACACTGCGCTTTCTCTTCTTTCAGCGGTGCATCGATAATGACGCGAATGGCGAAGAGGTCGTAAACACCCTCGAAGGCGCAATGCTGCTTCTTCATCTTCTGATAGATAGAGTGGATGCTCTTCGTGCGGCCCTTGATGTGATAGTGGAGGCCTTCAGCATCAAGCTTTTCGCGCAGCGGGGCAATGAAGCGTTCGATGTAGGCATCGCGGCTCTTCTTCGTAGCGTTGAGCTTTTCTTTAATATGATAATAGGCTTCGCGCTCAAGGTATTTCAGCGAGAGGTCCTCCAACTCGCTTTTCAGCGTGTAGAGTCCCAGCTTATGGGCCAAGGGTGCATAGACGTAGGCGGCCTCGATGCTGAGTTTGCGCTGCGCCTCGAGGTTGGTGGTGTCGCGCACGAGGCGCATGCGGTTGACGCAGTCGGCAATGAGCAAAAGGACGATGCGCATATCGCCGCACCGACTGACGAAGAGGTTGCGAAAGTCGTCGCTCTGCATGGCTTCAGGCTTCGTCTTCAGCACGTCCTCCACGCGCTGAAAGGCTTGCAGCGCGCCTACCATTTCCTCGCCAAAGTCTTTCCGCACGCTTTGGGGCGTAGCGCCTGCGGCGCGCAACACGGCGGCGCGCAGGGCATAACCGCGTAGCCCTATTTCCTCGGTGGCGAGGCGGGCGGCTTGCAGGGCGGTCAGAACGCGGTGCAGGCCGAAGACATCGCGCGTGGGCGCACCCGCTTCTACGCCTTGCAATACGTGCGTGCGCAGGAGTTGCGCCTCTTCTTTGCTGAAGTGAACTCCATAGTTGCGCCATAGCGCACGGAGCGTTTGCTGGAACGCCCGCCTTTCATCTTGGCTCATTTGCTTTTCCATCTTTATCCCTTTTAAGAGTTTTTGTGCCTATTGTTAGAAATCGTTTAGTCGCTCTTTCACGTCGGCGCGCCCTTGGCGGTCGAGCCAATCGTCGATAAGGCGACGGGCTATGCTCATGCGCCCTGGCACACGCGGCATGTCGGCGGCCTTCACCCAACGGGCATCGCGAAGTTCGCTACGCTGCAAGTGCAGTTGGCCGCTGGCATATCGGGCCGTAAAGCCTACCATTAGGCCGCAGGGATAGGGCCAAGGCTGCGAAGCAAAATAGCGAAGGTCGGTTATCTCCAACCCCGTTTCCTCGCGCACTTCGCGCTGCACGCACTCCTCCAACGTTTCGCCCGTCTCCACGAAGCCAGCCACGAGGCCATAGTAGTCGGCGCGGAAGTTGCGTGCACGCACCATCAGCAGCTCGTCGGCTCGTTCAATGGCCACGATGACGGCCGTTGCCAACTGCGGCCATACTTCTTTTCCGCATTGCGTGCATCGCTTCGAAATCTCCGTGTGACGCTTCATAGGGGCACCGCACACGCCGCAAAACCGCGTCTGCGCATCCCAATAGAGCAGTTCGCGCGCCTTGCCTGCCCGCTCGTACTGCGCGAGGGGCATCAGCCGATAGGCTTCGCGAAGACCTACGTGGTGCCAAGAGGCCTCTTGCGTAAAAGGCGCGTCAAGGGCTACGCCTCGACACTCTACGCCGTCGAGCGGCGGAAGCTCAAACACCGTTTGCCACGGCTGCAACGCTACGGGGCAGGCGGCTGCCACGGGCACGCTTCCCGCCTCGTCAAGCAGGACGGCATCGCCGCAAAATATAAACCAATACACGGATGCAGAGTTGTGTTTGCGTTTGAATGATGACTTGCTCCCTCTATCGCTGAGCATACAATATTAATAATATTGTGTTGCGCTCGGACGCAAGAAAAAGCAACGAGTAGATAAGTGGGGCTCTATCGGGTGAGCCTCAACTTATCTACTCGTCCGTTTCGTTTAGCTGTAAACGTAGCGGTTCTTCAAGAGGTTTACAGCCCGAGGCTCTTTTCTACTTCTTTTACCTTTGCTTCGGCAGCTTCGCAAGCGGCATCGTAGGCTTTGGGGCTATCCATTGCACCGCGCACTTCGATGTAGAACTTAATCTTAGGTTCTGTGCCGCTGGGTCGGACGCTGACCTTCGTGCCGTCTTCGGTGTACCACTGCAGGACGTTGCTGCGGTCGGGCATCACGAGGTCGCTCTCGCCTTCGGCGGTGTACTGCTTCAGTAGCTGGAAATCCTTCGTCAGCTTGACGGGGCTGCCAGCAATGACTTGTGGACGGTCGTTGCGGAAACGCTCCATCATGGCCTTGATTTCGTCGGCACCGCTCTTACCGGGCTTCACCACGTTGATGGTCTTGTTGTAAGAGAAGCCGTACTCCATGTAGAGGTCCATCAGCACGTCGTAGAGCGTCTTGCCCTGGTCCTTAGCCCAAGCGCAAATTTCGGCAAGGAGCGAGCAGGCACTGACGGCATCTTTGTCGCGGCAGAAGTCTTCGGCCATAAAGCCGTAGCTCTCTTCGCCACCGCCAATGTACTGCAACGTGCCCTCGTCTTGCTGTTCGCGCACCACGGAGGCAATCCACTTGAAGCCCGTGTAGCAGTCGAAGAAGGCCACGTTGTTGCGCTCGGCCATGTCGCGAATACTCTCGTTGGTAACGATGGTTTTCACGATGAACTCGTTGCCCTTCATCTGGCCCTGTGCAATGCGGTTCTTAATGATGTAGTAGAGGAAGAGCATGCAGGTTTGGTTGCCGTTGATGAGCACCCATTCGCCTTTAGCATTCTTGCAGGCCATGCCTACGCGGTCGGCATCGGGGTCGCTGGCCATGACGATGTCGGCATCAATCTTCTTAGCCAAGTCGATGCTCATGGCCAGAGCCTCACCGTTTTCTGGGTTCGGGCTAACCACGGTGGGGAAGTCGCCGCTGCGCTGCATTTGCTCGGGCACGCAGTGAACGGCCTCGAAGCCCCAACGCTTCAGACTCTCGGGGATGAGCGTCATGCCAGCACCGTGCAGGGGTGTATAGACCACCTTCAAGTCTTTCTGCCGCTTAATCACGGCGGGGTCGATGCTTAGGCTGTGCACCTTCTCAAGATATACCTCGTCCACGTCGCGACCAATAATCTGAATGAGCTCGGGGCGAGCCTCGAACTTGATGTCTTCAACGCGCACTTTAGCTACTTCGTCGATAATGCCTTTGTCGTGAGGCGTCAGCACCTGCGCACCGTCCTCCCAATAGGCCTTATAGCCGTTATACTCTTTGGGGTTGTGGCTGGCCGTTACGTTAACACCGCTTTGGCAACCCAGGTGACGTATAGCGAAGCTCACTTCGGGTGTGGGGCGCATGTCTTCAAAGAGATAGACCTTAATACCGTTGGCGGACATGATGTTGGCCGTTGTTTCAGCAAAGAGGCGGCTGTTGTTGCGGCAGTCATGCCCTACCACCACGCTGATGTCCTTCTTGCCTGCGAAGTTTTTCAGCAGATAGTTGGCCAAGCCCTGCGTGGCGGCGCCTACAGTGTAGATATTCATGCGGTTCGTACCAGGGCCCATAATGCCGCGAAGGCCGCCCGTACCGAACTCAAGGTCCTTATAGAAGCTCTCGATGAGTTCCGTCTTGTCGTCGGCCTGCATCATAGCGCGCACGGCCTCTTGCGTCTGCGCATCGTAAAGACTGGAGGAGGTCCAAACTTCTGCCTTGCGCAGACATTCCTGAATGAGTTTTTCTTGTTCGGTCATAGTGGTTATTACTTTATGGTTAGTTGCTACGGCAAAGGTATGTATTTTTTATTGAAAAGCGAACAGTTAAGGAAAATTATTATTCTTACATTTAGAAGTTGCCGTAATGAGGCGGCGTGCGAAGCGCACCGCACGCAGCAATCTAATCATAGCCCATGCAGGTATCTCCCTTCGCTTCGTCAACTCTGCAAGAAGCGAAACGCTCGAAACTTGTGCTAAAATATCAAAACAACGTTGCTGTGGCTTGGTACTTCACTACGTTTGCCGTATTTTTGCACTCGCATAATTTGAAAACAAACCTCACTCCTTATGCTGAAACAATACAAGTTAGTGAACAACATCACGGGCTGGGTCGTATTCCTTATTGCGGCCGTGAGCTACTGTCTGACGGTGGAGCCGTCGGCAAGCTTTTGGGACTGCCCTGAGTTCATCTCGACGGCCTACAAACTTGAGGTAGGCCACCCGCCTGGAGCACCTTTCTTCATGCTGACGGGCAACTTCTTCTCGCTCTTTGCCAAAGACCCCACGCAGGTTGCCTTCATGGTGAACATCATGTCGGCCCTGCTATCGGCACTCTGCATCTTGTTCCTCTTTTGGACCATCACACACTTGGCTCGCAAGCTGTATTGCGATGAAGACGGCTGGCCCAAAACGTGGGCGCAGACCCTCGTCGTGATGGCGGCTGGTGCCACGGGTGCCTTGGCCTACGCCTGGAGCGACACGTTCTGGTTCTCGGCCGAAGAGGGCGAAGTGTATGCCTACAGCTCTATGTTTACGGCGCTTGTCTTCTGGCTCATCCTGAAATGGGAAGAGCATGCCGACGAGCCTCACAGCGACCGCTACTTGGTGCTCATCTTCTACCTCACGGGTATCTCCGTGGGTGTCCACTTGCTCAACCTGCTTTGTCTGCCAGCCATCGCCCTGGTGTGGTACTACAAGAAGCAGCCGCAAGCAAAACTGAAGGGTAGCTTGATGGCACTCTGCGTTGGTTTCATGCTCATTGCCGCCGTGCTCTACGGCCTTGTGCCAGGCATCGGTAAGGTGGGCGGTTGGTTCGAGCTCTTCTTTGTCAACTGGCTGGGCATGCCGTTCAACACGGGCATGATTGTCTATATCATCCTACTCGTGGCCATCGTCATAGCCGCCATTTGGAGCACCACGACCCGCAACCGCGCACGCACCAACGTGCTCTACCTGCTGAGCGTGGCCCTGCTGGGCATTCCCTTCTTTGGTAAGGGCACGATGTCTATCCTCATCGGCCTCGTCCTGTTGGGCATCCTCGGTTACCTATTATATAGTAAAGGTAAAGACGGCGAGTTCCTGCTGCGCAAACGCGTGCTGAACACGTCGCTGCTCTGCATGCTGATGCTCATGATTGGCTACAGCAGCTACGCCCTCATCATCATTCGCTCCGAGGCTAACCCGCCTATGGACCAGAACTCGCCCGAGGACATTTTCTCCTTGACGGACTATTTAGGCCGCGAACAGTACGGCTCCACACCGCTGTTCTATGGCCAGTCATTCACCTCGCAGGCTATCGACACGGAGAAGACCACCAAGTGGCACCGCAAAGAGAAAACCGCCGAAGGCGAACCCGACACCTACGAACCCGTAGAAGAAGTGGCCAACCTCGTCTATCCTGCATCCATGAAGATGCTCTTCCCGCGCATGCACTCGGCAGCCCACGCTCAGGCCTACGAAGACTGGCTGGGCGGCGACCTTCCCATGCGCGACGTCGATGTTGAGTACGAAGGTCAGTACATCCCGATGGAGATGCCCACGCAAGGCGCCAACATTCGCTTCTTCCTCTCCTATCAGGTCAACTTCATGTATTGGCGCTACTTCATGTGGAACTTTGCAGGCCGACAGAATGGCTATCAGAGCAACGGCGAACTGGAGCACGGCAACTGGATTAGTGGCATCCCCGTTATCGACAACACGCTCTACGGCGACCAAAGCCGCCTGCCCGACGAACTGCAGCAAGACAAGGGCCGCAACGTCTTCTTCCTCTTGCCCCTCTTGCTCGGGTTGCTGGGCTTGTTCTGGCAAGTCTTTAAGGGCGACAAGGGCGTGAAGCAGTTCTGGATAGTCTTCTTCCTCTTCTTCATGACGGGGCTGGCCATTGTGCTCTACCTCAACCAAACACCGCAACAGCCGCGCGAACGCGACTACGCTTATGCTGGCTCGTTCTATGCTTTTGCCATTTGGATTGGCCTCGGCGTAACGGCCATTGCGTCATGGCTGCGAGGCAACGTGGAACTTAAAGCCGAACTAAAGACCAGCTCGGCGCACAAGAAAGCGATTGTCAGCGAGCCTATCGCCGCCGTTGTCGCCTCCATAGTCGGCATCCTCGTGCCCCTGCAAATGGTGAGTCAGACGTGGGACGACCACGACCGTAGCGGACGCTATGCCTGCCGCGACTTCGGCCTGAACTACCTCAACACCATGCCCGAGAAACTGGCCGACGGCACACCCGCCTACCCCATCATCTTCTCTAACGGCGACAACGACACCTTCCCGCTTTGGTACAACCAAGAGACCGAAGGACAGCGCACCGACAGCCGCGTTTGCAACCTCGAGTATCTCAACACCGAGTGGTACACCGACCAAATGGTGCGCCCCGCCTACGATTCGCCCGCACTACCCATCGCATGGAAACGTGCCGAATACGTCGACGACGGACGCCACGGCTACTTCAAGTTCCGCGACGAGCGCATGCAGCTTGACGAGCTGAAGCGCCAAAACCCCGCCGTCGACCCCTACGACCTGAAGTACATCATGGACAACTACGTCCGCACCAAAGGCTACTTCCCCACGGACAGCGTCGTGCTCAACGTCAACAAGCAAAACGTCATCAACCAAGGCATGTTCCTGCCGAATGGTCCCGACAGCATCCCCGACAAAATCAGCATCTCGCTGAAGTGGGCTGCCGACCGAGGCGGCATGTATCGCAACATGGTCATGGTGTACGAAATGCTGGCGCGCAACGACTGGAAACGTCCTATCTACATGAGCGTCACGCTTGGCCACGACAACTACGCTGGTCTGCACGACTACCTCGTGCTTGAAGGCTTGGCCTACCGCCTGACGCCCTTCAAAGTGGGCCAAGGCACGGTGGACACCGACAAGATGTTCGACAACCTTTGCCGCCGCTTCCGCTATGGCGGTGTTTCGGCACCTGGCATCTTCCTCGACGAAACCAACATGCGCATGTGTCAGACGCACCGCCGTATGTTCACGCTCCTGGCCGAAACGCTCTTGCAAGAAGGCAAGACGCAGAAAGCATTGGCCGCACTGCGCAAGAGCCTTGAAGTTCTGCCTCCCACCACCGTGCCCTACGAACAAGCCGACTACGACGTGGCCGACCTCTGGCTAAAGTGTGGCGACAAGAAGCAAGCCGCCAACGTGGCCACTGCCGTAGCGCGCCAAAACTGGCAGTACCTCGACTGGGCCAACACGCTCTCTACGAACACGCTGATGAACTACCAGAAGTCGTGCCTGCGCGCACTCTACGGCCTCGTTCAAGCTGTGCAGGTGCTGCAAGAAGCAGGTAGCCCCGATGCTAAGACGTACGAGCAGAAGCTCAACCAAATATCGAAGACCGAAGCTGGCATCTACGCCGCCGAAGCCTTGCAAAGGCAAATGAGTAGCGAAGAGTAAGTCGCTCAACCTATATCCCCCCTCAAAGGATGCCCCGCCTCATCGCAGGGCATCCTTTTTATTATATTATTGGTGATAGCCGCGATACCTTTTGCCCGCAGCCATACTGCATCATCTTCCACGCCACTGCCGGTTCGCGTTGGCCAGCGAAGAGGCAGCAAAAACTCCCATCGCGACTAAGCACGTGCGCCGGCAATCGCGGCGAGGTGCGCCAGTAATCGCGGCGAGGTGCGCCGACAAACACCACCGAGGTGCGCACTTAATCTCTAATCAAAGACTCTGATTATATAATCAAGGTCTAAGATTATATAATCAAAGTCTAAGATTATATAATCAAAGCCTTTGTTTATAGATTGCTGGCGCACCTCGCCGCGATTACGGGCGCACCTCGCCGCGATTACCGCCGCATCTCGCTGCGATTGCTGGCGCACCTCGTTGGCGATTACTGGCGCATGGGAAGCAGGCGTTTCGCCTGCGGAAATCATTGGCGAAGTCCCCCTGGGAGCGCGGGCGCCTCGCCCGCAATAATGTATGGGACGCAGGCATCCCGCCTGCGGAAACAATCGGCGTAGCCCTAACTGAGTACGCAGGCGTCCCGCCTGCAAGCATGGGAGCGCAGGCATCCCGCGCGCGAAAACAATCCCCCTATACAACAAAACGAGCGTGCCAGCCATCCAGCACGCTCGTCTTTAGTATCACGATGTCTTCGCTTAGCCTTCTATCAGGCAGCGCCCCGTCATTTCCTTTGGCTGCGGCAACCCCAGGATGTGCAGGATGCTGGGAGCCACGTCGGCCAGCACGCCGTCCGTAACGCGCGCCTGCGCGTTCTCCGTCACGTAGATGAAGGGAACGGGATTGAGCGAGTGGGCCGGCTGCGGCGTACCGTCGGGGTTGAGCGCATCGTCGGCATTGCCGTGATCGGCAATAATAATGGTCTCATAACCCGTCTCGCAGGCGGCTGTCACTACCTCCTTCACGCATTGGTCAACGGCCACAACGGCCTTCTCGATGGCTTCGTAAACGCCCGTATGGCCTACCATGTCGCCGTTTGCAAAGTTCACAACGATGAAGTCGTACTCGTCCTTCTTGATAGCCTCAACGAGTTTGTCCTTCACTTCGAAGGCCGACATTTCTGGCTTCAGGTCGTACGTGGCCACCTTGGGCGAAGGCACGAGGATGCGGTCTTCGCCCTCGAAGGGTTGCTCGCGTCCGCCGTTGAAGAAGAACGTGACGTGGGCATACTTCTCGGTCTCGGCCGTATGGAGTTGGCGCAAGCCTTTCGCGCTGAGGTATTCGCCCAGCGTGTTGTCAACGTTTTCTTTGGGGAAAAGAATGTGCACGCCCTTGAACGAAGCGTCGTAAGGTGTCATGCAGTAGTACTGCAAACCTTCCAGCGTCTGCATTCCCTCTTCGGGCATGTCTTGCTGCGTCAGGACGGTGGTTATCTCCTTCGCACGGTCGTTGCGATAGTTGAAGAAGATGACAACGTCGCCTGGGCGGATGCGGCCGTCAACGTTGGCATTGACGAGGGGTTCCATGAATTCGTCGGTGTCTTTGTTCTCCTCCGTGTCGCGTTCGTAGCAGCCCAACACGCCCTTTACCATATCGGTCTCCTGGCGGCCCTGGCCGTTGACGAGTTGGTCGTAGGCTATCTTCACGCGGTTCCAACGCTTGTCGCGGTCCATGGCATAGAAGCGGCCAATGATGCTGGCAATGCTGGCGCCCGTCTTGTCGCAAAGGGCTTGCAGCTTCTCTATGTATGTCACGCCGCTACGCGGGTCGGTGTCGCGTCCGTCCATAAAGCAGTGAACAAACGTCTTTTGGCTCACGCCATACTCCTGGGCTATCTCTACGAGCTTAAAGAGGTGGTCGAGCGAACTGTGCACGCCGCCCGTTGAGGTAAGGCCCATAATGTGAAGGCCGCAGCCTTTTTCTTTCGCGTAGTTATAGGCCGACTGGATTTCGGGGTTCTGCATAATCGAACCGTCAGCTATGGCGCGGTTGATTTTCACAAGGTCTTGATACACGATGCGGCCTGCACCGATGTTGAGGTGACCTACCTCGGAGTTGCCCATTTGTCCGTCGGGCAAACCTACGTTCTCGCCGCAGGCAAGGAGCTGCGAGTGCGGATACTTAGCGTTCAGACTATCAAGGAAAGGTGTGGGCGTTTGGTATATCACGTCACCCTTGTCGTGCTTGCCGATCCCCCAACCGTCGAGGATCATCAAAAGAGCTTTTTTTGCCATTAATCTTTATACTTTCTTTTTACGACATTTTAGATTTTCAGGTCCTCCGATGCGCGCACCCAAAAACATAAAAACCTAAAACGCAGATGAATTGAATAGGCCGCGCCGAGGGGCGCTATGGGTCTTAGTTGTCGATTTCAATAACCTGGAACTTCTTGTTGAACTCTACGTCGAGACCGTTGTTGAGTTCAACCTCGTAGCCACGACGGTCGCGACTAATGCAGACAATCGTTGCAGCGGGGAAGCTCTTCGCAATGCTGGCCTTAATCTGCTCGGGGATGAGGGCCACGGGCACAGCCGACGTTTTGCACTCAATGTCCTTCCACTCTCCTTTGCGGCTGAACTCAATCTTCTCGCCACTTTCAAAGAGAATTTCGTAATCGTCGTAGTCGGCCGTGATGATAAGGGGCACCTTATCGGCAAAGTGCGTCTTCACTAACGTCTGGGCACTTTGGGGCAACTGGTCGAAGGTAATCACGCGGTCGTTAGCCTGAGCCGACACGCACAGCAGCAACAGCATAGCCACCAATGCAAACATTGACTTTTTCATAAGTAACTAATGATATTAAATGAAACTTGATGGGCTGGTGCCATGAACTCACGGGCCGATAAATACCGCGCCGTAAGCTCTTCGTGCTGCAAAAATACGTCTTTCCGACAATACGACAAAAAGCGCACACCGTTTTTTACGCAAATCGCGCCCTGCGCCAACCGAAATTAGCTGGTTTGCACTACGGCATAACTCAGGGCTTTTAGCCGCTCTATGCTGGCCAAGAAGTTTTGACCAAAAGCCATAAAGTTACGCCCGAAGCCTACCAAACTATTTGCCGAGGCCACGAAGTTATAAACCTCGGCGGGAAATATACATTTGCCGCCGAGAATATATACATTTCCCGCCGAGAAATGTATATTTGCCGCCGAGATTTATAACTTCAGCGCCTGCACAGAAAACCTGCAAGGCGCGCCCGAGAACTTCCCAACATGGAAAAAAAGTTTGGCAACCTGCGGAAACGCGCGCAGGAGAAACATGCGGCACACACACTGGCCTTGCGCAGAAACGCACAAGGCTCATAAAAACAGAGAGCGACCTGCATCGGTCGGATGCAGGTCGCAGATGCTATATTGCAGGCTGCACGGACGTGGCGGCAATGCTCGCCATCGTCAGTGCCTCGCCCCTCGCAGGGTCGCGCCCCATACAATATTATATATACGCGCACGCGAGAGAAAACCATCGCGCTACAACCCTAAGAGCTGCTGACAGCGCGAACCTTTATGCCGCAGACACCCACAAAACATTACGCCATGCAGCGCCTGCCGCGCGATGGGCTTTAGTCGTCGAAATCGTCAAAGTCGGGTGCGCGCCCTTCCTCCTTCTTCCTCGGTTTGTCCACTACCACGCGGCGCCACATTTCATAAACCGTCTTACCCTTCATGTCGAAGGAAACAATGAGCATGTTGGGGTTGATAAACGAATAGGTAAGCATCGTAACCGTCCCCACCAGCGAGGGGTCGAAAGCATGCTCAAGAATTTGCTCGGCATAGGTCGAGTCGGAACGAATGGCATACGTACCCGATTGCGAGATGAAGCTATGGCCGCGATCTTTTATCATAAAGTTGAAGAACGTCCCGTCGCCCTCAATACTTTTCCACACGGGCACGTCGATGGTCTTCATCTTGCCGTGACGACCGTCTTGCATTTGCATTTGCCAAAGCCCCATGAGCGGATGCTGCTGAGCTAAAATAGCCATCGGCATAAACGCCAATAGGCATAGCGAAAGGAGATAGCGAAGTTTCATAATAAGTTAAAGTTTTTAGTTTCCGTTGTTTTGAGTTGCAAATTTAGCAAAAAATCTCTACTTTTGCAAGCTCTAAGCGAAAAAAAATTTATCCGTGAGCGAGAAAGACATTCAACGCACCAAGCAACGTTACGATATCATAGGCAACAGCGAAGCGCTAAACCGCGCCATAGAGATAGCCCTGAAGATTGCCCCCGTTGACCTCACCGTGCTCGTTACTGGCGAGAATGGTGCGGGCAAGGAGGTGTTCCCTCGCATCATCCACGACCACAGCCTGCGCAAGACAAAGAAATACTTTGCCGTGAACTGCGGTGCTATCCCCGAAGGCACCATCGACTCGGAGCTCTTTGGCCACGAAAAGGGTGCCTTCACTGGCGCAGTGGAGAAGCGCGACGGCTACTTCACCGTGGCCAACGGCGGCACGCTGTTCCTCGACGAAGTAGGCGAGCTGCCGCTGCCCACGCAGGCCCGCCTGCTGCGCGTGCTCGAAACGGGCGAATACATCCCCGTGGGCAGCAGCGCGGTTCGCAAGACGGACGTGCGCATTGTCTGCGCCACGAACATGGACATGGAGCAGGCCGTGGCCGACCACAAGTTTCGCGAAGACCTCTACTATCGCCTCAACACCGTCAGCATCAGCGTACCGCCCCTGCGCGAACGCGGCGAAGATGCCGTCCTGCTCTTCCGCAAGTTTGCTTTCGAGATGAGCGAGAAATATCGCATGCCAGCCCTCCGCCTTGACGAAGAGGCAGCCAAAGTCATTGCCTCCTACCCATGGCCAGGCAACGTGCGACAGCTCAAGAACGTAGCCGAAAACATGTCCGTCACGGCAGAGGAGCGCCTCGTCACCGCCCCAATGCTTCGCCAATACCTCCCCGAGGTGCGGCGCGGCGGCCAGCTAACCGTAGTGGGCTCAGGCAACAAGGGTGAGCACAGCTTCGAGAGCGAACGCGAAATTCTCTACCGCATCCTTTTCGACCTGCGCCGCGACGTGACGGAGCTGAAAGACACCATGCGCAAAATGGCAACGCTCACGCCAACGAGCGATGTGGCCGCGCACCCCATTGTCAGCACGCCCGACACGAGCGGCTACACCGAACTGCCCTATGCCGAAGCCGAAGAGGTGGAAGGTGCCGACGAAGCACGCGACAAGGAAAAGCCTGCGGGCATCGACCTGCACATCGACCGCCATGAGCGCGAACTCATTCGCGAAGCACTGCGCCAAACGGGGGGACATCGCCACGAGGCGGCCTTACTCCTCGGCATATCCGACCGCACGCTCTACCGCAAAATCAAGGAATATGGGCTTGAAGACTAACAGACTCGTCATAGCCACGCTAACGGCAGCGGCCTTGCTCGTTGGGCTGGCGGCCTGCTCGGTGAAGTACAGCTTCACCAGCACGTCTATCAACTACGACATCGTCAAGACCATACAAATGGACAACGTGGCAAATCGCGCGCCCTACGGCTGGGCCCCGATGGAAGCCATGTTCAACAACAAGTTGCAAGACCGCTTCGTCAATCAGACCCGCCTGCGCCAGGTGAAGCGCGGCGGCGACATGCACATCGCGGGCGAGATAACAGCCTACGACCAATTCAACAAAGCCATCAGTGCCGACGGCTTTTCCTCGCAAGTGCAACTGCGCATGACGGTGAACATCCGCTACGATTGTCCGAAGATGAACAAACAATGGGAGAAACAATTCACGGCTACTTCGCAGTACGATGCCTCGCAATCGCTCAGCGCGGTGCAAGAGCAACTCGTAACGGAAATGATTAACGACCTGACCGACCAAATCTTCAACGCCTCCGTAGCTGACTGGTAGGAGACGCAAAACACCGACCGCCGCGCCGCTTTCCCTTAAAGGGTCGGGGCAAAGTTTAACATGACCGCACCTATGCCAATCATCGACTACATAAACCATCCTGCCGAACTCAACGCCGAGACGTTGCTCGAGTTGCGGCAGCTTGTGGCTCGCTACCCGTATTATCAGGCGGCGCGGCTGGTGCTGGTCAACAACCTCTTCCTGCTTTCTGACAGCGGTTTCAACGCCGAGATTGAACGCGCCGCTATGCTGTTGCCCGACCGTCGCACACTGTTCAAGATGACCTACGGCGACAAATACAAGCCCATCAACGACGACCGCGCCCGCCTCGACGAAGCCTCGCCCGACCGCATGGAGCTCCTCATAGACCGTTTCCTGCAATCGGCAGAAGGCGAATCGGCACCTACCCGCCAACCGCGCAAGCCCACCACCGTCGATGCCGCCAACGACTACACCTTCTTCCTTGAAGAAATGGACGATGCACCAACGCCCCAAGCCGCCACCGAAACGCCCAACCACACCGAGGCGCTCGTTGATAGCTACATACAAGACCCCTCGCCCATCCACCTGCCCGAAGAGCCAACCGCTCCCGCTAACAACGAAGAACAAGACGACGAAGCTGCCAGCATAGCGCAAGAAGATGATGGATTTCTGACAGAAACACTTGCCAAAATCTACATCAAACAAGGGCGTTATAGCAAGGCTTTAGAAATATTATACCGAATAAATTTGAATTTTCCCGAGAAAAGCCATTACTTTGCAGACCAAATCCGCTTCCTACAGAAACTCGTGGTGAACGAAAAGTACGCAGAAAGCGAATAGGCAAAAGGCTTCGACGCCACATAAAGCTTTAACGAAACAACTAAAAACAAATAATTATGTACACAGCATTAGTTATTTTAGCAGTCATCGTAGCCGTGTTGCTCACGCTGATTGTTCTCATTCAAGAATCCAAAGGCGGCGGCCTTGCATCGGGCTTCTCTGCCGGCAACTCCGTTGTAGGTGTGCGCAAGACCACGGACCTCATTGAAAAGGCTACGTGGACATTAGCTGGTGCCTTGGTACTGCTGAGTGTTCTCACCGTTTACACGCCGAAAGCTACCGAATCGGCTACGAACGTCGTTACGACGATGAAGATGAACACGCCTGCACCCGCACAAAATCCCGCTTCGCCCGCAGCTACAAGCGCTCCCGCGCAAGCTCCTGCAAAGTAATCACCTCCTCCTCTTACAACTCAGCTTAGGTTTTTGGGTTTTTAGGTTTTTAGGTTAGACATACCTGCAAGTAAAGCCTAAAGGCCCAAAAACCTAAGTTGTATTTTAGAGTCGATAGCAACATCGGCCAAAGAGGATCCATAACATAAGAATAAACCTCATGAAGATAGCCATTGTAGGCACGGGCTACGTAGGCCTTGTTTCGGGCGCATGCTTCGCCGAAATGGGCGTAGAGGTCACGTGCGTTGACATCGACCAGAAGAAGATTGAAAGCCTACGGCGCGGCGAGATACCCATCTACGAGCCAGGGCTTGAAGACCTCGTCCTGCGCGGCCAGCGCGACGGACGCTTGCACTTCACCACCGAACTTTCCAGCTGCCTGCAAGACTGCGAAGCCGTCTTCTGCGCCGTAGGCACACCGCCCGACGAAGACGGGAGTGCAGACCTTAGCTACGTGCTGAACGTAGCGCACGAAGTGGGACGGCTGATGCAGCACTACCTCGTCGTCGTCACGAAGAGCACCGTCCCCGTCGGCACCGCCGCCAAGGTGAAAGCCGCCATAACCGAGGAACTTGCGAAGCGTGGTGCCGACATTCCCTTCGACGTTGCCAGCAACCCCGAATTTCTGAAGGAAGGCAGTGCCGTCAAAGACTTCATGTCGCCCGACCGCGTCGTGGTAGGCGTTGAAAGCGAAAAGGCCCGCAAGCTCATGACGCGCCTCTACAAGCCCTTCCTGCTCAACAACTTCCGCGTCATCTTCACGGACATACCGTCTGCCGAAATGATAAAGTACGCAGCCAACTCCATGCTGGCTACGCGCATTAGCTTCATCAACGACATTGCCAACCTCTGCGAGCTGGTGGGTGCCGACGTCAACATGGTGCGCAAGGGCATTGGCGCCGACAGCCGTATCGGTTCGAAGTTCCTCTATCCTGGCTGCGGCTACGGCGGCTCGTGCTTCCCCAAAGACGTGAAAGCCCTCATCCGCACGGCGCAACTCAACGGCTACTCTATGCGCGTATTGCAAGCCGTCGAAGAAGTCAACGAGCAGCAAAAAGCCGTCCTCTTCCGCAAATTGTCGGCTTATTACGAGGGAAACCTTCAGGGCAAGACCATTGCGCTTTGGGGTCTTGCCTTTAAGGCCGAGACCGACGACATGCGCGAAGCTACGAGCCTCGTTGTTATCAAGAAGCTGCACGACGCCGGCTGCACGATCCGCGTTTACGACCCCGTCGCCATGGACGAATGCCGCCGCCGCTTAGGCGACAGCGTGCAGTATGCCACCGACATATACGACTGCGCCCTGGGAGCCGATGCCCTACTCCTGCTGACGGAATGGAAGCAGTTTCGCCTCCCTTCGTGGGAAGTCGTGCGCCGCGCCATGCGCCAGCCCGTGGTCTTCGACGGGCGCAACCTCTACGACCCTCAAGAGCTCCACGATGCAGGTTTCAAGTACTTCAGCATTGGCCGTTAAGCCCTAAGCTCCTGATATATGCGAAGCGCGTTGGTGGCAGACCCTGCCGTCAACGCGCTTCGCATATACATAATAGATGTTGTTCGCCAAAGCTTTGCCACTACTTCAGCGCAGCAAGAGCTGCTTCGTAGTTGGGCTCGTTGGTGATTTCGCTGACGAGTTCCTCGTAAACAATGGTGCCTTCTTCGTTGATAACGATGACGGCACGTGCTTCAAGCCCCCGCATCGGGCCTTCTGCTATCTCGAGGCCGTAATTCTTGCGGAAACAGTCGCAGCGGAACGTGCTGACGGGAATAACGTTTTCGAGGCCCTCGGTGGTGCAGAAGCGGCTCATGGCAAAAGGCAGGTCCTTGCTGACACAAAGCACGACGGTGTTGTCAAGCGCCGCCGCCTCCTTGTTGAACCTGCGCACGCTGGCCGCACAAACGGCGGTGTCCATACTCGGAAAAATGTTCAGCACCACGCGCTTGCCAAGCAGCTCGGGCAAACGAAGGTCGCTCAAGTCGGCACGAGCACCGCAGAACTTAGGGGCTTTCTCGCCCACTTTTGGCATTTCGCCTACCGTGGCGAAAGGCGCACCTTGAAGAGTAACTTGCATAAGTCTTAATATGATTTTGTATTATATGATGAATGTCTTCCGGCTGCGAAGGTAATGCTTTTTTCTTGAAACAGCATGGTTTGCGCTAAGGACGCGCACAAAGAGCATCGTTATCCCAACCGCTGTTTCTGCGGCCACCGCGCGCCCCGGAAGGGCCTCTAACGCGTACTTAGCTAACACAGTTGCCAAAATTCACGTTTTTGCAAAAAGTGTGCAATTTTTTCCCAAAAAAGATACTAAAGCCTTACAGCTTTTTCAAAAAAATATCGTAATTTTGCGCAAAATATGGGCGACCACCCTCAAGGCCGCCCCTTAGTTGCGTAAAAATGAGTGAAACACAAAAACATACACCGCGCATCATCATCAGTGGCGGCGGCACGGGCGGCCACATATTCCCAGCCGTTTCCATCGCCGATGCCGTCAAGCAGCTATGCCCTGAAGCACAAATCCTTTTCGTTGGCGCAGAGGGCCGTATGGAAATGCAACGCGTCCCCGCTGCGGGTTACGAGATAAAAGGTCTGCCCGTAGCAGGCTTCGACCGCTCGCGCCCTTGGCGCAACATTGGCGTGCTGCTAAAGTTGCGCCGCAGTATGCAGCTGGCAAAAAAGATTGTCAGCGAGTTTCAGCCCGACGTGGCCGTGGGCGTTGGCGGCTATGCCAGCGGACCTACGCTGAAAGTGGCAGGAAAGATGGGCATCCCCACCCTGCTGCAAGAGCAAAACTCCTATGCTGGCGTGACCAACAAGCTCCTTGCGAAGCAAGCCCAGCGCATCTGCGTGGCCTACGACGGCATGGAACGCTTCTTCCCCGCCGACCGCATCATGCTGACGGGTAACCCCGTGCGCCGTTCCTTGCTCAGCGAAGCACCCACAAAAGCCGACGCCCTGCGCAAGCTTAGCTTAGACGAAGGCAAGCATACCATACTCATCATTGGTGGCTCGTTAGGTGCTCGCACCATCAACGAGAGCATCCTTGGCAACCTGCCCCTCATCCGTGCGCAGCGCGAAGTGCAGTTCTTCTGGCAAACGGGCAAGTACTACAGCGCCAGCATTGCCGAAGAGCTCAAGGGGCGCGGCTGTCCCGACAATCTGCACGTCGCCGACTTCATTAGCGACATGCCCGCCGCCTACGCAGCCGCCGACCTCGTCGTGAGTCGTGCTGGGGCTGGCAGCATCTCCGAGCTCTGCCTGCTCGGTAAGCCAGCCATTCTCGTGCCTTCGCCCAACGTGGCCGAAGACCACCAAACGAAGAACGCCATGGCTCTGGCCAACAAAGGCGCTGCCCTCTGCGTGGCCGATGCCGACGCACGCCGCACGCTGTTGCCGCTGGCCATCAACACCGTGACCGATGCCCAGCACCTGCAAGAACTCTCAACCGAAATCCTAAAGTTGGCCAAGCCCGACGCTGCCGAAGAAATAGCTCGCGAGGTGCTAAAGTTGGCCAACAAGTAATTCCCCTACGAACGCAAGCATGCAAACACCACAATATAAAGCTATATACTTCGTCGGTGCAGGCGGCATAGGCATGAGCGCCCTCGTGCGCTACTACCTTTCGCGCGGCCTCACCGTGGCAGGCTACGACCGCACCGAAACGCCCCTCACGCGCAAACTCTGCGAAGAAGGAGCGCAAATCCACTACACCGACGACCTCAGCCTTGTCCCCGCCGCATGTCGCGACGCAAAAACAACCCTCGTGGTCTATACCCCCGCCATTCCCGCCGACCACACGGAGCTGGCATGGTTTCGCGCAGAAGGTTTCCGGGTGGTAAAACGCGCCGAAGTCCTGGGAGAACTCACCCGCGAGATGAAAGGCCTCTGCGTGGCCGGCACCCACGGCAAGACAACCACCACGGCCATGACAGCCCACCTGCTGCACCAAAGCCACGTTGGTTGCAACGCCTTCCTCGGCGGCATCACGAAGAACTACGGCACAAACTACCTGCTCAGTCCCTCAAGCCCCTACGTCGTCATCGAAGCCGACGAGTTTGACCGCTCCTTCCACCACCTGCGGCCCTACGCCACAGTCGTGACAGCCACCGACGCCGACCATCTCGACATCTACGGCACCGAAGAGGCCTACCTCGAAAGCTTCCGCCACTATACCAGCCTCGTGCAACCTGACGGTGCCCTCATCCTACACACGGGCCTCAAGCTGCAAGCAGCACCACAAGCCGACGTACGCGTCTTCAGCTACAGCCGCACGGAAGGCGACTTCCACGCCGAGCACCTGCGCATAGGCAACGGGCGCATCGTCTTCGACCTCGTTTCGCCCTTCGGCAACATCAGCGACGTGGAGTTGGGCGTGCCCGTTGGCATCAACATCGAAAACGGCATCGCGGCCATGGCGTTAGCGCAGATAGCTGGCGCTTCAGCCAACGAGATACGCAGTGCCATGAAGACCTTCGGCGGCGTTGACCGTCGGTTCGACTTCTACCTCAACACGCCGCAAGTGGTGCTTCTCTCCGACTATGCCCACCACCCCGAAGAAATCCGCCAAAGCATCCTCAGCCTGCGCGAAGTCTTCACGGGCCGCCGCATCACGGGCATCTTCCAGCCCCACCTCTACACCCGCACGCGCGACTTCTACCACGAATTTGCCGACAGCCTCTCGCTGCTCGACGAAGTGGTCCTCACCGACATCTACCCCGCACGCGAAAAACCCATTCCAGGCGTAACGAGCCAACTCATCTTCGATGAGATAAAACCTTCAGTCAAGAAGCGCCTCGTCTGCAAGACGGACGTGCCGCAAGTCGTGCGCGAAGAAGCACTCGACGTCGTGGTCGTGTTGGGTGCTGGCGACGTAGAAGACTACATGCCACAACTCAAAGAGATACTGCTCAGCAAAAGTAAGTAAGCTCCGCCCCAAAAAGGCGTAGCGGCCTACAACGCTTTAGATACACACACATATATATTATATACACCTCCAACAATCATCAAAACTCACAGACCAATTAGAAATGAAAACCGCCTTTAAGCTGCTTATGCTACTTGGCATCATCATCTACCTCGGCTTTGCCTTCACGCGCTTTGCCGAGGAGAGCGACTATGCCACCTGCGGCGGCGTCGACATCATCATTGCCGACAGTACGCACGCAGGCTTCATCACGGCCGACGAGGCCGACCGCGTGTTAAGAAACAGCGGCCTCTACCCCGTGGGCAAGCGCATGAAGAACATCAACAGCCGCCAAATAGAAGATGCGCTGCTAAAGAACCCCTTCATCAAGGAAGCCACGTGCTACAAAACCAACGGCCGACGCCTTAACATCATGCTTTCGCAACGCCTGCCCCTGCTACGCGTCATGACCAACGACGGGAAAGACTTCTACATCGACGACCGAGGCTACGAAATGGAGCCGCTCGGCTACGTGGCCGACCTCATCGTGGCAACGGGAAAAGTCGACACAGCCTTTACGAAGCGCTACCTCGTTGACCTCGGCCTCTTCCTGCGCGACAACGAATTTTGGAACGACCAAATTGAGCAAATCAACATCGACGAAAGCGGAAAAGCCGACCTCATACCGCGCGTGGGCAACCAAGTCATACACCTCGGACGCCCCGACAGCCTGCAAAAGAAGTTCCGCAACCTGATGGCGTTCTACGAAAAGGTGATGCCCGAAGTGGGGTGGAACAAATACACCAACATCGACATCTCACACACCAACCAAATCATTGCCCTCAAACGCGACAAACGCGACAAGCTCAACTAACTGCAACGTTTTCGTTAAGCCAGAAGAGCAGAAAGCTTGTTTTATGCCTTGGCTAAGAAAACGCAAGCTGATAAGAACAAAAAAAAACGCAACACACTATATGGAAACGAAAGACAATTTCATTGTAGCCATCGAAATCGGTTCGTCGAAGATTACCGGTATCGCTGGACGAAAGCAGCCCGACGGCGCACTGCAAATCATGGCCGCCGTTCAAGACAGAGGGGCCAGCGCCTTCATACGCAAAGGACGCATCAACAACCTCCTTAAGATGACGGCCTGCATCAAGTCTATCAAGGATAAACTCGAAAAGAAGCTCAACCGCTCTATCACCCAAGCATACATCGGCATTGGCGGCATGGGGATGCACTCCGAGCTCAACACCGTCCTGAAGAACTTCCCCGAGAAAACGCAAATCTCCTCGTCGGTAGTTGACAGCATACAAGACGAAAACCGGCAGTCGCAGCCCGCCGAACGCGAAATTCTGCAAGCCATCATTCAGGAGTACAAACTCGGCGCACAAACCACGGCCGACCCCGTAGGCGTACCAGCCGAAAGCATCGAGGGCCACTTCCTCAACATCATCACGCGCCGCGAAGCCGCCGAGACCATTCAAAACTGCGCCAACGAAGAGCGCCTCGGCGTAGCTGGCATGCCCATCACCGTCCTGGCCGAAGCCGACGAGCTCCTGCCCGAAAGCGAACGCCACAGCGGCTGCGTCTTCATCGACATGGGTGCCGAAACCACCAGCGTCTGCGTCTTCAAAAACAACATCCTACGCCACATTGCCGTCATCCCCTTGGGCGGACGCAACATCACGAAGGACATCGCCTCCCTCTCCATCGAAGAGAACGAAGCCGAGAAGCTAAAACTCACCTACGGCCGCGCCCTCTACAGCGACGAGGAGCTACAACACGAACCCATCGTCACCGAAAGCGGCCACCAAGTGGCCTGGGACGACTTCTGCAACCTCGTCGAAGCGCGTCAAGAGGAAATTATCAAAAACATCCTACGACAAATCGAACTCTCTAAGTACGACAGAAGCAACCTCGTCGGCGGGCTCATCATCACGGGTGGAGCCGCCAGCATGCCAGCCATCGACAAGGCGTTCACTAAATACACGGGCTTCGAGAAAATTCAAATCAAGCCCACCCTTCCCACCATCGTGCGTGCGGGCAACATCCAAGGTTTCAACAAAGACGGCAGCTACAACGCCGCCATCGCCCTCCTGCTGAAAGGAACCGAAAACTGCAGCGGCGGCGACCTCGGACAGGCACAGCAAGACATGTTCGACGAGAAGAAGCGTAAAGAAGAAGAGGAACGCCTCAAGGCCGAGAAAGAAGCTAAGGAAGCCCAAGAAGCCGCCGAAGCTCAAGCACGCAAAGAGGCCGAAGAGGCCCGCGCCGCTCAACAAGCAAAAGAAGAGCGCAAACGAAAACGCCGCGAAGGGTTGCTGCGCAGATGGAATGTCTTTAAGAATTTTGCCAACAACCTCGTCAGCGACGAAGACTCAAAGCAAGACAAAGACGAGAATAGTTAACACATTTCACAGAACCCCCTAAAACGTTACAACACGATGGAAAACAACACCGAAAAAATCACTATCGACCTCGCTGCGGCCAGCGCATCGCCCTCAATCATCAAAGTCATTGGCGTGGGCGGAGGCGGCGGCAATGCCGTCAACCACATGTATAAGGAAGGTATCCACGACGTCAACTTCGTCGTTTGCAATACCGACATGAAGGCACTGAAAGACTCCCCCGTTCCTGTCCACCTGCAACTGGGCAAGGAAGGACTGGGAGCCGGCAACCGCCCCCAGCGCGCCCGCATCGCAGCCGAAGAGAGCATCGAAGAAATTCGCCGCATGCTCGACGAAAACACAAAGATGGTCTTCATCACCGCCGGCATGGGCGGCGGAACGGGCACGGGCGCAGCACCCATCATCGCCCGCGAAGCCAAAGCGAAGGACATCCTCACCGTGGGCATCGTCACCATTCCGTTCCTCTTCGAAGGCAAAAAGAAAATCAACCAGGCCCTCGACGGCGTCGACGAGCTCTCTAAGAACGTCGATGCCCTGCTCGTCATCAGCAACGAGCGCTTGCGCGAAATCTATCCCGACCTCGACATCGAAAGTGCCTTCCAAAAGGCCGACAGCATCCTTTCTACCGCAGCCAAGAGCATTGCCGAAATCATTACGATGCACGGCATCATCAACCTCGACTTCCAGGACGTTAACACCGTGCTGAAAAACGGCGGGGTGGCCATCATGTCAACGGGCTACGCCGAAGGCGAAGACCGTGTAACAGCCGCCATACAGGATGCCCTCACCTCACCGCTCATTAAGAACACGGACATCTACCACTCCAAGAAAATCCTCCTCAGCATTGCCTTCTGCTCCGAAAAAGACGGCGAAACGCTCATGATGGAAGAAATGAACGAAATCCACAGCTTCATGGACAACTTCGAAGGCGTTGAAACGAAGTTCGGACTCTCAAAAGACCAAACGCTCGGCAAGAAGATTAAAATCACCATCCTTGCTACGGGCTTCGGGCTGGCCGACTTGCCTGAGATGAAGGGCATGATTGAAGAACGCGAGGCAAAGAACCTCGAACAGGAGGCCGAGGACGAACAAGAAAAAGACGACCGCATGCGTCGCTGGTACGATAGCTCGAAAGGCAAGAGTGGCATTGCCCGTCGCTCCTCCAAAATCTATATCTTCGGACTCGAAGACCTTGACAACGAAGAAATCATCTCGCTTGTTGAACTCACCCCCACGGCCAAGCGCAACAAAGAAAACTACACCGAGATTAAGAAGAAGTCGGAGAAAGCAATAGCCATCGAACCTCAAAGCGCCGGACTCACACCCAGCGGAGCCATCGACTTCAGCAACATGAAATAAACCCGCAAACCTCACCAACCAATCATGGCACTATTCGACCAAATAAGCCGCGACATCATTGCCGCCATGAAGGCCAAGGACAAAGTGCGCCTTGAAGCCCTTCGCAACATAAAGAAATACTTCCTGGAGGCCAAGACAGCCCCAGGCGCTAACGACGAACTCACCGACGAGGCTGCGCTGAAAATCCTTGCCAAACTCTCCAAGCAAGGACGCGACAGCGCACAGCTCTATCGCGAGCAAAACCGCCCCGACCTTGCCGAACAAGAGGAAGGGCAGGCCGCCGTCATCGAAGAGTATCTGCCCAAGGCCCTCACGCCCGAGGAGCTGGAAGCTGAGGTGAGACGCATCATTGCCGAAGTGGGCGCTACGAGCCCCAAAGACATGGGACGCGTCATGGGCGTAGCCACCAAAGCCCTGGCCGGACGCGCCGACGGAAAAGCCATCAGCACCCTCGTCCGCACCCTGCTCAGCTAACGCCAGACGGCCAAAAGCCTTCAACCCATATTCCGACCCGCCCCGATGCACCATCGAGGGCGGGTCGGAACGTTTTATGCTTGCCGCCTGAAACGCCTCATGCACCACACGGCGCGCTTCCGAGCCCAGAAAGGGACACTTTTAGGCTCTGAAAATCACTATTTCAGGCTTTGAAAATATTGGTGTCCGGTAAAAGTTGATACAAGCAACGAAAGAGTTAGTGTCTATTACTGTTTTGAGGATTTTTATTAGTGAGGGGCTTTCTGTCGCCGTAGCTGGCACATTATGCTT
>ONHN01000050.1 GCA_900317635.1 uncultured Prevotellaceae bacterium | reverse complement strand
GGAGAAAATCCTCCAACGGGGTGGAGAAAATCCTCCACCCAGATGGAGCGATACCTTTAACGGGGTGCAGGATTTTATTCTTTCTTTCCCCTCGGTATTTCCTCTGCCTTGAGGCGTAAGGCAAAATCGAACAAAAAGTACAACTATGGGCTCAAATCACAAAAGAAAACAGATAACGGAGGGGATTTGCTTCTCCTCCGTGGAAATGATGCCGGACGCGAAAGGCTCGGCACTGTTCATCACGGACAGTAGTAAGGTGTTCAAGGATAGCCGAAGTGCTTAAAGTCTTGGCACGCCCCGAGGAAGTAGGTCAACACGCTAATACAACTTTTTTTCATTAGAGAACCCCATGTTATAAATCTACCAATATAATACGCGCCTTAGGAGTTTTAGCGTTTTCCTATTAATAAACTTAAAATGCCAAAATGCAGTACCATCTTTAACAAGTAGAGCGTTTTCTTTACTATCGTAACATATTGATATACTATCCGATGTTTTGTCATAAAAATTATCACATATATCTTCTCCTACATAGAACCTATGTTTTTTTAAAAGAGCCACTTTCCTTCCATCAATACTATCGATACCAAGCATTTGCTGCTTAAAACTGTATGGCCAAAAGCCTTTTTTACGGGAAATGTTTTCGCTATCAGTAGCTTCTACGGCAACAATAGTATCATTGCTTTTCTTGTAAATGGATACATAAATCAAATCATACGGAAGGTTTTCCTGCTGTAGATTAGGAATTACGACTGTCCTTATGGCTTTACGAATAATATAGTCTAATTCTATCCGAGGCACATTTGCTTTGTCTATAATTGTATTGTTCTTGTCGGATGGTGTTAACATTTTTATGTGAGGGTACATCACTGAATGAATCATACAGCTATTGTTCTTTCCAACAATCCAATTCTTTTCATTATTGAACAAGGATAGTGCTGAAGCCAAAGTTAAAGGAATAACGGCCCCAATAATCATGGTATGCAATAGCTTTGTTTTCATGTTACTATTATTAAGGTTTAACAACTGCTTCATCAATATCAAGAATGGGGAATCCCATTTCTGGAAAATCAGCCTCAACAGAAGAAGCATTAAACTCCACTAATTCACCAGTTTTAGGTATATATATAAAAAAAGTGGGATCTTGTTTATAGCTATTATTAATAATGCTTGCAAAGTGGACATCTCCATCTTTAGAGAAAGAAGGGAATGGAGTATTCTTGGGATGACCATGCACATCATATATTACTTTACATCCCATCTTGGTAAATATATCATACAATGATATTGCTGAAGCTTCCGTAGAATTTTGATGTGAGGTGCTAATAAAAGCATCAAATTGATTTTCATTAAAACCATATACATATAGGTAAGACCATTCTACCTTTGAGTTATTTTGAAGAAACTTATACATTTGAAATGAAGCATTCGAGCCTCCCAATAATAATAACTTTAAGTGACTTTCCGATAAAGGAGATAAAACTTGTATTGTATTATACCTCTCTTTGGGACCGAATTTTAAACGACTATTATTTCTATCTCCTGTTAATATGCATATTTGATCAAAGTTATTATTACTTACGATATCAACGATGTGTCCTTCATTGTCAAAAATATATATATCTTTCCCCCACGGATCCACCAAGTTCACCGCATCGTCAGCGCAATAGGCGTAGGGTGAAAGGCTGTAATACTTTTCCTGAAACGGGTCAGGAGCATTGAAGCGTGGAAGACCGCCGTCCAGCATCCTTGCAACGCTGTCGTACGTCATGTAGCCGTGGACGGTGAACAGTTCCTTTCCGCAGAAACGGCGGGGCTGCAAGCTGGCATTCTCTTCTGCGTAGCATGCTCCCGAGGGCATATAGTCGGCACGCTGTACCACGCTGCCGTCTGTAGCCCGAATGACGGCACGAATGCTGCCCAAATAGTCGCTCACATAGCAATAGGGCGTGATATTCCTTGAATACTCAGGACTTCCATGCGCAAACCCCGTTACCTGCTCTTTCCCTATCACTAAATATCCTCCAGGCACTTCAACCTTGAAAAATCCTTTGCTACTGCGCGAAACGCTACCCTCGCGCCACTCGTGATGGATAAAGACGGGGTCGCCCTGTGCATTATATACGTCGGGTGGTATGACCAGTGGTGTCTGACTGGTCCGCGTCTCTACTTCCACCATGCGTCCGTCGCTCATGTATCCAAAGCACAGCGCATTGCCGCCTGAGAAACAGAGGCTGTCGGGACGTAAGTTGCTGCCAGCATACACTGCGCGCTCTACACCGCGCGTTAGGTTGCGCGTCTCGCGGCCATCGGCATCGTAGCTGTAGGCATTATCGTCTGTATTATATGGTATATGCAATGCGTGTGAAGTGGAGGCACCAGCGGTGGGGGCATTCTCTTCAATCTGCGTCAGGCGGTGGCCTTCATACCGCAATACGGCATCGTTCAGCACCACACCCCCTACGCTGCGACCTACTTGCTCTACATTACCCGAAGTGTCATAAACGTACATCTCGCTGAGCGTAGGACTTGATGCTGAGCTTATCACGCCTTCCGACAGACGACCGAAAGCATCGTACTTTATATCGGCAATCTTGTTATCCGTACCACGCTGCATCGTAATACCCGTAATGCGACCATCCGCGCGTGGCTCTGAAGGGCCGTTATCGTCATAGTGTAATGTCTCGCCATAGACACCACCTCCGACCGACATGCTCTCTCTGCGGCCACCATAGCCATAGCTATACGCAGTCTGCCCCTGCCCGGCGAGCGATGTGCTCGCAGACAGGCGTCCGTAGCTATCGTATGAAGCTGTGAAGAGACTCGTCTCATAGCGATAATTCTCTGCTCCATGTCGGGCACTTGCCTCTACATTCAAAGTGGCGGCCACTGGCCGTAGAGCGGCATCGTAGGCATACTGCGTACACAAGGATAAAGTGTCGTTTACGCAGGCATACTTTTCCGTGTGCGAGAGTGCGTTGCCCCGCACACCATAGCTTACGCTGTCCGTCCGTGCTATCCCGCTAACGCCGTTATCGCTGCGCCGCAATACTTCCCTTCCGCGCGCATCGTAGGCAAGCAGAGATACCTCGCAGGTTGCCTCATCTCGCATACTGCGTATATACTTTCCCGTCATCCGTCCTAAGGCGCGCCATAGCGTATCGCTTGTAGCGACTCGTTCGCGCAGCGTATTAAATGGAGGAAGTATTAAAAAGCTATAGCAATCGTAATAATATACCTCTAAAGGACTTTCGTTTTGTCCCAGCGAAACATCAGTGCTATAGCCTGTCAAGCCATTGCCTGTATAACGTTCGCAGACGAGCTTCGTTTGAAACAGACTCAGTAGTGCTGTGTGCGATGCTGTATTGCGGACAGTGCCTCGAACAACGGGGCGGCCTAAGCCATCGTAGCGTATATAGTCCCACTGCTTTTGTGCTGCTTGCGATGGACGGCTTCTTAGCACAAGACGCCCCGCAGCATCGTAAACCATGTTATACCACCCTTGTCCTGGCAGATAGGAGGCTATGAGTTGGTTGCGGTCATCGTAGCGATAACAATAAGCATAGTTTTTCAATGCAGCTGTTTGAGTGAAGAGATAGTTCTTCACCTCGCCAGTAGCTTCCACTGCGGCAGGTGGCAATACAAATCGAAGCCGGCCCAAGGCATCATAGATGTAGTAGGTATCAAGTGTCGAAGCCTCGCCCGTTTTTCCCTGACGCTGTAGTAGCATTAGTCCACGACTATCCGTATAGCGTTCCATGTATCCTCCCTCTTCATCCACGATACGCTCCATGCGTAGAGGTGTGGTGTAGAGTCCGGCTTGTCGGAACGTATAGGGAGCTAAATAGCTATATCGTCTGACAGCAGTCGGTACGCGATAACTTACTTCTGTGGTGATAGACGTATTGGCACTATGAACGCCCTTGGTCGATGTGAGCCGCGAGAAAGAGGATGGTTCGTAGATATAGCTAATACAAGTGGTCCCCCCATCTTCAGACATAGAGGCAAAGTCTGCTGACGTATGGAAGGTGGGGAATCCATTAGTGTTTGAAGTACTAAAAGGAGTATCGCTCCATCTGTAGGTCAGTCGGCCAGCGGCATCATACTCCTGAAGTGTGGCAAGATCCTCACCTGTGCCTGCTGCCCCTTCGGCCACGCGCTGAACGGGGCGGAGCGAAGCATCGTAACGCTGCGTAATGCAAATGGGCTGCCCCGCAGTGCCTACCAATTCGCCACACTGGGACGAACTTACAGCTTGCGTTGGTAAAATGCGTCGGACAGCATAGCCCTGACCTTGACCATATAACTTGTCCGTATGGGCTATGGCCAGGGCTAAGAGTAAGAGGTGAAGTATGTAGAGCAAACGTATGAAGCGCATGTTGAAGGTTATGGTTTAAGCTTCTTTAGTATGAAAAGGCATCGCACGGGGCTGACGGTGCCATAAGGAGATTCCGCAAGGCTTGGCATTTGGAGCAATAGCTCGAAAATCGTTTCGACTGTAATTGGGAGAGCGTACATCCTATGGCCAACGCTTGAGCCACGTCAGTTTTAGCACGATGCTCAGTGCGAGCAAGGCAAGAGCTGCAAGGGCAAAGGGTGCATAGGCTTCATAGCGTGCGCCGTCTTGCTGGACGATGAGTTTGTGTTTTTCCATTTTGTCGATGTCGCTGTAGGCGGCACTCAGGTCGCTGGCCGTAGAGGCTTTGAAGTATTTACCTCCTGTTCGTGCGGCTATTTGCTGAAGTACGTCTTGTTGGGATGTGGCGATGCTGTCGGCGGCTTCTTTCATGGCAACTTGCTCGTGGACGGCATCGTGCACACTTTGGTTAAGTTCGTTGGTCGTAGAGCCGATGCTGATGGTATAGACGCGTACGCCTTGGTTAGCAGCCAAGTCGGCAGCGGATAGGGGCGAAATGGCACCCGTGTTGTTGTCGCCGTCGGTGAGGAGTACTACGACTTTCGATGGGGCTGACGTTTCGCAGAGGTGAGCGGTGGCCGTGGCAAGGCCCATGCCGATGGCTGTTCCGCTGCTGATGCTACCATTTTCTACAGGCTTTGTGCTAACATTGTTGAGTGCGGAAAGTAGTGCGGCATGGTCGGTGGTGAGTGGACATAGTGTGAGGGCATCGCCGCCGAAAATGGTCAATCCGATGTTGTCGGCTCGGCGGGCTGCAACGAACTCGGAGGCAATGCTCTTGGCTGTTTCAAGGCGATTGGGTGTCATGTCTTTCGTCAGCATGCTTTGAGAAATATCCATAGCCAACACGATGTCAATGCCTTCCCCTTCATCGGGTAGGAGCGGCGCATCGGTTTGGGGACGCGCTAAAGCTACGATGAGCAGCGAAGCAGCAGCAAAACCGAGGTAGCGCGGAAGGTGCACCAGACGGGCGCGTAGGGTGGGGCGCACGCCAAGATAGGCTTGCGTGGAGGGCATCATCAGGCGAGTTTGACCCTCGCGGCGATGGCGCATATCCCAGAGCAGGACTAAAAGCAAGGCAATGAGCAGCAGTAGGGCATACGGGAAAGCAAAGGTCATTATGCGAAGATGATTTTGAAGAGGTTGAGGAGGTAGGGACACAGCGCCAGCACCAACATGGCATCGACGATAAGAAGCAGGACGGTGAGCCAGTCGGTCTTTCGTTTGGTTTTCGTTCTAAGCGCAGGCTGTGTGGCTGGTTTGTCTTCCTGCGCTTTGCCTTTTGTCTTCTCAACGAATGCAAGTGCTTGGAGCAAACTGCCATCCTGCTCGCTGAGCGTCAGTTCGTGGCGTGCAAATTTTGCGAGGTCGGCAGTGTGCAGCACGTTTTGCAACTCTGTCAACGTTTCTGATTTAGCAGCTTTTTCAACAGCCTCGATGATTTGCGATGACGTTTGCTGTTGGGCTTGAATGTCGAAGCGTGCTGCAATGTATAGTCGCAGAATGGCCGATAGCTGGGTATAATAGTCGTTACTGTTGAGGTCCTTCTCATGGCTTCGCAACGCGTGGATGGCGCGAATGGCTTCGGCTGCAGGCGTTAGAGGTTGCTGCTGGGTCCGAATGGGGGAAAGGGGGTGCTGTTTTTGCAAAACTTTCTTCTTTGCCTTGTAACGGCGTAGCAGCATCAACGTGGTCAGCAGGAACATCAGCAGCAAGGCGATGAACGTTTTGCTTAGGCGAAACGGCTGTTCTATTAGGGAGTGAGGGGCGCGCGGTTGATCATTCCCCGTAAGTTCTACACTTTGGACGTTGAGACGAAGAACATTGTCAGAACGAATGCTGTCGCCTTGAGCAATGAAGGTGGGTTGGAATTGGTAGTTGGCGGGTGCGAAGCATGTCACGATATAATCAACTTGCCACGTTTGCTCATCATCCTTTTGCTCGTTTTTGGCAACGGCCCAAGAAAGTACTTCAATCTCTTTAGGGAGTATCAGACGGCTGAGGTCAAAGCTTTGCGCTTCTCGCGCGGTGAGCGTGATGCGCAATGTTGTTTGCTCGCCTATGCGAAGCACCATGTTGTCCACCTTAGCTTGCATAGACCATTTGACCTTGCCTTGCAGCGCAGTGCAGGGAAGGGCGAACAGGGCATACAATATTAATATTATATAGGAACGAAGAAATCGTGACTTCATAGTAGCAGGGGTGGCGATGCCCCACCTTAGTGCGTGAAGAGGTGGCGCAGCAGTGGCAGGTAGTCGTCGTCGGTTTGCAGGGCTGCATGTTGCAGTCCGTTTTTACGTGCTGTTTGTTCGAAGTAGCGTTGCGTCTCAACGAAGTGCTGACGGTGGGCGCGCCGCAGCTTGGGGTCGGCAGTGTCGATGGTCATGGTGCGCCCCGTGGCCGCCTCGGTAATGTCAAGCAACCCAACGCGGGGCAAGCGTGTTTCGAGGGGGTCGTAGATGCGTAGCAACGTCAGGTCGTGGTGGGCGCGTGCCAGCGATAAGGAGCGCGCATAAGGTGGAACGTCGGTAAATCCGCTGAGTTGTAGTGCCGTAGCGCGGCTGCGGACAGTGCGCACCAGAAACTCGAGGGCACAAGCTGGATTGGCACGGGTGGCCCGAGGGATGGTGCGCAGGAGTTGACCAAGAAGATAGTGCAGGTGGGGCAGTCCGCCGCGAGGCGGCACGTAGGCTTCTACGCGGTCGGAGAAAAGGATGAGTCCCGTTCGGTTTCCGCTTTGGCAGGCCGAAAAGGCGATGGTAGCAGCAATTTCAGCAATTGTTTCGCGCACGGTGCGCCTCTTGGTGCCAAAGAGAGTGCCCATCGTTGTGTCAACCAGCAGCACGAACGAGAGTTCGCGTTCTTGTTCGTAGAGCTTGATGTGTGCTTTTCCCGTTCGTGCCGTCACGTTCCAATCTATGTCGCGCACGTCATCGCCCACCTGATATTCGCGAACTTCCGTGGGCACCATACCGCGTCCACGAAACGTGCTGCGAAACGCCCCTGTGAGTTGCTGACTTGTCAGGTTGCGCGAGGCTAATTGAATGCGGCGGATGCGCCTAAGAAGTTCGCTGGTTTCCATTGTATGAGGGGAGTTCTCTCTTTCTATGGCACTTTTACGTTGGAGAGTATTTCTGCAATGATGTCTTCGGGACTGATACGCTCGGCTTCGGCTTCGAAGGAGAGGCTTATGCGGTGGCGCAAAACGTCGGGTGCGATAAGGCGGACATCGTCGGGCACGACGTAGGCACGACTTTGCAGAAAGGCTAAGGCGCGGGCGGCAAGGGCAAGGCTGATGCCAGCACGCGGACTGGCTCCCAGTGCTACGTAGTCGTGGTGCCCTTGCGAGCGTTCTTTGAAATGGCGTGTTGCGTCAACGATATCAAGAATGTAGTCCACGATTTTTTCGTCGACATAGACTTCGCGTACCGTCTTGCGAAGCGCCTCTAAGCGCTCGAGCGAGAGAACGGGCTGAATTTTGGGTGTAGCTTGACCTTGAAGGTGTCGCACGATGATGTCGCGCTCGTGGTCGGCTTCAGGGTAGTCAACGTGCACCTTCAGCATGAAGCGGTCGGCCTGTGCTTCGGGCAGGCGGAATGTGCCTTCTTGTTCGACGGGGTTTTGCGTGGCCAAGACGAGGAACGGATGGGGTAGGGCATGCGTTTCTTCGCCAAGCGTCACCTGTCGCTCTTGCATGGCTTCGAGCAACGCACTTTGCACTTTGGCTGGTGCGCGGTTTATTTCGTCGGCCAGCACGAAGTTGGCAAAGACGGGGCCACGGCGCGTAAAAAAGCGCCCTTCGCGTTGGTCGAAAACGAGGGTGCCCGTCACGTCGGCAGGTAGGAGATCGGGGGTGAACTGTATGCGGCTGAACGTGGCATCGGTCAGGGCCGCCAACGTTTTAACGGCTAAGGTCTTGGCCAGTCCTGGTACGCCTTCCAGCAAAATGTGGCCGTCGGCCAAGAGGCCTACGAGCAGCGAGCGCACCAAGGCGTCTTGGCCTACCACGGCGCGCGCCATGCCCTCGCGCAGTTTTCTTAGGTCGGCTCCTTCAGCTTCAATGCGACGCGTGAGAGCATCTATATTATCAGGTTTTTGCATAAAGTTTTTGGTCTATGTTTACCACAAAAGGCACTAAAGTCCACAAAGTTCACAAAGCTAATTTTTGTGTTTAGAAACCACGAATGGTACGAATGTTTTCTAATGAACACGAAGACACTTGCGCCCAGTGCGTGGCGGTTAATGTTTAACGTTTCACTTCTCGCCCATCAGCTGGAAGTCCTTTTTGCGTAGCTTGAACGAGTTGGTCAGGTATTTGTCGCGCACGGTTTGGTTCTCGGCCAGTTCCTCTGGCGTGCCGTGGAAGAGGATTTTCCCTTCGAAGAGCAAGTAGGCGCGGTCTGTGACGCAGAGCGTTTCCTCCACGTTGTGGTCGGTAATGAGGATGCCGATGTGGCGGTCTTTCAGTTTCCACACGATGTATTGTATGTCTTCAACGGCAATGGGGTCAACACCGGCAAACGGCTCGTCGAGCATGATGAACTTCGGGTCGATGGCCAAGCAGCGCGCTATCTCCGTGCGTCGGCGCTCGCCGCCCGAAAGTTGGTTGCCTTTGTTCTTGCGCACCTTCTCAAGGCGAAACTCGGCAATGAGGCTCTCCATCTTTTCGCGGCGATAGTCGGCGGGTTTGCCCGTCATTTCAAGCACGCTCATGATGTTGTCCTCAACGGTCATCGTGCGAAAGACGCTGGCCTCTTGTGCAAGGTAGCCTATGCCGTAGCGCGCCCGCTTATAGACGGGGAACGAGGTGATATCGTAGTCGTTGAGGAAAATTTTGCCGCCGTTGGGAACGACGAGGCCCGTCGTCATGTAGAACGACGTTGTCTTGCCAGCACCGTTAGGTCCCAGCAGTCCAACAATCTCGCCTTGGTGCACGTCGAAGCTGACACCAGCCACCACGGTGCGTTTGCCGTATTTCTTCACCAACCCCTCTGTGCGAAGCACCATTTTGTCTTCTGCTGCTAAGCGTTCAAGGTCCTTTTGTATGGCATCCATATTTTGTATGAGTTACGAGTGACAAAGTGACAAGTGACGAGTTGTAGCCGCGCTTGTTCGTCGGCGTAGCCTCACTTGTCACTTGTCACTCCAAAAAATCCACTTGTCACTTTATATTTCGGCATTAGCATAGAGGAAGCGTTTGATGCTGCGCTTGGGCGTCTTCTCAAATTCTTCTTCGTATATCTTGATGCCGCTAAGCTGTTCGTAGTTGTTAACCATGAGGTTGAGGTCGCGGCGGTTTTGCTCCATCTGTGCTGTGAGCATGGCGTCGTCGAGGCCGTCGCGCTTTGCTTCGTCGATGTCGGGGTGGACAAGGCCATATAGGCGGTCGCCTTTCTGAATGACCACGCTTTCGGCCACGTAGGGTAGCGTGTTGAGCTTGTCTTCAATCTCTTCGGGATAGATATTCTGTCCGCTGGCACCCAGCAGCATGTTCTTCGAACGGCCACGGATGTAGAGGTTGCCGTCGGTGTCCACCACGCCCAGGTCGCCCGTGTGATACCATCCGTCGGCATCGATGGTTTGCGCCGTGGCCTCGGGGTTTTTGTAGTAGCCCAGCATGACGTTGGCACCGCGCACGAGGATTTCGCCCACCACGTTTTCGGGGTCGGGCGAGTCGATGCGCAGTTCCATGTTGGGCACAATTTTTCCGCAGGAGCCCAGCTTCTGGTCGTGCCAATCGTCGTAGGTGATGATGGGGGCACACTCCGTAGCGCCATAGCCCACGGTGTAGTTGAAGCCGATGCGATGGAGCAGGGCGTCAATGTCGCTGTTGAAGGCCGCACCGCCAATGATGATTTCGTAGAACCGTCCGCCGAAAGCTTCTACGAGCTGCGTGCGGATGCGCTCGCATATCTTGTCGCTGATGACGGGCAGGCGGAGCAGCACCTTCATCGAGGGCGTCTGCAACTTTGGCAAGACGGCTTTCTTAATAATCTTTTCGATGATGAGCGGCACGCTGACGATGAGGTCGGGCTTCACTTCGCCAAAGGCTTTGAAGATAATCGTGGGGCTGGGAATGCGCGTGAGGAAGAAGATGTGGGCGCCTCGCATAAACTCGTAGAGGAACTCGTAGCTCATGCCGTAGGTGTGGGCCAGGGGCAGGATGCTGATGACCTTCGCCCCGGGCTTGATAACGTGGCTCATCACGCCGTCGGCAAAAAACATGTTCGACCACAAGGCCCTATAGGGGATGAGCACGCCCTTGGAGTTCGACGTCGTGCCGCTCGTGTAGTTCAACACGGCCAGCTCTTCGGGGTTGGCAGCGGGGCGATACTTCACGTGTTCGGGTCGGAAATACTTTGGATATTTCTCGCCGAAGTAGCGGTTGAGGTTTTCGCGCGCCTCGGTAAGCTTCTCGCTGCGCGAAACGAGCAGGCTGTAGTCTTGCAGGTTGATGATGCCCTCAAGGGCTGGCATGGCCTCTTCGCTCAGCGTGGGCCATATCTGGTCGCCCACGAGTAGCAGGCGCGCATCGCTGTGGTTGACGATGTCGTGCACCTGCGGAGCCTTAAACTCGTGCAGGATGGGCACGGCCACGGCGCCGTAGCTTAGCGTGGCCAGGAAGGCCGCCGCCCATGCAGCGCAGTTGCGGCCGCAGAGGGCTACCTTGTCGCCCTCATGAAGGCCAGCTTGTTCGAAGAGGATGTGCAGTTTCTCTATCTTGCGTGCCACGTCGCGATATTGCAGCGTCACGCCCTGGTAGTCCGTCAGCGCATCGAGGTTCCAGTTGTCCTTAATGCTTTGCTCAAAACGGCCTACAAAGTCTTCATATTGGTTCATTTGCGTTTGATATTTCTTTTGGCGAAAACACCTCAGAATAAGGCTCTCTTCGCACATTTGTTCAAAATCTGTGCAAAATTATGAAAAACTTTTCGCGCACGCAACACTATCTGCTATAAATTTATTATTGGTGTCCGGTAAAAGTTGCCGTAGGCAACATACCATGCTGACCCCCCGTCGCATGAAATGCGTCGTGGGGTATTAGATGCGGAGTGTATCTGCGTCTCCGTAGGAGTCGCACAAACAATAAGTTAGATTGATGTGCGACTCCTACGGAGACGCATTGTAGTTTGTTAGCTTTTCCCCACGACGCTCTTCGCTTACGCTTCGAGCGACGGGGGTTAAGCATAATGTGTCGC
>ONHN01000011.1 GCA_900317635.1 uncultured Prevotellaceae bacterium | reverse complement strand
CATTGCCGGGTAGCCACGTGCGGTCGGGATAAGCGCTGAAAGCATCTAAGCGCGAAGCCCTCCCCAAGATGAGATCTCCTTATGAGGGCCGTTCGAGACGAGGACGTAGATAGGGTGCAGGTGTAGAGGTGGCGACATCACAGCCGAGCACTACTAATTGCCCAAGAGCTTCGCTTAATATCGTGTTAGAATACAAGGAAGACGACATGCTTGCTTGCTTATTGGCACTTACAAGAAGTAATCGTTCGCCAAAACGCTATTCTGTTTGTCCATCCCCATACGACACACTTAGTGAACGTATAACGTTTAATGTTTAACGTACTAAGTAGTGTCAGAGATTAAGGCGGTTATAGCACGGGGGTCCCACCTCTTCCCATCCCGAACAGAGCAGTTAAGCCCCGCCACGCCGATGGTACTGTCCACAAGACGGGAGAGTAGGTAGCCGCCACCTTATTATAAAGTAGAAGTCCCTTTCAGCCAATGAAGCTGCGAGGGACTTTCTCATGTTATTGCGTGGCGAGGATTACCACGCCGATGGTGGGTTTCTTAGCTCCACAAGACGGGAGAGTAGGTAGCCGCCACCTTATATAATATGAGTCCTTTCATTCGCACATTTGCGTTTGAAAGGACTTTTTTCGTATATATACTTGGCGTGGCAAGGATTACCACGCCGATGGTGGGTCTTTTAGCTCCACAAGACGGGAGAGTAGGTAGCCGCCACCTTATTATAATATGAGTCCTTTCATTCGCCGCAAGGCGTATGGAAGGACTTTTTCTGTTTGTAGTATGGTGTGCATACACTTCGCTTGCAGAAATCATCGGCGTCAGCCTCCCTGGGAGCGCGGGCGCCTCGCCCGCATCCTTCGTTGGCGTAGCCCTATAACCGGGTACGCAGGCGGAATGTCTGCGTTCCATGCCTTCGCTGCTGTCGCAGCGATTTGGGCGGGCGAGGCGCCCGCGCTCCCAGGGGGAGGCTACGCCGATGGTGTGGTGCAGGTGGAACGCCTGCGTAGGAAGTTATGGCTGGAGCGCTTGCAGATTTGTTTTTCGCAGGTGGCTCGATGGTGTTCTATAGAGAAATTGAGAAACTTGTGCCTTATTATGCAGATGTTCTTATGGCTTCTGGGCGCAACAAGTAATTGTATAAAAGCGGGGCTTCGTGTTGGAGTTACAGCGAAGCCCCGCTTAGGGTTGAATTCTTGTATGCAAGAAGTTTGTTGGTTTAGTTCTTCTCCTTGAAGATGAGGGTGAAGAGAACCAGAACCACAAGGGCATAGCCTGCGAATATAAACCAGCTGGTGTGCCAGCCTTCAACAACGAGAAGAGGGTCGGTTTGCGAGTTGACGTATTTGTCAACTACGGCTTGTGCTGCCAAAGAACCGAACGTGGCACCAAGGCCATTCGTCATGAGCATGAAGAGGCCTTGTGCGGAACTCGTGATACTGGCATCGGTGTTTTTGTCTACGTAGAGAGCACCGCTGATGTTGAAGAAGTCGAAGGCTACGCCATAGACAATGCAGGAAACAATAAACATCCAAACACCGGGTCCAGGGTCACCCGTTCCGAAGAGTCCGAAACGCAGCACCCAGCCAGCCATGGCTATCATCATCACGCGTTTGATGCCGAAGCGACCCAGCACGAAGGGAATGAGCAGGATGCAGAGCGTTTCGCTTATTTGCGACAGAGAAATAAGCATATTGGCATGTTTTGCTCCGAATGTGTCGGCAAATGCAGGGATATCAGCAAATGAGCTGATATAGCCATTAGCAAAACCATTAGAGATTTGCAGTTGCAAGCCGAGCAGGAACGAGAAGATGAAGAAGATTGCCATTTTCTTTTCTTTGAAGAGGGCAAAAGCACGCAGTCCGAGCGCATCGACCAGCGATTTGCTTTCTTTGGAGTCGCTCGTTGGGCATGTGGGAAGGGTAGGGGCGTAGAGACCCAGCAAGAGGCTGATGCCACCCGATACAACAAACTGCATGGCCGTGTGTTGGAAACCGAGCAAATCGACGGCTACCATGGTGCAGATAAAGCCTACCGTACCGAAGACGCGGATGGGCGGGAAGTCCTTCACCGTGTCCAACCCGGCTTTCGTCAAGGCCGTGAATGCTACGCTGTTGGTCAGGGCCAGCGTAGGCATATAGAAGGCAACGCTGAGGGAGTAGAGCGTGAAGAGCGTCCATGCGTTCATGCCTTCTCCAGCAGTCAGTCCGTAGTAACCTGCGGCTATCATCAGTGCGCCCGCTAAGAGATGGCAGATACTGAGCAGGCGTTCGGCACGTATCCAGCGGTCGGCCACGATGCCCATCAAGGCGGGCATAAAAATCGAAACGATGCCTTGGATGCTGTAGAACCAGCCGATGATGCCCGGGTTTCCTGTGGCAAAGAGGTAACCGCCCATTGACGTAAGGTAAGCACCCCACGCGGCGAATTGAAGGAAATTCATCGCCACGAGGCGGCTTTGTAGTTGAAGTTTGTTGTTCATCTTGTTATTAGTTGTTTAGGTTATTCGTTCAAAGCTTATCGTTACAACATGCTTTCAGTGCACGCCGCATAGACTTTACGCTCAGTTTTTCTGCAAAGCTCTTTTGTAGCTTGCCGTCGGCAGTGAAGACGTAGAGGCGCGGAATGGTGCGGCGAGCGAAGAGATTGTATATCTCTCGGTTTCCTGGCGCAGCTACGGGGAGCGTGAGGCTTTCTTGTTTCCAAAACTGAGCTACGTCAGCAGCTGTTTGGTCGCGTGCAATGCAGAGGAAGCACACGTTGGGAAATTCGCGTTGCATACGCTCTACGCGCGGCAGGGCTTTGCGGCAGTCGTAGCAACTGCTATCAAAGAACACAATGGCGCAAGGTTTGCCTCGCAGTTCAGCACTCCTCAAGCTGTCTGTAGCTCCCAGTGGTAGGACGCTAAAAGCGGGCATCGTGTCGCCTATCTGGAGCAACGATCCGTCGTCGGCGCGAAGTGCCATACTTGTCAGCACCACGGCGGAGAGTATTGTCGTGGCGAGAAGCAGGGGGAACGAAATGCGCCGTAGCATGTTCATTATGGGTTGTCAACTTTTACCGTATCTGCAGCTACAGAATCGGTTGGGGTGTCTTCTGGCTGTTTCTGTCGGCTATAATAGCTGTACCCGTTAAGCGAATGGTCGCGCTCAAGGTTTAAGCTATATTCCATATTAAATAGGTAGTCAATGCAGTCGAGCACCATGCGCCAACTGTGCAGTACGGGAATGGGTGCTTCTATGTGGACGTCGCCTGGCGATCCGTCGAAGTGGATGAGCAGTCTGCCTGCTTGCACGCGCCACGACCCCGTTTCGTACAAATCAGGCCCTTCAATGACGAAGCGGTGGTTATAGTAGAAATAGAACATGTCGCCGTACTGGTAGGGCGCGCCGTAGGTAGCTTTCGTGACAACCCATGCGTTATCTTCAATTAAAAATTCGCTCCAATCGTCCTTTGTGCACGAACTGAAGCTAAAAGCTGCCGTTAGCAGCAGCAGGAAAAGGGTTAGTTTCTTTGCCATAGCATAGAAAGTTTACATTGATAGATGATGCATTTGTTGACCGCAAAGATAAGCATAAAAAATGGAATAGCGATAGTTTTCCGCTCGAAAGCATCTTTTTGTTTGGAGCTAGGGTTTATCATTTGCAGGTTCGTTCAAGAAATTGTAACTTCGCGCCCGAAAATAAAGCAACAAACATCCAAACAGGAAACACGCGCAATGAAAGCAATGACAGCTAACGAAATTCGTGAGTCGTTCAAGGCCTATTTTGCCCAGCACGGCCACCTCGTTGTTCCTTCAGCCCCGATGGTGGTGAAGGACGACCCTACGCTTATGTTTACCAATGCTGGTATGAACCAGTTTAAGGATATCATCCTCGGCAATGCCGAACCCAAATCGCCGCGTCAGACCGACTCGCAGAAGTGTTTGCGTGTTAGCGGTAAGCACAACGACCTGGAGGAAGTTGGCCACGACACCTACCACCACACCATGTTCGAGATGCTTGGCAACTGGAGCTTTGGCGATTACTTCAAAGAGGAAGCCATCGAACTGGCCTATGGTTACCTTGTCGACACGTTGGGCATTGACCCCAAAGACCTCTACGTCACCGTTTTCGAAGGAAGTGCCGACGAAGGCTTAAGCCGCGACGACGAGGCTGCCGCCATCTGGGCGCGCCATTTCCCTGCCGACCATATCATCAATGGCAACAAGCACGATAACTTCTGGGAGATGGGCGACACAGGTCCTTGCGGACCTTGCTCCGAAATCCACATCGACAGTCGCAGCGAGGCCGACAAAGCCGCTGTGCCTGGTGCCAGCCTTGTCAACAAAGACGACCCACAAGTCATTGAGATTTGGAACCTCGTCTTTATGCAATACAACCGTAAGGCCGACGGTTCGCTCGAGCCGCTGCCGAAGCGCACGGTCGATACGGGTATGGGCTTTGAGCGCCTCGTGCGCACGTTGCAAGGCAAGACGTCTAACTACGACACCGACGTCTTCCAACCCTACATCAAGAAGATTGAAGAGCTGACGGGCATTCGCTATGGTGCAGCCGAGCCTACGGACGTGGCCATGCGCGTTGTTTCCGACCACCTTCGTGCCATCGCCTTCAGCATTGCCGACGGCCAGCTGCCTTCCAATGCAAAAGCAGGTTATGTCATTCGTCGCATTCTGCGCCGTGCCGTGCGCTACGCCTATACCTTCTTAGAGCAGAAGCAGGCTTTCATCCATCGCCTCGTGCCTACGCTTGTGAGCGAGATGGGCGCTGCCTATCCCGAACTCCCCGCCCAGCAGGAGCTCATCACGCGCGTCATTAAGGAAGAAGAAGACAGCTTCCTGCGCACCCTCTCGACGGGTATCAACCTGCTTGAGAAGGAAATCGAGACCTTGAAAGCTTCAGGCAAAAACACCGTGCCAGGCGAAAAAGCCTTTACGCTTTTCGATACCTATGGTTTCCCGCTCGACCTCACGCAGCTCATTGCTGGCGAAGCAGGCTTTACGGTTGACGATGCAGGTTTCGACGTAGAGATGCAGAAACAGAAAGAGCGTGCACGCGGTGCTGCGAAGAAAGACCTTGGCGACTGGAACGTCCTTCGCGAGGGCGAGAGCCACAGCGTAGCGTGGGACCAGACCGAGGTCCCCTGCCATATCCTGCGTTGGCGCCGCGTAGAGGAGAAGAAAGGCGCCCACTACGAACTGGTGCTCGACGTCACACCTTTCTATGCAGAGATGGGTGGTCAGGTAGGCGACAGTGGTACGCTGGAAAGTGCGGCAGGCTCGGTGCGCATCTACGACACGAAGACCGAGAACGGTTTGGCTCTGCACCTCACCACCGAACTGCCTGCCGACCCCGCCGCCGAGTTTACGGCCCGCATCAATGTGCAGAAGCGTCGTAGCTGCGAAGCTAACCACACCGCCACCCACTTGCTCGACCAAGCCCTGCGCGAGGTGCTCGGTACGCACGTAGAGCAGAAAGGCTCGCTCGTCACGCCCGACTATCTGCGCTTCGACTTCTCCCACTTCCAGAAAGTGACGCCCGAGGAGCTGCGCCAGGTTGAGCGCATCGTCAATCGCCGCATTCGCGAGGACATCCCCTTGCAGGACCATCGCGACGTGCCCATTGAGGAAGCGAAGCGCTTAGGTGCCATCGCCCTTTTCGGCGAGAAGTATGGCGACAAGGTGCGCGTAGTGCAATTTGACAAAAGCGTAGAGTTCTGCGGCGGTTGCCACGCCAAGAGCACCGGACGCTTAGGACTGCTGCGCATCACGTCCGAAAGCAGCATTGCCGCAGGTGTGCGCCGTATCGAAGCCCTCACGGGGATTGAAGCCGAAGAGAGCGTTTACGTTCAGCAGGATCTCATCACGCGTCTGCGCGAACTCTTCAATTCCAAGGACCTCACGGCCGCCATACAGAAGACCATCAACGAAAGCGACAGCTTGCGCAAGCAGGTCGAGGATTACCAAAAGCAACACGTCGTACAGCTCAAAGAGAAACTCCTTGAATATGCCGAAGACCACAAGGGCGTGAAGCTTGTGAAGGGCGTTCTTGCCGGCGATATTATGCCCGACGAGGTTCGCGATGTGGCGTTCCAACTTTCAGGGCAACTTCCCGAAAATCTTTTCTGCGTCATTGGCTCTCACGCAGGCGAGAAACCCTTGCTCACGGTGCTCATCAGCAAAAACTTGATTGAGGAGCGCGGTTATAACGCAGGTGCTTTTGTGCGCGAGGCCGCTCGCGCCATCAAGGGCGGCGGTGGTGGTGCTCCCCACTTTGCCACGGCAGGCGGTAAGGATGTCACGGGCTTAGACCAAGCCGTAGAGAAAGTCCTGGAACTCGCAGGCTTGTAACTCGTTCGTTAGAGGACACGCCAACAAGCGCATCATATCTTCCTTATTTTCCGCTAAGAATAGGAACAATGCTTTCTGTTCTTAGCGGAAAAGTATGATGAAATTTATTGGTGTCCGCTAAAAGTTGCCGTAGGCAACACACTATGCTTATCCCCCGTCGCACAAAGTGCGTCGTGGGGTTGTTTGTCACATCACTTACAGCGTCTCCGTAGGAGTCGCACACCAGGCATAACTTATTGTTTGTGCGACTCCTACGGAGACGCAGTGTAGTTTGTCACCTTTTCCCCCACGACGCTCTTCGCTACGCTTCGAGCGACGGGGGTTAAGCATAATATGTCGCCTACGGCGACAGCAAGCCCCTCACAAATAAGAATCTTCAAAAGCAATAGACACTCATTCATTCGTCGTTTGCACCAACTTTTAGCAGATACCAATAATAATATTGTACGCGCGCGCTTAACTGGGTACGCAGGCGTCTCGTCTGCGGAAATCGTCTGCGCAGCCCCCTGGGAGCGCGGGCGCCTCGCCCGCTCGAATCGCTGCGACAGCAGCGAAGGTTGCGGTTTAAGAGGTATGCTTCGTTGCAGATGCAGCGATTAGGTGCAGGCGAGACCCCTGCGTACCCAGTTAGGTTAGCACCGATAACTTCCGTAGGCGAGACGCCTGCGTCCCATACTTTTGCGGGCGAGGCGCCCGCGCTCCCAGGGGGGCATACGAAAGCGGGGGGCAGGCTGTCTTGCAGCACTGCTCCCCGCTTGGGTGTGTGTATTTCTTGGAGTGAGAAAAGGTGAGTTTTTACTTATCCTCTCCTTCGCTCCAGTTGTTAGCGTCCCAACCTTGTTCGCGGCCAAAACCACCTTCTACCTCGGTGTTGGGGTCGATGGTTACGGAGCCGCTTACGCAGATGGTTTGAGCGATGGCGATGTCGATAGCATCGCAGGCAGGCATTACGTACTTTTTCATTTCTGTGAGTTTAGTCTTTTTTATATGTTATGAGGTATAGGTTTCGGGTTCTTAGGTTTTCGTGTCGGTGTAGCCGAACTTGAAAACCTGAGAACCGTGTTCCTAAGTCCTTACTTCACGAGCACCTTCTTGCCGTTCACGATGTAGAGGCCGTTCTGAACGTTCTTCACGCGGCGACCAGAGAGGTCGTAGATAGCACCGTTGGCGTTCGTGGTTTCAACGCTGCTGATAGCCGTCACGTCGTCGGCGCGGCTCAGTACGAGGGCGCGAACAGAGCTGGGAGCGGTGAGGAATGCCTTGTTGGCGGCGAGGGCGAAGCCACTCTTCAAAGCGTAGAAGCCTACATTGCTATCAACGGTGTTCAGCACGAGGGCGTCAGCAACTTCTGCTGCGAGGAGATGACCTTCAAGACCCGTTTCGATAGCACCGAGTTCGCCACCATCAACGATGGTAGCTTCTACTTTGGCCGTCGTACCTACGAGGAACGCACCCGTGTTGGCGGGCAGTTGCGTGCCAACAGAGCTATACTTAGCTACGTCAGCTGCGTAGTCGGACTCAATCTTGCAGATTTCAGCGTCGGTGATTTCAACGGCGAAGGGCAGGCATACCGTACCGAAGGTATTGGTTCCATCGCTAACGCCGAGAGCCACTTCAACCGTCGTGGCGGGTTCGAATACCCACTGCGAAGCATCGGCATCAGCGCCCCAACCTACAATCTTGTAGCTGTCGCCTGCAGCAGCGTGGTAGCAGCTACGGTCGGTAGCACTCTTCGTCTTGATGTAGCCGTAGCCAGGACCAGCGTGACCAACGATGAAGTTGTGTTCGCTGCCCTCGGCCGTTACCGTAGCACTTGTTTCGGCCACCTTACCATAGAGGCCTTGCGAGCGGAAGCTGTAGTAGCCAGCCTCGTTCTTCTTCACGTAGAAGATGGTAGAAGCATCGGCCATAGCGTCGGCTTCGGCTACGTTACCAACGAGTTCGGCGTTGGCGTTCATGCCCATGTAGCCATAGGATGTACCTTCGTTGCCCGTCATCTTGTTCTTCAGACGGTAGTAGCCCGTTTCGGGATAGATGATGTTGGCTTCAATGATTTCCTTGATGGCGTTGTAGTCAGCCAAACTGAATTTGTTCATGAAGAGCTGCGTCTGGTAGGTCGTTGCGAGCTGATAAGCTGCAGCCGTCGTGATGCCGAAGGGCTTGCCGAGCGAAGCAGCGGGCTTAGGATTGGTGAGGTCAATAGGCATGGCGAGCACGTAGGGGATGAACTCGGCCATTACCTGAGCCGTCATATCTACGTTGTCGAAGTAAGTAGCCAGGGCTGCTTCAGCAGCGGTCGGGTCGAAGCTACCAGCCTCGATGAAGACGTATTGATTACCTGCATCGCGTGTGGTCCAAGAGTTGATAACGATACCCGTGGAGTAACTCGTAGAAACGTTCACGCCGTTCGTGCCCATACCAAGGAAGTAGTAGCCTTTGGCACCGTCGATGACGAGGGCACCCAGCGTGCTGATGTCTTCGGTGAGGTCACCAGTAGAGACGTTAGCCACAAACTTGTTGTCGGCCACGCTGTAGAGGTACTTGTCCGTGCCGTAGGTGGGGAAGGCGAAGGTAGTACCCGTCAGCGTGATACCATCCTTACCATCGGTAGCGAGGTGCGAGCCGTCCGTGCCGAGGTTGCCGCGAGCGGTAACAAGGCGATAGACTTTTTCGCGAGAGAGGTTGGCAAGGTCCGTCACAACACCGGCTTTCGGCGTAGCCGTTACGTTGATGGTGCAGTCCGTGCCGCCTACGGCACCTTCCGTCGTGATGTCCCAGGCCAAGGCATTGTAGGCAGCGGTCAGGTCGGAGGGAACAGCCACTTCGCTGTTAGGCTCTTGCTCAACGACCTTGCTGTTAACCTTCTCACCATTTTCGTAGAGGTCGTAGGTTACGTTGACAACCACCGTGGGAACGGCTTCAACCGTGAACTGTGAACCCGTGTCGTCGGTGAAGTGTGTCCAGTAAATCAGGTTGTGGTTGCTGTGGTTTTGCTCGTTGATGTACTGGCTGCCACTCTTCAGACCGAAGGTGGGCGTGCCGTTGAGCGACTCGATGGTCCAACCAAAGGCGTTCTCCGTCATCTGTACGGTGCCCGACGTGTTGTCCATGTATTTGCCTTCGCCGACGGCCTTGTTTATAACCTTAATGCCAGTATAGGGGTTGCCCATGAAGGCCCACTTGTAGGCATCCGTGTTTTCTTTCGAAGATTGGTTTGTGCGGATGTCCTTCGGCGTTTCTGCGTAGTAAACGTAGTGGCCGCGCAGGGTCATGAAGTACCACGTAGCATCAGCATAGTTGGGACTGATCGTGAAAGGCAGGCTGAACGTCACCGTTACGTCAACCACGTTAGCACCCGTAGCAATCGTCGTGGGCTTCACGACGTAGGAGCAGTAGGCACGCTGCAAGGAAGCGGGCAGTGTGTCGATGTTGTCGCCAACGTTGGCAGGGGCTGCTTCGGTGGTGTAAACCACGTTGCCGCTGCCGTCCTTGATGACGTACTGCACCGTTGCACTGGGGTTGAAGTAGTTGTCGAGCATGGCCACTGCCTCCGTATCGTCGAAGTCGCCAACTACGTTGACATTGTAGGTGTTACCACCAGTGCCGCCTTCAAAGTCTTTCCATGTGTTGAAGTACACGCTGGGGCCACCGTCCATGTTGAGCCAGTTGTCAAAGCTATCTGATAAGTACCAGGGATAAGACGGATACTGAGTTTCGCCAAAGACCAGCCCTGTTACGGCCTTCGAGAAGTCGTTGGTGCTTTCCAAGGCAGGGTTGCCTGTTGTTCCAGCCGTAGCCGCTGTGGTGTGAACCACGAAGGCTTTGTTCGTGGCATCGTAGAGATAGTTGGTTTCGCCGTAGGGAACAATGGCAAACTGAGAGGCTTGCGAGACATCGGAGGTGCCTTTCAGCTGTGTGCCATTGTAGTAGACGTAACCGCGATAGCAGGCCAACGTGAACAGCTTGCCGTCCACGGAGGGCTGTGCAACAGCTGCCACTGCTGTGAGCAGCAACAGCGCGAAGAGAGATGTAATCTTTCTCATTGCGATTGGTTGATTTAGTTAATTATGAAATGAAATGAAATGATATGATATGAATGTTCTTAGAATGTTTTCTTACGCAAGTTTCTGATGTCCTTAGGAGTGAAAGAAGTTAAAGACGATGCTTCGAAACCATATAGTATTTCACTTTAAGACTATTGTCATTAACTTCTCAGTAGCTGTAGCCTCCTTCTATTTTCTACTTTCCCTTTCTACTCACCCCCTTCTTCCGAATAGAGGTTCTCGTTGATGTGGTCGCTGAAATAGACGTTCCATTCGAAGGTGCCCTCTTCGTCGTCTTTGGTCACGTTGACTGAGATGTAGCCGTAGGGTGTGCCGTCCTCGTTCTCGAGGAAACCATAGCTGTGGAGAACGCTGGAGGTGTTTTCTTCGTCAATCTCGATGCTGCAGTTGTAGAGTTCTTCGAGCTGTCCGCAGATGGCGCCCGCCACTTTCGCACATTCCTTCACGTCGGTGTAGGACGCGGCACTACTAATAAAGAGCGAGCTGGTGCGGTGGGTCTTAGGCGTTTGGGCTAAGAGCAAGGTGGCCTCTTCGCCCAAGAACTTGCCGTAGAAGAAGTCGTTGTCCTCTTCGTCCATTTCGTAGCCTTGCGCAACGAGAGCTTTACCGAAAGCCTGAAACGAGTTGTCGAACGATATGCCCTGAAACGTCAGGTGTTGCTGCGCTTCGGTGCGCTGCGCGCCGCAAAGGATAAGCAGGCACAGCGTGGCAAGTAGTGTCTTAACGTGTTGCTTCATGTTCTGCATAGTGGTTTTAGAGGGGGTTGTGGATTAGTTAAACTGTTTGTTACCTTATATAATGCACGGCAAATATACGCACTATCGGCGAAACGGGGAAATTTTTTTGTCACTTTTTCGTTAAAAGCACGGAAAGTGTTAGAAAGTGAAAAAAAATGCGAAGAAGGGTTGCGGTTTTCTGAACTTCTTTCTACTTTTGCCCCCGTAACGCTTTTTGTTTAACGAACTAAACCCTTTTTGCCTATCGGAACACATTACTCCTAACCAACACTTACAGAAGTAATGACACATCTACAAGAGCTTGCCGACGAGAAGTTGGTACAGCTTTACCGTTCCGGTAACAACGAAGCTTTCGATGTCTTGTTGTCGCGCTATAAGGACCGCCTTTATAGCTACATTCTTTGTGCTGTCCACAATCCCGACGTAGCCGACGACCTGTTTCAAGAGACCTTTGTGCGCGCCATTATGACCATACGCCAGGGCCGCTATCGCGAGGACGGGAAGTTCTACGCCTGGCTCACGCGCATTAGCCACAACCTCATTGTCGATCAATTCCGAGCCGAAAACAACATGAACTGCATCACCCCGCAAGAGGGCGACGTAGATATCTTCAACCAGCAACGCTTTGCCACGGACAGCGTAGAGAGCGGCATCGTCACGCGCCAGATAAGCAGCGACGTCCGCCGCCTGGTGCGCAACTTGCCCCAGACACAGCGCGAGGTGGTGCTCATGCGCTTCTATCAAGGGCTATCCTTCAAGGAGATATCACAGCGCACGGGCGTAGGGATCAATACGGCCTTGGGACGCATGCACTATGCCCTGCAAAACATGCGTCGCATGGCCAAGGAACATCAGGTGCAACTCACCCTGTAAACAATTTCCTGCAAACCGAAACTTTTTTCTGTGGATTGCACAATAACCACCCATAGTGTGCCGTTATCTTATATAGACACGCAAATCAGTAACGGCACAGCCTATGGACCAAACTCTACCCCCGTTGTTCTCTCCCCGCGAAGAGACGCTTCAATTTATCAGGGCTTTTGCCCGCGCCTACAACCCCGACGAAGACTTCTTTGAAGAAGCCCCCGCCGATATGGCCCCTTTCGGGCAAATGGGCGTCAGCTAAGACAGGTTTTAACAGTGAAACGCGCCTCCTATTCTATCTCTTGCAAAAAGAGAGAGGATAGGAGGCGAAATCTTTTTGTGGACTCCCCTGAGGGTGCGTGCGCCTCGTTTGCATCATTATGGGACGCAAATGTCTCGCCTGCATCCATCGTCGGCGTAGCCCTAACTGGGTACGCAGGCGTCTCGCCTGCATCCTCGGAGGCAGCGCCTACGGCGCTACTCGTGCGATAAAACAAACTGCGAAGGTATGGGACGCAAGCGAGACGCCTGCTCGGAAACGTTGCTGAAATTCAGCTGTTTAAGTCGTCAAAGAAAATGGCAGGCTCTGAAGGTCGGACTTCCAAAGCCTGAAAGTGAGACTTCCAAAGCCTGAAAGTGAGGCTTTCAAAGCCTGAAAGTGAGGCATTCAAAGCCTGAAAGTGAGGCATTCAAAGCCTGAAAGTGAGGTTTTCAGGGCGTGAAAGGATGGTTTTCGTGGCTTAAAAGTTTGATTTTCAGCAGAGGACGGATTGCTGGGCGACATTTATTTTTTTTAGCAGTCGCTCTGTATGACTTCGCGGCAGCGTTCCATGAGCCACAGGGGCGTTGACGTGGCACCGCAAATGCCTACGCTTTCGGCGCCCTCGAACCATTCGCTGCGCAGGGCCTCGGGCGTATCGACGAGGTAGCTGCGCGGGTTTTCCTGTCGGCAGGCGTCGAAGAGCATACGGCCGTTGGAACTTTTCAGTCCGCTGACGAAGACCACGACGTCGTGGCGGGCCGCAAAACTGCGGATGGCGGGCAGGCGGTTGGCCACTTGGCGGCAGATGGTGTCGAAATATTGGAACTCTGCCGGTGACTTGATGCGCTGGGAGATGTAGGAGATAAGGGCGTGGAAACCAACGAGCGACATTGTTGTTTGCGAAAAGAGATAGATGTCGCGGTTGAAGTCGAGCGCACTGGCCTCTTCTTCGCTTTGCAGAACGATGGCGCGTCCGCCCGTTTGTCCTACGAGCCCAACGACCTCGGCATGGCCAGGCTTGCCGTAGATGACGACTTGCGCCTGCGGCATGGAGTCGCACACGCTCTTCACGCGTCGCTGCAGCTGCAGGACGACGGGGCAGGTAGCATCGACGAGGGTGATGCCGCCCCGTCGGGCTGCCTCGTAGGTGGCTGGCGGTTCGCCGTGGGCGCGCAGCAGGACGCGCGCATCGCGCAGGCGCGAAAACGTAGCGTGGTCGATGGTTTCGAGGCCGAGCTTGCGCAGGCGTTCCACCTCACTACCGTTGTGGACGATGTCGCCCAGGCAGTAGAGCCGATGCCCTTCGGATAGTTCGCTCTCGGCTTTCTTGATGGCTGTTGTCACGCCGTGGCAAAAGCCCGAATGGCTGTCTATTTCAATCTTCATGGGTAGCCTCGTTGAAGCGTGCCAGTAGCCACGCGTTTTGCTCGTCGATGCTGAGCGTGCTGTTGTCGAGGAGCAGCGCATCGGGTGCTTGGCGCAGGGGGGCCACTTCGCGGTGAGAGTCGATGTAGTCGCGCTCGCGCACGTTTTTCAGAATGTCGTCGTAAGTGACGGTTTGGCCTTTGGCGGTGAGCTCGTCGTAGCGTCGCTGTGCGCGCACTTCGGCACTGGCGGTGACGAAAATCTTGAGCTGGGCATGCGGAAATACGGCGGTTCCGATGTCGCGACCGTCCATGACGATGCCGCCCTCCTTGCCCATGGCTTGTTGCTGGCTGGTCATGGCGGCACGCACGAAGGGTAGGGCGGCCACGGGACTGACGGCGGCGGAGACCTCAAGGGTGCGAATGGCATCTTCCACGTCCTCGCCACAGAGCAAGGTGCGGGGCAGGCCGTCAGCACCAAGGCGGAAGGCCACTTCCACCTGCGGCATAGCCGCCTCTAAGGCTGCCGCATCGACACGGCCCTCGCTGATGAAGCCGTGGCGCAGGGCAAAGAGCGCAACAGCGCGATACATGGCCCCTGTGTCAACATAGATATAACCGACGCGACGCGCCAGCATCTTCGCCATCGTGCTTTTACCGCACGAGGAGTGGCCGTCAATGGCAACGATGATTTTTTTCATATAGGTCTTTAGGTCTTTAGTTGAGCGGTAGATGATGCTCCGCCCCCCTCCTTATAGTTTGAATTCGGAGCTTTGGTATTCGAAGTGGACGGGTATGCGTATGCGCACGATGGTGACTTTGCCGTTTCGTCGGCCAGGCGTCCACTGCGGCATGCCCTTGATGCCTTGCAGGGCGGCTGCGTCGAGTTCGGGGTGGACGGACTTCGTCACTTTCGGTTCGAGCACTCCGCCGTTTTGATCAACGTAGAAGGCCACTTCCACGTCGCCTTGTATGCGGCGGTCGATGCATCCTTTGGGGTAGGGTACGTGCTCGTCGAGGTAGCGCTTCAGCGCGTACCAGCCGCCTGGGAACTGCGGCATTTCTTCTACGACCTCTGTGGGCGTGAGCGGTGCGGCCTCCACGGGTAGGTCTTTGCGGTCTTCGTTGATGCGGACAGTGTCTTCAGGGATTTTGACGAACACCTCTTCGTCTATTTTCAGCTCTTCGGGTCCTGGCTCGCCCATTTCAAGGTGCGGCGGCACGGCATCGACAATTTCGGGTTCCGTCGTTACGTCGTCCACAACCGTGGCCGTTGCCTGGACGACGGGGTGAGGTGCGGTGCGCCCCGCTGCCATGGCTTTCAGCTCGTGGTCGGGTTCCACCTCCATGGGCTTGAGCTTGGCCATGGGCATTTCGCCCTCCAGCCCGTGGAGCGAGATGTAAGTGACGGCCATGGTCGTTAGTTGCCAAGCGGACAATAGCCCCGCTATGCCCAGCACGCAGAGCATAGCGAAGCGATAGCGGCGGCCTGCCGAGCGTCGTAGGCGGTAGGCTCCGTACTCCTTGTTGCGCCCTTCAAAAATAAGTTCGCACCATGCTTTAGAAAATAATTCGTCCGTTAGCACGTTATATATAATATATAGGTATATGGTTGATGTGTTGGTGCTGCAAGCGAGGCCGAAATGCGGGTCTTTGCTTGTTTTGCACTGCAAAAATACTATCATACGGAAAAATATGGCTAACTTTGTGCGCTAATTATGCTTAAAGTATTAAAAAAAGGCTTATCAGCCGCTCTCTTTGCTACCTTTGCGTGCCTGCCTTGCACCGCCCAACAGTATGTGCAGGGCTACGGCGTGTTGCGCCTGCCCGCTTCGTCGCATGCGGCAGCACTTGGTGGCGAGAATATATCCAACATAGACGATGAGCCCGCTGCGGGCTGGGCTAATCCAGCTTTGCTGTCGGTTGTTTCGGACAAGTCGATAGGGCTTAACTTTATGACCTATAATTCGGGCAGCATCGTAGCTGGTGCGCAGTTCGTGAAAGCTTTTGGCGAGCGACACACGGGTATGGTGGCGGCGCAGTACCTGGGCTTCGGCTCCATGGAAGGGCGCGATGCCGACGGCATAGAGACGGGTAAGTTCACGCCGAAGGACATCGTCATAGCGTTGGGCTACAGCTACCTACTCTCGGAGCGTTGGGCTGGTGGTGCCACGCTGAAGCTGACGTCGCAAAACTACGGCGGCTATAGCAGCTTTGCTACGTCGTTCGACCTCGGTCTGAACTACTTTGTGGAGGAGAGCGACTTCTCGCTTTCGTTTGCGGCGCGCAACTTAGGTGCGCAGCTTAAGTCGTTTCACAACGGACAGACGTTGAAGCTCCCCTTTACGCTGCAAGCTGGCCTTTCGAAAGGCTTTGAGCACATCCCCCTGCGCTTCACCCTGACAATGACCGACCTGACGCGCTGGAGCAGCGACGACTACTACCTGCCCGAAGGAAAGGAGAAGTTGGGCTTCGGTCAGCTCCTGCTAAACCACTTCGTCCTTGGCCTTGACATCCTGCCAACGGACTACCTCTATCTCTCAGCAGGCTACAACTTCCGCCGCGCCTACGAACTGAAGTCGGCAGGCAGTTCGAAGCTGGCTGGCCTCACCTTTGGCGGCGGCCTGCGCCTGAAGCGCTTTAAGCTTGGCGTGTCGTTTGCAAAGTACCACGTTGGCAATTCGTCGCTGATGTTTAACGTGGGGTACGCGCTGTAAGGGGCTGCATGAATGTTGCGTTGACAACGCAACATACTGAACGACGCGGCGGCGCACTCGTCACTTGTCACTTGTCACTATCACAACACCTATGAATATTCTTGAAACAATTGAGGGTGCGCTACGCGCCGTGGCGTATCCTGAGAAGCCAGAGGGCTTGTATGAACCCATCAGTTATACGCTTGCGCTGGGTGGTAAGCGCATACGGCCCACGCTGACGCTGTTGGCCTATCAGCTTTATAAAGACGACGTTGAGACCGCCTTGCCTGCGGCTTTGGCGATTGAGACCTACCACAACCACACGCTGTTGCACGACGACCTAATGGACCATGCCGCTGTGCGTCGCGGTCAGCCCACGGTGCACCGCAAGTGGGATGCCAACACCGCCATTCTCTCGGGCGACACGATGCTGATTATGTCCATGCGGCACGCCCTGCGGCAGAAGTGCAGCGACCAGGGCGCATGGCTCGACCTGCTGACGCGCACGATGCAGGAGATATGCGAGGGTCAGCAAATGGACATGAACTTCGAGCAGCGCACCGACGTGAGCGAAGAAGAGTACATAGAAATGATACGCTTGAAGACCTCCGTGCTGTTGGCTTGTTCGCTGGAGGCAGGTGCTCTGTGCGCTGGCGCTTCGGCAGAGGACCGTCGCACGCTCTACCGTTTTGGCGAGGCCTTGGGACTGGCGTTTCAGTTGCAAGACGACTGGCTCGACTGCTACGGCGACCCCGCCGTTTTTGGTAAGCGCATAGGCGGCGACATCCTTTGCGGCAAGAAGACCTACCTGCTCATTAGTGCCTTTCGTCGCGCCAACCGTGCGCAGTACGGCGAGCTGCTACGCCTGCTCTCTTTGCCCGCGAAGCAAGGCGAAGAGCGCATTGCGGGCGTGCTGAAAGTGTATGACGAGCTGGGCGTGAGCGACCTTGCGCGCCAACGCATTGCCGCCTACACCGACGAGGCCCTGCACCTGCTCGACAGCCTGCCCGTCAGCGTTGAGCGCAAGCAACCCCTCCGCGCATTGGCTGAGAAGATGCTAAGAAGGGAAAAGTAAGAGGCAGGGAGTAGCAACCGCCCCAGCCCTCTCCAAGGCGAGAAGCCTCTCCCCAACCCTCTCCAGGGGAGAGGGAGGTTTTTTATACTACTGAGGGGCCCGGGGGCGTGCGCGTGAGGGGGGGCGCGCGTTGGCAACGCGCCATACTCAATCACGCAGGCTTCCGTTTATGATTCACATTATTAGTATCTACTCCCTCCTTGCCCCTTAGGGGGGAGGGGGAGAGAGGGGCAGCTATTACATTATGACCTACATCGACACCCACACCCATATTTACGGAGAAGAGTTCGACGCAGACCGCGCCGAGGTAATAGCGCGTGCGCGCGAAGCAGGTGCCGAAGCTTTGTTGTTGCCGGCCACCGACTGGCAGAGCACGCAAAAGATCATGGCACTATGCCAGGATTATGCGGGCTATTGCTACCCGATGATAGGGCTTCATCCCGAGGACATCCCTGCCGAACCTGAGGCCGAGCTGACGGCGATGGAGCAGTTGCTTGAGACGCAGGCTGCGCCTTTCGTGGCAGTGGGCGAAGTGGGCATTGACCTATATTGGGACGCTTCGCGGCGCGATGAGCAAGTGGAGGTTTTTCGCAGGCAGATAGGGTGGGCCGTGCGCTACGACCTTCCGCTCGTTATTCATAGTCGGAAAGCGCATCGGCTGCTGTGCGACACCTTACGCCCAGCGGCGAAGGAGTTGCGGCGTGGCGGCGTGTTCCACTGTTTTAGTGGTTCGGCTGAAGAAGCGCGGGAGTTGCTGAGATTTGAAGGTTTCTACCTCGGCATTGGCGGCGTGCTGACGTTTAAGAACTGCAAGTTGCCCGCCACGTTGGCGGCAGGGGTGCCGCTGGAGCGGTTGGTAGTTGAAACCGATGCACCCTACCTTACGCCAGTGCCCTATCGCGGACAGCGCAACGAGCCAGCCTACGTCCCCTACGTCATAGCGCGGTTGGCCGAGGTATATGAAACCACGCCCGAGGAGGTCGGGCGTGTGACTACGGAGAATGCGCGGCGGCTGTTTGGGATTTGAGGGGGAGGAACGTTCTTCTTATATTTACTTCTTGTGGCAGGCTGCCCTACTATTTTCCGTGGGCGAGGCGCTTGCGGTCCTATGGTATTATCCTTTTTCCTTTATTCTTGCGATGAGTTCGTCGCAAGCTTCTTCGATGAGGTCAACGGCATATTCGAAGGCGGCGGCATCGCCGTAGTAAGGGTCGGGGACGAGGGCGGCGCGACTGTGTGGGAGGAGTTCGCGCACGTGCATTATTTTTTCTTCATCTTTTGCCGTGCGCGCTTGGCTCAGCAGGCTGCGCTCAATGCTGTCGTCCATAGCGATGATGCAGTCGAACGCATCGAAGTCGGAGCGGCGGAAGGGGCGGGAGCGATGTGTCAGCCGATAGCCACGCGACGCGGCACAGCGGCGCATGCGCGGGTCGGAGAGTTCGCCTTCATGATAGTCGATGAGGCCTGCCGAGTCGCATCCGACCTCAAGGCCAGCGGCGGCGGCGCGAACGCGCATGATTTCTTCTGCAGCCGACGAGCGGCAAATGTTTCCAAGGCAGACAAAGAGCAGGCGGGGCATTGGTGTGCGATAATTTAGAAGTCTATTTGCACGCCAGCCATGACGGTAGCGCGCGGCATGGGGAAGCCTTTCAGCGTTTCGTAGCGTTGGGCCAGGAGGTTGTCGCCTTTGACGAAGAGCTTAAGCTGTTTCAGCAGCTGATAGGAGGCAGTGGCGTTGAGGAGCCAGAAACTCTCGGTAGGGGCGGCGGCATCGGTAGAGGTGTGTAGTTTGCCGATGTATTGCAGGCCAGCGTTGACGGCGAAGCGGCGGTAGCTGTATTCTGCCCCGAAGTAGAACTTATGTTCGGGTGCTGCCTCTTGCACGCGCGACATCCAGAGATAGCTGTAGTTCGTGCTGAAGCGCAAGGTGCGGCACGGCTTGTAGTCGGCCTCAAACTCCACGCCACTGTTTTCGAGTGCGCCCGTGTTGACGTTGCGGGGCTTGCCATCGACCATATTCGTTTGTATCAGGTTCTTCGCTTTCAGATAGAAAGCCGTGAAGCCTACGTGCAACTTGTCGTTGAGGAAGGGCTGTCGATAGGAGATTTCGTAGTTCACGAGGCGTTCGGGGCGGAGCGCGTCGTTCTGGGGTGGGAACATATACATTTCGCGTAGCGTGGGGTTTCGGAACCCTTTGCTGATGAGCAGTCGCACTTCGGCTTGTTGCAGCAAGTGGAACGTCAGTCCGCCTTGCGGAACGAGTTCGGTGCCCGTTTGCGAATGGTGGTCGGCGCGGAGACCTGCGGTGAGTGTCAGCCAGGGTGCTATGCGCTGTGCGAGGTCGGCATAGGCCGCTACTTCGTTTTCAGAGAAGTCCTCGCCGCTGGTGGCGTTGAGCTTGATATGTTCGTGGGTGGCCACGTTTCGGTTGTAGGCATTGCCGCCATAGTGCTGATAGTCGAGTCCGAGGGTGAGGCGATTGCCCGTGAAGAGGTGCATCGTCTCGTAGAGGCTGAGGCCCAGCACGAGGTCGTTGTGGATGTAGCGCACGGTGCGCGGTGTGCCGCCCGAAGCGGCGTAGCCGTCGTTGATGTGGTGGTGACCGAAGTCGGTGTAGAGGCGCAGTCCGCCGCTGAAGCGCTCATGGCGATGCGTGAGCGCGAGGGCCGCGAAGCCGCGCGTGATTTCCTGATCGTTATCGTTGAGCGGTGCCGTGACGGGGCCAGGGTTCGACGACTTGAAGTAGGTGAAGTTGGCATCGGCTGTCGCTTTCCAATGCGTTGTAATGTCGTAGCCCAACTTAACGAAGGCACTATGTTGCTGGAACCCCATGTTGGCGCGGTGGCCGTCGGTGCGGGCATAGTCGTAGGCAACGGTTGAGGAGAACTTCCCCTTGCGCGCCGTGTTTGTCACGCCCGCTTCGGCAGTGCCGTAGGACCCGCCCTGCAGGCGTATGGTATGGTGCACGCCGTCGGACTGTGCGTTGGGCGTGACGATGTTGACCACGCCACCCATGGCCCCGCCGCCGTAGAGCGTTGAGGCTGGTCCGCGCAGTACCTCTACGCGTTCGGCCAGGAGCGTTTGGTAGGCATCGGGAAGGGGGTGACCCATCAGTGCGGCGTATTGCGGTTCGCCGTCGATGAGGACCAGCAGGGAACCGCCGCCCCCGATGCCGCGCACCTTCATCGTGCCCGCCGCCCCCGTACTGACGCCGTAGCCTATCATGCTGCGCGAGGTGACGAACATGGAGGGCACCCGCTCGCTCAGCGTGGGTAGCAGCGAGGGACGGAAGTCCTGGTTGAGGTCGTGGTGGGACAAGACGCTGATGCTCTGCGGCAAGTCGCGTTCGCCGTCGGCACTGCGTGTGCCCGTCACGACGGCTTCGGAAACATTGACGGTGTCGGTTTGTGCTGCGCAGAGCAGGGGTAGCAGGGAGAAGAGCAGGAGCAAGGAGTGGCGATGCTGGTGCATAGCGTAAGTGGCGTTTAGTTGTTTTGTGTTGCTTTATTTCGGCGCGCGATGATTTCCTTGCGTCGCTCGTCGTAGCGGCGGCGCGAGGCCACGATGTTGTTGCGATAGACGAGCAGCGACGTGCCGAAATAGAAGGCCGCCTGTATCCACAGACAGATGATTTCGTGGCTCACGTCAATGGCCCGCGCCCCCATCGTGTTCACCTTCACGAAGGCGTTGATGCCAAAGGTAGAAGGGAAGGCCCACGAAACGACCTTCCAGAAGTTGGGGATTGCCCAGCTGGGCCAACTGACGCCCGATAGGAAGAGGAGTGGCACGGAACAGAAGACGATGATCATAAAGACCGTTTCGCGCTGACGTATCAAGACGGAGCACGTCATGGCGAAGGCGGTGCAGGCCACGAGGAAGGGTAGGGCAATGAGCCAAATGTCCCACGGAGCCCCTATCTGCGGGAGCGAGAAGAATTTCGGTACGAGGAAGAGGCAGTAGAAAGCGTTCCAAAGATAAACGAGGAAGTAGACCAACCCCTTACCCAAGACGATGCGCACGATGCCGCTATAGTGGCGCGTAAAGGGGACAAGTTCGCCGAACGTGTTTTGCTCGCGCGCCGTACCCGCCGAGAGGCCCACGCCCAGGACAAGCGTTTGCTGCAGCAGCAGGATGAGCACGGCAGGAATGAGGAACGACGCAAAGCCCGTTTGCGGGTTGAAGATGTCTACTTGCTGATAGACAATGGGGTGTTGCGTGACGGCATCCACTTCGTCGGTTGTGCCTGGGCTGCGCATCACTTTCAGCTTGGCGTTCATTTCGAGCGAGACGTTCGTGCAGCTTAGCAGTAGAGCCTTGTAGTAGAGCAGGCCGCTCATGTCGGTGTAGAGCCTGACGCTGGTCTGCTTCATGCGCGCTAAGTCCGACGTGAAGGAGCGCGGGATGTAAATGATGCCGTAGGCCTCGCGCTGTTTCACCATTTGCTGTGCTTCCTGCATGTTGGCACAGTGACTGACGATATGCACGTCGGCCGTTGCATCCACCTTTCGCACGAAGTTGCGACTTTCCTGCGTGCGGTTTTCGTCCACTACCACGGCAGGCACCTCGTGGAGCGTTTCGTTGTTATAGATATAGGTGTAAAGCAACGGATAGCCCAGCGGCACGATGATGAAGAAGATGAGTATGCCTTGGTCGCGGAATATCGTTTGCAGCTCGTCGATGAAAATGGCGAACCAGTCCTTTGTGGTTTGTTGAAATCTATATCGTGGCATTGTGTGGTCAATTTCGCGAAGCAAAGATACACATTTCTAACCGTAAAGAGGCACAATGGGGCTTAGTTGTTTACGCTTTTTTGTTTGCAAAGGAAAGTTTCGTCCTATGGGCGCGAACAAATAAACTTCGCCTGCATAGCTACATTACGCGCTTAAATGATTATATTTGCAGGGCATTGTAAACAACACGTTAGTTTATGAACCTCTACCAACGTATCTTCCACGGTTTGCTGCATTGGCAAATCGATACCACCGAGCCACTGCCTGATAAGTGCATCATTTGCGTGGCACCGCACACCAGCAACTGGGACTTCATCATGGGCGAGCTCTACATACGCTCCATTGGCTCGACGGCTAATTTCTTGATGAAGCGCGAATGGTTTTTCTGGCCATTAGGCGTTTTGCTGCGGCGCATAGGTGGTGTGCCCGTGGTGCGCAGTCGCCACACGTCGCTGACCGACCAGCTGGCCGCGCGCGCCGCCGAAGCGTCCGAGTTTCACCTGGCCGTCACACCAGAGGGGACGCGCTCGCGCGTGACGACGTGGAAGCGTGGCTTCTATTTCATTGCCTTGAAGGCCAAGTTGCCTATCCTGCTCTACGGCCTCGACTACGGGGCGCGCAAGGTCGTATGCCACCGCACGCTCATCCCCTCGGGCGATGTGGAGGCCGATATGCGTCAGATTATGGACTATTATGCGCAGTTCCATGCGCGCTATCCTGAGAAGTTTGCTCTTGAAGAAATCCCTGCTACGGAATGAAACGCTTATACTTTATAATATTAATATTGTATGTCCTTGCGCCTGCATCAGCCAAGGCGCAAACACCCGACGTTGAGGGAGCCGTGCAGACGTGGTTTAAGGCCTATCGCCTGGCAGGCTATAAGCCCATGCGTGCCTTTGCTGCCGATAGCATAAAAGTGGACGAGGCACGGCGCGAGCTGCTGATTTATGCCAACACCCCCTTCGTAGCACAACCCTTCACGCCTTCGCGCGTGGAGGAAATCTACACCTCGCTCTCGCGCAGCCTGCCACAGCCCTACAACACCTATCGCCTTACGATCTTTGGCAACGACAGCCTGACGCTCGATGACTTCATCCCCAACGCCTTGCGCGGCGATGCCGCCGACCGCTCGCGTCTGTGGGGACCTATGGAGTTTAAGGGTAACCCGTGGGTGCAACGTGCGTCGCGCCCCTATACGCCGACGGCGGGTCTGCAAGGGCGCCACCTGATGCTATGGCCCAGCCACGGGCGCTATTGGGCCGAAACGAAGTGGGCATGGCAACGCCCCTTCCTCTTCTGCACCACCGAAGACCTCTATACGCAGTCGTTCGTCAACCCCTTCCTGCTGCCTATGTTGGAGAATGCTGGCGCCGTGGTATGCTCGCCGCGCGAGCGCGACTACCAGACAGCCGAGGCCGTTGTAGATAACGATGCACCGCAACGCGGGGGACTCTACACCGAAACACAAACCGACGAGAGCCGTTGGGCCTCACTGCCCGACTCCTCGGGCTTTGCGCAGCCGCGCAGTGTCTTGTCCGACAGCATACAACCCTTCCGTCTCGGCACGGCGCGCTTCGCGGTGGCCTCGCAGCGCAAGGGACAAGCGGCGGCAGCCTCGTGGGCTCCGCGCATACCGCGCCGAGGCATGTATGCCGTCTATGTCAGCTATGCCTCGCGCGCCAACAGCGTGCCCGATGCGCGCTACACCGTCTATCACGCTGGCGGACGCACGCAGTTCGTGGTCAACCAGCAGATAGGCGGCGGCACGTGGGTCTATCTTGGCACGTTCCTCTTCGATGAAGGCCTGAGCGACAGCGCGCGCGTTGTGCTTTCAGCGCAAAGCAACCATCGCGGCATCGTCACCGCCGACGCCGTGCGCTTTGGCGGCGGCATGGGGCAGACGGTGCGCACCGATGGCACCACGACGGGACTGCCGCGCTATCTTGAAGGCGCGCGCTACTATGCACAATGGGCTGGACTGCCCGACTCGCTCTACAATCAGCCCGACGGCGACAACGACTATCGCGACGACATCCGCGTGCGTTCCAACTTTCTCAACTACTTAGGCGGAGGAAGCGTCTTTATGCCCCATCGTACGGGGCAGGGCGTGCCCTTCGAACTCTCACTGGCCGTTCATAGCGATGCTGGCTGGCGCGCCGACAATACGCCCTACGGCACCCTCGGCATCTGCACCACGCACGACGGTGCAGGCAACGCCTACTACGGCAGTGGGCTTTCGCGTCGCGCCTCGGCCGATTTGGCTGGTATGCTCATCGAGAGCTGCGTGGGCGACATAGAGAAAACCTTTTCCACCGACTGGCCACGGCGCGAGATGTGGGACCGCAACTATGCCGAAACCCGCACGCCCGACGTTCCCTCGGCCATCCTCGAAACCATGTCGCACCAAAACTTCCGCGACCTCTCGCTGGGCCACGACCCCTGGTTTAAGTTTACGTATGCGCGTAGCATCTATAAAGCCCTGCTGCGCTTCTCGGCCACGATGCACGGACAGCCCGCCCCCGTCGTGCAGCCCCTGCCGCCTCACGCCTTCGCCACGTCTTTCACCTCGCGGGGCGACAGCGTGCGCCTTTCCTGGCAACCAACAGCCGACCCCATTGAGCCTTCGGCTACGGCCCATTCCTACGTAGTCTATACGGCGATGGGCGACGGCGGCTTCGACAACGGACGCGTGGTGCGAGGCTCAACGAGTGTAACCCTGCCCTTGCAGCGCGGCACGCGCTACGCCTTCCGCGTCACAGCCCTCAACGAGGGCGGCGAGAGTTTCCCCTCTGAGACGTTAGCCGCCTATCTCAGTCCGCAGGAGCGTGGGCGCGTGCTCATCGTGAATGGCTTCGACCGCTTGAGCGGACCCGCCAACGTCTGCACGCCCGACAGCATCGGCTTCGACCTCGATGCTGACATTGGTGTGCCCTACATGGTTAACACATCGCTTGCAGGTCGCCAACTCTCTTTCGACCCGCAGCAAGCGGGCAAGGAGGGCGAGGGCGCACTGGGCTTTTGTGGCGACGAACTAGTAGGCAAAGCCATTGCGGGCAATACGTTCGACTATTCCGTGGCCCACGGACGCGCCATTGCCAGCGCGGGCGGTTTCAGCTTCTGCTCGCAGAGTCGCGAGGCCGCCGAACAGACTGACTGGACGCGCTATGCCGTAGTGGACTACCTGGCGGGCCTTAACCGCGACGTCCCCTACAACCTGCGCCCTTATCGCGCCATCCCCGCAACTGTCCGTCAGCGCATGCAGCAGTACGTGGCTGCGGGCGGCGGTTTGCTGGTGGGCGGTGCCTACGTGGCATCCGACCAACGGAGTGACGAAGAAAAGGCCTTCGTGCGCAACGTGCTCCACTGCGAAAGCGCGGGTGTGCAGCGCGGCATAGGTTCCAAGGCCGAAGGGTTTAGTCTGACAATGCCTATCTACAGCGTACCGTGCGAAGCGCACTACGCCCTGCAAAGTGCCGACGTCCTGCAACCTACAACCGAAGGGGCTTTCCCCGCCATGCTCAACGGCATGGGGCAACCCGCAGCCGTAGCTTGGCAAGGCAAGCGCGGCGCCACCTTCGTGACGTCGATACCCCTTGAGTGCATCAGCTCCGATGCGCTGCAAGCCGATGCCATGTACGCTATATTGACGTTCCTGACGAGCAAGTAACGGCCAAGCCCCAGCCCCTCTCTCCCTGCGTGAAACATTAAACAAGAAACATGAAACGTTAAGTTATCGCCCGCGTCGTTCCGTTTGTTGCCATATTATGGCAACCCTTCGGCCGCTCCCCCGCTCGTTGGAGCCGCGCGCTAAGGCTTAACGCATAAACCTTCCGCTCTATGCATACCATTCAGCTCAATCCTCGCGGCACGCGTCATCTCGACGTGACCGACGAAAACCTGCAAACGTTGCGGCACTATCGCTTGCTCGACAATCTGCGCACCAGTGCAGGCACCATTGACGAAACCACGCTCGAAAAACTGCGGCGCACCCTGCGCGCCCTCATCGCATCGCAGCCCGACGACGTGCAAGCGCTGCTCGACGTCTGCGTTGACGTCATCTATCATCGCGACATGAAGGCCTTCGGTCTCGAACAGCTCATACAACTGTACGAGCAGAGCGAGGAATAGAAACGCCGCTCACCAGCCCCTCTCTCCCCTAAAGGGCGAGAGGGGAGCAGATACTTTATCCCCTATACATTAAGCGTTGCCCACAGCCCGCGTTGTTCAGTATGTTGCCGTACCACGGCAACAACTAACATCCGACAAGTAGTAACCCCCTCCCTATGTACCAGCTCACCGACTTCCTGCCTACCACTAAGAAAGAAGCCGCTCTGCGCGGTTGGGACGAACTGGACGTTGTCCTCTTTAGCGGCGATGCTTACGTTGACCATCCCTCGTTCGGCTGTGCCGTTTTGGGGCGCCTGCTCGAGAGTGCGGGCTATCGTGTGGCCATTGTTCCGCAACCCGACTGGCACGGCGACTTTCGCGACTTTCGCAAGATGGGGCGTCCGCGCCTCTTCTTTGGTGTGTCGGCGGGAGCTATGGACTCGATGGTGAACAAGTACACCGCCGCCCGCCGCCTGCGCAGCGAAGATGCCTACAGCCCCGATGGGCGCCACGACCGTCGGCCCGAGTACCCCAGCATCGTCTATAGCCAAATCCTGAAGCAACTCTACCCCGACGTGCCCGTCGTCTTGGGCGGTATAGAGGCCTCGTTGCGGCGTGTGACGCACTACGACTATTGGCAAGACCGCCTGCGCCCCTGCATCTTGCAAGAGAGCGGGGCCGACTTCATCATCTACGGCATGGGCGAATTGCCCATCCTTGAGGCGGCGCGTAGCTTGGCCGAGGGGAAACCCCTCAGTGCCTTGCGCGACCTACCGCAGACCGTTTGGCTCTTGAAAGAAGCCGACGTGCCTGGCGGCATCGCGCCCGACGACATCCAGCTCTCTTCCCACGAAACTTGTCTGCGCGATAAGCGCGCCTATGCCGCCAACTTTCGCCACGTGGAGGAGCAGAGCAATATGCTCCATCCGCGCCGCTTGTTGCAGCGCATGGGCTCAGCCTACGTAGTTTGCAACGTGCCCTATCCCCCCATGACGACCGAGCAGGTTGACCGCTCGTTCGACCTGCCTTATACGCGCGTGCCGCACCCTAAGTATCGCGGCCACCGCATCCCCGCCTACGAGATGATACGCCACAGCATTTGCCTGCACCGTGGCTGTTTCGGCGGTTGTGCTTTCTGCACCATTTCGGCCCATCAGGGCAAATTCATTCAAAGCCGTTCGCTGCAAAGCATATTGCGCGAAGCGCGACAGGTGACGCAGATGGACGACTTCAAAGGCTACATCTCCGACCTCGGCGGACCCTCGGCCAATATGTATCGCATGGGCGGGCGCGACACCACGCTCTGCGAGCGGTGTAAACGCCCAAGTTGCATTCATCCCGCTGTCTGCCGCAACCTGCGTGCCGACCACCAGCCTCTGCTCGACGTCTATCGCGCCGTTGATGCGCTGCCAGGCGTGAAGAAAAGTTTCGTGGGCAGTGGCGTTCGCTACGACCTGCTTCTGCACCGCAGCGACCATGCCGACGAGAACCGCGCAGCGCAGCGTTACACCGAAGAGTTGATATGCCACCACGTGTCGGGACGCCTGAAAGTAGCTCCCGAACACACGGTCGATGCCACGCTGAGCGTCATGCGCAAACCGCCCTTCGAGCAGTTCCGAGCCTTCAAACGTGAGTTCGACAACATTTGCAGCCGCCACGGGTTGCGACAGCAAATCATTCCTTACTTCATCAGTAGCCACCCTGGTTGCACCGAAGAGGACATGGCCGAACTCGCCGCCGCTACGAAGCGCCTCGACTTTCACCTTGAGCAAGTGCAGGACTTCACGCCTACGCCCATGACCGTGGCCACCGAGATTTTCTACAGCGGCTTGCATCCCTATACGTTGCAACCCCTCTTCGTGGCCCGTACGCCCGAGGAGAAGCGCCGCCAGCGCATGTTCTTCTTTTGGTATAAGCCCGAAGAGCGCGCCGCCATTGTGCGCGAACTTCGCCGCCTGGGGCGCGACGACCTCCTGCAGGCCCTCTACGCCTCGCCCGCCCCTCGACAGGGGCATCAGCCTAAGCCGTTCATGCCAAAACCCAACAAACCTCGGCGACGCAGACGTTGACGGAGAAGTTAATGGCTATGTAGAGCGTATAAAGCCATATCCCTGAAAACTTTGGCGGTGGCTTTTCAACAATCACTCTAAGCCCGTTAAGTTTTACTGTAAGCCGTTCAAGTTATAAACCTCGGCGGGAAATATATATTTTCCGCCGAGGTTTATACATATTCCCGCCGACAAATGTACATTTCCCGCCGAGATTTATAACTTCGTGGGCTGAGCAAAAAACTTGCGGGGGCCAGCGGAAAGTTTGGTGGCTTTGCGATAGATGTTGTCAAGTCACGAGGAAATGCGGCCTTTGCGGGTGTTTCGCGCTGCGGGCGCTGTAAAAAGAAGGCAAAGGGCTGTGCGTTCGTTCTTTTTTTCCTACATTTGTAGCGGAAAAGCTTTGAGACGAACCACTGTCTTTGAAAGCAAAAAAGCAAAACTATAGCAACGTTGTTATCTTATGAAGCGTATCTATTTCTTTTTAGCCTTTCTGCTCACGGTGGCAGGCTTTGCGCAGCAACCGCACGTGGCGGAGATTGAGAGCGAAGAGCTTTGGACCTCGCGCGACAGCCTGCGCATCTATGGTCGCCTATACCGCCCCGCAGGGTGCGAAGGACGTCTGCCGCTGCTCGTCTTAGCCCACGGCTTTGGTGCTAACCACGAGGTGGTGGAGCCCTATGCCGAGGCCATGGCGCGCCGAGGGTTTCTGTGCTATATCTTCGACTTTTGTGGCGGCAGTCGCGTCAGCCGCAGCGATGGGCGCACCGACCACATGTCGGCCTTCACGGAGCGGGCCGATCTGCAGAGCATCCTCGCGCAGTTGCGGCGGCGCAGCGATGTCGATACCACGCGCGTTTGCTTGCTGGGCGAGAGTCAGGGCGGGCTCGTGTCGGCTATGACGGCAGCCGAGTGTGCGCCGCTCGTGTCGCGCCTGGTGTTGCTCTATCCCGCTTTCAACATTCCGTTCGATGCCGTCCGCCGTTTCCCGCGTCCTGAAGATATGCCCGAAACGTACGACATTTGGGGTATGCACCTTGGGCGCGTGTATGGTGCCTGCTTCTATGGTTACGACGTGTGGAAGGACATTGTGCGCTATACGGGTCCCACGCTCATTCTCCACGGCAACCGCGATAGGGTAGTGCCCGCGCGCTATGGCCTCGAAGCTGCGGCCCGCTACCGCGATGCGCAGTTCCACACCATTGCGGGTTCCGACCATGGATTCCACGGGGCCGACTTCGACGCGGCAATGGCCTACATCAGTGCATTCTTAGGGCAATAATAGCGTGCAGGCAAACGTGTCGCGTGGCGAGTTAGGCTACGTAGGCGAAGGATGCCGGCGGGATGCCTACGCCGCCCGGTTAGGTAACGAAAAATCAAGGTCGGGGCAAAGGCTTTCGTTTTTGCCTGCATGGTGCGTGTTTTCTTACTCAAATGATTATTTTTGCGGACGAAAAAGTAATAGTAATGTTGACGAGTGAAGAGAGACGAGTGGCAAGTTGCAGCCGCGTTTGGTCGTTGGCGTAGTCAAATTCGTCGCTTGTCACTTAAAAGCCGCTTGCCACTTGCCCTTCGTATTCTCTAAACAACCTACAACCAATATGAGAAAGAGAAGTTCTATTTTTGCAGTGCTCTTTGCTGTAGCCCTCTTGTGTCAGGCGCAGACTACGGGCAACGAGAAGTTTAACGAGTGGTTGCACATCTGGAATGAGCGCAGCCAAACGTATTTTGGCTATCCCACGAACCAGAAGTCGCTTATGCACGATTTCTACGAGTGGTACATGGATAATGGCTTAGACCGCCTGTCGCTCAACAATGCGGGCGACCCCATGTCGGACGAGCCCTTCATCATGTCCACGCAAGTGTTCGAGAAAGAGGTGATAGAGTTTTTCGCACCGCTTTACGATTTCAGCCTCGACAACGTGTGGGGCATCGTGACGCACAGCGGCACCGACGGCAATAACCACGGCATATATTTCGGGGCGAACTACCTGAAACAGAAGACGCACCTCATGCCCGTGGTTTACGTCAGCGACGAGGCCCACTACTCGAATATGCGCCTGGCGCATTTGCAGAACTTGGAGCTGCGACTTGTGAAAAGCGACGCCATGGGACGCATGATACCCGAAGAGTTGGAGAAAGCGCTCGTCACCTCGCGCCCCGCCTTGGTAGTATATGCCATGGGCTCGACGTTTAAGGGTGCCATCGACGATCAAGAAGCACTCAACGCCGTGCTCGACCGTCATCCCGAACTCCCTGGCGTCTATCGTCACGTTGATGCCGCACTCTTTGGCGGCTACCTGCCCTTTACGAAGTATCGCGACATGGTGAGCCACAAGAAGATGCGCTTTGAGTCGATAGCCATCAGCGGACATAAGTTCTTTGGTATTGATTCTCCGTCGGGCCTCTTCCTGTGTACGAAAGAAGTTTACGACAATCAGTCCGACTTCAACGTGACCTATCTCAACGGCAACATGAAAATGATAAACTGTTCGCGCGACTCTATGCAACCGCTGAAGTTCTGGTGGCTCATCCAAAACGATGGTCTCAAGCGCTGGACCGAACAAGCAAAGAGCATCATGGAGCGAACGGCCTACTTGAAGCAAGCACTCGACAAGATTGGTTATCCTTGCTGGGTCAACGAGTATAGCAACACCGTCTTCTTCAAACGCCCGTCCAAAGCGATGTGCGCGAAATATACGCTCGCGCAGGGCTACGATGAGCACTTCGGCGGCGAGCTGGCTCACATCGTCGTGATGCAACACGTGACGAAGGATAAGATAGACGGCTTCGTGGCCGACATCAAGAAGGATTTCCAACAACTGAAGAAGTAACGACTTTAAGGGGTGTTCTATCTGTCAGAGCACCCCTTAAGCTATGCTTACTTGTCACTTATGCCGTTTATGCTGGCTCGTTTGTAGGGAAAACAAGATTAAAAGCGAAAACTTTTTGCTTTAAAAAAGTTTTTTCGTAACTTCGCGCCTTAAAAGTAGGCATACGACCTTTTAGGTTGCTGCCTATGCTTACGCTTTGGCTACGGGTTGTATTCGCGGCGTAGGCTGTTGTGTATGCTTTTGGCCTAACAGAGAGGACAATCTTACAAGCTAAATAAATTATTATAAACCTACTTGATACACAAATGAAGAAAACCATTCTATTCTTGCTTGCCGCCGCCGCGCTGGTGAGCTGTAGCAACAAGCAGGAGATGCCTGAGGCCGACAACCGCTATGCGGTGATGACGGTAGGCACGTCTCCCTCGGAGCTCAAGACCTCCTATCCCGCCACGATTAAGGGCGTACAAGACGTTGAGATACGTCCGAAAGTGTCGGGCTTCATCACGAAGATTTACGTTTCTGAAGGTCAGAGCGTCAGTCGTGGACAAGTGCTTTTCACGGTTGATAGCGAGCAGTATCGTCAGCAAGTGAACGCCGCGCAAGAAGCTGTTAACGCTGCCCAGCAAGGCGTTGTGGCCGCTCAGGAAGGCGTGAAGACCGCCGAGCAAAACGTCCTTAGCAGCGAGCAGCAAGTGAACGTTATTCAAGCCAATATCAACACGGCCGAACTCACGCTGCAGAACGTGCGCCGCCAGTACGAGCAGAAAATCCTGGGTAGCGACTATCAGCTTCGTCAGGCCGAGAACAACCTGAAGAGCCTGCAAGCTCAGCTGGGCAGTGCCAAGAGCCAGCTGCAAGCCGCTCGCGTGGCCGTAGGGTCGGCCAAGGCGCAGGTGGGTACGTCGCAAGCTCAAGTGGGACAGGCCAGAGCACAACTTGCCGCCGCCCGCGACAACCTGAGCTTCTGCTCCGTGACGAGTCCTGCCAACGGCGTTATAGGTATGATACCGCTGAAGGTGGGCGCGCTGGTAGGTCCGTCAATGACCATTCCTTTCACCACCGTCAGCGACATCAGCCGCATGAACGTTTACTTCGCCATGAACGAGAAACAACTGCTCAGCATGACGCGTAGCGGCGGTGTGGGCGATGCCATCAGCAAGTTCCCCCTCGTGACGCTGAAACTGGCCGACGGCACAGATTATACCCGTTCGGGACGCGTCGATGCCATTGGCGGCGTGATAGACCAAACGACGGGAGCCGTGCAGGTGCGTGCTACGTTCGAAAACGATGGTCGCGTGTTGCGTAGTGGCGGCTCGGGACAGATTCTTGTACCCGTATTTAATAGTGGTGCCATCCTCGTGCCGCAAGCTGCTACAACCGAGATACAGGATAAAATCTTCGTTTACGTTGTAGGTAAAGACAACAAGGTGCAGAGTCGCGAAATTAAAGTGCAGCCCCAGCACGACGGTAAGAACTTCGTCGTGACGGATGGTCTGAAAGTGGGCGAGCGCATTGTCATAGAAGGTGTTCAGAACCTTAAGAATGGCACTGAAATCAAGCCCATCACGCCCGAGGAGAGTAAGAAAATACGCGAGAATGCGCAGAAGGAAATGAAGGAAGGAAAGATAATGTAAATAATGAGGATTTAAGGGTTAAGGTTTATAAAGGCTGTGCGCCGAAAACCATTAACCTTTCATCCAAGCGACACACCTCTTTATTCTTAACGAAAGGATCTTATGAATTTATCCCGCTTTATAGAAAGGCCAGTGCTTTCGACGGTGATATCCATTCTCATCGTTATTTTAGGTTTCATGGGCCTTCTCAGCTTGCCGGTATTGCAGTATCCCGATATTGCGCCGCCCACCATCTCGGTGAGCACGTCCTATACGGGTGCAAATGCGCAAACCGTGTTGAACTCTGTGATTGTGCCTCTTGAAGAGCAAATCAATGGTGTTGAAGGCATGGACTATATGTCCTCCACCGCCACGAGTACTGGCTCGGCGCGTATCACGATTACATTTAAGCAAGGCACCGACCCCGATATGGCTGCTGTGAACGTGCAAAACCGCGTGGCGATGGCCCAAGGTTTGTTGCCAGCCGAAGTAACGCGCGTTGGTGTGATTACGCAGAAGCGTCAGAACTCGATGCTCGCCGTATTCTCCGTGGTTGACACGAGCGATAAGTACTCGCAAGAGTTTGTTGAGAACTATGCGCAGATTAACGTCATTCCGCAGGTGAAACGTATCAACGGTGTAGGCGATGCCGAAGTGCTGGGTGGTAACTACTCCATGCGTATATGGCTCGACCCCGCCAAGATGGCCGAATTCCAAATGATGCCCTCCGACATCATGGCCTTGCTGGCAACGCAAAACATTGAGGCTGCGCCAGGCGTTATCGGTGAACGTGAAAACCAAACGTTCCAATACACGCTGCGCTGGAAAGGTCGTCTCTCTACCGAAACGGAGTTTGAGGACATGATTTTGAAAGCCTTGCCCGACGGCGAAGTGCTCCGCCTGCGCGACGTGGCACGCCTCGAGTTAGGCCGCGAAACCTATTCTTTCTCCAGCCACACCAATGGCCACAAGGCCGTAACGTGTATCGTCTATCAGCTGGCTGGAACCAACGCTACGACGACGGTAGAGAGCATTGAAGAGTTCTTCGATGAAGCACGCAAGACGATGCCCGAAGGCTTCGACATCGTAGAGCTGAACAACGTCAACGACTTCCTCTACGCCTCTATGGACGAAGTGATGGAGACGCTGATTGAGGCCTTCCTGTTGGTGTTCATCGTGGTGTATATCTTCCTGCAAGACATGCGCTCAACGCTCATTCCGGCCATTGCCATCCCCGTGTCGTTGATAGGTACGTTCTTTGCGCTCAACCTAATAGGCTTCTCGCTCAACTTGTTGACGCTAAATGCCCTTGTGCTGGCCATTGCCATTGTGGTGGACGACGCCATTGTTGTTGTGGAGGGTGTCCACGCCAAGCTCGACCAGGGCTACACCTCCGCCAAGAAGGCCAGCATTGACGCCATGAGCGAGTTGGGCGGTGCCATTTTGAGCATTACGCTCGTGATGATGGCCGTGTTCATCCCCGTGAGCTTCATGGGCGGAACGAGCGGAACGTTCTATCGTGAGTTTGGTATCACGATGGCCGTCTCCATAGCTTTCTCTGCACTGAACGCCTTGACGCTTTCGCCAGCCCTCTGCGCTATCTTCTTGAAACCTCACGAAGAGGAGGAAGGCAAGAAATTGACCGTTGTCGGTCGTTTCCACGCTTGGTTCAACCGCTTCTTCGACCATCAGCTTAATAAGTATAAGAACACCGTCGTTAAGATTACGCGCAAGCCCCTCATCTCCATAGGTGCTGTCGTTGTGGGTATCGCGGGCCTCTTCTTCTTGATGAGCCGCACGCCGCAGGCCCTTATTCCCTCGGAAGACACGGGCTTCGTCATGGGTGCTGTCACGCTGCCTCCTGGCACGTCGCAAGACCGCACGGACCGCGTCCTCGAACAGGTTGACAGCATTGTGGCTTCCAGCCCCGCTGTCCTGACGCGTGCCAGGGTGTCGGGCTTCGGTGTGACTGGCGGACAAGGTGCCAGCTACGGCACGTTCTTCATCAAGCTCAAGCCATGGGAAGAGCGTTCGCTGAAGGAGAGTGCGCAGATCATTGCCATTATGCTTATCCTCAAGTGTCGCGACGCGATAAAAGATGCGCAGTGCATTTTCTTCCAGCCCCCGATGGTGCCCGGCTTCGGTGCTTCTGGCGGTTTCTCCTTCTCGTTGCAGGACCGTACGGGCGGCGACTTGGATAAGTTCTTCGACGTGGCGAAAAACTTCCTTGCTGAACTTGAGAAACGTCCCGAGATACAGCAGGCGCAGACCACGTTCAACCCCTCGTTCCCGCAATACCTCATCGACATCGATGCAGCCCAGTGTGCTAAGTCGGGCCTCACGCCCAGCGACATTCTCACGACGCTGCAAGGTTACTATGGTGGTTTGTATGCCTCCAACTTCAACCGTTTCGGTAAGCTCTATCGCGTCATGATACAAGCCGACCCCAGCCAGCGCATCGATGTGGAATCCTTGAAGAAAGTCATGGTGCGCACGGGTTTCGATATGGCGCCCATCACGCAGTTTATGAACATTCAGCGCGTTTATGGTCCCGACAACATCACCCGCTTCAACCTCTTTACGTCAATTGCCGTGAATGGTACGCCAGCTGAAGGTTACACCTCGGGTCAGGCGATGGAGGCCATTTCCGAGACAGCCGAGCGCATGCTGCCACAAGGTTACAGCTTCGAGTTCTCCAGCATGTCGCGCGACGAGGCCAACGCTTCGGGTATGACGGGCATCATCTTCGCCCTCTGTATCGTCTTCATCTACTTGCTGCTCTCGGCCCAGTACGAAAGCTATCTGCTTCCCTTTGCCGTTATCCTTTCCGTACCGTTCGGCTTAGCAGGCTCGTTCATCTTCATCCACATGATGGGCGGCATCAACAACTTGTTGCCTATCTTTGGTGCGGCGCAAAACAACATCTACACGCAGATTGCTCTCATCATGCTCATCGGTCTGTTGGCCAAGAACGCCATCCTGATTGTTGAGTTTGCGCTGGAACGTCGCAAGATGGGTATGAACATCACGTGGGCCTCCGTCCTCGGTGCCAGTGCGCGTCTGCGCCCCATCTTGATGACCTCGTTCGCCATGATTATTGGTCTGCTGCCTATGATGTTTGCCTTCGGTGTTGGCGGTAATGGTAACCGCTCGCTCGGTACCGCTGCCGTGGGTGGTATGTTGATAGGTATGATATGCCAAATCTTCATCGTGCCCGGCCTCTTCGTTATCTTCCAGTATCTGCAAGAGAAAGTAAAACCAATGGTTTGGGAAGACATTGACAATGCCGATGCCGAACCCGATATCGAACAGTATAGCAAGTCGTAAGCACTATAAGCCCACGCTGCCCCTCCTCCCCTTTCTTTAAGGGGAGAGGGCAGAGGGTGGGGTCAGAACACATAAACATTAAACGTTAACCATGCATCTCAACAAACTCATCATATTCGTGCTGAGCCTGTGTGCCCTTGCTTCCTGCAAGTCGCCAGGAGGTTTGTTCTCCAACTATCAGCCTGCCGACAGTACCAATGTCCCCGTCGACCTCTATCGCGACGTGCTGTCGGCCGACACGACCAGTTTCGGCAACATGCCGTGGCGCGAGGTCTTCACCGACCCGCTTCTGCAGCAACTCATTGAGAAGGCGTTGGCCGAAAACACCGATATTCGTAAGGCCGAACTCACCATCAAGCAGGCCGAGGCTGGCCTTATGACCTCCCGGCTGGCTTTCTTGCCGCAGATAGCTTTCGCGCCGCAGGGCACCATTTCGTCCTTCGACTTTAGCAAAGCAACGAAGGCCTACACCCTGCCCATTCAGGCCAGTTGGCAAATTGACCTCTTCGGCACGCTTCGCAATGCCAAGAAGCAAAGTGAGCAAACGCTCTACATGGCGCGCGCAGGCAAACAAGCCACGCAGACCGCCATCGTAGCTGCTGTGGCTAACCTCTACTACACGCTCTGTATGCTCGATGCGCAAGAGGCTACAACCACCAGCACCCTCGCCCTTTGGGACGAAAACGTGCGCACGATGGACGTTATGTTCCAAACGGGTGCCACCACCGCCGCTGCCGTGGCCCAGGCCAAAGCCAACCGTGCCACTGTGGCCAACAGCTTGCCTACGCTGCGCAACAACATTCGCGCTACCGAGAACGCCCTGTGCGAACTCCTCCACGAAACTTCCCACGCCGTTCCGCGCGGCACGCTGGAAGGTGCGCGATTCCCACAAAGTTTGCAAGTGGGTGTCCCCCTGCAGCTCCTGCAAAACCGTCCCGATGTGCGCGCCGCCGAATTGCAGCTGGCCTACGCCTACTACGGTGTGCTGGGTGCTAAAGGCGCGTTCTATCCGCAGCTCACGCTCAGCGGTTCGGCAGGTTGGACCAACAATGCGGGCATGATTGTCAATCCTGGCAAGATGTTGCTCTCTGCCATTGCCGGACTCACGCAACCCATCTTTGCGCAAGGCAAACTTCGCGCTAACCTGAAAATCTCTAAGTTGCAGCAAGAGGCCGCACAACTCGACTTCGAGCAACAGCTCCTCAAGGCGGGCAACGAAGTGACCAACGCCCTTGGCGACTACCAAACCGCCATCCAGCGCACCGAAGGCGACCGCCTCTATCTCAAAGAGGTGCAGTCAGCCTACGAGAGTGCCGACTTCCTCTTCCGCAACGGCGGCCAGACGTCCTACATCGAAACCCTCTCGGCTCAACAAGGCGTGCTGCAAGCCCAGCTCTCGCTCATCTCCGACCAGTTCGAGCAAGTGCAAGCCGTCATCAACCTCTATCAGGCTTTGGGCGGCGGCAGAGAGTAGTACATTAAACATGAAACAATAAACGTTAACAACCGCGCATTGGGCGCAAGAGCATTCGTGTTCATTTGCTGAACATTCGTGCCCTTCGTGGTTTCATAAACATTAAACCACTAAACACCCAAAACCTAACACATATCATGCAATCCGAACTCATTAGTCCTTTGGCCTATATTCATCCCTCAGCACAATTGGGCGAGGGCGTGAAGGTTCATCCTTTTGCCTATATAGATAAAGATGTACGCATTGGTGCGGGCACCGTTGTCATGGCGCATTCCAGCATCCTTGAAGGTGCTCAGATTGGCGAGGGCAACTATATCTACCAAGGTGCCGTTATCGGTGCCACGCCCCAAAGCTTCCGCTATCAAACGGGCCATCGCACCAACGTCGTGATAGGCAACGGCAATCGCATTCGCGAGAACGTCGTCATTGCCGGAGGCCTCAACGACGACAGTGCCACCGTTATCGGTAACGACTGCTTCCTCATGGACGGTGTACACATTTGTCACGACGTTCACGTGCATGACGCTTGCGTGCTCGGCATCGGAGCGCAGGTAGCAGGCGACTGCCGCGTCAACTTCCACAGCATCCTCTCTTCAGGCGTTATTGTTCAGCACAAGGCGCGCATCGGACGCTACAGCCTTGTGCAGAGTGGAGTATGCGTGCAGAAGGACGTGCCGCCCTACCTCATCATTGGCGGTCACCCCGCAGGCTATCACGGTGTCAATGCCCAGATTCTCCAAAAGGCAGGCATGGACGAACGCATGCTACGCCACGTCACCAATGCCTATCGCATGCTCTACAGTGGTGGCGACGACCTTAGCGATGTCATCCTGAAAATAAAGGAGCAAATACCGCAAAGTCCCGAGATAGAAGTCATCACCAACTTCCTCTCGCAGTCAACGCGCGGCATCGTCCGCCGCGAAGCATAGCGTGACGAGCGACGCTTTAAGTAACAAGTGACGAGTGACAAGTTGGCTACGCCCTAATAAGCGCTGCTGCAACTTGTCACTCGTCACTTGTCACTTGTGTTATCCTGCAGAAGTTTCTGCATCCTTTACAATATCCTTACCGAAACTCTTTTGCCTAATCCTGCAAAGATCTTGAATAGCGTAGATAATTGGATGTCAATATGTCCATTCTCTACTTTAGATATATAGGTTTTCTTCGTTCTTATCAGCTTGCGTTTTCTTAGCCAAGGCATAAAGCAAGCTTTCTGCTCTTTTGGCTTAACGGAAACGTTTATTTTTTTGTGTAGGAGCTTCAGAGTCTCCCCATCATTGCTATCATATTTCTTCGCGCTTTTCCGTCGGGGAAATTCCCACTTTCGTCCATATTATTTAGCGCCTTTTGCAATGTTCTGTTAGCAAATGGCCTTTTCCGCCGAAAAACCTTCGCGCTACTTTTATATGTCCGAAGGTTCCTTTATTGTGTTGATGTATAGAGCCTTGCGTAAGGTCGTGGGTTTTGCACCCTGCAAATGGAGCTTCTTCGCAACACTTATTTAACGAAGATTAACGATTGAGGGGGGGGTACTTTTGCACTTGTTACTATTTTTGCACCCGCAAAAAGAGAGCGTGCTTTGGTCTATATGCCATATTAGTTGGTATAAAAAGCATTGATGATAGATGCTTAGGGACTTGATGAAGATGATGCAGACTGATGAAACTATGGGTAAAAACCGTAGATGAGATGGCTGGAACCTTCCCTGTCTGATGAACTTGATTGCTGGAAAAAGGTTATCTCCCATTTTCGCTCACCCGCCCCTTAAGTTCATTCCTCTTATTCTGAGCAACACAAAAACTAAACAATAACAATGAGAAAAACATTAACTAAACAATAACAATGAGAAAAACATTTTTGGGTGTTCTCCTGCTGTCTGTGGCGGGGGCGCTACCATCTGCGGCTGGCCCGGCGGACCCTCCGCAACTTAGTACATCGGCCTCGCCCGTTTACTATGTCATTATGAATGCCTATCCGAACCTCGATTCGGATAACACGCATGAGTATCGCTACCTGCGTTATAATGGCTACAACCGAAATCGTCCGAAGCTCGAGCGCGTCAGCAAAAACATGGACGATGCCTCGCTGTGGTATTTCGTGGCCGTAAATGGAGCTACGAGTGCCAGCGAGGGGTGTTACATCGCCTCTGTGGGTGCTGAGCAAGAAACTCACGCATACGCAAGCAACACGTTCGAAGGTCCCTATCTGAGCAATGCCCGTCAGTACAATAACAACTTAGCTTTCTTCTCGCAACAGACGAGCGATGCCGTGTGGTACATCACTGCCAATCCCTACGACCGCGTGGGTTGCACCATTTCTACTGGTGTGGGCTCTACGGGCAATAGTTGGTACTACGACAACATTGCCCTCATTGGCGAAGACAACGTCTTTGTCAAGACTGGGACAATAGAAAATCAGGACTACTTTAAGTATGTCTTCCTTTCCTATCAAGACCTGCTCGACATAGCAGCAGCCAATGGTGTGGCCAACCTCTCCACCTACGAGGCTGCCGACCGCACGAAGGGTGCCAGCTTCAAAGCCCTCATTCAGGCCATCGATGCAGCCAAAAAGGCTCGCACCGATGCGCAAACAGTGGCCGCCTTCCCTGCAGGCCAAAACTACCTGCTTCGCAACCGTCGCCACGGCTATTACCTCACACCCGATGCCCTCGGCACTGCGCTGCAAAGCGTCACGGTACCCACGCAGCTCAGCGTATGGCAGTTGGGTCAGGTAGGCGGCACGTCTTTCCTCACGAGCAAGGCTGGTGCAGGCTCCTCCATTCGCGTCAGCATTAGCGACAATACCGCTTCGTGGAACCTCACGGCCAACGATGCATACAATACCACCATCGTCAAGAGTAGCGACGGCGACATGCGCTACGCTTCCCTGCAGAAGGCTTCGGCCACGAACGGTTGGTTCTCAATGAACACCACCGCCAACGACCACGCCATCTATGCCCGTAGCGACCAGGGCTTCGCTTCCGACTGGGAGTTCATCCCCGTCAGCGACCTCAGCACTATCGACGAGACGCTCGAGGGCGAGTCGCCCGAATTGAACACCGATGGTTTCTATCGCATTCGCAACGTAGCGCGTAGCATTTCCGACTATGCCGCCGATGTCTTCAATGGTGGCGGTTGGCTTGAAGACGTAGACCATACCCACGCCACCTATCGCCGCGACGAAACGGGCGCTTTCAGCTACGATGCTGACGAGGCCGCCTTCTTCTATCATGCCCGCACCGTCGACTACTATGCTGCCCAGCGCAACATGAGTCATGCCAGTGCCCTCTGGCAGTTCGAACTCGTAGGTCATGGTGCCCTGAACGGCGAGAATGCTACGGGCTTGCTCTCCCCCGAACACAATATTTATATTATACGCAACGCCAACACGGGGCGCTACATCGGTAGCACGATCGACGCTACCACCAATTGTCCCAAAACGGCAACGACCAAAGCCGATGCCGCCCGCTTCTACCTCCAACGCCTCATCGACGGACAGTATGCCCTCTGCGTGTATAGCACGACGAGCGGCACGGGTGCCGACGTAGCCAGTGGCTACCTTGCCGTGCAAGGCATAGCCGACGGTGCCCAGGGCGGTGTGGTGAAAGCAGCCAGCAGTGCTAAAAACACCAACTCCGCGTGGATCATCTCTCCCGCACCCACGCTCGAGCTCCCCTTGCTGGTCGATGCCAGCGACTACGACTGGACCTCCGCCTACTTCCCTTTCGACTTCGCCGTGGGTACACTCAAAGCGGGTCAAACGGTTGACATCTTCCAAGGCGGGTGGCTGCAAACGCCTGTCGAAGCTCCTGCTGCCGACAAGCGCAAAGGCCAGGTGCAAATGACGAAGGTGCAGAACGTGCCAGCCGGCAACGCCGTCTTCGTTCGCAGCACGACGCAAGCCCAAGGCAGCAAGAGCGTCATGCTCAACGTGTGGCCAGCAGGAAAGATGCCCTCGCCCGAGGATGTCGCTATCTTCGAGGGCAACGTGTGGAAAGGCATTGCCGAGAGCGAACAAACCGTGGGACGCGAAAACGCTCAGACCAACGACTTTGGCGACTTCAACACCGCCGAGGGTAAAACAGCGCGCAAGAACTATTGGATTCTTTCCAAGAACTCCAGCGGTAAGGCCATCCTGGCTCACCCATCCAACCGCTATCTCCTGCCCAACCGTGCCTACATCGATGCCGAAACGACGGAGCAGGTAGCTGCCAATATCAACAAGATTGAAATGACGTTCTTCGAAAACGAAACCCAGCTCGTAGTAACGGGAGCTGGCTACGGCACGCTCTACTACGACCTGCCCCTCGTCGTGCCCGAAGGCGTAGAGGCCGCCGCCGTCACCCTCTCGGGCGGACGCCTCAACATCGACTTCTGCTATCAGCCAGGCGACGTCATCCCCGCCGAAACGGCAGTGCTCATCAAGGCGCGCGATGGTCGCTACGTCTTCGAGATTACCGACGAAGACGGCTTCCAACCTGTCGCCAACGACCTGCGCGGCACGCTGGTGCAAGAGCTCACTACGGGTGGCACGTACTACTACAAGTTGGCCCTGGCCGACGCTACGGACATAAGCACCATCGGCTTCTACTATGGAGCTGCCGACGGCGGTGCCTTCCTCAACGATGCCCGCAAGGCCTACCTCGTCAGCGATGAACCCGCCCCCGTGCGTGGCTTTACCTTTAGCGACCCCACGAGCATAACAGCCCCCGCCCTGCAAACGTCCACGTCTTCGCGTACCTTCGACCTCCAGGGTCGCCGCGTGCGCAGTGCTGCCAGCGGCATCTATATCCGCGACGGACGTAAAGTACTATTTTAAGTGACGAGTGACGAGTGACAAGCGCTCAACCGCGCTTGTTAGCAGTCGTAGCTCTAACTGGGTACGCAGGCGTCTCGCCTGCATCTCCCGCACAAGCTCAGCAGCGTTCATGCTCCCTCGCCCCCTCCTTCCGCACACACACACAAACTAAACGATAACGAAACGACATATTTCAATGAGAAAACAATATAAGCGTCCTACGGCAAACGCCTTGCCCGTCTTGTTGCAAGGCTGTCTTGCCCTCTCCACCGACGACGATGAAGAATGGGGCTGGCAAGGCACCCGCAAGAAGGGTGTCGCCAGCTGGAAACAGCCTTCCCGTAAGCTCTGGGACGATTTGTAAGAGCTTAAGAGTTCAAGTTTAAGAGTTCAAAGTTTAACGATAAGCTTCACCAATGAAACATACACTATCTTTCTATTCTCTTCGTGCCATGTTGTGGCTTTGCCTTTGTGCACTGCCCGCAACGCTCTGGGCACAGTCAGGCGACGACGTTTCCGATGATGAAAGCGCCGAAATGGCCCGTACGAAGCAGAACGCCCCCGTCTTGCAGGAGACCGACCCTACAGGGGCAAACTATTTCGGCGAGCGCCGCGCCTTGGTAGGTCGCCATTGCGCCGTCAACCGCGTTATCAACGTGGTCAGTGTGGGTTCGGGCACGAGTGGCCTTGAGAACCTCACCAACGAAAACATCGACGACGAGGCCATCTTCCCCTCTACGGCAGGCATTACCATTGCGGCCAGCCCCACGGTTAGCGTGCGCGACATGAAAAACTACTATGCTGGCGGCACCACGGCAGGCTTTTGCATCGTGGCCAGCAGCGGTAGCAGCGTGCTCAACCTCGATGTCATCAAAACGATGCACCTTTGGTTCTACTGCGACGGTAAGCGCGTGGCCGACCAGACCGTGCGCGAGGGTAATGCTGGCAGTGGCGTCAAACTGACGCTCATCGGCATCCCAGGCGACCAGGAGAGCTGCGTCAACCTCACCGCCAAATGTCCCGTTAAGTTCGACGAGGTAGCCCTCGTGCAAGGGGGCGGCCTCGACGTGAGCGTGGCTTCTGCGCTGCGCGTGAAGTATGCCTTCGTGGGCGACCCCCACGACATCTACCTCACTACCAGTGGTATCCGCGATTATTGCGAAGCCAATAGCCTTCCCTCTACCTACGACGTCAGCTGCGAGGCCTACATGCCTTCACCCCTCGTGGGCGGCATTCCCTTGCCCGTGGTAGAGTCCTACCGCAATCGCGCTATCGACGACGATCTGACCAACACCGTGCCCCTCGTCAGTGCCGTGCAGCTGGCCAGCATCGCCTTCAAAGGTAATGCCAACGTCTATGCTAAAAACTCCGACGCTTCCGCCTCCGAACTCTTCCACAAGGGCGACCAAGTAGGCTTCAAATACAACTTCGTGCAAGTGGCCGACGTGCTCACGCTTGGAACGTGGGTCGAGATACACCTCTACGACAAGCAAGGCAATCAGGTGCAAAACACCACCATCTCTGCCGAAGCCCTCTCCCTGGCCATTGCCTCGGGCGGCGACCAAACGTCCTACATCGTGGCCGACCAGGACTTTAGCGGTGCAGGCATCTACTTCTACACCGCCCTTGGCGTGTTGAACCTCGGTAGTGGTTTCGGTGTGTACTACGGCTTCGTGCGCCCCAAGGCTGCCGTTGAACACGAATGCACCCTCAACCCCACGTGCAACACCAACCTCTGCTCCAACCAGTCAACCCATCAGCTCAAGGCCAACCCCGACCTCAACGTGACGTGGACACTCATCAGCCAGCCCGACGACAACCTCGGTGCCTGCGCCGTAACGCCCGACGGCTTCGTCACGGGGATGAACGCCGATGGACCTTACACCTTCCGCGCTACAGCCGAAGATGGGTGCTACGAAGACATTACCCTCAACCACGGCACGAGCGACGACTTCCAGGAGCCTTCGCCCGAACACGCCTTCTTCAACATCGAAGGCGAAGACCCCGAATACGCCCTCAGCGACGACCTCCACGGCGAAACCTCAGCCAACGTCCTTTCCATTAGCAATATGACCAACCCCGACAACGTACTCAACGCCGACCTTACGGACTGCGCTGAATACACGGGCGGGCTACAACTGCTGGGTGCTAACGGCGTCATCGTTGGCATAAAGAAACTCTCCGAAGAAGACCCCTATATCTACGATGGCTCAAAGGCCAATGCCTTAGAGAACATCCACCTCGGCTTCGTGGTCGAGATGCAGCAAACCAACCTCGGCCTAAGCCTGCTCAACGCGTTCCAAATTCGCTGCTTCGACAAGGAAGGCAACCGCGTCTATTCCAGCATCGTTGAAGATGCAGGCGTGGTGGGCCTCGGCCTCGTGGGCACGAACGAGAAATCGCAAAAGCTACGCCTTTCCATCACCGTACCCAAAGTGGACGGCGACGGAAATCCTATCAAGGTCAACGAAATACAGCTCTGGAAGATAGGAACGATTGACCTTAACGTCTCCGACGTGAAGTTCTACTACGGCTTCTGGGACGACCCCTCCGACGTGCGCAACAACATCATCCGCGACGGGGCCTACGTCGTTAACTACGACAACATGGGAGCCATCGTCAACCTCGGCACGCAGGTCAACGTGGCCAGCGTGGGGGGCGTGACCAACAACCTTTCTAACATCATCGACATCGACGATGCCCTTGAAACCTACGCCTTGATGCAGAAGACCGTGGAGGCAGGTTCAACGGAAATCATCGTGAAGCTCGGACGCACCGTCGACTTCCGCCACCAAGTGGGCGTCGTGGTCAACAACGACATCGTAGGCCTCAACGCCAACGTGGGGAGCGTCCTTAAAGTAGGCACCTTCTGCAATGGTGTAGAAACGGGCGAAGTAGCTCAAAACTGGGGCGTGCTCGGTGCCAACGTCATTCAGGGCAGCGGCAAGCAAGTGCTGCTCGTTTCGCCTACAGCCGACTACGACGAGATACACATCACCGCTGGTCAAGGCCTGGCGGCCAACCGCACCATTAAGCTCTACGGCATTTTGCTGCGCAACGATGTGGACCACGACGGTGTGCCCGACAACCGCGACGATGCCAGCTGCAACAACACCATTAGTAACATCGAAGTGGGCAAGACCTGCGTGGGCGGCGACATCAGCATTCGCGCACTGGGCACCACCGACACGCGCTACTACATCTCCTTCCCCGACCAAAACATCACGAAGCAGACCGTCCAGAGCGACATCAACGGCTGGATAACGGGCGGCTTCCTCGCGCAGCAAGCAGGGCAATACACCATGTACTTCTACGACGGTAGCGACAACCTCCTTACCACTGCACAATACACCGTTCACCCCCTGCAAACCACGTGGCGCACAACCACAACGAGCAAGGACTGGAACGCATGGAACAACTGGACCAACGGTTCGCCCTACCTCTGCACCGACGTCATCATCCCTGCCGAGGCACGCGCCTATCCCTCGCTCGACGAGGCCGTAACGAGTGCTAACGCCGACCTCTACGGTTGCGACCGCATCTTCTTTGAAAGCCGCGCCGCTGTCGAGAAAGTCTTCAAACTCAACTACACCAAAGCCTGGGTCAACGTAGAACTCACGCCCGAGCGCTACTATCTGCTCTCTGCTCCGTTGCAGCAAATGGTGACGGGCGATATGTTCGTGGCTAAAGAACAGTGGCCCGACAACAAGGTGGTTTATCCTACCAGTGGTAGCGAGGCGCAGGACGCTTCGGCCTACTACTTCACAGCGCTCACGGGCGACAACTATTGGGCCAACCGCTTCGCGCCCCGCGTTTATCAGCGCCTCTGGGCACGCGCGGCTACCAACAAGCTCGTCACGGGTAGCGACGAGGAGGCTCCCGTCGTCAACGAAACGCAGTGGAGCCGCCACTTCAACGCCCTCTCCTTTGCTTACGGCACGAAGCCCTTCTCCGCTTACGTCGAGCCCGACGGCAATGCGGCCGAAACCTTCACCTTCCGCTTCCCCAAAGAGCAAACGGCCTACTACTACTGGAACGAAGCTACGCAGACGCAGTCCGACATACAAGAGACGGGCATTGTGCGCGACGACGCAGCCACCGAAAACTACAACGAGGCCTATCGCTTTGCCTTCGAAGCTGGCGAAACGCCCCTGCGTTACACCTACCGCGCTACCGACGACCGCGCCCTCTTCCCCGAACTCACCACGAAGAGCGTCACCGTAGAGGCCGATGCTGCAACAACGACCTTCCTCGTGCCCAATCCCTATATGAGCCACATCGACGTAGCTCGCTTCCTGGCAGCTAACCCCGACGTGACGGCTGTGAAGCGCTACGACGGCAACGTGGCCACAACGGCCATCAGCTTGGGCGATGCCCTCCTGACGACCGACGCAGCAGGCGAGACCATCCTGCCAATGGAAGCCTTCTTCGTGACGGTAGCGTCGGCGGCTACGCAGCTCAGCGTGACATTTACCGAAGATATGTTCTATCGCAACGTCTTGGCCGATGCAGCCGCAGAGGTTGAACCTACACGCGCCCTCGTCAGCGGTCTTAGCATCACAGCGCAGGCCGCAGGACTCAGCGTCAGCACGCTCCTGCTTGAAGGCGACGACGTGCCGCAGATAGAAACCCTCTTCGAGGACGAGGTGCGTCCGCGCTTAGCACTCTTCACTACGCAGGAGGGCCGCGCCCTCGACGTGCGCCGCATTGAGAGCGGTCGCGCCATGCCGCTGAGCATCTTCACCGCTGCCGATAGCGTCGTGCTGTCGTTTGAAGCTCTCGGCAACTTCGACGTGGCAGCCTATCAGCTTCTCGACCGCCAAACGGGGGCTCGCCTCGCGCTCGACAAGCCCCTTACGCTCTACGGCGTTCAGGGTAATGCAGGGCGCTACGTCCTCGTGCCTGCCGACGCTACGGGCATCAGCGAGCAGTTGGATGCCGCCGACGAACTGCAAGTGAGCGTGCGCGACGGCTTCGCCACAATCTCCTCGGCTCGCGCCGACCTCCAGCGCGCTGAAGCCATCACGACGGACGGACGCATCGTAAGCTCCGCCACGGGCGCACAGCGCATCACGCTGCGCCTTGCCGACGGAGTGAACCTCCTGCGCATCACGCGCACCGACGGCTCTCAGGCCCTGCGCAAGGTGATGGCTGGCGTGAAGTAACGTGCCTCCTCACCGCCAATAAAGAAAGCTCACCCCGCGCTCCCTTTTGTGGAACGGCGGGGTGAGCTTTTCCTATTGCTTTTCAGCCCCAGATACCTGCGCAACAAGGCTCTGAGAAAAGGTCTGTTATTTCATTATAACAACTATGTTTTCAGTGTGTTAGGCTCTGAAAAACCGATTTCTGTGCTCTGAAGGGAATTTTTTCAGGCTTTGAAAGTCTCACTTTCAGGCTTTGGAGGTCTGACTTTCAGGCTTTGAAAGTCTGACTTTCAGGCTTTGAAAGGACGGCTGTCAGTGTAGTTTAACGATTTTAGTTGACTACTTGTGTAGTCATAAATAGGGTTTACATTAATTTCGAAACAAGGGAGAGAGGGCTGGGCTGCCCTTCTCTGCCTCTTGTTTCGGTCTCACTAAATAGCAAGACATGGTATTAGGGGAGGTATGGTGTCTTTTTGGGAATTTTTATTTAACTTGAAAAAAATCTTTCATCGCTTGCCTTTCCGCGCTGAAACACATATATTTGCCTGCGTAATAACCACCGTCGCCATGTTCCGCCTGTTTGCATCTCCTTTCTTCCTCGTTCCGTCAGCGTCTCGTTTGCGCCCTGACGGGCTTTTCTGCGGCGCGGCGGCTTTTACTCCCCCCTCCCGAAATACTGAATAGCAGCACTTTAAGTGCATTCACGAGCCTCTTTGCGACATGCCATACCCCCTCTTTATGCGGGGGTGCGGCGTGCCGCTTTGCTATATTCAACCCTTTTGCAACCACTACACACACTACTACTCACACTACATACACTACACATCGGATGCCCGCAGTGATTGTCGCGGAAAGCGTCGTGTCTGTCGTGGTAGGAGAAATTTGACTATTTACTAACTATTAACCAATTAATTATTAATCATTATGAAAAGATTACTGTTTATCCCGCTACTTGCGCTCGTCTCATTCATGGCGCAGGCGCAAAGTAAGTACGACCTCAATGGTGACGGCGATGTGAACATTGGCGACGTGACGAAGCTCGTCAACGTTATTCTTGGAAAAGACGCAGACGATACGCCACCTACAGAGACCGATGTTGCTGTCGAGGTGGGTCTTTGCCCCGACGCACATCATCCGCATTTGATAGACATGGGCGCAGCGGGCAAGTGGGCTTGCTGCAACGTGGGTGCAAGCAACCCCTTTGAGTATGGCGGCTACTACGCCTGGGGCGATACCGAGGAGAAGAGCTTCTATGGCTACACGAATTACAAGTACTGGCACGACATGAATGGTGACGGAAAATTGGATACTAATGAGTTTGGATATCTTGGCGATATTTGCGGCAACCCGCAGTACGACGTGGCCAAAGCCAAATGGGGCGGCGCGTGGAAGATGCCGACACTCGGCCGTATCCAAGCGTTGCTGAACTGTTCCTCCGAGTCGACAACGATAGACTGCGTAAATGGTCGGCTGTTCACCGCCTCGAACGGCAACCGCCTCTTCTTGCCCGCGGCGGGTGGCCGCGGCACTGACGACCACATCTGGGCCGGCACTGACGACCACTTCTGGGCCGGCGGCTGCGGCTACTACTGGTCGTCAGCGCCCGACCCGTCGATCAGCAGCCAAGCCTACTACCTCTTCTTCAGCAGCGATGGTCGGCTCTACTTCAGCTGCAGCCGCCGTTACTACGGATTCTCCGTCCGCCCTGTCGCAGAATAAAAAGGGGGCCTTGTGCCCCCGTATATAATTTTTTGATTCTTTGATTTATTCCCCGCCCGAAAGGGCGGGGTAGAATACCGCGCGAAGCGCGGTCGAAAAATTGTTGGAATCATGTTTCGGATGTTACTGCTACGATGGTGCGCAGATCGCACCACACCATACTTAACCGCGTATTTCGATGAGCGCAGCGAAGAGAAATGCGCGGGAGGTGACAACGGGTAAACTCGGTGCGCAGAGCGTACCGCACATTAAGAAGATGAATGGCTAATAAGTTGTGACGCAAAGTGGCTTCGTGATGTGCAGTACGCTTCGCGCACTGCTGCCATGTTGCCCGCCCAGCCGCGCACCGCTCTTCGCTTCGCTCGTCGCGGTACGCGGTTACGCATAGTATGGTACGCTTCGCGCACCATTTATCCCACACTGTTGCAACTTGCGAGTATCGCGGCTATCAGCAATTATTGGTGTCCGGTAAAAGTTGATACAAGCAACGAAAGAGTTAGTGTCTATTACTGTTTTGAGGATTTTTATTAGTGAGTGGCTTTCTGACGCCATAGCTGGCACATTATGCTTCGATCGCTACGCGCTTTGCTCTGCAAAGAACCCCCGTCGCTCGAAGCGTATGCGAAGAGCGTCGTGGGGAAAAGCTAACAAACTACAATGCGTCTGTAGTAGGAGTCGCACAAACAATAAGTTAGATTGATGTGCAACTCCTACTACAGACGCAGATACACCCCGCATCTAATACCCCACGACGCATTTCATGCGACGGGGGTTAAGCATGGTGTGCCAGCTACGGCAACTTTTA
>ONHN01000016.1 GCA_900317635.1 uncultured Prevotellaceae bacterium | reverse complement strand
TCTACAGCACCAAAATTTTGATAAAGAACTGCAGCCTGCAATTTGAGCTATTGACTACCTACCACTCAAAAATAGCCTGCAAAATGAGCTATACGCCGAGTTTTATGTATGTAACCTAATTGAAAAACATTTGGACAATAGTGAAGGGATGAAAACATGTGTATGAAAAATAATTAGGGCTAACTTTAAATTTTTCTGATGATGTGACTATATTATAAACGTTGAAGAATTGAAAAGTTGAAAAGTTAAAACATTATAAATAAAGAAAGATCATGAACACAACAACCATCACCACCAATTCCATTACTCAATTTCGTCGCTACGCTCAAATCCTCAAATCAAAAAGGGTCCTTCATCTCATTACCAACACAGACTCCTATCCCTACACCATTTCCTTTACTACTCGCTCTACCAAGCAAACCAATAACATCCTTAAACACCTTCATCTTCAACCTCTCCAGCCCTATGCTCTCGCAGCATAGAGCCGGAGGTGAGCTATCAGCCCTAATCTTTAATCCTTAATCTTTATTTGATATGAGTATTCCCGTTAAGTTGGATTATACCAGAAGTCATATCATAGATCGCCTACTTGGCAACGAGTTGCAGGTGGGCGATACGGTTTATTACCTGTCGCACACCTCGCGTTATGCTATCAAGAAATCAACCATCACGGGCAAGAAAGAGATTCCGTTCAACCATCATTCGTTGGGTGGTTGCAAGTTGACGCTGGCAGATGGTACTGTGCTGGAATACCATGATGTCTTCGATTCGAAAGAGAAGGCTTTGGAATATATTGTGGCTGACCTGAAATGCAGTTTGGCTAATAAACGGAACAGCCTTCAGACACTTCTGCGAGAAATAGCAGAAGATGAGCGATTGCTGGCTATGTTTGAGAGAAAAAATAAAAAAATATGCCCTGATCATTAAATTTTTTCATGGTGGTTACTATATTATTCATATAACAAAAAAATGAACATTATGGAAAAGAAAGTAACACCAAGAAAGAAAAATCAAATGAAGCAAGTGCCAACACTTTTACAAGCCATTGAGCGCGTTGTAGAACTATCGAGAGACTCTAAGATGAGCGATGAGTTTATGTTGCATGCATCACCGGATATTGCTTTGATCTCAGAGATGTATGGCATTACGGAACGTCAGGCTGTATTCTTCTGTGTCTGCATGGAAAAAGGTCCGCGACGTGTGGACTTCGACGACCTGGCTTCGCATCTGGACATAAACAAGATTCGAATCCTCAGCTATTCGAGCGATATCGATGCTCTGGCACGACATCGTCTGCTGCGTTATCGCGATGCAAAGGACGAGGATTGCTTCGACATACCTCAGCCTGTCATCAAGGCCATGAAGCACAACGAAGCCTTTAAAATGCCAAGTCGCACAAATATGGACTGTGCCGGCCTGTTTGAAGTTATCGGTCAAATGTTCGAAGACCTCGACGACGATGCAATCCTTCCTGAGGCCCTCTACGAAGAACTGAAGAAATTGTTCGAAGAGAATCCGCAGATAGGTTTCTGCAAGAAGATTAAGGAGTTAGGACGTCTACGTATGGAAGATTTCCTGTTGCTTGTGTTCTTTTGCCACCAGTTGGTAAACAAGGACGATGATGACATCCGTTTCGGACAAATGGAAGATTGCTTCACCAGCCAAGCAGATTATGTCGTTGCCAAAGGAAAACTACGCAATAGTGAGCATCCGCTGATAATAAAGACACTCATTGAACATCGTTGCGAGGACGGCATTGCTGACACTTCTCGCTATAAACTCACAGAGCAAACGAAACGCCATCTCCTCGCAGAAATGAGGATTAATATTGCCGAGGAGAAACTGGCTGATGTCATCAAGGCGAAGGACCTGAAAGAAAAAAAGATGTTCTATGTAGAGGAGAACCAGAGGCAAGTCAGCGAATTACAATCGTTCTTCGTACCCGAGAACTACCAGAGGATTCGTGAACGGATGGAGCAGACTGGTTTCCGTACGGGTTTCGCCTGCCTCTTCTATGGCGGTCCTGGTACAGGCAAGACGGAAACTGTCTATCAATTGGCTCGCGAAACAGGTCGCGACATCATGGTAGTTGATGTGCCGCAAATCAAGAGCAAATGGGTGGGCGACTCCGAGAAGAACATCAAAGCCCTCTTCGACCGCTATCGTGAGCTGGTGAAGAAAGCCATGCAGACCCCTATCCTACTTTTCAACGAAGCAGATGCCATCATTGGCATCCGTCAGCAAGGAGCGCAAAGAGCTGTCGAGAAGATGGAGAACAGCATCCAGAACATCATCCTGCAGGAGATGGAAACGCTGGACGGCATCATGATTGCCACCACCAACCTGCAGCAGAACCTTGACAAAGCCTTTGAGCGCCGTTTCCTCTACAAGATTAAGTTCGAGAAACCGACCGTCGATGCTCGGGTACAAATCTGGCGCTCAATGATTCCGGACCTGAGCGAAATGGATGCCAAGACGCTTGCAGCGAAATATGACTTCAGCGGCGGCCAGATAGAGAACATAGCCCGTCACTACACCATCGACAGTATCCTGCACGATGCCAAGGAAGACAAACTCGCTATGCTCATCAATCATTGCGACAATGAACGTCTGGACGAAAACACTCCCAAACGAATTGGATTTTAGCAAATAAAGCGGTAAAAACACAACAAAAAGTGTCTTCAGTAAAAAGAAAAATATGATTATGGGGAAACATCAAGTCGTTTCATCCTGCAAAGTTTAGGTTTACGTTTACTGATGTAATACTTGCACCTCTAAACTTAAAGATTAAACCTTCATTTTCCCGATTCAGGTTTATAATACCTTATCATTATATATAAGAACATCTAAACTTAAACCTAAATTTTTGGCATTGAATTCCATCCATTTTTCTTTTAATCGAAACGAGAATTTAGTAATTGAATATGGTTTTGCCTTAATTTATATTAAAAACAAACACATTCTGCAAGAAAAACGTGCAGAATGAACATGAAGTCAGAAGAAATCATTACCTTTACAAATAGTTTACAGAATGTGCTCGACAAAATGTTGACCAAATAAAGTTGAACCCTAAAAAGAATAAGATTAGAAAATGAATCAATTTGTTACATAAGCGAATATTCATGCAAAAGAATGCGAGTCAGCAACGTGCAGAACATGCAGAATGCACGAAAATTGCACCTAAAATGTTGACCAGTCCTTATGTAAGTATTTGATATTCAGTAAAGATTCCCTAAAATTAGCCGCCGCGCAGGCAGCAGTAGAGGAATAAACGACGGAACTTGAAACTAAGCGAGTTAGGCGGTAAGCCCCGAAAACAAAGGGACTTCCGCCTAACTTCGTAAATGGAGGTTCGTTCATTCCGACACGGACTTAGACTAGATAAAGTTGTTGCTTTCGAAAGCAAACGTGGAGAGCTTAGGCCGCCGCCGACAGTGGTTTCTGTAAGCATCCCATATAAAGAAAAAAATGAAGCTCTTGTTTTCCTTTTCTCTCGTTTTGCATTATCTTCGCGCTGACGTAACAGACTACACATGCATTATTCGATAGAAAAAATAGCATCGCTCATCGGTGCTCGCTTGGAAGGACTGCGCGAAGACGCGCGGCGCATAGACTGGCTCTTGACAGACAGTCGGTCGTTGGCATTTCCTGAATCAACGCTATTTTTTGCGCTTCGCACGCGTACGGGCGATGGCCATCGCTACATAGCCGACCTATACCGGCGTGGTGTGCGCTGCTTCGTGGTGGGGCCCGAGTTTCCCACTAGTGATGAGGGCTTTGCCGAAGCCGTCTTTCTCGTCGTGCCTTCTCCGTTGAAAGCTTTACAACGTTTGGCCGAGCGCCATCGCGAGGAATACGCCCTACCGGTAGTGGGCATTACGGGTTCGAACGGAAAGACCATCGTGAAGGAATGGCTCTATCAGCTGTTGGCACCTTCGCGCCGCGTGACACGTTCGCCTCGCTCCTACAATTCGCAAGTGGGCGTACCGCTGAGTGTTTGTTTGCTGACGGGGGAAACAGAGCTTGCCATTTTTGAGGCAGGTATCAGTCAACCCGACGAGATGGCGGCACTTCGTGCCATCGTGCAACCCACGGTGGGCGTGATGACAAACATCGGAACGGCGCATCAGGAGAATTTCGCTTCGATGGAGGAGAAGTGTATTGAAAAGCTCTCGCTCTTCAAGGATGCTGAGGCCTTGGTGTATAATCAGGACGACGAAACCATTCGTGCCTGCCTGCCCCTATCGGGCTTCAGGGGGCAGCGCGTGGCTTGGTCGAAAACGGACAGTGCGGCTTTCGTCTACGTGAAGAGCATAGAAGTGCAACAGGGGGGTATACATATATTATATATATATAAAGGACAGGAGCACGATGTTTCTATCCCCTTTGACGACGACGCTTCACTCGAGAATGCACTCCACTGCTTGACGCTGTGCCTTTATTTGGGCTTCACGCCCGCTTACATGGCCGAGCGTATGCCGCTGCTTGAGGCTGTGGCCATGCGTTTGGAGGTGAAGGCGGGTGTGAGGGGATTGACGCTGATTAACGATAGCTACAATTCCGACATCAACTCGCTCAACATAGCCCTCGACTTTGCCGAACGGCGGGCGCCCGAAGGCTTCGTGCTGGTGCTTTCCGACATTCAGCAGAGCGGCATGCTGCCGGTGCAGCTTTATGGGCAGGTGGCCGACATGATCAGCCACCACCACGTTACGCGCCTCATTGGCGTGGGCGAGGCCATCTCTTCGCAGCATACGCTGTTCGGACTAAAGAAAACGTTTTACCCCAGTGCCGAAGCGCTGCTGGCCTCGGGTACGCTCGAAGAGTTGCACGACGAGGTGGTGCTGCTGAAAGGAGCGCGTGCAGCAGGTTTCGAGGCACTGACCGAAGCGCTCGTGCAGAAAGTGCATGAAACCACCTTGGAGGTGAACCTTGAAGCAGTAGGAGCCAACTTGAGTTACTACCGCAGTTTCATGAAACCCGAAACAAAGATGGTCTGCATGATAAAAGCATCGGGCTATGGTGCTGGCAGCATAGAAATGGCTAAAACGCTTCAAGACCGCGGTGTGGACTACCTGGCCGTGGCTGTTGCCGACGAAGGCGCCGACCTGCGCGCCGCAGGCATTACGGGCGACATCATCGTGATGAATCCCGAACTCTCATCCTTCCAAACCCTCTTCGACCAACGTTTGCAGCCCGAGGTATATAGTTTTGAACTCTTGGAGGCTCTCATTCGTGCCGCTAAGCGTCGTGGCATCACCAACTTCCCCGTCCACATCAAGCTCGACACGGGTATGCACCGTCTGGGCTTCGACCCCTTGCGCGATATGCCTCAACTCATCGACCGCCTGCGCCATCAAGCTGCACTCATTCCGCGAAGCGTTTTCTCGCATTTTGCTGGGGCCGACAGCCCACAGTTCGACGACTATAGCGCAGAGCAGTTCCGCCTCTTTGATGAAGCATCGCGCCAGCTGCAGCGAGCTTTTCCCCACAAGATACTCCGCCACATCTGCAATTCTGCGGGCATCGAACGGTTCCCAGAGCGCCATCTCGACATGGTGCGCCTGGGCATTGGGCTTTATGGCATCAACCCTATTACGAATGGCATCATTAACAACGTATGTTCGCTCAAAACAACGATCCTGCAAGTGCGCGACGTTTCAGCCGATAGCACCGTGGGGTATAGTCGGCGGGGGCAGCTCACGCGACCCAGCCGCATTGCCGCCATTCCCATAGGCTATGCCGATGGCCTCAACCGCCATTTGGGCTGCGGCAAGGGCTATTGCTTGGTTGGCGGGCAGCAGGCTCCCTACGTGGGCAACATCTGCATGGACGTCTGCATGATTGACGTGACGGACATTCCGTGCAAAGTGGGCGATACGGTCGAAATCTTCGGCGACCACCTCCCTGTCACCACTCTTTCCGATTGGCTCGAAACCATTCCCTATGAAGTGCTGACAGGCGTTTCCGAACGTGTGAAGCGCGTCTATTTCCAGTAAGTGCCATGTTATCAAGTGACATCTTAAGTGACGAGTTTCAATCGCGCGTGTTAAGGCGTAGTCCACTCGTCACTTGTCACTTAATCATATAACTCCATGACCATCACGCTGCAAAACATACGGCTCCGTGCCCACCATGGTTGCATGCCTCAAGAGGTGGTGGTGGGCGGCGACTTCCTCGTCACCGTTCGTGTGGAAGTGCCCCCCTCTCAACTTGCTATTGTCGACGATGACCTTGGCGGAACCATTGATTATGCAGCCGTCTTTCGTGTTGTGCAAGAAGAGATGCAGACACCCTCTCGTCTGCTCGAACACGTATGCGGACGCATTGCGCGTCGTTTGTTGGCGGACTTTCCTACCTCTACGCAAGTCTCTGTCTCCCTAACGAAATGTGCGCCGCCTATTGAGGGCATTGCTTGCGATGGAGCAACAGTGGAGCTGACCTTGGAACGAGGACTGGGGTAAGCTTGCCGCTTCTTGTCACATATCGTGCAAAATCTTTTGCTGTTCGTATAGTTTTCCTTATTTTTGACCGCTCTATCCTTAAACATAAGGAGAGACAAGCAAGAAATGACGACCTTTGCCGACATCGTAGGCCAACCCGCTGTTGTGGCGCATCTGCAATCTTTCATCGATAGCGGACGTGTGCCTCACGCCCTACTCTTTGCAGGTCCGGCGGGCACGGGGAAGTTGCCCACAGCATTAGCCTTGGCCGCGGCCCTCTTATGCCAGCATCCCGTGAATGGCTCTGCGTCTTTCGCCTGTGGCCAGTGCGCGGCCTGCAAGATGGTGGCGCAGTTGGCGCATCCCGATTTGCACTTCTCTTTCCCCGTTTACAAACCTGCGGGGCAAAACGATCCGCCCATTAGCGACCAGTTCGTTGACCAATGGCGCGAAATGATGCTAAAAGACGGGCCTTATCTGTCCCTGCCCACTTGGCAACAATATTTGCGCTCTGAAAACAAACAGCTCTACATCAGCGTGCGCGAGAGCGACCAAATCTTGCGCAAACTAAGCATTGCCTCCAGCCAAGGGGGATATCGCGTCATCATCATCTGGCAGGCCGAGACCCTACGCGAAGATACGGCTAATAAGTTGCTCAAAATTCTTGAGGAACCGCCCTCAAAAACCGTCTTCATCCTGACGACCGACCACCCTGACAGCATTCTGCAAACCATACGCAGCCGCTCACAACGCATTGACTTCCCTCCCATTCGCGAAACCGATATTACCGCTGCCTTACAGACGAAGCGGGCCTTGAGCGAAGAAGATGCACGCCTCGTGGCTCGACTGAGTGAAGGCAGTTATACCGCAGCACTCGCCAGTTTGGGCACGCAGAAGGATCGCGATGAGTTTTTTGCTCATTTCGTTAGTTTGATGCGCTTGTGCTACGGGCGTAAGGTGACCGAGTTGGCTCGACTCGCCGACGAATTGGCAGGATGGGGCAGGGAACGGCAAAAGAATTTCTTGCAGTACTGTCAACGCATGGTGCGCGAGAATTTCGCCTTCAACTTCCGCCTGCCGCAGCTGTGCTATCTGCAAGCTGACGAGGCGCAGTTCAGTAGTCGCTTTGCACGCTTCATCAACGAGCGCAACGTCGAAGGCATTGCCAAAGAACTCGAGCGAGCGGAAACCGACATAGAGCGCAACGTTAATGCAAGAATGGTCTTCTTCGACCTCATGCTGAAAACAATCGTCCTTTTACGAAAATAGGATAACAACATCAACCTGTTATGCAAGAATTTCCAACCACCGACAACCTGCGCGGCTTTTGTGCCGAAGGGTGCGGCAGGCAAGACAAACAGCTCAACATATATGACTACTTTGCAGGCGTACCCACTGCCGAAGACGAGGAGAACCTCGTCGAAGTGCAGTTTAAGAACACCCGCAAGGAGTTCTTTCGCAACGACAACCACCTTGATTTACACAAAGGCGACCTCGTTGCAGTAGAGTCGAACCCTGGTCACGACATCGGCGTTGTTACGCTGACGGGGCGCCTTGTCCACATGCAGATGAAGAAAGCCCACTTGCGCCCGGGCACCGAGTTGCGCCGCGTATATAGAAAAGCACGGCAGCTCGACCTTGACAAGTACGAAGAGTCGAAAGCCCTTGAGCACGACACGATGATACGCTCTCGCCAAATAGCCAAAGACCTCGGACTGCAAATGAAGATTGGCGATGTGGAATACCAAGGCGATGGCCTAAAAGCCATCTTCTATTACATTGCCGATGGGCGCGTGGATTTCCGACAACTCATCAAGGTGCTGGCCGAAGCGTTCCGCGTGCGCATCGAGATGAAGCAGATTGGTGCGCGTCAAGAGGCAGGGCGTATCGGCGGCATCGGCCCTTGTGGCCGTGAAATGTGTTGCGCCACGTGGATGAAGCAGTTCAACAGCGTTTCGACGGCAGCCGTGCGTTTTCAGGACATATCGCCCAATCCGCAGAAGTTGGCAGGTCAATGCGCTAAGCTGAAATGCTGCTTGAACTACGAAGCCGATACCTACGTCGAAGCCGTACGCCGATTGCCCGAGCGCCACACACCGCTCGAAACACAAGATGGTACGTTCTTCTTTTTTAAGGCCGACATCTTGGCAGGTCTCGTCAGCTACAGTACCGACAAACGCATGGCGGCCAACCTAACCACCATTACTGCCGAACGAGCCAAAGAAATCATCGCCTTAAACAAGGAAGGCTATAAGCCCGAGCGATTAGACGAAACGGCCGACAACGAGCCTAAGCGTCCCTTCGACTTGCTTGACCAAGACAGTCTGACACGTTTCGACAAAGCAAAAGGAAAACGCCGAACCGCGAAAACAAACCGACGTCGGCCCAATGGAAACAAAGGCAATGGGAACCACACAGCCAACAGCACAGCTCCGTCCCAAGACTAAGCACCCGCAAACTAAGATATCGAGTTGGATTATAGCGTCTGCCTGCTGTCTGCTGACCGCTTGCGGTGGCGAAGTGCCGCTCTATCGCTTTGCTATGGTTGAAGATGCCATGTGGGATGCCAGCGAGGTCTTGACGCTACCACTTGATACCGTTCGACAGACGGGTCAGTATGTTAGCCGTATAGCTGTTCGGAAAGCGGCTCGACCCCAATATCCTTACCAAGACGTGACGCTGGAAGTGCGTTGGCTGATAAACGGACAGCCCACAACCAACGACACCGTGCGCATACCACTCTACAATGCCAAACCCGTGCGTACGCAGCAAGGCCTTACCCTCGAAACCTTCTCGGCTCCGCTACCCGAAAAAGTATTGTACGCAGGACAATATGGCACACTCCGAATTCGCCACTTGATGCGGCTGCACATCATCCCTGGCATAGCCGATGTGGGGGTGTGCGTAGAGAAAAGATAGGAGTACTTCTCGTCTCCAATCCTACCTAAGTTCTTACATTCACAGGCTCATAGGAGCGATAAAGTCTTCGTGTTTCTCCGATATTATTCGTATCCCTCGTAGTCCGTTAATCCACAACAATAAATACCAATCGCAACTAAACAGCAAATACCATGTTATACGACATCATCATTATCGGCGCAGGTCCTGGCGGTTACGAGACCGCGCTCCACGCCGCGAAGCAAGGCCTTCAAGTGGCCATCGTAGAAAAAGAAAACCTTGGCGGCACGTGCCTTAACGTGGGGTGCATTCCTACGAAATGCCTCTGCCGAAATGCCGAGGTCGTTGAAGATATAGCCAATGCAGCGCGCTACGGCATCAACATCGCAGCCTCAACGTTCGACATAGCGCAGGCTGTAGCCCGTAAAAACGAAGTAGTTTCCAAGCTCGTCGGGGGAATTGAGACGCTGATGAAGACCCCAGGCATCACGCTCCTGCATGGTCAGGCAAGCCTCAAAGGACGAGGTGAAGACGGCTCTTATGCCGTGGAGGTGGCTGGCGATGAACCCACCACGCTCATGTCGCGCCATATTATCATCGCAACGGGTAGCGTCACGAAGTTCCTCCCCATCGAGGGGGCCCACGACGAAGGCGTTGTCACAAGCACCGAAATGCTCGACCTCACCGCCGTTCCGCATCGTCTCTGTGTCATCGGTGGCGGTGTCATCGGCCTTGAGTTTGCCAGCATCTTTAAGAGCTTCGGCTCGGAAGTGACAGTGGTTGAATTTTGCAAGGAAGTACTTCCTTTCTTCGACCGCGACACTGCCAAACGTCTGCGCACCAGCCTGAAGAAGCGCGGCATAGATTTTAAGACTGGAGCCGCTGTCACCGCCATTCACAACGTTGAAGACGGCAAACAGGTGGAATACGAAGAGAAAGGTAAAACAGCCTTTACCGAGGCCGACCTCGTGCTGATGGCCGTAGGTCGTGCCGCTAACCTCGATAGCATCAATGTCGACGAAGCTGGCATCGCCTACACCCGCCGTGGCATCACCGTCGACGAAAATATGCAGACCAACCTTCCAGGCATCTATGCCATTGGCGACGTGAACGGCCTGATGCAGTTGGCGCACGCAGCATCGGCACAAGGGCGCGTAGCTTTGGCTCATATCCAAGGCCAGCCAGCACCTACCGATCTCAACATTTGCCCCGCCGCCGTCTTTACCATGCCCGAACTGGCTATGGTCGGACAGACCGAAGAACAGCTAAAAGAAGCTGGGGTGGAATATCAAACACATAAAGCTTTCTATCGTGCTAATGGCAAAGCACTTGCCATGGATGCCGAAGAGGGCCTCGTGAAAGTACTGACCGACGGCAATGGCCGCTTGCTCGGAGCCCACATTTTTGGTGCTCACGCTGTCGACCTCATACACGAGTGCGCCCTATTGATGAGCCTCGGCGGCACGTTCGCTCAGTTGCAAAACACCATTCATGCGCATCCCACACTCTCTGAAGTCCTTATTTCGTAAAACGCTTTGATGAGGTTCGAACATAAAAAAACCGCTGAAGTATTTTTATTTACAACATAAAAAGCGTAATTTTGCCGCGATTTGCGAAAACTCGCAAAAGCTTACAACGAAATAAACAAAACACAATATGGCAAATAAAGCAAATAAGAAGAACGAGGCAACAGCCCTCGACTTAAACGAAACGCTCAGTCGATCTGAAGCTTTCGTTACGAAGTACAAAAAGCAACTCATCATTGGCTGCGTAGCTCTTGTGGTAGTTGTTGGTGGCTTCCTTGGTTTCAAGTATGGCTATCTGCAACCCCAAGAAGAGAAAGCGCAAACCCTCTTTACGCAAGGACTTACCTACATCGCCCAGCAAGACTACGACAAGGCACTTAAAGGCGAAGGTAAATTCCCTGGCTACATCAAGTTGGCTAATAGCTACAAACTCACCGATGCTTCCAATCTTGCCAACATCGAAGCTGGTTTCTGCTACTACCAAAAAGGCGACTATAAAAACGCCATTAAGTACTACGAAGCATTCTCACCCAAAGGCGACAAGACGGTTTCGGCTGGTGCGCTGGCAGCTCTTGCCAACTGCTATGCAGCTTCCAAACAAGTGGATAAGGCTATCGAAACCTTCCGCAAAGCTGCCGATAAGGCCGACAACGAAAGCATGAGTCCCGCCTTCCTCTTGGAAGCTGGCAAACTCCTTGAGTCGCAAAAGAAGAACGACGAAGCTCTGAAGGTATATACCGAAATCAAAGAGAAATATCCCAACAGCACGCTCTCCGCTCGTCAGCCCGCACAAAACGGCTTGATGATGGATGCTGAAATCGACCGCTACATCCAGCGCGTAAGCAAGTAAAGCGATATCGAAAGAGGAAATTGAGAATTGAAGATTTGTAACTTTGCGTGCAAGTCCTCTCAATTCTCAATTTTCTTTTTATGGGTCGCAGGAGTAGCCTAACTCGTCACTTGCCACTCGTCACTCGTCACTCGTCACTTAAAACATCAACTCGTCAACATTATCTTATGTCTTCGACAACTCACTCCTATCGTCCCACGGACCTTCCCGACGCGTCTGAAATGCGCTTTGGCATTGTGGTGGCGGAATGGAACCAACACATCACGGGTGCTTTACTCGAGGGTGCCCTGCGCATACTGCGACAGGCTGGTGCTGGCGAACATGCTGTCACCGTTATGCACGTCCCTGGTAGCTTCGAACTCATCTACGGAGCAGCAGAGCTTGCGCGTCATGGCCTCGTCGATGCCATCATTACCATAGGTTGCGTCATTCGTGGCGATACGCCCCACTTCGACTATATCTGCCAAGGCGTTACGCAGGAAATTGCCCGTCAAAACACAGAAGGGAAAATTCCCGTCATCTTCGGCCTTCTCACTACCAACACCGAGCAGCAAGCCCTTGACCGTGCAGGCGGCACTCTTGGCAATAAAGGCGAAGAATTTGCAGCAACAGCCATCAAAATGGTTAACTATGCCTGGCAATTGCAAAAATAATCTTAAAAAAGTTTGTTAGTCTGCAAAGACATTCGTATTTTTGCAGCTGCAAATAGGGCGAATACCAGAGTGGCCAAATGGGGCAGACTGTAAATCTGCTGGTTTATACCTTCGGTGGTTCGAATCCATCTTCGCCCACAATTAGCAACGGATGAGCTTGTATGTAGTTCATCCGTTGCATTGTATTATTGGTATGTACGCTAAAGATTGCATGATAATGCAGAAAGTCTTAATGCATATTAGCTATTTTGAAGTCACTATAATTAAGGGGGGGCTGTCGTCGTAGGTGACACATATTATGCCTACCCCCCGTCGCTCTGAGTGGAAACGGGGAGCGTCGTAGGGAAAGAGCAACTGCTAATTGCAGCGTCTCCGTAGAAGCCGCACACAGTCATGATTTACTTATTGTGCGGTACGCTCTGCGCACCGACTATATTCGCCCGTCACCTACAGCGCATAGTGTGGTGCGCTCTGCGCACCATCGCAACAAGAGAACTCCCGAAACTTGAATAAATAGAGATAAATGTTTAACGCTTGGGAAATCTGCTCCCCTCTCGGCCTTTAGGGAAGAGAGGGGACGGGGGGAGAGGGGCTTCGTCACTTCTCACAAAAATGTTTCACTTATTCCCACTATGCTTCTTGTGAAGGCGGAAGGTTTGTGTGCTGTATTTCAGTGCTTCGGGGCGGTGGGTGACGAAGATAATAGTTCGTCCCTTGTAGCGTTCCATAATATCTTTCAGAACGGCGCGCTCTGTTTCTTCATCAAGTGCAGAGGTAGCCTCGTCGAGCAAGAGGTAGGGAGCATCCTTCAGTAGGGCGCGGGCAATGGCTATGCGCTGAGCCTGTCCTTCGCTCAGACCGTCGCCCATTTCGCCGCAAGGAGTGTCGAGGCCTTCGGGCAAACTGGTTACGAAGTCTGCGTGGGCAAGGCGCAGGGCTTCATACAACTCTTCTTCTGTTGCAGAAGGGTTACTCAGCTCTAAGTTGCTGCGGATTGTACCCGAGAGGAGCGTATTGCCTTGTGGCACGTAGGAGAAGTTGCAGCGCGTGTCGGGACTAACGGGCAACGTTTTGCCATCAGAACCAACGAGTTCTATCGTCCCATCTTTCGACTCAACGAGCGATAGCAACAAGCGGATAAGCGTAGTCTTACCGCTACCCGTCTCGCCCAAAATGGCCGTCACGCTGCCAGCGGGAAACGAGAACGAGAATTGGTCGAAGATGCGACGGCTCGTGGGTGTATAGGAGAACGTGATGTTGCGCACTTCGATACCAGCCGGTCCAGCAGGCAGTGGTTCGTCGCCGTGATGCTCTTCAAGGGGGATGCCTTCTATTTCCATGAGACGCTCCGTGGCCGTGAACGAGCCGATGAAGACGGGGATGAAGCGTGTCAGCTGCTTCACGGGGCCTTGTATCTGACCCACAAGTTGCACGAAGGCAATGAGCGCACCATAGGTTATCAGTCCGTTATGGAGCGACCACGTTCCCCATGAGAACGTCAGCATGTAGCCCAGCGCAAAGCCAAAGTTCATCAGCCCCGACGAGATAGACGAGTACTTCGTCTTCGTTACTATCTCGCGCCGCAGTTGTCGCTGGAAGCCCGATAGCTTTTCAATGGTGCCTTGCGTGCTCTCTAACGTCTTGATAACAAGCGTGTGTTGCAGGCTTTCTTGTATGATAGCCTGAATGCGACTTTCGGTGTCGCGCACCTTGTGCGTCAAGACGCGCATCTTCTTAACGTAGAGTTTGCTGCTGAGCAAGAAGAAGGGAAGGATGAGAACCACAAGAACGGCCAATTCTTTATCAAAGTAGAAGAGAAGGGCGAAAGCTCCCGTGAATTGCACCACGGTGTTGATAAGCGATGGAATGCTTTCGGTAAGGAAGCCTATGACGTCGTACACGTCGCGCTCTATGCGATTGATGAGGTTGCCGGTATGGAAACGTCGCACGTCTTTCCAGCGACTTTCTAAAAGCCGCTCGAAAATATGGCGCTGCATCTTGTTTTGTGCTCGCACACCCAACGTTGCCTTCACCCAACGCGAGGCGATGCCCAGAACCACTTGCAGCGTGATGATGGCAGCCAGGATGACGATGGCAACACGAAGGGCGGGTGTGGCGCGGTCGCCCGTTGCAATGTCAACGGCCATCTTCGTGGCATAGACAAAGGCAAGGTCAGTCAGTACGAGGATGAGCCCGATGAGGGCATTCAGCATGGCTTGCGTGCGAAAGCCGCGCCACGTGTGCCAGAGCCACGACAGCAGGCGGCGGTAGGATACCAGCCGACCGTTGCTCGTTCTATGTCGGGGACGTTTGAACATGCAGAGATTTTGTTAAGACCACAAAAGATACATCTTCCCACTTCTATCACTGAAACCTCGTGCCCCAATGCATCTTGGCGCGCAAGGTGTCGTAGAAGTTAGGATGCCGGATTTTCATAACGCGCACGGTGTGGTCAGCACGCCGCAGGCGGATGGTGGTGTTGGCAGCCAACGTCTCGCTTCGCCCGTCAATAGAGAGCAGGAAACTGCCAGTGCGACTGCGCACGTGGAGGGTAATTTCCACGTCGTCGTTGACAATGACGGGACGAATGCTCAGGCTGTGGGGCGCAACGGCCGAAAGGCAGAACGAGTGGGAAACAGGCGCAATGATAGGGCCACCCGTACTCAGGCTGTAGCCCGTGCTACCCGTCGGCGTGCTTACGATGAGGCCGTCGGCGGCATAGTCCGTCAGCAGGTCGGTGCCTATGTGCGTAAGGATGTTGATGAGCGAGGAATTGTCGTGCTTCAACACGGCTACTTCGTTCAGTGCGAAAGGCGATCCTTGCAACGGCGTGCCCTCTGCTCTGACAGCGATGAGGCTTCGCTCTTCAATGGTGTAGCGTCCTTCGGCCCACTCTTGCAAAACGTCGGCAGCTTCGTCGGGCATAGCGTCGGCAAGGAAACCCAGGTGACCCGTGTTGATACCCAGGATGGGGGCACCAGAAGCACCTACGCGGCTGGCCGTTCGAAGGAACGTGCCGTCGCCGCCTAACGATAGCGCAAGGTCGGCTTGCACAGGTTGGTTGCACAATATTATATTGTGTGGGGGGAGCAAACTGCCGATGTGTTTCTGCAAAAAGGCGGCAAACTCCTCCTCTATCCACAGGTCGGCTTCCAGGACTTGCAGCGCAGAAAGCACCGCTGCCGCTGCCGCCGACTTCTCGGGCTGGTAGCAGTTGCCAAAAAGCGCAACGCGCGGCGCGTAGGGCGCAACATTTTGTGCAATTACTCTATCGGTAGGTTTCATTGTTCGCCAGCTTATGCTTATTTTTGCAGGCAGGCCGCAAGGACTTCGTGCCTGCAAAAATAAGCATTTCCCGCGAAAACAAACACTCGAAACGATGACAAAGTTAAGTGTAAACATAAATAAAGTGGCAACGTTGCGCAATGCGCGTGGCGGAAACAACCCCGACGTACTGCGTGTGGCTCTTGACTGCGAGCGCTTTGGAGCGCAGGGCATCACGGTGCATCCGCGCCCCGACGAGCGCCATATACGCCGCAGCGATGTCTATGCGTTGCGGCCAGCACTGACTACCGAGTTCAACATCGAAGGCTATCCTTCGCCCGAATTTCTCAACCTCGTTTGCGAAGTGTGCCCCGACCAGTGCACGCTCGTGCCCGACGAACCTGGGCAGCTTACGTCCAATTGCGGCTGGGACACGCAGCAACACGAAGCTTTCTTGCGCGATGTCGTAGCGCGTCTGCACGAAGTGGGCGTGCGCGCATCAGTCTTTATCGGAGCTGAAGAGCGATTTGCCGAATACGCAGCACGCACCGGGGCCGACCGCGTAGAACTCTATACCGAGCCTTATGCCGCTGCTTACGCCGCTTCGCCAGAGACCGCTGTCGAGCCCTTCGTGCGCACAGCTCGCTTCGTCCGCGAAACGGGCATGGGGCTTAATGCAGGCCACGACCTCTCGCTACAGAACCTTCGCTTCTTCCACCAGCAAATCCCATGGCTCGACGAAGTAAGCATTGGCCATGCCCTCATCTGCGATGCCCTCTACCTCGGTCTGCAAGAAACCATTAGCCGCTATCGCGACTGTCTGAAATAGGATGAAGCGACTGCGCAAGCACTATCGCCTTCTTTGCAAAGACACAATAAAACTCATACCTCCCTCCCTTATGCTCCACATCTTTCTTGCCGATGGTTTTGAAGACATCGAAGCCATTGCTCCTATCGACATTCTGCGCCGTTGCCGTTTGGACGTGCGCACCGTGAGTATCTCCGACAGCCTCAATGTTACGAGTGCTCACGGCAACACCCTCGTTTGCAATCAACTCATTTCCGACACCGACTTCGCCGAGAGCGAAGCCCTCCTCCTGCCCGGCGGGTGGCCCGGAGCCAAGAACTTGTTGGAGTGCGAAGCCCTGCGCCAACCGCTCGTCGAGCTTTTCCACCGGGGCGCACTGACCTGCGCTATCTGCGCCGCGCCGATGGTGCTGGGCGAGAACGGCCTGCTTGAAGGCCGCCGCGCTACGTGCTATCCTGGTTTCGAGGAGCACCTGCATGGTGCCACGCTCTCTACCGAACTCGTCGTGGAAGACGGCAACCTCATCACGGGGCGCGGTCCGGGAGCCGCTATGGCGTTTGGCTATGCTATCGCAACACGCTTTGCTGGCGAAGAATTTGTGTCACGCCTCAAAGAAGGCATGATTTTTGCATATTGACTTCGTAGCCCCTGGGAGCGCGGGCGCCCTCGCCCGCAACCATCGCCGGCGTAGCCCCTGGGAGCGCGGGCGCCCTCGTCCGCAACCATCGCCGTCATAGCCAAACACGTCACTCCCCATGCAACTCTTAAAGCAAGACATCAAATACCTCAAAGGTGTAGGTCCACGCAGGGCGGAACTGCTCGGCGCAGAACTCGGTGTGCGCACCGTGGGCGACCTCTTGCGCGAGTTGCCTTATAAGTATATCGACCGCAGCGAGGTGCACAAGGTCTGCGACTTGCAAGACGAGATGCCCTACGTGCAGCTGCGCGGCAAAATCGTTGATTTTTCAGAGGAAGGCACGGGGCGCAAACAGCGTATTCGTGCCGTTTTCACTGATGGCACGGGCTACGTCGAACTCATTTGGTTTGCGGGTCTGCGCTATGTGCGCGAGACGTATAAGGTAGAGCGTGAGTACCTCCTGCTGGGTAAGCCAGCCATTTGGAACGGCCGCTTCAGCATTTCCCACCCCGAGCTTGACAAGATTGAACCTGGGCAAGAACCGCAACAGCTCGGATTGCAACCCCTCTACCATACTTCCGAACGAATGAAAAAGGCGGGTATCAGCAGCCGAACCATGACGCAACTGGTGCGCACGGCCTTCGACGCTGTAGGGGCGCAAGCCCTGCCCGAGACATTGCCCGCCTATCTGCAAGAGAAGCATCGCCTCTGTTCGCTCACCTATGCCCTCCGCACCGCCCACTTCCCTCCTTCTGCCGACGCGTTGCCTGCCGCCATGCGCCGCCTTAAGTTTGAAGAACTCTTCTTTTTGCAACTCGACATTCTGCGCTACGCCTTAGGCCGCCAGCAGAAAGTGCGCGGACTGCGCTTCGTGCGCGTGGGCAATATGTTCAACCGCTTCTATCACGAACGTCTGCCTTTTGAACTAACAAGGGCACAAAAGCGCGTGGTGCGCGAAATACGCCGCGACACGGGCAGCGGAGCACAGATGAACCGCCTGCTGCAAGGCGACGTAGGCAGCGGAAAGACGATGGTGGCAATGATGGCCTGCCTCTTAGCCGTTGACAATGGCTATCAGGCCTGCCTTATGGCTCCGACGGAAATACTGGCCGAGCAACACCTTGCCACGCTGCGCGAACAGCTTGGCAACTTGCCTGTGCGCGTAGAGTTGCTCACGGGCATCGTCAAAGGACGCGCGCGGCGCGAAGTGCTGGAGGGAGTGGCCGACGGCACGGTGCAGATACTCGTTGGAACGCATGCGCTCATCGAGCCCACCGTTCGCTTCGCCAACCTTGGTCTTGCCGTCATCGACGAGCAACACCGCTTCGGCGTGAAGCAACGCGCAGCTCTTTGGAACAAAAACGCGCGACCGCCCCACATACTCGTGATGACGGCCACACCCATTCCCCGCACCCTTGCCATGACGGTCTATGGCGACCTCGATGTCAGCGTCATCGACGAGCTGCCGCCAGGCCGCAAGCCCATTCGCACTATCCACTACTACGAAAACCAAACCGTCAAGCTCTTCGAAGGCATTCGCTATCAGCTCTCGCTGGGCCGGCAAATATACGTTATCTATCCGCTCATCAAGGAGAGCGAAAAACTCAGCGTGCAGTTCGTAGTGCAAGGCTATGCCGACATACAAAAGGCCCTGCCGCAATACCGCGTGGGCATGGTGCACGGACAGATGCGCCCACAGGACAAGGAGGCGGCGATGCAAGCCTTTAAGCGTGGCGAGACGCACATCCTCGTCAGCACCACGGTGATCGAAGTGGGCGTCAACGTCCCCAACGCCTCCGTCATGGTCATTCAGAATGCCGAGCGCTTTGGTCTCGCTCAGCTTCACCAACTGCGCGGGCGCGTGGGACGTGGTTCGGAGCAGAGCTATTGCGTGCTCGTGACGAAGCGTGAGCTTTCCGAAGACACGCGCCGCCGCATGCAGATTATGGTAGAGACGACCGACGGGTTCGAGATAGCCGAGGAGGACATGAAGCTGCGCGGACCCGGCGACCTCGAGGGTACACAGCAAAGCGGTATGCCCTTCGACCTAAAAGTGGCGAACGTCGTGCGCGATGCCGACCTTATGGTCGAAGCGCGGCATGCCGCAGCTGCCGTCCTGCAGGCTGACCCCGAGCAGGCACTACCACAAAACGCGCCGCTGTGGCAACGACTTGACGAACTGAAAACTGACCGCAAGAATTTTTCCGCAATCTCTTGAGTGGACAATGCGAAAGCCTCCGCCACTTCGCGGAAGCCCCCTTGTTCACCATACCACGGCGGTTTAAAAAATCCATGCGGGCATGGCATTCGTTCCACCCCCGTATGGGCTGCGGTTCATCCCCACATGGAACGTATTTCATCCCCGCGTGGAATGATTTCCAAAACAAACAAACACTATGGAAAGACGCAAGTCGGAAACACTGGGAGCCGTCCTCTCGCGCGTGCTGGCTCAGAGCGGATTGCAGAGTGCGCTGAACGAGCGCCGGCTCATTGGTGCCTGGCCCGACATCGTAGGCGAGGTTGCTGCGCGACATACGCGCGAGCTCTTCATCCGTCAGCAGGTGTTGTTCGTTCGGCTCGACTCCCCCGCCTTGCGCACCAATCTGTCGATGCAGCGCACCGACCTCGCCCGCCATCTCAACGCCCGCGTCGGCGCGCAAGTCATTACCGACGTCCGCTTTGTTTAGACCAACGTAGCCCTGCCAGCACAAAGCTGATATGCTGCCACGGAAGCCGTGCACGCTATTTTCCCCTATCTAATCATGCACTCAACTTTCCGAGCCTTGCGCTTCTACGAGAGACAAAGACATTGCCTGTGCGCCCTCCCCTACCCTCTCAGGTCGCCCAGGGCGCGGCGTATGATGCCGAGTACGATGGGTTTGGTGTCTTCTTCGGTCAGGTCGCGGGCAAGGCGGTCGTAGATGTAGGGTACTTCGAGGCCTTTTGCGCAATAGTGGACGATGTCGGTCATGAGTCCGATGTTCTCTATGCGGAAGCTGCCGCTCCCTGAGCCTTCTTCGAGCACGCGGCGGATGATGGCGCGCTCTTCGGCGTCGAAAGTCTTGCGCACTTTCTCTACCTGCCAAATGTTGCGGAAGAACTGTGCGCGCAGCGTGCCGTTGCGCACAACGGTTTCGCGAATGCTTTGCAGGTGGGTGTAGATGAGAAGCAGGATTTTCTCGGAGGGCGGTGCGTCCATAGCGGCCACGCTGTCCATCTTCTCGGAGAGGCGTTCGAGCTCGCTCTCGATAACGGCTTCGTAAATTTCCTCTTTGTTGCGGAAATAGGTGTAGAGTGTTCTGCGCCCACGCCCGGAGGCGTTGGCTATGTCGTTCATCGTCGTGGCTTCAAGACCTTTGCGGGCAAAGAGGTCGCGCGCAATGCTGACGAGGTGTTGGCGGGTTTTACTGATTGACATCTCTATGGGTTGTTTAGTTTTTTATGTCCTCTCGCCAAAAGGGATGGAGGAAGCCTCTCCCCTGCCCTCTCCCAAAAGGGAAGGAAAGAGCCTCTCCCCGATGAAGGGGCGAGGGGCTTGCTTATTGCTTAATGTTTCTTGTTTAATATGTTTCACGTACCTCACCCAAACTTACGGAAAACGAGTTGGCACGAGTCGTTGCGAAGCACCATGCGTTTGCTGGTCAACGTCTCGACTGCGAAGCTGCTGCGACAGCCGTAAATGCCTGCTGGCACGAGGGTGCGCAGTGCGTCGTCGGTGAGTAGGCTGTCGCGGTCGAAGCTATGAATGTAGAGTTCGGTGAGGCGGAGCGAGTCGCCGGTGAAGACGAAGCGTCCCATCGTGTGGTTCGTTACGCCGTTAAGCAGCGACTTGCTGCTCTGTATGTCAACGAGGTGTTGCTGGAAATTCCAGAAAAGACCTTCCGTGTGGCAGTCTTCTACTGGCGCGCCGCGCAGGGCACGCTGCGTGAGCTGCCACTGTCCGTGCAGGTTGCCCACTTCGCCGTCCTTCTCGCACGAGACGAAAGCCGCTACAGCTATGCTGACTGATAGTATGATGGTCTTAAGGTGTTTCATAGCTTTAGAACTTTTTACGGAGTGAGAGTTGAAAACCTGTGTTGTTGCCAGTGAGCGAACCTCGGTCGAAAGCGAAAGCACCTTGCAGCGACCAGCCCTTGGTGCAAAGGCGTCCCAGTTTTTCGGGCGACCAGCGCGCTTCGAGCAGGAAGCTTGCAGCATGGCGCGGTGCATCGAAGGGCATGTTGTAGGTACCCCACGACGTGATGTAGCTCAGCAGGGCGCGATAGTGCAACGTGGGCAGCGGGTCGCCGCTCAGTCCGAAATGGTTCGCCCGGAAACGGTTGGCCGTAAACTCGAGGCTTCCGCTGTCGCCGTTGTAGAGCGGCGATAGGAAGAGCGGATTGCCGATGGCTTGCCCCCAGTGTTGCCAGCCTTGATAGAGGTTGTGGTTATAGAAGTTGTCGGCGGCACTGACTTGGTCGGGCAAGGCTGCGGTATGGTCGTGGTAGATTGGTCCGCTCTGACCTGCGTTACTGACGTGTTCGTAAACCAGCGACGTGACGGCAGGATTGCGCGGCAATGTCACTTCTATACCCCACAAACCGTCGCGATAGCCGTAGCCTTTTCCCGTGGAGGAACCTGGCAGGGGACCGCTGGCGTATTTCCCATCGTCGAGGCGGGAAGCGATGAGGGGGAACATCTGCGAATGGTCTTCGAAGAAGCGGTCGTAGTAGGCGCGCACGTCCCAGCCTTTGCCGTGGTACTTCAGGCTCAGCAGCCAGCTGCCCACCGTGTTGCCGCCCGCGTTACTATAGACGCCGTCGGTGGCATCGCTACCGCCGCCGTAAATAGCTTTGAAAAACTCCTTGATGCCGCTGGGCATCTTTATCTCGGGGAGGGTTGAGCCTAAGGGGTTATAGATTGTGCCTCCAAACTCGCAGGCCATTTCAAGCCCGCCCTCGAAGGTGAGGGGGAACCGCGCTTCGTTGCCAAGGCGCACGTAGGCGGCCTTGCTGTGGTAGAAGGCATGGCGGGCGTAGTGGACGCCAGGGGCTACGTGGCTGCGCTGAAACCGCCCGTCGGTCATCATGCCATAGCCGAAGTGTCCCTTCACGGCACCCCACGACCACAGGCGCAGATACTCGGGCAATTCGATACGCACCTCGGGGATGGGGCGCGCATTGATGCCCAACGTTTGTGCTCCGCTGCTCAGCTCGTTATTCTTCAGCTGCGCAGGGCGCTCCTTGCTACCCACGCTTAGCCGCACCTTCTTGTATTCGAAGTCGGCGTAAGCTTGCTGGATGTAGAACTTAAAGTGGTCTTTGCGCCCTATCGTAAATGCGATGTCGAGCCCATAGCCTATGCGCCAGCGGCGGTCAACATCGTGGCGCGTATCGTGGAACACGCCGCCGCGAAGCAAGCCGTAGTTGCCTTCCACACACGAAAGGCCGTAGCGGTTGGCGGCCATCCATAGCGGGGTGAAGCCATTGTTCACCACGCCCTGCACCTCGGCGCGCCCCTCTATGTGGCGCAAGGATGCCTGAAAAGCATTGAGCGTATCGGCCGCCTGCTCTTGCGCCTGCACGCCTTGAGGCATAAAGGCTGAGAGCAAAAGGGCAAGGCCTGCACAGATACAAAGGATAGGTGTGCGCATAGATTGGTGGTTTAGGTTACTTCTTGCGATGGTGTGTGGCTTCCATGATATGGCAACATACAGAACAACGTTGGCGCGGGGCAATGCTTAACGCTTAACCGCTTAACGTTTAACGTTTAATGTTTAACGTATCCACTCCCCTCTCGCCCTTTAGGGGAGAGAGGGGCAGGGGGAGAGAGGGGCTTGCTCGTCACTAACAAAAGCGTTACTTCGCGTAGCTAATGGCGCGCGTTTCGCGGATGACGGTTATCTTGACTTGTCCGGGATACGTCATCTCTTCCTGTATGCGGCGGGCAATGTCGTCGGAGAGGACGGGTATCTGTTCGTCGGAAATCTTGTCGGCTCCGACGATGACGCGCAGTTCGCGTCCGGCTTGAATGGCGTAGCTCTTGTTGACGCCAGGATAGCTCGTAGCAATGTTTTCGAGGTCCTTCAGGCGCTTGATGTAAGCCTCCACGATTTCGCGGCGCGCTCCTGGGCGTGCTCCGCTAATGGCATCGCACACCTGCACGATGGGGGCGATGAGCGTTTCCATCTCCACTTCGTCGTGGTGGGCGGCAATGGCGTTGACAATGTCGGGCTTCTCCTTGTACATCTCGGCCAGCTTAGCGCCGTATTCTGCGTGGGGCAGTTCGCTCTCTTCGTCGGGCACTTTCCCTATGTCGTGGAGCAGGCCGGCACGCTTAGCGCGCTTAGCGTTCAGGCCCAACTCGGCAGCCATGACGGCACAGAGGTTGGCCGTTTCGCGGGCGTGCTGCAAGAGGTTCTGGCCGTAGCTGGAACGATATTTCATCTTACCCACGATGCGAATGAGCTCGGGGTGCAAGCCGTGGATGCCGAGGTCGATAGCGGTGCGCTTGCCCGTTTCGATGATTTCCTCTTCCACCTGCTTCTTCACCTTCGAAACCACTTCTTCGATGCGGGCGGGGTGGATGCGTCCGTCGCTAATGAGCTGGTGCAAGGCCAGACGGGCTATCTCGCGGCGCACGGGGTCGAAGGCGGAAATGACGATGGCCTCGGGCGTATCGTCAACAACGATTTCTACGCCTGCTGCAGCCTCGAGCGTGCGTATGTTGCGGCCCTCGCGTCCGATGATGCGGCCCTTCACCTCGTCGTTGTCAATATGGAAGACGGTGACGCTGTTCTCTACGGCCGTCTCCGTGGCTACGCGCTGAATGGTCTTAATGACTATCTTCTTAGCCTCCTTGTTGGCGGAAATACGCGCCTCGTCCATTATCTCGTTTTTATAGATTTGGGCGGCGGTGCGCGCCTCGGCTTTCATGGTTTCTTCAAGTCGCGTTTTAGCTTCTTCGGCGGAAAGTCCGCTCAGCTCTTCCAGCTTTTGCAGTTCTTGCTGACGCATTTTCTCTATTTCGCCTTCGCGCAATTGCAGGGCCTGATGGGTCTTCTCGAGGTCTTGCTCGCGCGTGTCGAGCTCGCTGTTGCGCCTGTCGAGCTCGCTAACGCGTTTGTCGAGTTCGCGCGTTCGCTTGTTGAGGTCGTCCTGGCGTTGGTTTTGCGACTGTTCACGTTGCTTCAGGCGGTTTTCGGCCTGTTGCATCTTGTCCTTTCGTTGCTGCGCTTCCTTATCAAACTCGGCCTTGCGGTTGATGAAGGTTTCTTTCACTTCAAGGAGCTTCTTCTCCTTTATCACCTCGGCTTCGCGCTTAGCCTCAGCTATCTTGCGCCGATAGATACCCGTCAGCACGTAGCGGAAGAGCGCATAGCCTGCGACTGCTCCTAAGAGCAGTGCTGCAACACTTGATATTGCTGTTATCATGTTGGTTTACGTCGTTAGTTATTATGTTTTGATTTAGTTGGTCGGTTGTGCAGAGGTGTCGTTCAACACCTCGTCGAGCTCCACGTTGAGCTTGTCGATGTATTCCATGACGGGCTTTGAATCGACATTGTCCTCCAGCTGCAAGGCGTTGACGGCTAAGTCGAGCATGACGGTGCTGACGTGTGCATCGTTTCCTTGCGAGGGGTAACGCTGTTCGTAGAAGCCTATGCGCTCGTTAATCATCGATGCGGCGCGGCGGAAGAGGCTTTCCTGGTCGCGGCGGACGGTGAGCGGATAGATTTGCTTGCCTATCAGCAGGCGGATAGTCAGGCGCTCGCTTATCTCTTTGTTGTTGTCGTTGTCCATAACGTAAATAGGTTTTGCTTTTCGGGAAAGGGGAGAGAGGGCTGAGGCGTTATGCTCCCAGCAGGGCGATGCACTTATCTACGCGGCGCACCAACTTGTCGATGCGTGCCCTTGCCTCCTGTATGTCGCCGTCGGCTATGCTCATCATGCGCGCCACTTTCAGGCGTTCAAATTCCTCACGGGCTTGCTCGGCATCGGCTTTTGCGGCTACGGCGGCTTGCTCAGCTTGCGCCACGCGCTGCTGCAACGTGCTGACGTCCTCTTGCAGTTGACGATACTTCATGATCAAGGTGCGCACGCGTGCGCCAAACTCGTTCAAACGTTGTTCTTCGTCCCGTGTCATAGGTAGCTACGTTTATGGTTTGTTCTTTGAAAATAGTGCGTTAGTGCCGCTGCTTACTTTTTTTCTTCGGCGTCTTGCGGTTTTGGCTCTTTTTTAGCAAGGATGATAACGTGATAGACAAAGTCGGTCATCCACTGCTGGCTGTAGCCCAGTTGCTGGCTGTAGCGGCGCACGTTCATCACGCCACGCTGCACGCTGGCATCTTTCCACACGTCTTTGGTGCAAATGTCCTGTATGGTCTTTTCCGTCATAGCGTAGAGGGCTTTCTTCATGAAACCCGGCACGCGAAACTTCCACTTCATCAAGCTACCGACGACCATCATCAGCTCTTGCGTGAAGGCTTGGAAGGAGAACATGTACTGCTGCATTTGCTGCATGTTGCGGCAATGCTTGTCGATGCTGGTGTCGCACTCCTTAAAGAAGGGTTCGGGCATTTGGTAGATGTCCATCAGCATGGCGCGACAACGGTTCTTTTCGCTCAAGCCGAGCCGATTGCCTTGCGTCGGCACTTTTAGCGTTTGCTTGAAGATGCGCAAATCGGGCAGGAGAGCGAGGTTGCTGATGTGCAACTTTGCAGCGAGGGCGGCTTGATAATATACACGGATGAGGGTCATGAAATCTTCCATGCCCCCCGTGCGCCAGCCCTTGTCCTGCGCGTTTTCCTTACGTTTGAAGAATGAGAATATACCCATTGTATTAGAGTTTCTGTTTAATATAACAACATTGCTTATCTACCTGTAGCGCACGGCGTTATGGCTTGCGGCAACACGCAGAAAGCCTCACTTGCCTGCAAAGATAAGTAAAACAATTTGCAAAGAAGCGAACTTCACGTTTTTTTTGCACAAAAGTTTGCAGTGCGCAAGTCTTTAGCGCGTAGCATTGGGCTGTGGGCGCGCACGGCTGTACTCCCTTCTATTTCTCCACTCCTTTTCCCAACGCAAGGAGGCTACCGTGAGAAGCTACAACGTTCCTTTTGATGAGGGCAGGACGAGGTGTTCGGCATCGCGCCGCACAGCTTTTCGCAGGGCGCGGGCGAAGGCTTTGAAGAGGCCTTCGGCCTTGTGGTGCTCGTTGGTGCCCGTGGCGTGCAGATGGAGGTTCATCTGGGCAGCGACGGCGAGGGAGTGGAAGAAATGGTAGAGCATTTCGGTGGGCACGTCGCCTATGCGTTCGCGCTGGAACGCGGCGTCCCAAACGAGCCAGGGGCGCCCGCCCAGGTCGAGGGCGCACTGGCAGAGGCAGTCGTCCATAGGGAGCACGTAGCCGTAGCGCTCCATGCCGAGTTTGTCGCCTACGGCGCGACGCAGACATTCGCCCAAGGCGAGGGCGGTGTCTTCAATGGTGTGGTGCTCGTCAACGTGGAGGTCGCCGTGCGCCGTTACCTCTAACGACAGTCCGCCGTGGTGAGCAATTTGTTCGAGCATGTGGTCGAAGAAACCCAGTCCCGTACTGACGCTACACGTCCCGGGGCGATCGAGGGCAATGCGCACGAAGATATCCGTTTCGCGCGTGGTGCGATGGACTTCGGCGGTGCGCTCGCCAGCAATAAGGATTTCGGCAATGCGCGGCCACGTCAGCTCGTCGCTCAGTATCAGGCTGCGACAGCCCAGTCGCTCGGCCAAAAGTGCGTCGGTCTGTCGGTCGCCGATGACGTAGCAGTGGGGCATGTCGCAGACGGGGTTGTCGATGTAGCTTTGCAACATGGCGGTGCCTGGCTTGCGCGTGGGAGCATTGTCGGCGGGGAAGGAGCAGTCGATGTAGCCTTCGTCGAAAACAATGCCTTCGCGCCGCAGTGCTTCGAGCATGAAGCGATGAACGGGCCAAAAGGTTTCTTCTGGGAAGGCGGGGGTGCCGAGGCCGTCCTGGTTGGAAACAAGCACGAGCCGGTAGTCGGTGTGGCTACACACGGCAGCAAGCGACGCAAAGACGCCAGGCATGAACCGCAACTTTTCAAAACTGTCTATCTGTTCGTCGGCGGGTTCTTCGATGAGGGTGCCGTCGCGGTCGATGAAGAGGTATTTGGACATAAGAGGAGGAGGGGGTAAAGTGACAAGTGGGCTACGCCGATGATGGGATGCGGGCGAGGCGCCCGCGATCCCAGGGGCTACGCCGACGATAGTGCGGGCGAGGCGCCCGCGCTCCCAGGGAGGACTACTTGCCGTTATATTGTCGGAGAGCGGCGAGGAGACGTGAGTTTTCGGTGGGTAGGCCGATGGTGATGCGCAGGCAGTCGTCGCAGAGGGTTACACGGCTGCGGTCGCGCACAACGATGCCCTGGCCAATGAGGTAGTCGTAGATGCGGCGGGCACCTTGCAGCTTAACTAAGACGAAGTTGGCATCGGAGGGATAGTCTTTCTCGTAGAAAGGCAAGAGGCGCAAGGCGGCAACGACTTTCGTGCGTTCGTCGAGCAGACGTTTCACCCACTCAAGCACCTCATAGCGACGCGACAACATCTCGAGCGCATAGTCCTGCGTAAGTTGGCTGACGTTGTAGGGATACTTCACCTTGTTGAACAAAGCGATAATGTCGGGGCGCGCAAAGGCAAGTCCTAAACGGACACCTGCCGAGGCCCACGCCTTCGAGAAGGTGCGTAGAACAATGAGGTTGGGATAGTCCACAATGCGCTTCACCCACGAGGGTTGGCTGCTGAAATCGGCGTAAGCCTCATCAACCACCACGATGCCTTGAAAGCGCGCTACGACCTGCTCTATGGCTTCGGCGGTGAAGGCATTGCCCGTGGGGTTGTTGGGCGAACAAAGGAAAATGGCTTTTGTCTGCGCATTGCACACCTCCAACAGGCGTTCAGCTTGCAAACTGAAGTCGGCGGCGAGGGGCACGCGCCGATATTCCACGTCGTTGATGTCGGCGGCTACGCCATACATGCCGTAGGTGGGGTCGGGTGCTACGACGTTGTCGCGTCCTGGCCGACAGAAGATGCGATAGACGAGGTCGATGGCTTCGTCGGAGCCATTACCAAGGAAAAAGCATTCGGAACGAAGTCCGTAGATGTGGCTAAGCGCATCCTTTACCTTGCGCTGCAGGGGGTCGGGATAGCGATTAAGGGGCGTGTTGTACGGACTTTCGTTAGCATCGAGAAAGACGGTGGCCTCCGCGCCTTGATACTCATCGCGGGCACAGCTGTAGGGCGTTAAAGAGCAAATGTTGGGACGTACTAATTCTTCGAGAGGTCGCATAAGGGAGGAAAGGTTTAAGTTGACGAGTGACGAGTGGGCTACGCCGACAATAGTCGTGGAAGCGCGAGTGCCTCGCTCGCCCTAATCAGAGCCATAGCTGAAACATCACCGCTTGTCATCGCTGCTTTCGCAGCGATTGGGTGCAGGCAGGACGCCTGCGTACCCAGTTAGGGCTACGCCGACGATGGGTGCGGGCGAGGTGCCTGCGCTCCCAGGGGGGCTACGCTGGCAAGGTATCTAAGCGTAGTTGCATGGCTTGCGCGTGGGCCGATAGCTGTTCGGCGTGGGCCATAGCACAAACGGCGGGTCCGATGGTGCGGACGCCGTCGGCGGTGAGCTCCTGCAGGGTCATCTTCCGACAGAAGCTGTCGAGCGACAAACCGCTGTAAGCGGCAGCGTAGCCACGTGTGGGCAGGGTGTGGTTCGTGCCCGAGGCATAGTCGCCCGCACTTTCGCAGGCGTAGTGGCCGAGGAAGACGGAACCCGCCCGCGTGATGCGCTCGGCGGCGGCATGGGGATGGCTGAGTGCCAGGATGAGGTGCTCGGGCGCATACGCCTCTGCAAGGGCGAGGGCATCATCGAGCGAGGGAAGAAAGACGAGGCTGCTGGCGTCTAAGGCTTTAGTCGCTATGTCGCGACGAGAAAGCTGGGCCAGTTGGCGCTCCACTTCTGCCGCTACGGCGTGCATCAGTGCCTCGTCCGTGGCAAGGAGCACGACCTGACTATCGGGTCCATGTTCGGCCTGACTGAGGAGGTCGGCGGCGACGAAATCGGGACGTGCGGAAGCATCGGCTACGACCAGCACCTCGCTGGGGCCGGCGGGCATATCAATAGCTACGTCGGAGAGCGAGGCCAACTGCTTGGCTGCCATGACGTACTGGTTGCCAGGGCCAAAGATTTTATCAACCTTCGGCACCGTCGGCGTTCCGTAGGCCATGGCCGCTATTGCCCCTGCTCCGCCACACATATATATATTATGTATGCCACAGAGCGTGGCGGCATAGCGAATGGCTGGATGCACGCGGCCTTGGGGCGAAGGGGGCGTGCAAAGCACCACCTGCTTGCAGCCCGCCACTTGTGCCGGAATGGCCAGCATGAGGACCGTGCTGAGTAAAGGAGCCGTGCCGCCAGGGACATAAAGTCCTACACGCTCGATGGGTACGCTGCGCTGCCAGGCCGTCACGCCCGTAGTAGTCTGCACACGTATGGGCTGAAAGCACTGAGCAGCATGAAAACACCGAATGTTGTCGGCGGCGAGCTGGATGCTCTGGGCGAGCGTGGCGTCTATCTCCGCTTCGGCACTGCGCATGGCCTCTTCCGAAACTGCGAGGGAGGTGAGCTGACAATGGTCGAACCGCGCTTCAAGCTCAAGGAGTGCCTCATCGCCACATGTGCGGACGGCCTCCATAATGGGCTGCACGGTGGCGTAGAGTGCTGAGAGGTCGAAGGCGGGCCGACGGCATATTTCGGCCCACAAGGAGCGCGGCGGATTGAGGTAGGTGTTCATTGTTTATGAAGGGGGCTATGAGGTCAATTTGTTGGGAAAAGCACGAAGGGGCACGAAGAGATTCGCGCGTTCGCGCCGCTTGTGGAGGCTACTCGCCGCTTAGATAATCATCTTCTCAATAGGCAAGACGAGGATGCCCTGCGCGCCACACGCCTTGAGCTGACCAATGATTTCCCAAAAGCGGCGCTCTTCAAGCACGGTGTGGATGCTGCACCACCCTTCGTCGGCCAGTGGCATAATGGTGGGACTCTTAATGCCAGGCAAGGCGGCACAGATATCGTCAACGCGATGGCGCGGCGCGTTCATCAGCACGTACTTCTTTCCCTCGGCACTCTTCACGGCACGAATGCGGAATAGGAGCTCGTCGAGCAGGGCGAGTTTCTCTTTCGAGAGCATGCCGCTGGAGATGAGCCAGGCTTCGCTCTCCATGGCCACTTCAACCTCGCGCAGGTTGTTGCTGACGAGGGTTGAGCCACTGCTAACAATGTCGAAGATAGCATCGGCCAGTCCGATGCCTGGGCTAATCTCCACGCTGCCAGAGATGACGTGGACTTTGGCTTCAATGCCCTTTGCTTGCATCCAGCCTTTGAGTATGCCAGGATAGGACGTGGCAATGGTGCGACCATTGAACCAGCGCGGCCCAGGATAGTCGGTGGCGGCGGGCAGAGCCAGCGAGAGGCGACACCCGCCAAAGCCGAGTGGCATGATGCGGTGAACCTCAAAACCTTTCTCCTCCACCTCGTTAAGGCCTACGATGCCGAGGTCGGCCACGCCGTCGGCCACGGTCTGCGGAATGTCGTCGTCGCGCAAGAAGAGCACTTCCACGTTGAAGTTTTTGGCCTTAGCCACCAACGTGCGTTTCGAGCTGGGTAGTTTGATACCTATTTCTTTAAGAAGTTCGACGGTGTCGTCGTGTAAGCGCCCTTTGGCTTGTATGGCAATTCTGAGCATAGCTGTTTGAATGGGAGGGGATAAGTTTAGAAATGTAGAAACCACGAAAGGCACGAAGAGGTTTGCGCTGAAGGGTTGCCGTGGTACGGCAAGATACTGAACAACGCGTGCAGCTGAACGCCGTCAGCCCTTCATGTTTCTTGTTTAACGTTTCCAGTTCGGAGGGAAGAGAGAAGGGGGCCGCCTTTGTTGGCAAAGCCAAACTCGTCGCTCATCGCTAAGAAGCATTATGGGCAGCAAAGATACACTATTCTTAGCACAACGCGATGCTGTAGGGCCATATTTCTTTCATAATGCTTCGTAAATTAACGCTTTGCGGTTCGCAGCGACAAGAGTTGAAGCTTGACGGGGCTTCGCACTGCGCACCATAACGCGTGCGATGTTTTGCCAACTTTGAATGGCAAACCAAGGCTGCGGGGAACGAATTTCGTGAATTTCACGCAAAAAGTAGAGACATCCCTTTGTCTGTACAAAATAAAACCATCAACTTTGTGCTAAGAACAGCGAGATGAAAAAGAACTTTCTTCTCCCCTACTACACACCAACCGCCGAAGCGTCCTTCTCTTGCTGGATGCCGCAAACTTTGCCCCATTAACGCACGCCACTCGTATGCATAGTTTCACGAACAGTTTCTTCAGCCTCAACACCACGGCGAAAGTATCGGCTTTCGCAGGTGCTGCAACGCCCATAAGCATTGTGGGCGGTGGTGCTGTGCGCGCTGCGGTCATAGGCACTGCTGGAGACGAAAAGGTCTGCATGGTTCGAGGTTCAACTTGACTCTAAGTGTATCAATCATTCCAAAAGATACCCTAAGCGCCGAGGAGCTTCGAAAGCAAGCCCTTAGGCGCTTTCTTCGTTTCGATAATCCACAACGTTTAACACTTAATATATCTACACTATGATTTTCAATGCACTACTCAAAACCTTCATGGCTGTTTCATCGTTTGCCACGAAACATCGCCGGTCCAAAGCGAGTTCAAAGGAGGAAACAACCAAGCAAGCACCCCCCTCGCCTGCAGCCCAAGCTTCCAAACTCGGCGTTCAGGAAAAAGTGCCTCCAAGCAACGAGGCCGACAGCCCTTCAATGCAGAGCCCTACGTGTTATAATATAGCCACTCCCTTGGGGGAGCATGAAAGCTGCGCACCTGTGCTGGAATGGAAGCACTTCGAACACGTCCACACCTCTCGCAAGACCTTAGGCTACTATCGCCCCGTGGTCAAGACACCAGAGGGGATGAAGCTGCTCGAAATAGGTCGTCGCGAGAACAATGTTCTTTTGGCCATCGCCCATAGCGCTTATCTGTTAGACATCCCGTTTTATCAAGCCCTGACGGCCAACAACGGCGAACTCTTCATTCGCTACTGGATTATGCTATATGGTCAGAGCGAAGATAGGGCCTCTATCCGCCAGCGCTACACCAACACCATCTGCAAGAAGCAAGGCCACCGCCAGCCCTACATCGCGCAGTATCTTTCAGAACTGAAACGCATTATCACTCAATTTGCAACGAACAACCATGTTGACATCATCCCGCTCGTCCCTCAAACCCCCAAATCTTCAATAGGAGGCGACCGCAAGTTGTTGCAAATCCCTTCGGTCTTCAAGGCTGCTTTTTTTGCTGGCTATTAGTCCTGACTTTATCCTCAAAGCCCTAAAGGGGTGTTAGGCGACCAAGGTTATGACACAAGAAGAACGTGAGAAGCAAGCACTTCAGATGTGGAAGCACTAAGAGAGCAAAAAGGGGAAGCGGTTGACGCTGCCCCTTTTTGCTTCAGAACTCTATCGAGAAGCGGGCGTTGATTTGGCGGCCCGTTAGGTAGTTGGGCACGGCGTACTGCGCATTGGTGATGTCGGTCACCCAGTAGTAGGAGTTAACGTTTGAGATGCCCAGGAGGTTCAGCGCGTCGATGCCTATCCAGGCGTTTTTGATGATGCGTCCGAAACCGCGGGTGATGTGGCGGTCTTCGTTGTTGACAAGGCGGTAGCTCAGGCCGAGGTCCACGCGCTTGTAGGCTGGGGCGCGGAAAGTTTGCGTGGAACGGTCGCTGTGGGGCGGTCCGAAGGGCAGTCCGCCGGCAAAAGCCAGTTTCAAGGCAGCGCGCCAGCGTGTGGTACCAGGGAAGTAGTCGGTGAAGAAGAGCGAGAGGTTATAGCGCTGGTCGGTGGGGCGCGGCAGTGCGATGCCGTTTATCTTCTCCGATGTCTTCATCAGCGAGAAGGTTATCCAGCTATCCGTGCCAGGCACGAACTCGCCGTAGAGTTTGAAGTCGATGCCTGCGGCATAGCCCGATGCCACGTTGCGTCCGTAATAGACGATGCGCAAGTTGTCGACACTATAGGGGTTCAGGCGCGAAAGAGCCTTATAGTAAACCTCAGTTGTGAACTTAAACGGGCGGTTCAGCATGCGGAACGTATAGTCGGCACCCAAGACGAAGTGGATGCTGCGCTGACTCTTCAGCTCGCGGTTCAGCCCTACGGTGGCCACGCCAGCGGTGATGGTTGTGTCGCGAAGTTCCTTGTAGGTTGGGGCTTGATAGTAAACGCCCGTGGCAAAACGCAGCGCCCAGTTTTCGTTCTTTCGGGGCAGGAGGCCGATGCTCAGGCGCGGCGAGACGATGGTTTCTTTGTTGAAGTCGAGGCGCGAGAGACGCACACCGTAGGTAAAGTTGAAGAGCCCCAGCCCCGTGTTGAGGCGCCACGTGTCCTGCACGAAGGCCTCTATGCGCGAGAGCTTCACCTCTTCGGCAGCCCGCAGGCTGTAGATGAGTTGCAGGCGCTGCGGGTCGTAGGGCAACGAGAAGCCAGCCGAGTCGCGCATTTCCCATTCCGTGCTACGCTCCGTCAGCTTTTCGCTCTGCCAGTTGAAGCCAGCTTGCAGGGTGTGGTTGTTGTCGCTGTCGTTGGGGCGCAAACGTTGCCGCCAGCGCAAGCCTACGTTATAAACATTTGCTTTCAGGCGGTTGCGCGCGTGTTCCATATAGGTTCCTACGCCCAGCTGCTCTTGGCTCGTGGCCTCGTTCAGCCAGTATTCGCCTTGTATGTCGTACGTCTCGCGCTCCTGCGTGGCGTAGGTTGAGAATTGCAGGGCCAGGAAACTCTCGGGCGTGAAGTGGTGGGTCAGCGTGGCGGCACCAAAGTAGGTGCGAAAGCGGTCCTTTTCTTTTCCGTCGAAATAGACCTTAAACGTCTTAGCATCTTCCAACGTGCCGAAACTCGTTTCGCGATCGGCGGGTTTGAAAGTGTAGTTGTTGTCGGAAAGGTTGCCCAGCAGGTCGAGGCTCCACTTCTTGCCTGGGTGCAGCGAGAGCATGGCTTGCACGTCGATGAACGAGGGACTGTACTCGCCGTTGGAGTCGAGCGTTCCGAGCAGGTACTTCGTTGTTTTATAGCGCACGGAGGTCATGAAGCTGACGGCCTTGCTACCCGTGCCGAAGTAGGCACCGGCACCCAGCAGGCTGGCATAGACGCGACCTTCGCTCCGTTCGGGGCGCTTGTAGGTGATGTCGAGCACGCTGGACATCTTGTCGCCGTAGCGCGCTTCGAAACCGCCCGTAGAAAAGTGGATGCGGTCCACCATGTCGGGGTTGATGATAGAGAGGCCTTCCTGCTGCCCACTGCGCACTAGCATGGGGCGATGCACTTCCAATCCGTCAAGATACACCACGTTTTCGTCGAACGAACCGCCGCGCACGTTGTACTGCGAAGAGAGTTCGTTGTGGGTTGAAACACCCGCCTGCGTTGCAATCACCTCTTCCACGCCGTTGCCCGTCACGCTGGGCATGGTCTGCACGTCGGCCATCTGTATGCGTTGTGTGCCTGTTGTCTGAATGGCTTGCCCCGTGACGACGGCCTCGCCCACCTGCGCGTCAATCGTTTGCAGCGTGAAGTCCAGCCGCACGCTGTCGGCGGGCGAAAGCAAGAGGCGGCGGCGCGTGCCGTAGCCTATCTGCGAACAAACCACCAGCACGCTGTCGCTACGCTCTGCATACAGCGTATATTCTCCCTGCAACGAGGCCGACGTGCGCGCCCCCGTGCCTTGCACGCGAACGCTGGCAAATTCTACGCCACGACCATCGGCGTCGCGCACCGTTCCATATATCTTAACGCGCTGCGAAAAAGCTGGTACGGCCAGCAACAAAGCGCTTACAAAAGTCAGAATGCGAATACACATATTTTATATAACGCGCGCACACGCCTTTTATTGTGCTCCCTTTTTTGTTGACAAGCGACAAGCTTAACGTTAAGCACAATATCGGCGTAGCCCCTAAGTGGGAGTGTGCAGGCGTCAAGTCTGCACACCATCGGCAGCATTGCCCAACTTGTCACTCGTCACTCGTCACTTGTCACTCGTCACTCGTCACTTGTCACTCGTCACTTGTCACTCGTCACTTGTCACTCGTCACTTGTCACTCGTCAACTCTTCTTTTTACTATTTTTTATGCTTAACTTTGCAGGGAATTAACAAACGTCTTCCTCTTTTATGGACAAATGCATACAACTTCTCAGCGGTCTGCAGCCGCTGATGAGCTTCGAGGCGTTGCATGCAACGGTGCTGCCTATGCTGACGGACGAGGCTGCCGACTACGCCCTGCTCTTCTTCTCGGAAAAGGAACTGCGTCTGGGCTATCGCTGTGCCGAACGCATGTTGCAAGCGGCACGCCAAAGCGGAGCCGCCATGGTCTATGCCGATCGCTACGACGGACAGGGACCGCACCCCTGCATACCTTACCAAGCAGGTGCTTTGCGCGACGATTTCGACTTTGGCGGCCTCTGGCTGGTGCGGACGAAACTCTTGCGCGCGTTCCTTTCTGATAGAGAACATTACGCCGCGCTGCGCTATCATGCTCCCTATGCCCTGCGCCTCTTCCTCTCGCGCCACGGTGCGCTCCTCCACCTGCCCGAGTTGCTCTACACCGAGCGCGAAACGGACCTACGCCGCAGCGGCGAGAAGCAGTTCGACTACGTTGACCCGCGCAACCGCGCCGTGCAGATAGAGGCCGAAGCGGTTTGCACGGAACACCTGCGGACCATCGGGGCTTACCTCACCGAGGCCGACGTGCAACCACTACCGCCCGACGAAGCAACCTATCCCGTCACGGCCAGCGTCATCATCCCCGTTCGCAACCGCGAGCGCACCATTGCCGATGCCATCGCCAGCGTGCTTTCGCAAGAGGCCGACTTCAAACTGAACGTCATCGTGGTTGATAATCACTCCACGGACCGCACTACCAGCATCGTGGCCGACTACGCACAAAAGGACGCACGCATTGTCCACCTCATCCCTCAGCAGGACGACCTGGGCATTGGCGGCTGTTGGGACTTAGCCGTGCGCAGCGACCACTGCGGACGCTATGCCGTGCAGCTCGACAGCGACGACCTCTACAGCAGTCCCCACACCTTGCAGCGCATCATCGGGGCGTTCCAGGCGGAGCAGGCTGCCATGGTGATAGGCTCCTATCGCATGGTCGATTTCCAGCTGAACACGCTGCCGCCAGGCCTCATCGACCACCGCGAGTGGACCGATGCCAACGGGCGCAACAATGCCCTACGCATCAACGGACTGGGGGCACCCCGCGCCTTCCGCACCGACATCATTCGCCAAATAGGCTTTCCCAACACGAGCTACGGCGAGGACTACGCCGTGGGCCTGGCCATTGCCCGCCGCTACCGCATTGCCCGCATCTACGACGAGCTGTACCTCTGCCGCCGCTGGGAGGGCAACAGCGATGCCGCCCTCAGCATCGAGCGCGTCAACCGCAACAACGCCTACAAAGACACCATACGTACGCTGGAACTTAAAGCTCGCATAAAACGTTAAGCCCTACCCCCTCACTCCCCGCCCCAATAGAGCCAGCGTGGGGGCTTCGCCCAAAACTTACCCTAATGCAAACACCTGATAGCCGCCAACTCGACGCTTTCTTCAACGAGCAACTGACCACGTGGAAGGACGCTGCACGCCGATATGAAGAGCTCGAGACGCACGTGCTGCGCCGCCCGCTTGATGCCGAGAGCGGCCTCCTTGCACAGTGCAATCCCGCCCGCATCCATTCCGCCACGGCGCGCGTAGCGAACGGAAGCGTTGAAGCGCGCCCCTGCTTCCTCTGCCCCGAAAACCGCCCCGCTGAACAAACGGCACTGCCGCTCCCCTGCGAGCTACAACTCCTTGTCAACCCCTTCCCTATCCTACCCCACCACTTCACGCTCATCGCCCGTCAGCACCGCCCGCAACGCTTCAGCCTCTTCGCGCAGTGCATCGTCGGGCTCGCTGCACAGTGGGACGACTATGTCGTGTTCTACAACGGACCGCGCTGCGGTGCCTCTGCCCCCGACCACGCCCACTTGCAGGCAGGGCAGGCGCAGTACGTGCCCTTCGTGAAACACTTTCAGCGTTTCTTCGCCCAGGCAGTGCGCCTTACCAGCAAGGAAGGCGAAGAGCAAGGACGCGGCATCTACCTGCTGACGCGCTACTGCTGCCCCGTCTTTGCCGCTATCGGCAACACGCCCGAAGAAACCAGCACAATGCTCCGTAGCATGGTAGCGGCCCTGCCACGGCCCGAAGGGCGAACCGACGACGACGAAGCCGACTTCAACGTGCTGTGCTGGAAAAAGCAAGACGCAAGCGGGGCGAGCTACGTGGCGGCCCTATTCCCGCGCCGCAAGCATCGGCCCGACTGCTATTTTGCTGCGGACGACAGCAAGATGCTCATCTCCCCTGGGGCACTCGACATGGCGGGACTGCTTGTCTGCGCACGCCTCGAAGACTACGACCACCTTACGGCAGAATGTGCTGCAAGCATCTTGCGCGAAGTGGCCGTCACGACAACGGCGGCCCAGCTGATAGCCCGCCGCATAACCGAAGGGAAAGATGCCGCCGCGCCTTTCAGCCCTACGATAAAAGTAGGCCTGATGCACGCCCAAGCCCTGCGCTTCACGCTCCACGGCGATGCCTATGCGCTCGCGTGCGGCGAGCAACAGGTGAGTGCGCAAGGCGGAGGGGTGGTGTGGAATGGGGCGGTCTACGACAAACTCTTGTTCGCTCCCCAAACGCCCGAGGCTACCTTCACGCTCCAGCAGGTGGTCATCGGGAAGGACTTCCACTGGCAGCGAGCCGAAGCACAAACGTTCTGCGGCGCATTGCTCATCCTGCCCGACAAGGACGGGGGATTGGCTGCAATCAACCTCGTCTCTTTAGAAACCTACCTCGAAAGCGTCGTGAGTTCCGAAATGAGTGGCACGAGCAGTCTGGCACTCTTGCAGGCCCACGCCGTCATCTCGCGCAGCTGGACGCTGCGCAAACTCACCGAACCTTCACCCCAACACCATGCCAGCTGTCAGCAAATGGAACTGACGGCGGACAACTCCTTCCGCAGCATCACGCGCTGGTATGGCACCGACGACCACGAGCTCTACGACGTTTGCGCCGACGACCACTGCCAGCGCTATCAGGGCACCACACGCATCACGCCTGCCGCTCGCGAAGCGGTGCGAACAACGCGCGGGCAGGTGCTCACCTATGCCGATGCGCTCTGCGACGCACGCTTCAGCAAATGCTGCGGCGGCATCACCGAACGCTTCTCGGCCTGCTGGGAAGACGAAGATTTCGACTATCTCACGCCCCTCACCGACGACGCAAATGCCACGTTAGTTCAACGAGATATGACGGAGGACGAAGCGCGCCGTTTCATCCTCAACCCGCCTGCGGCTTACTGCCATACGCAGGACGCTGCCCTCCTGCGCGAGATGCTGAACGACTACGACCTGCAAACGCCCGACTTCTATCGTTGGACGGAGCGCCTAACGCCCGACGACGCGGCGCGCCTCATCAAGGAAAAGAGTGGCGAGGACGTAGGACAAGTCACCGACCTGCAACCCCTTCAGCGCAGTGCCAGCGGACGCATCACGCGCCTGCGCATCGTTGGCACGAAGCGCACCATCGACGTGGGTAAAGAGCTTGAAATACGCCGCCTGCTGTCGCCGTCCCACCTCAAGAGCTCGGCCTTCATCGTTGAGCGCGAGGCCGTGAACGGCACGTTCGTTCTCCACGGCGCAGGTTGGGGCCACGGCGTGGGCCTCTGCCAAATAGGTGCCGCAGCTATGGCCGCCGAAGGTAAAACATACGAAGAAATACTTACACACTACTATCATCATGCAAACATCCAAAAAGTCTATTAATCCGTGGGCGTGGATACCAACGCTCTACTTCGCCGAAGGCATCCCCTACGTTGTCGTCATGGCCATTGCCGTGGTGATGTACAAACGCCTTGGCCTCTCAAACACCGACATCGCGCTCTACACCTCGTGGCTCTACCTGCCGTGGGTCATCAAGCCCTTTTGGAGTCCCATTGTCGATATGTTGCGCACGAAGCGTTGGTGGATCCTCGTCATGCAACTTCTTGTGGGCGCATCCATGGCGGGCGTTGCTTTCACCATTCCCACGCAGGGCTTCGTGCAGTGGACGCTCTGCTTCTTCTGGCTCATGGCCTTCAGCAGTGCTACGCACGACATTGCTGCCGACGGCTTCTACATGCTGGCTCTTAACGAACACGAGCAGAGCCTCTTCGTAGGCATTCGCAGCACGTTCTACCGCGTGGCCACCATTGCGGGGCAGGGCCTGCTGACGGTGTTGGCAGGCACCCTCGAGGTCTACACGCGCAACCCCTCGCGTGCTTGGGCCTACACGTTCTTCATCGCCGCCGCCGTCTTCATCTTGTTGTGGGCCTACCACGCCCTCGTTCTTCCCAGCCCCCACCGCGATGCCGACCGCCCCGCTATCACGCCAGCTAACGTCATCACGCCCTTCATCACGTTCTTTAAGAAGCGCGAAGTTGTCGTAGCCATTGCCTTCATGCTCCTCTATCGCCTCCCCGAAGCATTGCTGACGAAGATTTGCCCCCTCTTCCTGCTCGATAAGCCCGAAGCGGGCGGCATAGGACTCACTACGTCCGAACTGGGCTTCGTGCAAGGCACGGTGGGCGTCATCGGACTGACCATTGGCGGCATACTGGGCGGCATTGTCGTAGCGCGCCACGGCTTCAACCGCTGGCTTTGGCCCATGGTCTGCGCTATCACCATCCCCGATGCGCTCTACATCGTCCTTGCCTACTTCCAACCCGACAACATGCTCTTGCTCAACGTTTGCATCTTCACCGAACAGTTTGGCTACGGCTTCGGCTTCACCGCCTATATGCTCTACATGCTCTACTTCGCCCAAGGCGACAACGAAACGGCCCACTACGCCTTCTGCACGGGCTTTATGGCCCTCTCAATGATGCTGCCCGGCATGGTAGCTGGCTGGCTGCAAGAGAGCGTGGGCTACCTCAACTTCTTCATCATCGTCATGTGCCTCACGCCCCTGACGTTCCTCGCCGCATGGATGGTGAAGGTCGATGAAGGGTTTGGGAAGAAAGCGCAATAAGGACGACGTTCCAAAGATTTCTGAACTCTCAAATAAACCTACCCCCCCCCGCCCACAATGCGAAACGTATTCCTTTTTTCTTTCCTCTTCATACTATCCGCCACACTCTGCGCGCAGCGCCCTGCCGCCAATGGCGAACGATGGTACGATACGGGCGGAAAACAAATCAATGCCCACGGCGGTGGTGTCTTGCAGTGGAAAGGTCGCTACTACTGGTTTGGCGAAGACAAAGACACGGTGACGAATGCTGCCCTCACGGGGGTGTCGTGCTACGTTTCGCGCGACTTGCGACGTTGGAAGAAAATGCCTACGGCACTTAGCGTCGATACCACGGATGCCACTTCGCCCATCGCGCGCGGTTGCACGCTGGAACGGCCTAAAGTCATCTACTGCCCACTGACGAAGCAGTTCGTCATGTGGTTCCACCTCGAGCTGAAAGGACGCGGCTATAGTGCCGCCCTTGCCGGAGTTGCTACAGCCCGCCGCCCCGAAGGGCCCTACACGTTTGTGCGGGCCGAGCGGGTCAACGCAGGCCTGCTACCCGTAGGGATGAACCAAGCCGAGCGCCAAAGAATGGACACGCTTCGCGAGGAAAACTATGCGGAGTGGTGGACACCGCAGTGGCGGCAGGCCATCGCCGACGGCCTCTTCCTGCGCCGCGACCTGCGCGGCGGACAAATGGCGCGCGACATGCAGCTCTACGTCGATGCCGACGGCACGGCCTACCACATCTATAGCAGCGAAGACAACCTCACGCTCCACATTGCCGAACTCACGCCCGACTTCACGCGCCATACGGGCCGCTACATTCGCGTAGCACCAGGACAGCAAAACGAAGCACCCTGCCTCTGGCGACACGGCGGCTGGTACTGGCTGCTTTGCAGCGGCTGCACAGGTTGGGCACCCAACGCCGCCCGCCTCTATCGCGCCCCCTCTATTTGGGGACCATGGGAAGGCGACCTCGGCAATCCCTGCCGCTCCGACGCCCCACTTCGCCCCGCCTCAAAGACCTTCCTCGGACAAGGCACTTACGTGCTCACACTGCCCAACGGGACGGAGCTCTTCATGGCCGACGAATGGCACCCTCAGCGACCCGCCGACGGTCGCTATCTGTGGCTACCCATCAGCTATACGGCCGACGGCATGCCGCGCATCGTGTGGGAAAGAATAAAGGTTCCCTCAAAAAAAATTACCGGTAAAAGTTGCCGTAGCTGGCACACCATGCTTAACCCCCGTCGCATGAAATGCGTCGTGGGGTATTAGATGCGGGGTGTATCTGCGTCTGTAGTAG
>ONHN01000017.1 GCA_900317635.1 uncultured Prevotellaceae bacterium | reverse complement strand
ACTGGCCACATCGTCGATAGTTTGCCGCGCATCCCTCCTCGCTACGCTCGTCAGGATACGCGGTTAAGCATAGTGTGGTACGCTTCGCGCACCATTTACCCCCCCCGTATCACAACATCCGAAACTTGAATTAGTTATTCTATCGTCAGTCTGACGTGGCTGCGCGTAGCGTGTGAGATGGCATAGCGTCCTGCAGGGCGTTCGCCTACCACCCAGACGATGTCGTTCCCGCTGAGGATGACCTTGGCCCCGAGGCGCGAGATGCGGCTGTAGCCTCTGTCGCAAAGATAGTCGCTGACGAGTTTGCTGCCGCGCATACCATAGGGTGCAAAGCGGTCGCCGCGCTTTGTGGTGCGGCATTTCAGCGGTTCGAGGAACGACCTACTGTCGATGCAGGCCGTGTTTTTGTTGCGCACGATTTCCTTTCCCTCTCTTGTTTCCATCGTGATATGCGTGCCGTCGGGCAAGGTGTTGCGTCCGGGTTTCAGCAGCACTTCGTCGAAGCTATGAGGCCGCCGGCGAATTTCGATGAGGTCGCGGTTGCGCGAGAGTAGGTAGTCGCCCGCTTCGTAGAGCCCCCCGCCTTCTTCGCCTAAGTGGGAGATGAGGTCGTCGGCCAAAGAGGCTGGAAAACCATAGTAGCTGATGACGTTGTGGAGGATAACGCCAGGGGCATTGCAGTAGCGCAGGCTCTCGGCATTGATGCTGATACCGTCGGGCAGAATGGTGCAGATAGCCCCTAACGACTCGGCTGTGTACTGGTTGAGGCCGAGCTTTGCCTCGTCGAGGTGGCGCATGGTACGTGCCAGGGCTTCGTCGAACGATGGATTGATGCGCCGTAGCAGGGGGAGCAACTCTTGGCGGATGAGGTTGCGCCGATAGGTCGTGTCGGCGTTTGTGCTGTCAACGACGAATGGCTGCTTGCGCAGTTTGAGGAAGTCTTCTATTTCTTCGCGGGTCAAGCGTATCAAGGGGCGAACGATGCGCAGACCATGGCGCTTGCTCAGTGGCTGTATGCCCGTGAGCCCTGTGATGCCTGTGCCGCGACAAAGGTTGAGGAAGAAGGTCTCGGCATTGTCGGCGGCATGGTGGCCCGTGCAGAGCGTGTGTATCTTCTCCTTTTCGGCAATGACTTCAAACCAATGGTAGCGTAGGTCGCGTGCAGCCATTTCGATGCTGATGCCGCGTTCCTGAGCAATGGCGGCGGTGTCCCAATGGGCCACGTGCAGGGGTGCTCCGTGGGTTTCGGCGAGGTTTCGAACGAACGTCTCGTCACGATAGGATTCGTCGTCACGCAGCAGAAAGTTGCAGTGAGCCAAGACACAATCGTAACCTAATTCTTTTAGTATGAGGAAAAGTGCCACGGAGTCGGCACCGCCTGACAAGGCTATCAGAATGCGCTCGCCCGGTGAAAGCAGTTTGTGGCGGCGAATGGTGTCGGCCACTGTTTGTAGTGTTTTCATTTCGGGGTGAGTGTTGTGGGCTTTTGCCCTTCAATTAGTAACTTACGCTGACCGAAAGTCCCGCCTCCCTTACGCGCTGGGCGATAGCGTCCAGAGCCTCACGTGGGGCTTTCATCAGGGTAGGAATTGGTGTTTCGCGGGCGATGGTATAGACCATTACCTCGCGGGGAGCAATGCGCCGTAGGGCCTCAAGCCAGGGCGATACGAACACATCGGTAGTATTGTCAACACTTCTACCGCCTACGCTCCCTGCCATGAAGAGCGATTGAACGATAACGTTGCCCTCGAAAGCCTCCAGCTGACGGATGACTTGCTCTACGTCGTAAGCTCCTGCAGGGCGATCTACTAAGGATATATATTGAATGTCCACCGTGTCGAGTTTTTGGATGTTGTTGTCAATGCGGCGCAACGCTTCTACAACGGCCGGACGATGTAGCATCGTGGCGTTGGAGAGAACGCTGACACGAGCCGAGGGGCACAGCGCATCACGAAGACGTAGCGTGTCGTCGATGATGGCCGGGAAGTCGGGGTGCGCAGTGGGCTCGCCGTTGCCGGCAAAGGTCAACACGTCGGGCTGTTCGCCTGCCGCAGCCATTTTGCGCAGGGTTTCCTCTAACGCTTCAGCAACCTCCTCCCGTGACGGACGGGGTTGGGAGGGGCGGTGCGAGGTGTTGAGGCCGCATTCGCAGTAAAGGCAGTCGAACGTGCACAACTTACCGTCTGCGGGCATCAGGTTGATGCCTAACGAAAGGCCGAGACGACGGCTGTGTACGGGCCCGAAGACTGGAGAAGGATATAAGATGGTGGACACTGAGGGGTATATGGTTTGAAGTTGAGGAGCGCGTTAGCGTAGTGCGTTAACTTGGTGCGTTGGCAACGCACCATACCACACCAAACAACGCTTGCTTAACGTTTAACGTTTATTGTTTAATGTTTAATGTCTCTCAGGTGGCAGAGGTAGAACTTGCTGTCGGGGTGTGCGGCTGCCTCGCCTGCCACGAGGCGCGAGAGCTGGCTCACGTCGCTGACGGTGCCGTCGGTCTGCACAATGCGAATGCCCTCCTCGCGCGGGTTGTACATCGCCTTCTTGACGCTGATGGGGCGAACGAAGTAGTCCGTGTCCTCATACGAGATAGAAAGTGCTGCTTGGACGTGGCGGCGGTAGGCTTCTGTCACCTCGGCGGTGGGTTCTTCTTCGCATACGTCAACCTTGAAGAGGTTGCGATTGAGGAAACCTGCGGACAAGCGAGCGAGGATGGCGTCGTCGGCATGTTGCCACTGTTTCAGGGCGCAGACCACATCGCTGTCGTCAACGCTGGCAAAAAGTGCCGGTTCTACGTCGCCGGCTTTCGTGGCGCGCAAAAGTGCATGCAGGGCGGGCGAGGCGAAGAGTTCGTGTCCCCGTGCCACGAGGTGGCGCGCCCGGCGCAGGGCAGAGCGTAGCACTTCTTCGGCGGCAACGGTCGTTTTGTGCAAATATACTTGCCAGTACATGGCCCGCCGCGAGATGAGGTAGTTCTCAACGCTGTAGAGCCCTTTGTGGCTAACGGCCAAGCGGTCGTCATTGACAACGAGCTGCCCAATGATGCGCGCCGCGCCGATGCTTCCTTCCCGAACGCCTGTATAGAAACTGTCGCGCACGAGATAGTCCATGCGGTCCATATCAAGCTGGGAACTGATGAGCTCGTGCAAGAAGGGTTTTGCCGTTTCGCCTTTCAGTATCTTAAGCGTCAGCGTCAGCCGGCCGTCGAACTGCGTGTTGAGCTCTTCTATCATGCTCAGCGTGATGGCCTCGTGGCTCACGGGGAGCAACGTGCCCTCAAGGACGTGGCTGAAAGGACCGTGACCAAGATCGTGGAGCAGGATAGCGGCGCAAACGGCTTCGCGCTCCGTTTCGAAGAGGAAAGTGCCCTTGCTTTCAAGCGTGCGCAGAGCTTGCTGCATCAGGTGGAGCGCGCCAATGCTGTGGGCCAGGCGCGTGTGTTGTGCGCCAGGATAGACGAAGGCCGACATGCCAAGTTGCCGTATGCGGCCCAGGCGCTGAAACCACGGGTGGTCTATCAACTCCGTCAGCAGACCGCGCGGCACTTGCACAAAGCCGTACAGCGGGTCGTTGATGGTCAGCGGGCCTTGTTTGGTGGGCATAAGCAATGGTATGTTTTAGTCCGCACTCAGCACGAACTTCAGTTCGTAGTTGGCGTAGGGCAACATATACTCGGCGCGTGGCCAGGCTCCCCAGCTGTTGACACAGCCCAGACCCATCTGCTTCGAGCAGATGCGCAGGGCGTTATAGGGACGGGGCTTGAGGTCGCCACTATGGCTTTGGTGCGCGTCTTTGTTAGGACCGTCGTCGAGGTCGGCGGTGCTGTAGGCGATGGCTTGACATTCCAGGGGCTGACCGCCTTCGGCTTGCTTCACGGTTAAGCCTTTGCCAGCTGCGTCGTGCAGGGCAAACCAGCGGCAGTCCGTGTGGTTTCCGCTTTCCTGCGGACGCACGTAGGGGAAGTATTCGTCTTTTACGCAGCTCTTGTAGAGGCCGATGAACTCCGAGGCGTGGCGGTCGGCGTAGTTCTCGCCAGGGCCGCGGCCGTAGTAGGTGATGTTTTCGAAGGCAGGGCTAAGCGCCGTTTGCATGCCGAACAGGGGCAGGTAGTCGGCGTTCTCGGGTTTCGACGCTTCTGTCTGGAAGCGTTGCGAAACTTCGAGGTTGCCATCTGGCAGCGCGCGGTAGGCCAGCGTCAGCTTGCCGCCCACGCTGGGCATGTCGTAGGAAGCGACGATGGAGCCGTCTTCATACTCCACGGCGAGCAATTTCAGCGTTGGCTCTTTCCAGGCTGCAAAGCGGTTTTGGAAACCTGCACCGTAGTCGTTGTCGGTCGGGGAGCGCCAGAATTGCGGGCGCAAGGCCTGGCCCGCAGCAAGCAGCTGCCGGCCGCCTTTGCTGATGCCTTCAACGAAACCCGTCGTGCGGCTGATGACGTAGTCGATTCCCCGGCTGGTCGTTATCTTGAACGTCTGTCCCTCTTCGTTGATGGTGGCCGTTGCGTTGCTTACGGCGTTGCTGCTCTTTTGCGCATCGCGCACGACGAATTGCTGACGGGCGCAGACGTAGCCTTTAGGCAGGAGCGGTTGTGCTTCTTTATATTGGTAGTAAACGTTCAGCAGCACTTCGCCCGTCAGCTTTTTGTCGGTGCAGGCGGCAGAGAGCTTGGGGACGGTGACTTCGCCCTCGCTGTTAGGCTGTACGCGCAGGCTGTTTACTTCGCCCTTTGCCTTCACCTTGCCGTCTTCCAGAACTTCCCAGTGGAGGCTTACGTCGATCAGGTCGGTGAAGACGCGCTCGTTCTTGACGCGGAGGATGCCGCGTCGCAGGTCGAGCGGCGCGGTCCAGATGTCCTGATAGTAGTAGCGCACTTCGGCTGCACTGGGGTTGGGACGGCGGTCGGGGGCTATGATGCCGTTGCAGTTGAAGTTGTGGTCGGAAGCGGGGTCTTCGCCAAAGTCGCCACCGTAGGCGAAGATGACGGGAGAGCCTTCGCCGCCGCGACCCGTGTGGAGCTTACCGTCGCTGCCGCGATGGGCGTAGAGGCCTTGGTCCACAAAATCCCAGATGTAGCCGCCCTGGTATTTAGGATATTTGCGCACGAGATCCCAATACTCTTTGAATCCGCCTACGCTGTTGCCCATGGCGTGGGCGTATTCGCACTGAATGAGGGGCTTCGTGTATTTCGGGTCGCTGGCGTAGCGTTCGCTCCATTCGTAGTCGGCATACATGGGGCAGTAGATGTCGGTCTTGCCGTCGGTGCCAGCTTGCTCGTACTGCACGGGGCGCGTCGGGTCAGTTTGTTTCACCCAGTCGTAGGCCGCTTCGAAGTTGGGGCCGTAGCCCGCTTCGTTGCCTAAGCTCCAGACGATGATGCTGGGGTGGTTGCGCAGCGTGAGCACGTTGTTTTGGTTGCGCTCGAGGTGCGCTTGTTTGTAGGCCTCGTTCTTGGCCAGGGTGCGTCCGCCGTAGCCCATGCCGTGGCTCTCTATGTTGGCCTCGGCCGTGACGTAGAGGCCGTAGCGATCGCAGAGGTCGTAGAAGCGCGGGTCGTTGGGGTAGTGGCTCGTGCGCACGGCGTTGATGTTGTGCTCCTTCATCAAGCGAATGTCCTGCTCCATGCGCTCGGTGCTGACCACGTAGCCGCCGTCGGGGTCGAGCTCGTGGCGGTCAACGCCCTTGATGAGCACGGGGCGGTTGTTCACGTGGAGCTGCCCATCCTTAATCTCCACTTTGCGGAAGCCTACGTTGAGACTGGCGGAGTGGAACATTTTGTTGTTGGGCGCTTGTAATCTAATGGTCAGATTGTAGAGATTTGGCTTTTCTGCCGACCATAGCTTCACGTCTTTCACGTCGAGCGTCAGCAGGGCTTCTTCGTCGTCGGAAGTTAATTTGATTTCGTCAGGCATTAAGCCGCTGGACCTTGATGCTTGAGAGTCGTCAGCTGCTTGGCTACTTTGCTGTGCTTGCAAAGTTCCACGGAGTATCCACCCCTTGGCGTCCTTCGTCTTCACGCGCACGCTGAGTTTGCCCGTCGTTAGGTCGTCGCTCAGGCTGGCCTCGGCGCACACGTCGGCAATGTGCTGCCGGGGTGTGTAGTAGAGATATACCTCGCGCGCAATGCCCGTCAGGCGCCAGAAGTCTTGGTCTTCAAGATACGAACCGTCGCACCAGCGCATCACCTGCATGGCGATGAGTGCTTCCTTCCCTGGCTCTACGTAGGGTGTGAGGTCGAACTCGGCAGCCGTCTTGCTGTCTTCGCTGTAGCCTACGAAGCGCCCGTTCACCCACAGTGCCAGGTTGCTCGTGGCACTGCCCACGTGCATCACGATGCGCCCGCCTTCCCATTTAGCTGGAATGGCGACGCGGCGGCGATATGACCCCGTGTAGTTGTTCGTTTCTTCAACGTAGGGCGGGTTGCTCTTGAACTGCTTGGCCCAGGCGTAGCCCACGTTCTTGTAGATAGCATCGCCGTGGCCGTTCAGTTCGAAAAGCCCTGGCACAGGAAACTGCTCCCACTCCGAGTCGTCGTAGTCGGTGCGCCAAAAACCATTGGGGCGGTCCTGGTGGTTCTTGTCGAAGCGGAATTTCCACATTCCCTCCAGCGAGACGCGAAATTGTTTGATATCGTACGAAACAATATCTTTGTATTCCTGCACATCGGCGTGGGGCGGCAGGGTGTTCACGCGGTTGATGGAGGGGTCGAGCCACCAGTTTCTTGGCTCATCGTTCGGTTGCTGAGCCATGCTTAGTAGCGCGCAACACGCACAGAGACAGCCCATTATCATGCGTTTCATATTTGTCCGTTTTTCTTTTTATACTTTTGGTGTGCAAAGTTACAACTTTCCTTACACAATGCCACGGCTTGTGTGCAAAAACTCCTTAAATGAAACGTTAATCTTTGTATGCATCGCGCCCGCGCAGGTGCAGTGCCAAATTTTCTCCGCCGCCTTGCAAGTTTTGCCAGTAGGCCAGCAAACGCTTCGTCGGCGCTCGGAAGTTATAAATCTCGGCGGGAAATGTACATCACACGCCGAGAATATATATATTTTCCGCCGAGTTATATACATTTCCCGCCGAGATTTATAACTTCATGGCCTTTCAGCAGAATTTAGAGGCTTGCGCCGTAAACCTAAGGGCTTTGGTGCAAAGTTTAGCAGCGCACAGTACTTAGCCGCCCCCGAACTCCCCATTTTCCCTGCGCCGCCCCTTCTCGCAAGGAAAGCCTGCGCGAGGTGCTTTCACGGCCTGGCAGTGGCGCTCGTCGTCTCCTAAGTTATTTCTTAAAAAATGCCAAAGCGGACGATTTCTTGCGCAGATTTGCAGAATTATGCGTAACTTCGCGCTTCAGATACAATGATACGAAAAACCTTACGCATACTTTTGCCCTTTGCCTTGGCCCTTGGCATCCTTTGGTGGATGTATCGAGGGACCGACTGGCGCGGCTTCTTTCGCGACGTGGCCAGCATGCACTGGGGCTGGATGATGTTTTCGCTCGTGTTCGGTGTGCTGGCGCAGCAGGTGCGCGCGTGGCGCTGGCGACAAGCCCTTGAGCCCCTCGACGAGCATCCGCGCCGCTCGACAACCGAAGATGCTATCTTCCTCTCCTACGCCACGAGCCTCGTCGTGCCGCGTGTGGGCGAAGTGGTGCGTTGTGGGTCGCTGAAGCGTAGCGACGGCGTGCCCTTTGCCAAGAGCTTCGGTACGGTGCTGACCGAGCGCGTAGTCGATTCGCTGATGATCCTTGTGCTGACGGTGATGGCCATGCTGTCGCAAGTGCCCGTGTTCGTAGCCTTCTTGCACACGACGGGTACCGACCTGCGCGGCATTCTGTCGCGTTTCACAGGGACGGGCTACCTCGTTACGCTCTTGTGCATCGCGGCAGCTGTAGCCGCCGGCGTTTTCGTGGTGAAGAAGTACAGCGAGCGCGGCAAGAACCTACTGCGCGACTTGCGCGACGGCATCCTTTCGTTGCGCCACGTGCGCAACTTGCCGCTCTACCTCTTTTGGAGCCTGATGATATGGGTGTGCTACTTCCTTCACTTCTACGTGGCCTTCTTCGCCTTCGACTTCACCGCCAGCGTCAGTCCTGCCGCCGCCTTCCTCATTTTCTGCGTGGGTTCGTTTGCCGTATTGGTGCCTACGCCCAACGGCGCTGGGCCTTGGCATTTTGCCGTGAAGACCATGCTCGTCCTGCTCTATCCCGCCATGATCACCGAGTCGCAAGCCATCTTGTTCGCCCTTTCGGTACATACCATACAAACGGCCCTCGTTGCGCTTTTGGGCGTGTATGCCTGGGCGCATTTGGCGTTGACGAGCCGCTCCACGCAGGGGCGAGGAGGGAGTAGATAATTAAAAAGCGTTGAGCAATAAACCTTTCACAACATACTAACCTTTTCACCATTATGAGCGAAATTAAAAACCTACAACCGCAGGCCGTTTGGAAGAACTTCGACCTGCTGACGCAAGTGCCCCGCCCGAGCGGCCACTTAGAGAAAGTGCAAAAGTTCCTGCTCGACTGGGCTGCCGAACGCGGCATTGAAGCTTGCAAGGACGAGGCTGGCAACATCCTCATGCTGAAGCCTGCCACGCCGGGCTATGAAGACCGCAAAGTCATCACCCTGCAAGGCCACATGGACATGGTGCCGCAGAAGACGAAAGAGAGCACCCACAACTTCGAGACCGACCCCATTGAGACCTACATTGACGGCGAATGGGTGAAAGCGCGCGGCACAACCCTTGGCAGCGACGACGGCATGGCCGTGGCCACGATTATGGGCATCTTCGAGGACGACAGCATCCCCCACGGTCCGTTAGAGGGCTTCATCACCGCCGACGAAGAAACTACGATGTACGGCGTTGAGCACATGACGGCCGACCTCCTAAAAGGCGAAATCCTCTTAAACCTCGACAACGAGACGGAGGGCGAGATGATTGTGGGTTCCGCTGGCGGCGTGAACCAAAACGCCGAGCTGGAATATAAAGAAGAAGCAACGCAGCCCGACGACGTAGCCCTGAAGGTTACGATTAAGGGCTTGCTGGGCGGCCACAGCGGACTGGAGATCAACGAGGGACGTGCCAATGCCAACAAGCTGATGGGCCGCCTCGTGCAAGACGCCCTGGCCAACTACGAAGCACGCCTCTGCTGCTGGGAGGGAGGCAACATGCGCAACGCCATTTGCAACCATGCCGAAGTGGTGCTGGCCTTCCCCGCCGAGCACGCTGCCGCCTTCAAGGAAGAAGCCGTGCCCGATTGGACCGCCGTTTTCAAAGACGAATATGCCGTTGTTGAGAAAGACCTGAGCATCGGCGTAGAGGACGTTGCACTGCCTGCAACGCAGGTGCCCGCCGAGATTGCCGACAACCTCGTCAACGCCATTTGCGCGTGCCACAACGGCGTGATGCGCATGATACCCGAAGTGCCCCACATCGTAGAGACGAGCGCCAACCTCGGCATCGTGACCATTGCCGGCGGCAAGGCCAGTTTCGTGGTGCTCGTGCGTTCCAGCCGCGACAGCATGCGCCAATGCTGCTGCGAAACCATTGAAAGCGCGTTTGCCATGGCTGGAATGAAGGTGACCTACGACCACGCTTACCCCGCCTGGCAGCCCAACCCGAAGAGCGAAATTGTGCAGCTCATGAGCGGCATCTACAAACAGCTCTTTGGCATTGAGCCTGGCGTTGAAGTGGTTCACGCAGGACTGGAATGCGGCGTGATAGGTGCTAAGTATCCGAAGATGGACATGGTTTCCTTCGGACCTACCCTGCGCAGTCCGCATACACCCAACGAACGTTGCTGCATCCCCACCGTGGACAAATACTGGCGCTTCGTGCTTGAAACGCTGAAACAAGCACCTAAGAAGTAAACTCCTAAAGAAAGCAAAGCCCCCTTCTCCCCGCGCCGGCGCGTCGGGAGAAAGGGGCTTTGTGCTCACGCACAAGTATAGACTACTGCGCTTTTATGGCAAACGACTTAGCGGCTACAGGCAAGCATAATTTACCCCCAATTCCTTCCAAACGAGAGAAGTGGGGGCGTGGACGCGGTTTGCGCTGGAGGGCAAGCTATGCGTGGGCAGCGGCAGCGCTGACGTTTATTGTCGTGCTATACTTTCTGAACCCTACTGACTACGTGCTGATGCCGAAGTGTCCGTTTAAGCTACTGACGGGCTACGATTGTCCGGGCTGCGGCTTTCAGCGCGCGATGCACGCTTTTTTGCATGGCGACCTTGTGGGCGCCTTGCGCTTTAACCCGTTTTTGGTGCTGGCCGTGCCCTACCTGCTATCGCTCATTGTGAGCGACTGGTTGCTGCACGGCAAGCAGGCCGCACGCTGGCAGCGCGTGACGCATCATCCGCTGCTACTGGGCAGCTACCTCGTCTTATTCTTCGTATGGTGGGTCGTGCGCAACCTGCCAGGGTATTCAAGCTTCTTCTGAGCTGTCGTTGGCAAGGTCTTCGCGCAGGAAGTCGCGCAACATGCGCACGGCGCAGACCGTGGCCGAGGCCAGGTTTTGGTCGCGTCCGTTGTCTTCGCTCAGCACTTGCGTCACCAAGCGTTCCTTGCTGCCCACGGCAATCCAAATGGTGCCTACGAGCACGTTGCCGTTGGGCGAGCCGCCAGGTCCGGCATAGCCCGTAATGGCTACGGCGTAATCGGTCTTGAAGAGCTTGTTGGCTCCTGTGACCATCTGCTTTGCCACTTCTTCGCAGACGGGCGTTTGTTCAGCCATAACGTCGGCATCCACACCCAGCAGTTGCGTCTTGACGTCTTCGGCGTAGCAGCAGAGGCCGCCGCGATAGTAGTTGCTGCTACCGGGGGCGGCCGTGATGATGGTGGCAATGCGTCCGGCCGTGCAGCTCTCGGCCGTGCTCAGGGTGCGCCCACTGCTGTAGAGGAGCTGGTTGATTTCTTTGCTGGCAAGTTTGAGGTCTAATTCCATAGTTTGTGTTGCTAAATGGTAGTGCGCGAGTAGGCGGGCTTGTCGAGGGGGCAAAAGTCCTTGTCGAGGTATTTATAGTAACCTGCCACGGCTATCATCGCTGCGTTGTCGGTTGTGTATTCGAAAGGAGGGACATACACCGTCCAGTTTCCTGCCGCTTGCTGGTTGAGGAAGGCTTGGCGCAAGGCCGTATTGGCACTGACACCGCCACTAAGTGCTACGTGCGTGATGCCCGTTTGGCGCACTGCCTGCTTCAGCTTGTCCATAAGGATTTCCACGACGGTGCGCTGGAACGAGGCGGCGAGGTCTGCCTTGCGCTGTTCGATGAATGCAGGATTGATTTTCAGTTGGTCGCGGAGAAAATAGAGGAACGAGGTTTTCAGTCCCGAAAAGCTATAGTCGAAGCCTGCAATGTGGGGCTTGCTGAACTGAAACGCTTTGGCATCGCCCTGCTTGGCCAGACGGTCGATGATGGGGCCGCCTGGGTAGCCGAGGCCCATCACCTTGGCGCATTTGTCGATGGCTTCGCCCGCTGCGTCGTCAATGGTCTGGCCCAGGATTTCCATCTTGTTGTAGGCTGAAACCTTGATGATTTGCGAATTGCCACCGCTGACTAAGAGGCAGAGGAAAGGGAAGGGCGGTTGATGTGAGGCGGTGTCGGCACTTTCGGCTGTTCGCACGAAGTGGGCCAGCACATGGCCCTGCAAATGGTTGACTTCAACGAGCGGCACGTCAAGTGCCGTGGCCAAACCCTTGGCAAAACTCACACCTACGAGCAGCGAGCCCATCAGCCCGGGGCCCAGCGTGACGGCAACAGCCGAAAGCTCTTCCTTGGCTACACCCGCACGCTTCAAAGCCTGGTCAACGACGGGCACAATGTTTTGCTGGTGGGCGCGGCTGGCCAACTCGGGCACCACGCCGCCATAGCTAAAATGCACATCTTGCGAAGCTTTTACGTTGGAAAGGAGTATACCGTCGCGCACAACGGCTGCCCCCGTGTCATCACAACTTGACTCTATGCCGAGAATGACTGTGGCCATAACTTGACAATAAACGTTAAACAATAAACATTATAGGGACTCACGCTGGCTGAGGACGTTATTGCGGGCGAGGCATCCACGCTTCTTGGTTGCAGGCGAGACGCCTGCGTACCCAGTTAGGGCTACGCCGAGGAAGCACGTTAGACCTTTAAACTTTCGACATGAAGCATCGACACATTGATAGCCCGTACACTTACAGACATTACAAGCCCCTTCTAACTTCCCCTCAAGGCTTGAGCGTTAGGCTTTCATTTTTGTCCGATGAAGAACGAAATGTTTGCCTGTTGGGGAGGTTAGAAGGGGCTTTGTTGCTTATGCTTACTCGCCCTTTTCAAGTTCAGCTTTCAGGGCTGCGAGAGCATCGTTGTCGCTAAGGCTGTTGGCTGCGGCCTGGTTCTGGATCTTCGGCGTTTCGTCGGCCTTCTTAGCGGCGCGGGGCTTACGCTCTGTGCGAGCTTCGGCACGCTGCGGATCTTCGAAGGTGCGGCTGTGGCTGAGGATGATGCGCTTGCTGTCTTTGTTGAACTCGATGACCTTGAAGGGTAGCTTCTCGCCGGCCTGAGCCTTAGAACCGTCTTCCTTCTGGAGGTGCTTCGGCGTGGCAAAGCCCTCAACGCCATACTGGAGCTGAACGACAGCACCACGGTCGAGCATTTCGGTGATGGTGCCTTCGTGCACGCTGCCTTCGGTGAAGACGGTCTCGAAGACATCCCATGGATTTTCTTCAAGCTGCTTGTGGCCGAGGCTGAGGCGGCGGTTGTCGGTGTCGATTTCGAGGACTACCACTTCGATAGGCACACCAAGCTGCGTGAACTCGCTGGGGTGTTTCACCTTCTTCGTCCAGCTGAGGTCGCTGATGTGGATGAGGCCGTCAACGCCTTCTTCCAGTTCTACGAACACGCCGAAGTTGGTGAAGTTGCGCACCTTACCCGTGTGCTTGCTGCCAACGGGATATTTCTCTTCGATGTTCTTCCAGGGATCTTCCTTCAGCTGCTTGATGCCGAGCGACATCTTGCGCTCCTGACGGTCGAGGGTGAGGATGACGGCATCAACCTCGTCGCCCTTCTTCAGGAACTCTTGTGCGCTGCGCAGGTGCTGGCTCCAGGACATTTCGCTGACGTGGATAAGACCTTCTACGCCAGGAGCAACCTCTACGAATGCACCATAGTCGGCCATAACCACTACGCGGCCATGCACGGTGTCGCCCACCTTGAGGTTGGGGTCGAGGGCATCCCAGGGATGAGGCGTGAGCTGCTTCAGACCGAGGGCAATGCGCTTCTTCTCTTCGTCGAAGTCGAGGATAACGACTTGCAGGTGCTGGTCGAGCTGAACAACTTCCTTCGGATCGCTCACGCGGCCCCAACTGAGGTCGGTGATGTGGATGAGGCCGTCTACGCCGCCCAGGTCGATGAACACACCGTAGCTCGTGATGTTCTTCACCGTGCCTTCGAGCACCTGACCCTTTTCGAGCTTGCTGATAATCTCTTGCTTCTGCTGTTCCAGCTCGGCTTCGATGAGGGCCTTGTGGCTGACAACAACATTCTTGTATTCTTGGTTGATCTTGACAACTTGGAACTCCATCGTCTTACCAACGAATACGTCGTAGTCGCGGATGGGTTTCACGTCGATCTGGCTGCCAGGCAGGAACGCCTCGATGCCAAAGACGTCAACAATCATACCGCCCTTCGTGCGGCACTTGATGAAGCCCTTGATGACTTCCTTGTTGTCGAGGGCAGCGTTGATGCGATCCCAGGCCTTCGAGAGGCGAGCCTTGCGGTGGGAGAGCACGAGCTGTCCGCGCTTGTCTTCTTGGTTTTCGATATACACCTCGACGGTGTCGCCAACTTTGAGGTCGGGGTTGTAGCGGAATTCGCTAACGGGCACGATGCCGTCGCTCTTGTAGCCAATGCTGACAACAACTTCGCGCTTGCCGATGCTGACGACTTTACCGTCAACAACGTCGTTTTCGTTGACTTTACCAAGGGTGCTGTCGTACACCTTGGCTTGCTCTTCGCGACTCTCGCCGCTTTCGGAGATGCCTTTCTCGAAAGCATCCCAATCAAACTCAGCTGCGGGCTGAACGTTTTTGTAATCTACCATAAATGGTTCCAGGGTTGGTGTTGGCGTCTGGCAGCTTTCTTTGGTGTCTGCTCTGCCGCCGTCACCGCTAAATTGGTTAAACAATAAGTGAATTGTGAAATGAATTTCGGGCGCAAAATTACAACTTTCTGCCGAAACGGACAAATCTTTAGCGTGTTACTTTTCAGCGCACAAGGGGAAAAGTCAAAAAAGGCGCGTCCTGCTGGTCGGGACGCGCCGTATGGTGTTTGAACAAGCGTGGAACTTAGTGGACGGAACTCCAATCTACGAGCCACTTGCCGTTTATCTTCTTCACGTTAATAGCTAATTTTCCTTGTCCTTCCGTCTCGGTGTCGCCCCAAAGCGTTACTTCCACTTTACCATCGGCCTCGGGACCTTCTTCGGTTACGTAAATATCCTTGAACTTATAGTCGCCAAAAGCGGTCTTCAAGGCATTGGCACTGATTTCGCGCAACTTTTCTTCGCCAAGGAGATCGACACCAGGCAGATCGGAAACGTCGGCCACGGCTACGGCAGCGGTGAAGTCTTTGTCCTTGATGGCGGTGAAGAACTTCTGAGCGGCTTCGGCGGCTGTACCTTCTTTAATTTCCATAGGACTAGGAGCACAGCTGACCAAGGCAATAAGGGCTACGGTCAGCGAAAAGAATAACTTTTTCATTGTTTGTTGGTATTAATGGTGAATAAAATGATGGGTTATTAGCAGCTTCTTTGTCGTTGTGCTGGAAACTTTGGTAATGTTTGAAAGGGTTTCTGCTTGCAAATATACGGCATTACTTCCACACGAACAAACTTTTTGTTAAAAAAATGTTATCGCCCGCTGACAATGGTCTCGGGTGTTGTGTCAATGCCTGGAGTCGTGGGTCTGTCGGGGTCGTCGGGATTGTCGGGATTGTCGGGATTGTCAGGGTCGTCAGGGTCGCTGGGGTCGTTGGGGTCGTTGGGGTCGTCAGGTTCTACGTAGTCGGATGCATCGCCCAGGATGTCGTAGTCAACGATGTCTTTAATGCCATTAACGCGAAAGTAGGTATCAACGTCTCCTCTAATGCAAATAAGTGCGTGGTAGAAATCGGGGTGGTCAGCAAGGTTGAGCATCGAGCGCAGGTTGTCGCCCTTCGTGGTCAGGCGAATGGGCATCACGTAGTCAGGAGAGGTTTCGTAAGGGCTGTCGGCAATGAGGAAGTTAGTGTTTACATCGTCGGGGAGGTCGAAGACACACGAGCCGATACTGGTGCCCGACACGTAGCCCACGATGTAGCCCTTCACGCAGATGCTCGTGCCAACGGGGGTGTCCAACGCCTCAACAACGCTTAAGGTGTCGCTGAGCGTGGCGGGGTCGTCGGGTTGCTCGGTAGAGGGGGTGTTCTCTTCCTCATCGCCTCCTGGCAATTCTATGTTGCCGCACGCAGCCAAGAAGAGCTGCATGAGGAGCATGAGGCAAAAGAATAAGGTTGTGCGCCAGACCGACATACAATATTATATATAGGTATATGCGCTTGCGGCGAAATTTTCGCTGCAAGCAACGATTGTCGGCACAAAGATAGAAAAACGCTTTAGATAAAGCAAGCCCCATGCAGGGTTTTCTTTAGGAGACAGATGAAAAATACCGCACAGGCGATAAACGTCGTGACGGCTTCTCGTTGGGGGGCTATCGTCTTTAACTCCTCAGCAGCCTGTGGCTGCGATAACTCCTTTTAGCTCCTTTAACTCCAGAGGAAGCGACAGCTTCCGAAAGTTGAATTACCTAATTTATAGAACACCCCTTTAGCCCTTCCCAATCCCGAAAGCGGCCTTTCATCCGCTATGCCCCTGCACCTGCGTGTTCCGCGAACCAACGACAAAGAGCCCTCTTGCACGTTTCGCCGCAGAGAAAAAAGCTTGCACATTTTGAAACATTCTGTGCGGGGCAACCTTGGTATTCAATTTTTTTCGTATTTTTGCGGCTGTAAAGGCGGCTCTCCCCAGGAGCGCTGGCACCTCGCCCGCAGCCTACCCCTTAGCAAGCAACTTTTTTATCATCAAACAACACTCATACACACACTATGGCAAAAGTAATTGAAGGGCTCTACTACGCCGAGAGCCACGAGTACGTAAAAGTAGAAGGCGAATTTGGCTACATTGGTATCACCGACTACGCGCAAAGTCAGCTGGGCAACGTGGTTTACGTTGATATGCCCGAAGAAGGTGACGAAGTGACGGCCGGCGAAGAGTTTGGTGCTGTCGAAAGCGTGAAGGCTGCCAGCGACCTCATTTCTCCCGTGAGCGGCGAAGTGGTAGAGGTGAACGCTGCCCTCGAAGACGAACCCGAACTCATCAACAAGGATGCCTTCGAAAACTGGATTATCAAGGTGAAACTCAGCGACAAGAGCGAGCTCGAAGCCCTCATGGACGCTACCGCCTACGAAGCTGTCTGCAAGTAACGGCTTACCCGTAGCACTCTTCTATTCTTACAGAGCATAATAGTAGCTCCCGAAAACCTGTTTCTACGTCTTGGCGTAGGTAAGAAGCAAACTCAGGTTTTCGGGAGCTATTGTTTTTTTCCGTAAGGGCTACAGCGAGATAGGCCCTGGCGGCAGCTGTGGCGACCCGCCGCGCAGGATGCGGTCGATGTAGATGCGCATGATGTTAATGGCCCGCACGTTGTCGCCACCTTGCGGGATGATAATGTCGGCATAGCGCTTCGTAGGTTCGATAAACTCGTTGTGCATCGGCTTCAACACGCGCAGGTAGCGGTTCATCACGATGCGCGCCGTTCGTCCGCGCTCTATCACGTCGCGCTCTATCACGCGGATGAGGCGCTCGTCGGGGTCAGCGTCAACGTAGATGCGGAGATCCATCAGCTCGCGCAGTTCGGGTCTGTACAGTGCCATGATGCCCTCAATGATGATGACATCGGCAGGTTCTACGCGCACCGTCTCCTCCGCGCGGTCGCACGTCAGCACGCTATAGACGGGCTGCTCAATGGCACGCCCCTCGCGCAGGTCGCGCACATGTTCTTCCAACAGGGGCCAGTCGAAAGCGTCGGGGTGGTCGTAGTTCATCTTCCGCAACTCCTCCAAAGGAACGCCCTGCGGAGCTCGCTTATAGTACGAGTCCTGAGGTATAACCGAAACGTGTCCAGCAGGCAACTGCTCAACAATTTTACGCACAACGGTGGTCTTGCCAGAACCCGTACCGCCTGCAATGCCAATGATAATCATAACGCGAGGAAAGATTTAGATACGCCGCGAAAATAAACATTTCCTAACGAACAAAAGCACAAAAAACGCACTTTTTCTGAACTTGTATCGCGCTTTGAAACAGCAAGCACCGAACTTTGTAGCGGAAAATCCATGATAGTCCTTAACTAAAAACAAAAGATGTTATGAGTGTTTGCACCCTTTTTCGCACTACCCAGCAGTTAACGCCGCAGCAGATTTTCCCCATGTAACGGGCCGCAGCCCCAGCCCCCGCCGTTGCGGGACACAATCGTCCCCTGTCTTATTTAAGTTTCGGAAGTTCCTATTGCGATGGTGCGCAGAGCGCACCACACCATACGTAACCGCGTATTCCGATGAGCGAAGCGAAGAGGAATGCGCAGTAGGTGACGGGCGGATAAAGTCGGTGCGCAGAGCGCACCACACATGATAAGAATGTATAACTAATATGTCATATCAGGGGTGGAACTTTATGACGCGCAGTACGCTTCGCGCACTGGCAACATCATCGATAGTTTGCCGCGCACCACTCCTCGCTTCGCTCGTCGCGGTACGCGGTTAAGCAAGGTATGGTACGCTTCGCGCACCATTTATTCCACCCGTATCACAATTTCCGAAACTTGTACCCTTAAAATAAGGCACTTTGATTTTGGAAATGCTGTTTACTACTTGCTGGTTTACAGAAATTGCACTAACATTGTTGCTATATAAAGCGACTTGTCAACCTTAGTCTGCGATAAGCTCTTCCTTGCGCCAACTGCTAATAATTTGCTGGACATCGGCGAGGATCGTTGGCGGCACTTCGTATTCCTTGCGCAGGAGTTCTACGCAGTCGGTTTCGGTGAAATCGCGCCCTTCGAGTTCTCGCCATAGGTAGGCAGCGGTTTCGTTGAGGATGATGAGTTTGGAGTAGTCAATGTTTTCAAGGCCAAAGGCCTGAACTACTTGCTGGCCCGCGATGTCGCGAAGCTCAAAACCTTCTTTTATGCGCATAAGTAAACTATTTTTTTAGGAGTTGACGAGTGACGAGTGACGAGTGACAAGCCTCAGCTACGCCGATATGCGATTTTAAGAAACCACGAAAGGCACGAATGTTCAGCAAAGGAACACGAAGACACTTGCGCTGACGTGGAATGTTTAATGTTTATTGTTTGAAGTTTCATGTTAGAAGCATCAGCCGCCGGTGTATGCCTAAGAGATAGCGCCGTATGGGCGTAAGGCTCATCCATACGCGGGAATAGATGCGCCATGTGCGGCTCTCCACGCTCAGGGGCGTGCTGCTGCCTTTGCGGTAGAAGGCAGTGGCGCGGCCAATGACGGCCTCGGGCGGGAACGTCTCGGTCTGATACGGGTTGCCGTCGCCCTGCATGGTGATGCTGCTGTCCGAGAGTTTAATGATGCGATGGAGCGCGTAACGCTTCGGTGCGTACTCCGCCAGGACGACGTCGCCCACTTGCAGCGGCGTGGTAATGGGCGAGAGGACTACCTTGTCGCGCTCGTGCTCGATGAAGGGCCGCATGCTAACACCGCGAACAATGATGGTGACGGTGTGGCCTCGCTTGATGTCGGCAGCGATGTATGGGATGAGTTTTTCGTTGGGTATCTCCACACGGTGGTGCTGTAGGCGCTGCTTGCGATGCAACCGCCGAACACGGCCCAAAAGAATTACCATCGTCACAATAGCAACCCCTATTAGGAGGCTGATGAGTAGGGGCGTATTCATTCGGCAAGGGCGGCCTGCGTGGCCTCATAACTCATGCGTGCAGCAGCCTCAACGGGCAAATTGCGAAGGTGGAAAACGGGGACAGTAGCGGCAATGGCTGAGGCCGTGTCGCAGATATGGGTGAAAGAGGGCTTATCCCATATCATAGTCGATGTGGAGGAGCGTATCACGGCGTAGGCCTCCACGGCGGGGCAACGGCGAATGGCGTTCTCCTTTGCCTGCTGCAGCCGCACGAAGGCACCGATGGGGAGTCCTATCTGGCGATAGAAGTCGCGCTTGCCGCTCCAGGGCGTACCATAAACGTAGGCCACGCCGTCACGCCAGCGCACGGCGGGGTTGTCATCGTTAAGGATTTCGGACCCAGGAATGTGGCGCACCCAAAGGTCGGAGTGCGTGCTCTTTCCCGTGCCGCTGGTGCCGAGGAAGAGGTAGCCGCGCCCGTCGTTCATAATGACGGAGGAATGCATGAGCAGGATACCGAAATATGCTCCCGAGAAGGCATAGGCCACCATCACGCAGTTGTTCAGTCCAAAGTGCTGCGCGGCTTCGCTGCCATAGAGCGACACGTCCACGCGACTGAAGTCTGCCGTCGTTCGCATGGCTGCCGAGAGCTCGCCCTGCACGTTGGTGATAAGTATTTTATAGCCTCCTTCGGGCAGACGGCATACGACGTGGTTGCCGTTGCCATTGTCGAAGAGTCCTAAGCGTTCGCCCTCAATTTCGGCGGACACCTCATCGGGCACAACGTGGATGTCTGCCATCAAAGGCTCTGTGGCTTCGCGAACGTAGAAGGGGTGATAGGTTGGAAGCCATTCGCGCCCGTCGACATCTTCGGGAAACAGGACGCGGATGTATTTGTCCGCAATGCAGAAAGTAAGGTCAAATTTTGTTGACATTATATACGATAATAATGCAGATTTGAAACATTAAACGTTTTATGTTTGTTGCTTTTAGACCACAAAAGACACAAAAGTCAACAAAAGGCCCAAAAACTCTTTTTTTGGGGGGGTAGTGTTGCTTTAGTGTGTTTAGCGGTAAAGTTTAATGTTTCATGTTTATTGTTTAACGTTTCACGTTTTAGTAGCTACTACTCCACTTGCTGAAAACTGAAAACATCGGATGGCAGTTCGTGCAGGTAGCGGTTCTTTGTCTTCTGGTAGCGGCGGCGCAGCTTGATGTACTTTTGCTCGATGTCCTTCTTCGTATCGGCAAAAAACACGGTGCAAGTTTCAAAGCCTACGAAGTTCATTTCGAGGTACGCCTTCAGCTGATTGGAATAGCGCACACGATTTTCGAGGAAGTCCGTTTTAGGGTTTAAGCGAGCACCTGGCACCAGCTGTATGGCTGTCAAGTAGATGGTGGAATCGTTGAAACTCGTTCCCACACCAAACATATACAGTCCGTCGGAAGCTTTCTGCGCCTGCAACGTGAGCGGTAAGAAGAGGAGCAGGGTGAGGCATGCTCTTTTCAGTATTCGAAGCATAATAAAGAGATATGTCGGTTTGTCGGCGGCGAAGATAGTGGAAACCGCGCGAAAAGCAAAGCCCAAGCTTTAGCTTTTCCGTGCCAGGCCCCTTTCACCCCGAAAGGTCGAGAGGGGGAGGCAGCCAGCTGAAGGGCTAAACTAATGAATGAATGGATGAATGGATGAATGGATGGATGGATGAGTGAATGGATAAATGTGTGCAGGCCGGACACCTGCGTACCCAGCCAGAGGCTACGCCTACGAACGTTTAACGTTTAACGTTTAATGTTTAATGTTTAATGTGCCTACTACCCAATTTCAGAAAGTTGGAGCCATCGCATCTCTTTTTCTTCCAGCTCCTCCTGCAGTGCGGGCAGCCGTCGCGAGGCGTCGGTGAGGGCTTCCACGCTCAGCAGTCCGCTGCAAAGGTCTGCCTCCAACTGTTTCTTCTCGGCCTCAAGGCGCGCCATGTCCGCTTCCAGTTGTTCCATCTCGCGCTTTTCCTTGAACGTGAGCCGGCGCGGTCGCTCGCCAGTTTCGTGCGTCTGCTTCTGTGTTTTTTCCGCTGGGCGGTGTTTTTGCTCTTTGCGCTGCGCCTCTTCATTCTCCTTTTGCAGCGCAACCTGATGTTGCCGATATTGCGTGTAGTTGCCTGGGAAGTCGTCGATGCGGCCTGCGCCACGAAAGACGAGCAGGTGGTCGGCCACCTTGTCCATAAAATAGCGGTCGTGGCTGACGACGATGACGCAGCCGCGAAAGTCCTGCAAATACTCTTCCAGGATTTGCAGCGTAGCGATGTCGAGGTCGTTGGTTGGTTCGTCGAGGATGAGGAAATTCGGGTTCTGCATCAAGACGGTGCAGAGTTGCAAGCGTCGTCGCTCGCCGCCCGAAAGCTTGTAGATATAGTCTTGCTGACGCTTGGGCGGGAAGAGGAAATGGGTCAGTAGCTGCATAGCTGTCAGCCTGCGCCCGCCGCCGAGGTCTATGGTCTCGGCAAACTGGCGCACGGCATCGATGACGCGCATTTGTTCGTCGAAAGCCATACCCGCTTGCGAGAAATAGCCGAAGCGCACTGTCTCGCCAATGACAAAACGGCCCGCATCGGGCGGCAACTCACCTAAGAGCATGCGCACAAACGTTGTCTTGCCCGTGCCGTTACCGCCAACGATGCCCATCTTTTCGTAGCGCGAGAAGTTGTAGTAGAAATCGCGAAGGATGACGGTTTCTCTCTTCTTTCCATCGGCATCTTCGCTTGTAAATGCTTTACTGACGTACTGCGCCTCGAAAATCTTCGACCCTATGTAGCCGCTCTTCACCTCGAGGCGCACGTTCTTCTCTTCTATGCGCCGTGCGGCGTCGGTCTTCACCTGCTCGAAAGCATCAACGCGATAGCGGGCTTTACCCGTTCGCGCACTGGGAGTGCGGCGCATCCATTCCAGCTCGCGTCGGTAGATGTTTTGCGCTCGTCCCACGGCTGCATTCTGCGCCGCCACCCGTTGTTCGCGCTTTTCAAGGAAGTAGGCATAGTTTCCGCGATAGCTATACAGCGTTTCGTCTTCCAGTTCAAGAATTTGCGAACATACGTTATCGAGGAAGTAGCGGTCGTGCGTCACCATCAGCAGGGCCTTCGTTGAACGCCCGAGAAATCCTTCAAGCCAGACGGTCATTTCGAGGTCGAGGTGGTTGGTAGGCTCGTCAAGGATAATGAGGTCGGCTTCCGAGAGCAGGACGTTGGCCAGGGCTACGCGCTTCAGTTGCCCACCCGAGAGTTGCCCAACGGGTCGGTTGAAATCGGTGATGTCGAGCCGTGTGAGCACCTGCTTCGCACGCAGTTCGAAGTCCCAGGCTTCGCGGCGCTCCATTTCGTCGATAAGGGCTTCGATGCCTGGCGTTCCTTCTGTGGACAGGCAGCGCTCGTAACGGCTGATGAGATCGGCCAGTTCTCCCGCTTTCGAAAAGACGGCATCTACCACCGTCAGTTCGGGAGCATAGTGGGGTGTCTGAGGCAGATAGCCTACCCGCAAACCGCGCCGAAACACGATGCTGCCGCTGTCGTAGTCCGTCCCCCCCACAATGATGTCGAGTAGCGTGCTCTTTCCCGTACCATTACGCGCTATCAGCCCCGTCTTTTGCCCTTCGGCAATAGAGAGGCTGATATCAGAAAAGAGCAGGCGGTCGCCCACGCTCTTCGTCAGGTGCTGTATGTCAAGATAGGGAGTAGGCACGGAGAGGAAATAGTTGAAGTTATAAGTGACGAGTGACGAGTTGAAGTTACTTATTCAAGTTTCGGATGTTTAAGGAATTAAAGGAGTTAAAGACGATACTTTTAGACCCTATAAATATATGCCTATAAGACTATCGTCTTTAACTCCTCAGCAGCCATAGGCTGCGATAACTTCTTTTAACTCCTTTAACTCCTAAGGAAGCGAAAGCTTCCGAAGGTCGAATTACTTATAAGTACTTATAGCTATATCGGCGTAGCCAGACCCGTAACCCGTAACTCGTCACTCGTTAGCTATTAATGGCACTGAGCATCTCTTCGTTGTTCCTGGCGCGGGCAAGCAACGTCGTGACGAAGTTCATGGCTTCAACGGGTGTCATGTCGGCAATATGCTTGCGCACGTGTATCATCAGGTTGCGTGTTGCTTCAGACTGCAAGAGGTCGTCGCGGCGCGTACTGCTCAGCACGAGGTTCACGGCGGGGTAGATACGCTTGTTGGCCAGGCTGCGCTCAAGCTGCAGTTCCATGTTGCCCGTTCCCTTGAACTCTTCGAAAATCACTTCGTCCATCTTCGAACCCGTGTCAATCAGTGCTGTTGCGATAATCGTCAGCGAGCCGCCGCCCTCTATGTTGCGCGCTGCGCCAAAGAAGCGCTTGGGGTACTGCAGCGAGTTGGCTTCCACACCACCCGTCAGCACCTTGCCGCTGGCAGGGCTCACGGTGTTGTAGGCACGTGCCAGGCGCGTAATGCTGTCAAGGAATATCACGACGTCGTGACCGCTCTCTACCATGCGTTTTGCCTTTTCAAGCACGATGTTGGCAATTTTCACGTGGTGGGCGGCGGGTTCGTCGAAGGTAGAAGCAACAACCTCCGCGTTGACGGTGCGTGCCATATCCGTTACCTCCTCCGGACGCTCGTCGATGAGGAGCATCATGAGGTAGGCCTCTGGATGGTTGCGGGCAATGGCATTGGCAATGTCTTTCATCAGCCACGTCTTACCCGTCTTGGGCTGGGCCACGATTAGCGCACGCTGCCCCTTACCAATGGGCGCAAATAGGTCAACAATACGACACGACAGAGAGTCGCTTCCACCGCGCCAAAGCGTAAACTTCTCGTCGGGGAAGAGCGGGGTGAGATGCTCGAAGGCTACGCGGTCGCGTGCCTGTTCGGGCGAAAGGCCGTTGATGGCATCTACCCTTGTCAAGACGAAGAACTTGTCCGACTCGCGCGGAACGCGCACCTGCCCCTCTACCACGTCGCCGGCCTTAAGCCCGTATTGCCGCAACAATTGTGAGCCAACATAAATATCGTCGGGCGAGGAGAGGTAGTTATAGTCGGACGAGCGCAAGAAACCATAGCCATCCTGCACGATTTCCAACGTACCACTGCCCTCAACAAACTCGTCCACTTCTACCACGCGCTCTCTCTTTCGCGGTTGTTCGGAAACTGCGGCGCGAGGCGCAACCATTTCCTCCTTAGGAGCTTGAGGTTGCAACGAAACCACGTTTTGCTGTACGAGGGGGTCGTCCTTAAAACGGCGGAACTTCGGACGCTGTATCATGGAGCTCTCCACGTCGTCGGCGTAATAGCCGGGCAGCACGGGCTGGGCGGGAATGTCGCGGATAATGATAAAGTCCTTCTCCGTCTGGATGAGGGGCTTGGTGCTCTTACGCTTGCTCTGCGCTTTCTCATGGGAAGCGGGAGCCTCGTCTGCGGCGGGTAGGGCAGATGTCTCGCTCTGGATAGTGCTGGTAGCCTCGCTCTGGGCTGGCTCAACTTCTTCAGCTTTATGCTGCGCAATTTGTTCTTCGATGAAGTCGGGAAGCTGCTCAGCTGGCGATGTTGCCTCTGCCTCGGGATTTTCGGGGGCAGCGGTTTGCTGTGCGCTTTGCTCAGCAAAGAGCGTCTGCAGCGCCATTTCGGCTTGCTGCTTCTGGGCTGCCGCCGCTTCGCGCGCTGCAATTTCGGCTTTTGAAGGCCGCCCGCGCTTTCGGCGGGGCATTTCTACTTGCGCATCAGTTGCGCCACCCACCATTTTAGCCGAAGCCTCGGGGCGGGCCGCTGGGGTTTCCTTCTTAACGGTGATGCGCTGACGGCGGCGCGGAGCCGCACTGGTGTCGGCAGCGCGCATTTCTGCCTGCGCGTCAAGTATGTCGTAAACGAGCGTCTGCTTATCGCCCGATTTGAAGTTTGGCGTACCTAATTCTTGGGCAATCTGACGGAGTTCTTGTTCCTCCTTTGCCTGTAACTGGTCAATGGAATAAAGAGCCATATATATTTATTATAGATTTTGTTTTTAGGATAAACCTGGGCCATCCACGCAAAAAAAAGGAAAGAGATTGCGGATGAAAAGGAAAACGAGGCAATGACCGATGTTTTATGCCATACAGTACCTACTCCCGCCTTGTCCCTTTGCAAAAGGGAGGGGCACAGGGCTACTTTTCCTCGCCCTGACATAACGTAAGCTTGCAAGGATGAAGCCCACGTCTGCTGGCGCGCGAAGTTTCGTATGTTGATGAGTTGGGAATTATAAGGGAGCGTTTGACTGGTAGGATAGAGGTCGTAAGAGCCAAACCTTCTTAAAATCGGCGGCAAAAATAATGTTTTTTGGAAACAACAGCAAAATTTATCTCAACTTTTTATATTTTTGCTGCGTTACCAGCCCGTTTTTTGCAAAAAGTGCTCACAGCAGCGATATATTTTTTGCCGAAACCGTGTATATAAAGATAGAAACACCGCAAAAAAGAGCTTGCGGCCTTCGCGTGAGGCGCGGGCAACCTGGCAGCCGCAGTCAGTCAAGCGTAAAACCATATAACGATAAACTCCCTACCTCTTATCCCGATGAGCAAAAACCCCATAGAGCACGCCATCCGCCTGTCCTGCCAGGGAGACGAAGCTGGCTACGAAAGCCTCTTCGAGACCTTCAGCGCAGTGGTCTATAGGCTCATCGTCGGTATGGGAATTGACAGCAGCGAGGCCGAAGAGCTTACGCAGGACGTATTTCTGAACGCCTTCTGCGCTATCAAGACCTACGATGCCCGTCGGGCCAGTTTCCTCACTTGGTTGCTACGCATTGCCCACAACCTGACCCTCAACCACCTGCGCATCTCCCGCGCGCAACTGGTTCACCTCGAAGAAAGCGAAATGGACAACATCACTACGACCGAGGAAGAGGAAACCTTTCTGGAAGAAGAGACCGAAGCATTGCAACATGCCATCACGAGGCTTCGGGGCGAAGAGCGCGAACTGCTGCAAATGTTCTACTACGAAAACCTGTCGTTAAAAGAGATTGCCTACGTCACGGACAGCAACGCGCAAGCCCTTGCCAACCGGCTCTCGCGCATTCGCAAGAAACTGCGCCGCATCATAGAAACTGGAAGAGATAAAAACAACTAACGAAGCCGCCTTAGTATGAAACAGAGCAACACTACGCAAAACGTTTTGCATAACGCGCTAAAGGGTCTTCAGCCCGAACGCCCCGAGGGGATGACCCAGCGCTTCATGACTCGCATACATGCAGAGAAACGCATCGCCGTAAATAAGAAGAAAGGACAGCGCTGGCGCATTGCTTTCGTAACATCTACAGTCATAGCGGCGGCCATAGGCGCGCTGTTCTTCTTCCTCCCTTGGCAGCAGGGTACAGACACGTTGCCCATCATCGAGCCTCACACTAAACAAATTGCTATCGTGACAACGACTACGCCGCAAACGCCTCCTGCTGAAATCCGCTTCGCTCCCCAAAAAGACGCTGTCCCCACAAAGGCGCGAGGTAAAAAAGCAACCAAGCATCTGCAAGAAAAGTCGCTGGCTAAAGCCGCCCCGATAGAACAAATTGCAGAGGAAAGCATTGTAGCAAGTCCTCAGCAGCCAACGCCCACACTTCAAAACCCTCAAAAAACGCCCAACCCGCCTATGCCTACTGAAAACATAGCAGCCAGCAGTCAGCAGCTGGTGGCCAATCAAGCCGAGCAAAAGGCTAATGATGCTATCATCTATACACCTGAAGAACGTAGGCTCATTGCCTACGCCGAAAAGCAGCAATATAAAGCCCAAATCTTTACAGCCGAAGTAACTGCAATGGCAAAGATAAGACAAACCACCGTAGCAACAGCTACCCCCCCAAGAAGGGAGCAACTTTACATTCCTATATAGGTGGTTCATCAACGTGAAACATTAAACAATAAACATTCCACGTCAGCGCAAATGTCTTCGTGTTATTTTTCGCATACGCTCAACAACACGTCGTAAACATTCGTTCCCTTCGTGGTTCCATAATTTCCGAAACAAACTTCTTTCCCGATGAAAACAAAAGCATTTTTTCTCCTAACATTGGTCTTTGCAGCCTCAGCCTCCATCATGGCGCAAAGCAACATCGAAGATGCCTTCAAGCGAATGGCATCCGACCCGAAAGTAGAAGTGAGCACCTCAATCCAAGCCGACTGTAAGCCTGGAGACGAGACAAAAGGCAAGACCTCCGTGTGCGAAATCCATTCTTTCGCCATCGCGAAGCCTAACAAGAAAAATCGGTATCGTTACGCCGAGTATGGCCGCACGTACGTTGAGAACATCAAGAATGCCATACAAGCCGAAGCCTCCAATGCGCAGTGCTACCGTATCGTTTCCTATAGTCCTGGCAATCAAGCCACACAGCAAGCAAGGGTTTACAACCTGCTATACGGCGAAGACGCTACGCAATACGTCAGGATAGGAGACAAGAAATATCGCGACTACATCTTCGTTTGTTTGCTCGACCCCTCCCACACGGACTATCGCTGGTGTTATGCCCTCGACTGGGAAAGTTACGACGATCTTATCACTGGACGCTACATGAAGCTCTATGCTAAAATACCCAAAGAGCCGGCAACGGACGTTAATGCCCACCCCATAATAAAAAACCTCAAAGCCGATCCCTTCGAGCAATTCTTCCTCGAAAATCCCGATATCGCGGCAAAGGCACTAAAGTTCGACAGCAATGGTTCCTTCGATGGCTTCAACATCGACAGCATCAATGCTGATGGGGCTAAAAACATCATCAGCATCTACGCAAACAATTTTAAGTCTGAAAACACCGAAAACTTCTTCCAGCGTTTCAACGCCTTGAAAGCGCTCTGGATGAAAGGCGACTATACCACCGACACGTTGCCCGTCAGCGTCTATACGCTCGTGAAAGAAGCCCTGAACGCCAACATCCTCTCGCGCGAAGAGAAAGACTTTATCGATATGCAATTAGCTGATATGGCGGAGGCCACGGAGGTCACGTCAGCCGCAGGGAAAACCGCCGCGCAGTACATCGCCTTAACACAAAAGGTACTGCGGATCAGCAAAAGCAACAACAACTCAAACAAGTAGATTTAGTTAAACATTATAATCTCCAGTGCGCACGTATGCAAAGGCCGAGCTCGTGAGAGTTCGGCCTTTGATGATGAAGCGTGCGCCCCCTGCTGCCGTAGAGACTGCGCCTGACGCATTTCCTTAGAAAGCAGCAAGGTCTGTCCTTTACTGATGTTACAACCTATTAACGTCCCTGCAAACTGCCGGGAAAGGGCGCAGAGGTTTTGTCGAAAGCTATGAAGATTTGCGGCAAGCTTATGAAGTTATAAATCTCGGCGGCAAATATACATTTATCGGCGGCAAATATATATAATCTCGGCGGTAAATATACATTTGCCGCCGAGATTTATAACTTCGTGAGCCTGTGCGAAAACTTCAGAGCTTTGTGGGAAAACTTTCAGAGCCTCCCCAAAAACTTGATGCCGAGCTGCGAAACGGGCCGGGGGACAGGCGATGAAGGTAAATGGTGAAGGGAAGTTTGTGAGAGGCCGCGCCGCACAGACGGAGAGCGGTATGCGCAAAAGGCGTGAAGCGGCTAATGCGCCTCGATGTCTTCAATCTTGACAAGGCCGCGCGTCACGGCATAGATGGTCAGGGCACTGACGCTACGCATACCGAGCTTCTGCGTCAGGTTCTTCCGGTGCGTGATGACGGTGGTAAGGCCTACGCCAAGGCGATCGGCAATTTCTTTGTTGATAAGACCCTTCACCAGAAGGCGCAACACGTCGGTTTCGCGCGGTGTCAGCACGGGCACGTCTTCCGAACGATGCTGCGACATCGTGGGGGGAGGGACGGCGGGGCCATGCCCTCCCCGCGCCTCATGCGCATGCGCTTCTTGCGGGCGAGGTGCCTGCGCCCCATGTGCATGCTGGGCGTGGCCGTGAACCGCTAAGCTCAGGATGCTACGCACGAGGGTATCTTCTTCTTGATAGACGTTCAACGTGTGGAAGCCCGAGAGAGGGAGCTGTTCGCGTCCGTAGGTCAAGACGATGGTTTGGCGCTGGCGGGCAATGAAGAAGGAGGCGTGCGCCAAGAGCGTTCGGCTGTCTATGAAGTAGTGGAAGAAGACCTCGCCTGCTTCGGCCATAGTCTGAAAACTGGTGAACAAGCGCGCCTCGGCCTGCGGCATCATTCGCTCGATGATGTTGCGCAGGCCCATAGCTTCGAAAGTGTTGGGCGTACAGATGGCTATGTAAGGACGTGGATGCATACGGCAGGCAAGGACGAAATACGCATCAGAAGCTGGGCATATAGGGGACCTTCCTCGGTGCGGGTTTGGGGGAAGCGGCGGATGGGTTACGGCGGTTACCCTTGTCCCTTCTCACTTTACCAGGCTTCTTTGCCGCTTTGACGGGGCGGGGCGCGGGTGCGGCAGGTTTGGTGGCAGCGACTTTGGCTGCACGCTGAGCGGCTTCCTTCTCTTTCTGCAAACGCTCCTCCTCAAGTTGCTGCAAACGCTCGAGCGTCATGTAGTCGAAATCTACTTTCCCCTCGAAGGGCATGACGGCGCAGAGGTCGTTCTCGCTCATCTTGACGGGTGCAATGTGGCGGCTGTCGAAGGTGTAGGCCATGGGTTCGCCGTCGTCGCTGACACACCATATCCAGCCCACTTCGCCTCGGCGGGTACCGTCGGGCAGGCCTGTTGCGGGGAAGAAGATTTTATAGGTGGGGCTGTCGCCGTCGAAAAGTTCGTCGTTGGTGAGCTCCTGATAGAAACGCTTTCCGTCCATGTCGTTATAGACGATGGTCACCTGCAGTCCGCTTTCAAGGTATTCGTCAATCCACTCGTAGCGGGCTGCGTGGCGCCACGTGTCTTTACCGAAGCGCTGGGCGTAGATACGTCCGTTTTTGCGCTGATAGTAGCAATCCCACGTAGCTTCGGGCTGATAGTTGGCAAAGGCAAACCGTTCGGGGACGGAGACGCGCTCATTGCCGCCGGCAAAGGTCAGTTCTTTGTTAGGCAAAATACATGCCATTTCGCGCATCGTGGGCAGGTGATAGTATTTATAGATGTTGGTCAGCGTGTCGTCGGGATTTGCCTTCACGGCTACGCAGGCTTTCTTCTTTGCCTGGCTGAAGTTGTAGAAGCCGATGTCGTCGTCCTCGTCCTCGCCCAGCTGTCCTTCGGGCGTGAGGGGATAGTCTGAGAGATATTCCATCGGCACTTGTTTACCATCAAAGAGCGGCAGCCCCACGTTGAGCTGGCGGACGTAGAACGTTTTGCTATGCCCTGCCAAGTTGGAAGCGTCGTCCACCTTGATTTCGGCATAGCGCACGGAGTCGCTATAGTTGTTGCTGAAGACAAATTCGAAGAGCTTAGCCCCTTCGGCGGGTTCGCTCTCGTTGAAGTTTCGGAATATGGGACTTTGCTTCCTCAGGGCATCCACGCTGACGAAGTCGCCGTCCTGCTTCGTTCGCGCCTGCAAGCGGGGCGTGCCGTTCATGCTGCGAGCATATATTTTCAGCGTGGTGACGAGTCCGTGTTCAGGAATGTCGTAGGACTCTACGAGGAAGTGCGTACTGTCGTTTTCGAGCGAGAGGTTGTTGCCATAGGCCATGGCACCGAAGAAGTCGGCGGTTTGGTTGGCGGCTTGGTTGTCGTGAACAGGGAGGGCGAAGGCCTGGTCAACGCCAGGAATGGGCGTGAGGGTGACAGCTTCGTGGGTGATGCAAAGGGCCACGCGCTGTGCTCCTTGCTTCGTACCCGTCCAGTAGTTGGCGGCAAGAAGGGTCTTTTTCTTCTCTTGCCCTACGACGCGCAGGGGGAAGCGTCTTGTCTCGGCATCGGCCTGCCGCATCCACCAGCCCGAGGCTGCCACGTCCTGTGGCGTGGTGACGGAAAGGTTGGCCCCCAACAGCTTGGAGCGCACTATGAGGCTGTTGCCAGCTATCTCGTAGCGGAAGGCTGTGCGGTGCTTGTTCGTGGCATCCTGAAAGCGAATGGCCACTACGGCACCAGCATCGTCTTTCGCGCTGGCCCAATAGTCGGCACGCGTACTGATAGGCTCTTCGCCGTTGAAGCTCACGTTCTCGATGCGCTGATTAACTTCAACGTCTTGTCCAAACCGAATGATGGGAGGCTCGGTGCCTGTCAGCGGCACGAGGCCGACCATCTCTTCTACGGTGGGCAGGCGGTAGTACTCGCTACCTATGAGGAACGTCTTGTCCATTGCCTCGGCCTGACTACCTGTGAAGAGGCCAGCGTCCGACCCGTTCTCGTCGGCAAAGTGGCTCATGTCGGCTCGCACGGGGTAACGCGCAAAGAAGTCAACGCCCACGTGTTTCTCGGCATCGCGCTTGGCACGATTGATGGTCCACTGCAAGTCGTCGTAGGCATTATTGATGCTAAAGGAGCGGTCGGACACCTGCGGAATGGTCTTGCGTTCCGTGGTCTGCGAATGGGTGGTGCGCACGTTGGAGTTCCCTTGTTGTTGTTCTGTGACGGTCACTTGCGCCCTGAACGCTGGGCAGAGACCGAGACACATGATTGCACTTAGAATTGTCTTCTTCATAGGGCTATCTTCTCTTTTAAGAATGCCGTATAAGCTTTATTCTTACCAATCTTATCGAGTTCGTTGTTGTATACTCCTTCCGTGATAGGAATTTCCTTGTCACCTTTTATTTTATAGTAGTTATTGCCACTATAGCGATAGGAAATGGCATCGTTGTTCATAACGAGCTTACCGTTTTCCACTTTCTGCCATGTGCCGGAACCGCTGTTGCCACTACCAGCCCATACAAAGAAGCCATTGTATGCGCTCCAGGCCCAACTGCTCACTTTCTTTTCTATCAACAGCTTCGATGCACCTTGCGCATAGGCAAAGACGATGAGTTTTTTACTCGTCACTGCAATGGCTTCGCGGATGCCGTCGCCGTCAACGTCGATTAAGACGTAGTGCGTGATGTTGGGATCTTTATTCGTGGCGTAGTTTCTGAGGGCTTGCACGTTGGCGGCCTCAGCCGTTGCTTTATCCACGGTGGGCGTGCCCTCGGTTCCCGTCTGCGCCGTTTGCTCGGTAGTTTGGCCGTCGGCAGCCTGGTCACCGCCTGCAAAGACGAAGTAAAGGCCTGCCACGATGAGCACGGCGGCGGCTATACCTATATATATAATATTGTATGACTTTTTCTGCGGCTGGCTATCGTAGGCCTCTTCGGTGGCGGTCTCAACGAGTTTGTGTTCGGGCTGCGTCGGAACGGGTGCAGCTTCCGGTTTAATGGCCGCAGTTTGGATGCTTTGCAGCTGTTGTTGCTGCTTGGCGTGCTTACCTTTCTTGCCGTTTCGCCCTGCCTTACCTACGGGCTGCTGCAGCTTGGCGGGCTGAGAAGCTTGGCGGGGGACTTCCTCTTGCTGCACCACAGCGGCAGGTGCTGCAGCGGCTTTAAGGGCTTCGGCCTGTCGCTGCTTTTCAGCCTCTAAGCGTTTGCGCTCCGCCTCAGCCTCCAAGCGTTTGCGCTCAGCCTCGGCAGCCTCTTTTTGTTTGCGCTCCGCCTCAGCCTCTAAGCGTTTGCGCTCCGCCTCGGCAGCTTCTTTTTGCTTGCGCTCAGCCTCAGCGGCCTCTATGCGTTTGCGCTCCGCCTCGGCTGCTTCCTTCTGCTTGCGCTCTATGTCGAGGCGCAGGCGTTCCAGCTCTGCTTTCAGCTTATTGTTTTCTTCAGCTTGTTTGCGCTGCTGTTCGGCCTGTTCTTTTCGCAGTTGTTCGGCATGGCGCCGTTCTTCTTCAGCCTTACGCTTTTCTTGTTCGGCCTCTTGGCGTATGCGCTCTATCTCAGCCTTACGCTTTTTCTCTTCTTCCTCGCGGCGTTGTCGCGCTTCTTCGGCCTGCTGCTTGCGCTGCAGCTCTTCGGCCTTTCGGCGTTCGGCTTCGGCTTGGCGCATGCGTTCGAGTTCTTCTTGCAGCTGCTTCGTTTGTGCTTCGGCCTGACGCTGTCGCTCTTCTTGCTGCGCCCGCATTTGTTCGGTTTGCAGGCGCTCTTCTTCGGCTTTGCGCTTTTGCTCTTCCGCCTCTTTTCGGATGCGCTCTATCTCGGCCAGGCGCACTTTTTCTTCTTCTTCGAGGCGTTGGCGCTCTTCTTTTGAAAGCTGGGCGCGCAAGGCAGCCTCTTGCTTCTTCTTATCCTCTTGTTCCGAGCGCAAGCGCGTCAGTTCCTCTTGCAGCTTCTGCGCTGCAGCCTCTTGCTGCTTCTGCACCTCTTCTTGCTGTCGGCGCAGTTGTTCGAGGTGTTGGCGCTCGGCTTCGGCTTGGCGTTTATGCTCTTCGGCCTCTTGTAAGAGACGTTTCTCTTCGGCTTTTCGCTGTTGAGCCTCGGCCTGACTGATTTTCTTCTCTTCAGCTTCGCGCTCGCGCCGTGCCTTTTCCTCTTGCTGTTGGCGTTGGACTTCGGCTTGCTGCACGCGTGCCAGTTCTTCCTTTAAGCGGCGGGTAGCCTCTTCTTCTTTCTTCTTGAGTTCGGCCTCTTGCTGTAGGCGCAGTTGTTCTATCTTCCGACGCTCTTCATCGGTTTGTCGCTTCTGCTCTTCTATTTGTTCCAGGAGGGCGAGGTGTTCCTTAGCGCGTTTCTCCTCTTCGGCTTTGCGCTTTTCCTCGTCCTGCACAGTGCGCCGTTTGAGAGCTTCCGCTTGCTGTTGCTTTTCTTGTTCAAGGCGCTGGAGTTGCTCTTGCAGTCGGCGGGCTGTTTCTTCTTCTTTCTTCTTCAGCTCTTCGTCCTGTTGCTTCTGCAACTGCTCGCGTCGCAGCCTCTCTTGTTCGGCCTGCTGCCTTTGTCGTTCAATCTCAGCGACGAGGCGTTGGTTTTCGGCCTCAATCTCTTGTTTGCGCTTTTGTTCTTCTTCGAGGCGTTTTTTCTCCGCCTCGGCTGCTTGCTGGCGGCGGTGCTCTTCTTCGAGGCGCTTACGCTGTTCCTCGGCCTGACGCTGCAGGCGTGCCTCTTCTTCTTTCTTTTGGCGCTCTGCAATTTGCTGTTGCAAGCGGGCGTGCTCTTCGCGCACGCGCTTGGCCTCTTCGGCTTGTTGGCGCAGGCGTTCTATCTCTGCCTGTGCCTGCCGCTGCTTCTCCTGCGCTTCCTTGCGCAGGCGTTCCATTTCGGCTTTTTGTCTGCGCTCTTCTTCTTCGCGCTTGCGGCGAGCCTCCTCTTCTTGTTTCTTACGTGCTTCGGCGGCGGCGGCCATCGACTTTTTGCGCTCCTCTTCGGCGCGTTGCATAGCGTCGATCTTTTCGCGCAGTTGGCGGGCCTCCTCCTCTTTCTTCTTCCTTGCCTCTTCCTCCTCGCGCCTACGGCGTTCCTGGTCTTCGCGTCGGCGCTGGGCCTCTTGCGCCTCGCGCTGTTTGCGCTCCTCCTCAGACTTCTTGCGCTCCTCTTCGGCGCGCTGCATAGCGTCGATCTTTTCGCGCAGCTGGCGGGCCTCCTCCTCTTTCTTCTTTCTTGTCTCTTCCTCTTCGCGCCTACGGCGTTCCTGGTCTTCGCGTCGGCGCTGGGCCTCTTGTGCCTCGCGCTGCTTGCGTTCCTCTTCAGCCTTCTTGCGCTCCTCCTCCGCCTTTTTCATGTTGGCAATTTCTTCGCGCAGTTGGCGGGCTTCGGCTTCGGCCCGTCGGCGGTCCTCCTCCATGCGAAGACGTTGCTGCTCTTCTTCGTAGCGGCGGCGCGCCTCTTCCTCTTGTCGGCGACGCTCCTCTTCGGCGCGGCGGCGACGCTCTTCTTTTTCGCGCTCAATGCGTGCCAACTGCTCACGCAGCTTACGCTCGGCTTCGTCGAAGTCGTCATAGCCCCCCGTACCGCCTCCGGTCGGTGCGACATAAACGTCTGGTCTGGACTGAGGCACTGGCTGCTGGGGCTGCTGGTAGCGCACGGGCTGGGGAGGGACGGCTGACGGCTGCGAAGGTTGGGACGGCTGCGAGGGCTGCGAAGCCATTTCTGGCACACCGTCGTCGATAATACCCGTTATATCGGAACCACTGACGGGCTCTTGACATTTCGCACAGAAGAGGGTCGTCTTCCATGCGTTCTGTCGCGATGCAAACTTGTAGCGGCAGTTATGGCAGGTATAATTATATATCATAGGAGGCTTTTATGCTGTTGACGTTTCTATAGTCTGAGGAGGGAGGAAGAGGAAAGAGATAGGTAGGTTATGTCTGTTAGTTTTTGTGCATTGGTCTGAAGCCTACGCCTACTTTTTCGCTGCAAAGCGTTTGGCTTGTTCGGCAATGAGCTGGGCATCGTCGAAGTAGTCGATGCGCATGGCACGGCGCACCTCGTCGAGGGTTTCGGCAGCGACGGCACGGGCCTTTTCGCACCCCTTCTTCAGCATGTCATAGACGGCGGGAATGTCTTGCTCAAACTCGTGGCGACGTTGGCGGATGGGCTCCAACTCTTCTTGCAGAATGGCAGTGAGGAATTTCTTCACTTTCCCGTCGCCCAGTCCGCCGCGCTGATAGTGCTCTTTCAGTTCGTCGAGGTTGGCATATTCGGGCCAGTAGGCGGCGAAATGCTCCGTGCGACAGAAGGCGTCGAGGTACGTAAAGACGGTGTTGCCTTCCAAATGTCCTGGGTCCTCTACGCGCAGGTGAAGCGGGTCGGTGTACATGCTCTTGACGGCTTTCTCCACGGTCTTGCGGTCGTCGCTGAGGTAGATGCAGTTGCCGAGGCTCTTGCTCATCTTCGCTTTTCCGTCGGTGCCAGGCAGGCGTAGGCAGGCAGCGTTGTCGGGCAAAAGGATTTGGGGTTCAACGAGGGTGTCGCCGTAGATGTAGTTGAAGCGGCGCACAATCTCGTTGGTTTGTTCAAGCATCGGCTTTTGGTCTTCGCCCACGGGCACGTGCGTGGCCTTGAAGGCCGTGATGTCGGCGGCCTGCGAAATGGGATAGGTGAAGAAGCCTACGGGCACACTCTCCTTGAAACCGCGCATACCTATCTCGGTCTTCACCGTGGGGTTGCGCTGAAGGCGGCTCACGCTGACAAGGTCCATAAAGTAGAACGTAAGCTCGCATAGTTCGGGTATCTGACTTTGTATGTAGATAGTCGTCTTCGCGGGGTCAAGACCGCAAGCCAGGTAGTCGAGGGCTACCTCTATGACGTTCTGACGCACCTTCTCGGGGTTGTCGATGTTGTCCGTCAGGGCCTGTGCGTCAGCAATGAAAACAAACATCTCTTTATAGCCGCCTGCGTTTTGCAGTTCCACGCGGCGTCGCAAAGAGCCTACGTAGTGGCCTATGTGGAGGCGACCCGTCGGGCGGTCGCCTGTTAGGTAGATTTTTTCCATATATTTTCGTGCGTGCGTATAGTTTAGCGCGCAAATATAAAGGTTTCTGTTTGAAAAGACAAGCCTTTAAGTATGTCTTGAGTAATTTTATGCCAAACGCTTCGTATTTCATCCGCTTTCTGCTACCTTTGACGCGGCGCGGTGTGGCCCCAGACCAACAACGGCTATGCCGCCGCACCCCAAAAGCCCATTAAGACAAACCACTTATGCCAAAACCCATACCCCCCAAACACCAACGCCGAGGCTGTTTCCTCCTGCCGCGATGCCTCACGACGGGTCCGTGGTGGCGTTGCATCCTTTGCTGGATACTGACGCTCATCCTTTGTCTCGCGCTCTACGTGGCGGCGGTGCTGACGAACTTCCTCTGGCTCTTCGGCAAGTCGCCCTCGCTCGACGACATCATGAACCCGCGCAACCCCGAAGCCTCCGAGGTGTACAGTGCCGACAACAAACTCTTAGGGAAAATCTATAAAGAGAACCGCACCAACGTGCCCTTCGAAGAAATCAACCCCGTCTTCTTCGATGCCCTCATCGCCACGGAGGACGAACGTTTCTACGAGCATTATGGCATCGACTTCCAGGGCATGGGCGGGGCCGTGAAAGACGCCGTGCTCGGACGCCCGCGCGGAGCCAGCACCATCACGCAACAGCTCGTGAAGAACATGTTTCGCATGCGTTCTAAATACTCCACGGGCTTGCTGGGCAAAGTGCCCGGACTGCGCATCCTCATCATGAAGAGTAAGGAGATGATTATTGCCACAGAGATAGAGCTGACCAACTCGAAGACGGACATCTTGCAGATGTATGCCAATACCGTCGATTTCGGCTCGAACAGCTACGGCATCAAGGCGGCGGCTAAAACCTTCTTCAACACCACACCGGCCAAGCTTAAGACGGAAGAGTGCGCCGTCCTCGTAGGCCTGCTGAAAGCTACCAGCACCTATAGCCCGCGTCTGCACCCCGAGCGCAGTCTGGCGCGCCGCAATACGGTGCTCGACAACATGGAGCGCTGCGGCTACCTCACCCCTGGCGAATGCGAAAGCCTCAAGGCGAAACCGCTGAAACTCAACTTCACTGCTGCCGACGTGTATGAAGGGCAGGCCCACTACTTCCGCGAGGCTGTAGCGCGCGACCTAATGGACCACTGCCCCGAGCTCGACCCCTACGTCGACGGGCTGAAAATCTACACTACGCTCGACAGCCGCATGCAGCAATATGCCGAGCAGGCTGTCCTCTCCCACATGCGCTCCGCACAAGCCAGCTTTAATGCCGAATGGGGCAACGCCGAACCATGGCGCGGCGCGGGGGGACGCGTCATTGCGGGCTTCCCCGACACCATTGCCAAGCGCACGGAGGCCTACCAGATGCTGCGAGCACGCTACCCCGACAGCCCCGACAGCGTGTGCTACTATATGAATCGACCGCACCAAGTGAAGGTGTTTTCTTATAACGGACCGCAAACGCGTACGATGAGTTCAATGGACTCCCTGCGCCACATGCTGCGCTTCCTCCATTGCGGCTTCGTGGCCATGGAGCCTGGCACGGGCCATGTGAAAGCATGGGTGGGCGACATCGACTTCCGCACGTGGAAGTACGACAAGGTGACGGCGCAACGGCAGCCTGGTTCTACGTTCAAACTCTTTGTCTATACGGCGGCCATGGAGCGCGGACTGCGACCCGATGACCGCTACCCCGACAGCCCTATCTCCATACCCTTAGGGGGCGGCAAAACATGGACGCCCAAAAACGCGGGCGGACATTTCTCTAACGAAGAACTGCCCCTCCACACGGCCTTTGCACGGAGCGTCAACAGTGTGGCAGCGAAGCTGGGACAAGACGTGGGCATACCGAAGGTCATGATAACGGCTAAGGACATGGGCATTCGCTCGCCCTTAGACGATACGCCAGCCCTGGCACTGGGGGCCAGCGATGTCAACCTCCTCGAACTCGTCAGCGGCTATGCCACCATTGCCAACGGCGGACAATACACCGAGCCGGTGCTCGTGACGAAGGTCTATACCGCCGACGGCCACCTCGTCTATGAGGCGGAACCCAAAACGCGGCGGGCCGTCTCGGAAACGTCGGCCTACTACATGCAAACGCTCCTGCAAGGCGGACTGACCGAAGCGGGGGGCACCTCCCGACGATTGCAGGAATACATCGGGGCCTACCTGACCAACGGAACGCTTGATGCGGGCGGCAAGACGGGCACCACGAACAACAACAGCGATGCCTGGTTCGTGGGTGTCACGCCAGGCCTAGTCTGCGGCACATGGGTGGGTGGCGAATATCGCAGCATCCACTTCCGCAGTGGGGCTGCCGGCCAAGGCAGCCGACTGGCCTTGCCCGTTGTGGGGGCATTCCTCAGCCGCACGCTGGCCGACGGCCGCTTGGCGCGAAAGTACCTCCGACGCTTCACGCCGCCAGCGGGTTTGGCCGACGAGAGTCCGTTTGGCAGCTATGCACCCGACTCGCTCGCCGCCGACTCGCTCGCCGCCGACAGCAACGCCGTCTTCGGCGGCATCTGGTACGAAGGTGAAAATGCTGAAACATACGACGGAAGCTCCGACAATCCGCCAGCCGAAATGCCCGCCCACAACCGCCACGACGCCTACACGTCGCCCGAACCGCCACGCCCACAGCAGCGCGAACCGCGCCGCAACCCACACGAAGGCGAAGAATTTTTCGAATAAGCCTCCCATGCATACCGATCAATCCCAAGCGAAAGCGGCCGCCAACTTCGCCCGCCAATGGAAAGGGCGTGGCTACGAACGCGGCGAGGCACAGCTTTTTTGGATAGAACTCCTCACGCAGGTCTTTGGCGTGAAAGAGCCTTCGTCTTTCATACGCTTCGAAGAGCAGGTGAAGGTCGATACGACCAACTTCATCGATGCCCACATCCCCTCCACGCGCGTCCTCATCGAGCAGAAATCGCTCGACAAAGACCCGCGCCACCCCATCGCGCAGAGCAACGGCACGCACCTCACACCCTTCGAGCAAGCGCGGCGCTACGTGCTGGGCCTGCCCCTCTCCGCCCATCCGCGATGGATTGTGGTTTGCAACTTCCGCGAGTTCCTCGTCTACGACATGGAACGCCCCAACGCCGAGCCCGAAAGCATCTTGCTCGAAAACTTGGGTCGCGAGTACTACCGCCTCTCGTTCCTCGTCGATAGTCGCAGTGAGGCACTCAGGCGCGAACTGGAAGTGAGCGTGGAGGCGGGCAACATCATCGGTGCCATCTACGACGCCCTCGTAGCCGAACCGCCCGCCACGATGAGCCAGGCCGACTATCTGCACGCGCTCAATACGTTCTGCGTGCGCCTCGTCTTTTGCTTCTATGCCGAGGACGCGGGCGTATTCCGCCGCAACCAATTCCACGATTACCTCATCCGCTTCCATTCGCAGGACTTCCGTCAGGCCCTCATCCAACTCTTCGACGTACTCTCCACGCCGCCCGAGCGTCGCGACCCCTTCCTCGAACCCGCCCTCGCCGCCTTCCCCTACGTCAACGGCGGCCTCTTCGCCTCT
>ONHN01000022.1 GCA_900317635.1 uncultured Prevotellaceae bacterium | reverse complement strand
TCTATAACAACTTCCCCTGGCCCCATAGGAGCGCGGGCATTCCTGGGAGCGCGGGCGCCTCGCCCGCCCTAATCGCTGCGTCAGCAGCGAAGGTTAGCGATGAAGTTCCGACCAAAGCTATGACGTTAGATGCGGGCGAGGCGCCCGCGCTCCCAGGGGGCATCGCCGCCACGGCGCAGGCCATCCTCGACGCGCGCGCCCTCTACCCCGACAGTTCCCTGGCCGACCTCTACGACGAGCTGACGATGCCGCCCGAGCTGCGGCGCGCCCACGCCGCCAACGACCGCGCCGTCCTCGCCGCCTACGGCCTGCCACCCAACGCCACCGACGACGAAATTCTAACGCACCTCTTCACAATGTATAATGAGCTGACAGAGAAATAAGGAGCCCCTCTCTCCCCCCCCTGCCCCTCTCTCCCCCAAAGGGCGAGAGGGGAGTAGATTCTTCAAACGTTAAGCAAGCAACATTGCGCCAATACCCCCCAAAAAAGCCACGAGCGCGCTACAATCTTCGAACTCTTCGTGGTTTCAAAAAAATTTCCTCCCTCTATGACCGAACGCCATTTCGTTATCGAACAAGCCGACCCCGTTGTGGTTTACGGTGTCAACAACGCCAACCTACGCATGTTGCGGGCCCTGCTGCCTAAGCTCCGCATCATAGGCCGCGACAACGTGCTGAAAGTGATGGGCGGTGAAGAAGACATCGCCCACTTCGAAGAGGTCTTTGCCGCCATCGAGCGCCACGCCACGCGCTACAACACGCTCAGCGAAGAAGATCTCATCGCCCTCGTGCGGCGCGGCACCGCCGACAAAGGCAGTGCGAAGGCCGATGGTGCCATCGTCTATAGCACGGCGGGCAAGCCCATTGCGCCGCGCTCCGACAACCAGCGCCGCCTCGTAGAAGCCTACCACGAAAACGATCTCCTCTTCGCCACGGGACCCGCTGGCAGCGGCAAAACTTACATGGCCATTGCCCTGGCCGTGCGCGCCCTGAAAAACAAAGAGGTGCGCAAAATCATCCTCAGCCGCCCCGCCGTTGAAGCGGGCGAAAAACTCGGTTTCCTGCCAGGCGACATGAAAGAGAAGGTTGACCCCTACCTGCAACCGCTCTACGATGCACTGCAAGAGATGATCCCCGCCCTCAAGCTGCAAGAGTATCTCGACACGAACGTCATACAGATTGCCCCCCTCGCCTTCATGCGTGGCCGAACGCTGAACGATGCCGTCGTCATCCTCGACGAAGCACAAAACACCACAACGGCACAAATCAAGATGTTCCTCACGCGCATGGGCATGAACACGAAGATGATTGTCACGGGCGACATGACGCAAATCGACCTGCCCGCCTCGCAGAAGAGCGGCCTCATCGAAGCCCTCCACATCCTGCGCGACATCCCCGACATCGCCTTCATCGAAATGAACCGCCGCGACATCGTCCGCCACCGCCTCGTCACCCGCATCGTGGAAGCCTACGAGAACAGCAAAAGGAACAGCCCCTCTCTCCCCCAACCCCTCTCTCCCCTAAAGGGCGAGAAGGCAGTAGATGGCACAAATGGTGACAAATGACAAGTGACGAGTGACAGCCGCGCTTGCCCTGTATGCCAGCGTTGTCAACGTTGGCATACCCAATGCCGCCGCCCCGACGCAACACCGCTTTCGTGCAAAAAAATGCTTCATACAACAATTATTCGTACGAAAAAGTGTAGCAGTATAACAATTATTCGTACGAAAAAGTGTAACTTTGCAGCGAACATTCGTACAAAAAAGTGTTTCTCATGAAGAGAACAGCCTATCAATCTTTACTTTACTGGAAAGAAAGAGCCGACCGCAAGCCTTTGGTAGTAGACGGGGCACGACAGGTGGGCAAAACGTGGTTGCTGCAAACGTTCGGAAGAAGCGAGTATGAGAAACTGGCGTACTTCGAACTTGACCGCAACATAGAGGCGCGCCACGTCTTCGAGGCGGGCGGAACATGCGATGAGCTACTGCGAAAGTTGTCGGCCTTAGCGGAGGTTGACATCACGCCGGGCAACACCCTGATTGTCCTCGACGAAGTGCAGGACTGCCCCGCTGCGCTGTCAGCCTTGAAGTTTTTTTGCGAAGAAGCACCAGCGTTCCACATTGCCGTAGCTGGCTCGCTGTTAGGACTTTCCATACACGGGCAAACGTCGTTCCCTGTAGGTAAAATAGACGTCCTGCGCCTTTTCCCTATGACGTTCCTCGAATTTCTGCAAGCCGTTGGCCGCACCAAGCTGGCCAAAGCCCTGGAACAATGCGACTGGGAGATAGCCAACACCCTATCCGGCACCTACACAGACCTGCTCCGCCAGTACTACTACGTAGGGGGCATGCCCAACGTGGTGAAAACCTACGTCGAGACAAACAACTTGCAAGCTGTGAGAGAGTTGCAGCATCGCATTCTTGCCGACTACGAAATGGACTTCTCCAAACACGCTCCTGCGGGCGAGGTGCCACGCATACGCATGGTGTGGCAAAGCATCCCTGCACAATTGGCAAAAGAGAACAAGAAGTTCACTTATGGCGCCTTGCAAAAGAGCGCGCGCGCCGCCGCCTTCGAGATGGCCATACAATGGCTGATGGATGCAGGCCTCGTTTATAAAATCTGCCGCACCAATGCCGTCAAGATGCCCCTTAAGTTCTATGAAGACTCGCAGGTCTTCAAACTCTTCATGCTCGATGTGGGCTTATTGGGAGCAATGGTTGATGCGCCTGCGGCAGCCGTCCTTATCGGCAACAACATCTTCTCAGAATACAAGGGCGCGTTCACCGAGAACTACGTCTGCACCCAATGGCAGGGCACGGGCTTGCCGCTCTATTACTACAGCGAGCAAGGCAGCCGAATCGAACTCGACTTCGTCACGCAAATCGGGGCAGAGGTCATTCCCGTAGAAGTGAAAGCCGAAGAGAACACCAAGGCCAAAGCCCTCAAGACCTTTCTGCAAAAGTATCCACACCTGCGCGCACTCAGACTGATGATGAAGCCGCACGAGGTGCAAGAGCGTATGGAAACCATCCCCCTCTACGCTGCGCGCGAAGCCTTGCAAGCGAAAGGGGCATCAACAACGCAGGGGGCTGTACAATAAACCGCCGCCGCGCGCGTTTATATTTATACTATGAAGCATGTCTTTCAACGAAATATACCCCTCGCCGTTGCCGCCCTCGTCGTAGCGTTCGTGGCCAGTTGTGAATCGGTGGACAAGACCATACGCAAGGCCGAGGCCGCGCTGGCCATTGGCGAATATGCCGAAGCCGCCGCGCAGTTTCGCATTGCCTACCAACGCACACCCTCGAAGGAGCGCGAAAAGCGCGGCGAACTGAGTTTCCGCATGGCCGAGGCCTACCGCCGCTATGGCAACGTGGCGCGCGCCGTGGGTAGCTACCGCAGTGCCGTGCGCTACCACTTCACCGACAGCATCACCTACCTGCACCAAGGCGATGCCCTGCGCCTCATGGGCGACTACAAAGGAGCCGCCGCAGCCTACGCCCTCTACCTGGAGCAGAACCCTGGCTCGCCCGAGGCAGAAGCGGGCATGCTATCGTGCGCAGAGGCCGCTAAGCTCTTAGAAGAAGAGAGTGCCTACACCGTGCGGCCCGCCACGCTCTTCAACTCCTCGCGCTCGGACTACTGCCCCGCCCTCCTGGGCGAAGAGGGCGACCAGCTCTACTTCACCTCCACGCGCCGCCAAGCCAAAGGCGGCGACCTCAGCGGTATCACGGCCATGAAGCCTGGCGACATCTTCTATGCCCGAAAAGACGAGAAAGGCCGCTGGAAGCAAGCCGAGGCCGCCGAGGGACAACTCAACAGCGACCTCGACGAGGGCGCATGCAGCTTCTCGCCCGACGGACAGAAGATGTACCTCACCGTCTGTCCCGTCGATGCCACCTACCCCCGCGCCGCCGAGATATGGACAGCGCAGCGCAGCGATGCCTCGTGGGGCAAGCCGCAAAAGCTGAAGATAACGAACGACACGCTTTCGAGCTACGCCCACCCCGCCGTCTCGCCCGACGGCAAATACCTCTACTTCACGTCCGACATGCCTGGCGGATACGGCGGACTCGACCTCTGGCGCGTGCAAAACGACGGCCACGGCATGGGAGCCGTTGAGAACCTCGGACCCTCCATCAACACTTCGGGCAACGAAGCCTTCCCCGCCTTCCGCCCTTCGGGCGAACTCTACTTCAGCAGCGACGGCCACGCACCCGCCCTGGGTGGCCTCGACCTCTACCGCGCCGTGGAAGACACCATCGCCCACACGTGGACCGTGAAGCACCTGCCCGTGCCGATGAACTCGGCGGGCGACGACTTCGGCATCACCTTCGAAGGCAAGCACAACCGAGGGTTCTTCTCCTCCTCGCGCTCGACGGGCGGACGCGGTTGGGACAAGCTCTACGAGTTCTACCACCCCGAACAGATGCAAACGGTGAAGGGATGGGTGTATGAACAAGACGGCTACGAGCTGCCCGCCGCCGAGGTGTACATGATAGGGTCCGACGGCACAAACCAAAAGCTCAGCGTCCTCTCCGACGGCTCGTTCGAACAACCCGTGGAGCACGACGTGGACTACCTCTTCCTCGCCACCTGCCCCGGCTACCTCAACGTGCAGCAAGCCCTCCGACCCGAAAACGTTGAGCGCGAAGTGCAACACGTCCTGCAATTCCCCCTGCCCAGCATCAACATCCCCGTCCTCGTGCGCGGCATCAGCTATGAGTTCAACAAGGCCGTCCTGACCGACAGTAGCCGCGTAGCCCTCGACCGCCTCGTCGACTTGCTAAAGCAGAACGCTGGCGTAGTCATCGAGCTAAGTTCCCACTGCGACTATCGCGGTTCCGATGCCTACAACCTGCGCCTCTCGCAAGCCCGTGCCGATTCTGTCGTCAGCTACCTTGTCCGCCACGGCATACCCAGCCAGCGCCTCACGGCCAAAGGCTACGGCGAAGAACAGCCCAAGGTCGTCACGAAGCGCCTGGCCGAAGCCTACAACTTCCTCCACGTGGGCGACACGCTCTCGGAGGAGAAGATAAAGACGCTGGAGCCTACGCAGCAGGAAATAGCCCACGCCATCAACCGCCGCACCGAATTTCGCGTCCTGCGCAACGACTTCGGCCTCTTCGATGCCGACGGCAACATACGCCCCGAAGCCATCAAGCCCAAACCTGAAGAGCCCGCCGACGAAGAAGCGCGCCCCGCAGAAGAAGAGGAGTACTTTGAAGACTAACAAGCCGAGGCTGAACCGCCCCTGCTGAGTGCCATAAGCCGACACCGCGCGGCGGGCTTGCACGAACGCGTGCAAGCCCGCCGCGCGCGCTCTTGGCCTTCTGGGAGTTAGTCCGCGCCCACCAACGACATTCCATGCGGGGATGGAATCTATTCCACACGGGGATGGAGCCGAATCCATGCGGGCATGGAATTGATTCCACCCCCGCATGGAATATCCGCCACGGCCCACGGCGACAAACATAGGCGGTTTTCCGTGAGGCACGCTCAGCCCACGGCCACACACGAAGCGCGACCCCTTTGCGTCCGAACTCCCCGCTCGTTACAAGCTCCTCGCCACGCAAGAAAATGCTCCCAACGCTTTGCTTTTCAAAAACCTTATCTTAATTTTGGCCTGCACAAGCCGCTGCGCTCGCAGGAAATGCGGGCAATGTGACTGCTTCTCCCCCCATCAAATCATACACGTCCTATGCCCTCCCCCATCTTCCCCGCCACCCTCGTTCGCTTCCCCGCCCAGGTCGAAGGGCGCAGCGCGGCGTTCTACCTCGCCGCCGAGGAGTTCGTGGCGCGCGAGCTGCCCGAGGGCAACTACGCCTTCTTTTGGCAGTTAGGACCCACGTGCGTCTTTGGGCGCCACCAAGACCCAAGCGTAGAACTCGATATCGATTTCTGTCAGCGTCACGGCGTGGAACTGGTTCGGCGCAAAAGCGGCGGCGGCACCATCTTTGCCGACGAAGACAACATCATGGTGAGCCTCGTGACGGGCAGCGGCAGCGTGGAAGACATCTTTGAAGACTTTGCCCGCAGCGTGGCCAACGGCCTGCGCACACTGGGAGTGCCCACCCGCGTCAGCGGGCGCAACGACATTTGCCTCGACGACGGCCGCAAAATATGCGGCGGCGCCTTCTACCACCTTCCGCAGCGCAACATCGTGCATTGCACTATGCTCTACGACACGCAAATGGAACTGATGCGCGGGTGCCTGACACCCGCCCGTGCCAAGCTGGAGAGCAAAGGCGTCAAGAGCGTAGAGAGCCGCATAGGCCTGCTCAAGGACTTCCTGCCTTTCGGCGTGGCGCAGCTGCGAGAGGAGTTGGCTAAGATACTTTGCACGGACGAGGTATGCCTCACGCCCCAGCAGGTTGCCCGCATCGAAGAGATAGAACGTCCCTACCACGACGAGGCTTACATCTTTGGCAGCAAGAACTATGCCACCGACAAGCACAGCGCACAGCGCATTGAGGGCTGCGGACGCATAGAATTTCGCCTGAGCCTGCACGAAGGCAAGATACAGCACGTTGACGTGGCGGGCGACTACTTCGAAACGAGCTGCCAGCCAGCCTCCGAAGCCTTCAGCCAAGCCCTCTGCGGCCTGCCCCTAACCGCCGACGCTATCACAACGGCCATCCGGACCCGCCAACCGCATCGCACCATTCGCGGACTGAGCGAGGAGAAGGCGATTGCATTGCTTACAGTAAACATTCAACATTCAACAATTAAACTTTAAACGCTATGGACAAAATCACGTGCCTACACGACAAACACGTAGCACTGGGTGCCAACATGGTTCCCTTCGGCGGTTTCGACATGCCGCTCTACTACAAGGACATCACCACCGAGCACAACGCCGTGCGTGGAGCCGTTGGCCTTTTCGACGTCAGCCACATGGGCGAAGTGCGCGTTAAAGGACCTGAAGCCGAGAAGTTCGTGCAACACATCTTCACCAACGATGTTGCTGGTGCCGAAAAGGGCAAGATTTTCTACGGCATGATGCTCTACCCCAACGGCGGAACCGTGGACGACCTCCTCGTCTATAAGATGGGCGAGAACGACTTTCTGCTCGTCATCAACGCAGCCAACATCGACAAGGACTACGCGTGGATGCAGGAAAACATCAAGGGCTTCGATGCCACTGCCGACAACCAAAGCGACTACTACGGCCAGCTCGCCATTCAAGGCCCTGGTGCCGAAGCGCTGATGCAACCCGTGCTGGGGCTGGACTGCGCCGACCTCGTGTTCTACACCTTCAAGGAGATTGAAGTAGGGGGCGAAACCATCATCGTTTCGCGTACGGGCTACACGGGCGAAGACGGCTTCGAAGTGTATGGCTCGCACGAGTATATCCGCGCCGCCTGGGACAAGCTCATCGCCGCCGGCGTGCAACCCTGCGGACTGGGCTGCCGCGACACGTTGCGCTTCGAAGTGGGTCTGCCCCTCTACGGCGACGAACTGACGGAGGACATCTCGCCCGTCATGGCCGCCCTCTCCATGTTCGTAAAGCTCGACAAAGAAGAGTTCATCGGCAAAGAAGCCTGCGCAGAGCAAAAAGCTAACGGCATCGAGAAGAAAGTCGTAGGCATCGAACTGCAAGACAAAGGCATTCCTCGCCACGGCTACCCCGTCTGCGCCGACGGAAAGGAGATAGGCTACGTCACCACGGGCTACAAGAGCATCTGCACTGGCAAGAGCGTCTGCATGGCCCTCATCGACTTTGCCTACTCTAAGCTCGACACGCCCGTCGACGTGATGATACACGGCAAAGCACGCCGAGGCATCGTCTGCAAAAAGCGCTTCTATCAGAAGAGCTATAAGAAGTAAAGGCACTCACTATAAACGTAGGCTGAAGGAGGACGTGCTAAGGCTGGCACGTCCTCCTTCTGTATGCTCCTGTCATTCGCACTCACGGCAACAGATGCCGATAGCAGGCCGCCAGCACGAGGCCGCGCACGGCAAGGAACGAGAGCATGGCTACCCAGAGGGCATCGTTGGCAGCGCAGTGCTGGCCCGCACCCCATTGCATGAGGAAGAAAGCGAGGGCGCCTGCGCCTACACTCAACAGCATGAGGCGCGAGGAGGTAGTGCCGATGCACAAACCGTCGAACAAGAAAGCGGCCATGCCGCATGCGGGCAACAGACAGGCGTAGGGGAGATAGGCCGCTGCGGCGGCTACGACTGAAAGGTCGTCCGTCAGCAGCGAGAGCAGGAACGTGCCGAAGAAGTAATAAACCAGGGTGAAGACAAGCGTCAGTCCAGCACCCCAGACATGGAGCCAGCGCGTCAAACTGAGAAACGAAGGGCGGTCGGCCGCTCCGTAGAACTTACCGCCAAGGGCTTCGCCAGCGTAGGCAAAGCCGTCCATGACGTAGGAGAACAACATATAGAACTGCATGAGCAGGGCGTTGACGGCCAACATCGTATCGCCTTGCGCCGCCCCGCTCCGCGTGAACCATACCTGCACGATGACCATGCAAAGCGTGCGAAGGAAGAAGGCAAGCTCCACGCTCCAGCTATTAGTTTGAATGCGCTGCGTGGCCTGCGCTCCGCGCCCTCGCCACGCCTGCCACACGAAACACATTAGGGGTTTGCGCATCGAGCTCTCCTGCGCCCCAGCCGAGGAAGAAAGGCTGACGCGCGTCAGCAAGAACATCGCAAGGCCCGCCCACTGCGCAATGAGCGTGCCAGCCGCCACGCCCTCCACCTTCCACCCTAAGTTTACAACGAAGAAGAGCGAAAGCGCAATGTTGAGCACGTTCTGCACGATGGCAACGCGCATGGGCGTTCGCGCGTCTTGTCGGCCTAAGAACCAACCCGACAATGCGTAGCCACCGAGCACGGCGGGTGCGCCCCAAATCAAAATCTTGAAGTACGTACGTGCCAATGCCTCCACCTCGGGCGTGGCATCCATCAGGCGGAAAGCCACATAGCCCAGCGGCCCTTGCAGCACGACGAAAAGCAACGCAATCAGTCCGCCTATGCGCATGGCGCGCAACAAGACGGTGAGCAAGCTGGCATCCTCTGCCGACGTGCGCCCACAAGCCTGCGCGGTCAGGCCGCCCGTGCTCATCCGCAAAAAGCCGCAGAGCCAATAGAGCATATTGAAAACCATAGCCCCCACGGCCACGGCACCAATGTAGGCCGCCCCGCCGAGGTGCCCTGATATAGCAGCATCGGCCAGTCCGAGCAACGGAATGGTGACGTTCTGCGCTATGCTGGGCAACGCTATTCGGAGGATGTTGCGGTTCATGAGGAGAGAGACGAGGGAGGAACGCTGCAAACTTAAAGCTAAAGTATCTGCAACGCAATGGCGGCGCAGGCCTCGGCATCGGCCAGGGCGTGGTGGTGGTGTTGCAGGTCGTAGCCGCAGAGGGCGGCAATGGTGTCGAGCTTATGGTTTTGAGCAAAGGGAAAGGCACGGCGCGAAGCCATGCAGGTGCAATAGAAGCGATAGTCGGGATAGTCCATGCCGTAGCAACGCATCACGGCCTTGAGGCAACTTTCGTCGAAAGCCTTATTGTGCGCCACGAGGGGCAAGCCCTCAATGAGAGGCTCAATCTGTGCCCACACCTCGGGAAAGACGGCGGCGCGCTCGGTGTCGGCCGCTGTCAGGCCGTGGACGCGCGTGTTCCAATAGCTATAATAGTTCGGCTCGGGATGGATGAGGTCATAAAAGCTATCGCACACTACGCCGCCGCGCACAACGACAACGCCCACGCTGCAAACACTGGTGCGCTCGCGGTTGGCCGTTTCGAAGTCAATAGCTGCAAAGTCGGTCATAGGCAAAGCGGGTTTAGTTACCACCCTGCGGGCAAGACGATGTTGTCAACATCGTGAGCCGCAGCGAAGAGCGGCGCTATTTCTTCGTCGCGGAAGCCAGCAATGCCGCAGCCTATGCGCGTGACGAGGAAAGTCAGGTCGGGACGCGTCTTAGCAAAAGCGATGAAGTTATCAACGTAGGGGCGAATAGTCTCTACACCCCCTTGCATCGTAGGGATGGCATACGTCTGTCCGTAAAGGCCTACACCCTTGCCCCACTCGGCTCCAAAGCGTTCGAAGGCCAGGCGCGCAGCACCGCCGCCGTGCTGACCGCCAAGGTTGCTACCAAAAACAAAAACTTCGTTCTCTGCGAGCGACGTAATGCGCTCGGGGGTTGTACGTTTTGCGCTCATTGTTATAGGAAGGTTCATTTATGCGGCAAAAGTAACACTTTTTTCAAGTAAAAAGTCGTAACTTCGCGCTGCAAATAAAGACAACACGAATATGGCAGATTTCAAAGCGTTGGCGGCGCAATACCGCTCGGAGCTACTCGACAGGGTTATTCCTTTCTGGCTCAACAAGTCGCAAGACACAGAGTTTGGCGGCTACTTCACTTGTCTCGACCGCGACGGTTCGGTTTACGACACGGACAAATTCGTTTGGCTGCAAGGCCGCGAAGTATGGATGTTTGCTAAGCTCTACAACGAGGTGGAACCTCGCAAGGAGTGGCTCGACTGCGCCGTGCAGGGAGCCGAATTCTTAAGGAAGCATGGACACGACGGCAACCTGAACTGGTACTTCGCCCTCGACCGCGAAGGCCGTCCGCTCGTTGAGCCCTACAACATCTTCTCCTACACCTTCGCCGTGATTGCTTTCGGACAGCTGGCCAAGGCGACGGGCAACGAAGAGTATGCTCGCATAGCGAAAGACACGTTCGACATCGTGCTCTCGAAAGTAGATAATCCGAAAGGAAAATGGAACAAAGCGGCCCCTGGTGCCCGCGCGCTAAAGACGTTCGACCTGCCGATGATACTCTGCAACGTGGCGCTTGAGATTGAGCACTTGCTCGAACCCGACTTCCTGCGCCAGACCATCGACACGTGCCTGCACGAGGTGCTCGACGTTTTCTACCGGCCCGAACTCGGCCTCATCGTCGAAGCCCTTGGCAAAGACGGCGAACTGGTTGACTGCCTCGACGGCCGCAAGCTCAACCCAGGCCACGCCATCGAAAGTTGCTGGTTCATTATGGACCTTGGTAAGCGCCTCGGACGCCAAGACCTCATCGAGAAAGCCGTTGACATCTGCATCAAGGAGGCAGAATATGGCTGGGACAAAAAGTTTGGCGGCATCTTCTACTTCATGGACCGCATGGGCAAGCCGCGCCACGAGCTCGAGTTCGACCAAAAGCTTTGGTGGGTGCACCTTGAAGCCCTCATCTCCTTCATCAAGGGCTATCAGCTGACGGGCAACCCGAAGTGCCTTGAGTGGTTCGAACGCATCCACGACTACACGTGGAGCCATTTCCGCGATGCCGAATACCCCGAATGGTACGGCTACCTCAACCGCCGTGGCGAAGTGCTCCTGCCGCTGAAAGGTGGTAAATGGAAAGGTTGCTTCCACGTGCCGCGCGGCCTGATGAACTGTTGGAAGATTTTGGAAGAGATTGATAAAAACGTTAAACATTAAACGTGAAACGTTAAACATTAAGCAACCCCCTCACCGACTTCAAAAGTAACCCGCCTCCCTTCCTTCCCAGGGAAGGGCGGGGTGAGGCTTTTCCCTTACTCTTATGCTCATATCTTCCCTCGCCACAGCCGAGCAGTACTATGCTTTGCATCCCCTGTTGCGCACGCTCTTCAAGTATGTGCGCACGCACGACCTGCTTCCCATGCCCGCAGGTCGCATCACCTTGCAGGGCGACGAGCTCTATATCAACGTCAACGATGCCGTGTGCGTGGCCGACGGCGAACGTCCTTTCGAGGCGCACCGCCAATACCTCGACGTGCATATTCCTCTTTCTGGTGCTGAGACGCGCCGCTGGAAACCCGTTAGCAAATTGGGTGAGCCCTATCAAGCTTACGATGCCGCTGCCGACTGCGCCCTATGGACCGCTACCGACGACAGCCTGCGCCTGACCATCGAGCCTGGCATGTTCTGCATCGACTTCCCCGACGATGCGCACGCCCCCGCCTTGGGGGACGGTGAAACCCTCCGCAAGCTCATTGCGAAGGTACGGATTTAAGGGATAGCTCTCCCTCCGAACAACACAAAATCCACAGATTGCTCAAGCGCAATCTGTGGATTTTGCTAATTTGCGGAGTTTTGCGAGTGGCAAGTTTGCCTATGCCGATGAACAAGCACTATGGCAACTCGTCGCTGAAAGATTGGTTCGCTATCGCCTACAAGACGCCGAGGTCGCGACCCACCTTGATGAAAGCGGCGATGCACTTATCGAGCTGTTCGCGCGTGTGGCCAGCAGAGAGCTGTACGCGGATGCGGGCCTGGCCCTTCGGTACAACGGGATAGTAGAAACCCGTCACGTAGATGCCTTCCTCTTGCAGGGCGGCAGCGTACTTCTGCGACAGCGGAGCGTCGTAGAGCATCACGGCGCAAATGGCACTTTGCGTGGGTTTGATGTCGAAACCAGCAGCCATCATCTTCTCGCGGAAGTACTCCACGTTCTCAACGAGGCGGTCGTGCAGCTCGTTGCTCTCGTCGAGGATTTTGAACGTTTCAAGGGCAGCACCCACGATGGCGGGAGCCACGCTGTTGGAGAAGAGGTAAGGACGGCTGCGCTGACGCAGGATGTCGATGATTTCTTTCTTACCCGTGGTGAAACCGCCCATAGCGCCGCCAAAGGCCTTGCCTAAGGTGCCCGTGTAGATATCTACGCGGTCGTAGGTGTTGAAGAACTCGCTGACGCCACGGCCCGTCTTACCCACAACGCCAGCCGAATGGCTTTCGTCAACCATGACGAGGGCATCGTACTTCTCGGCGAGGTCGCAAATCTTGTCCATCGGAGCCACGTTGCCGTCCATCGAGAACACGCCGTCGGTGCAGATGATGCGGAAGCGTTGTGCTTGAGCCTCCTTCAGGCAGCGTTCGAGGTCTTCCATGTCGGCGTTAGCATAGCGATAGCGCACGGCCTTGCAAAGGCGCACGCCGTCGATGATGCTGGCGTGGTTCAGCGAGTCGCTGATAATGGCATCGTCCTTCGTCAGCAGGGGTTCGAAGAGTCCGCCGTTGGCATCGAAGCAGGCTGCGTAGAGGATGGTGTCCTCCGTCTTGAAGAAACGGCTGATAGCGGCTTCAAGCTCTTTGTGGATGTCCTGCGTTCCGCAGATGAAGCGCACGCTCGACATGCCGTAGCCGCGGCGGTCCATCATATCCTTAGCGGCCTGAATGAGGCGCGGATTGTTGGAAAGACCCAGGTAGTTGTTGGCACAGAAGTTCAGCACCTCTTTGCCTGCCACCTGAATGGCGGCTTGCTGCTGGCCCTCAATAAAACGCTCGTTCTTGTACAAACCAGCGTCCTTAATCTCTTGCAGCTCCTGCTGCAAATGTTGTTGGAATTTACCGTACATTGTTGTTGGTTTTAGAGTGGTTTTCAAAATTTAGGTGCAAAATAAATCGTTTTTCACGAAAATATCAAACGACTTTGTACATATTTTCTCTAAAAAATGATTTCCTTTGCATCCGCAAACCGAAAACGCGTTTTGCTGGAACCTTGCTAAGGGGTTCCTTTCAGGCTTGCGTTTTTTTCGCTTGCGCTCAACAATTCGTCTCGCCAAGACAAAGCTGAAACAAGTTTCGCTCTGCTCTCCTGGCTTAACGAAAACGTTCCTACCGATAGCATCGTCACGTCTAAAGACCTAAAAAAAATACATACACAAACTAATGAAACGAATTCTCGTTATTGGAGCTACAGGCCAAATAGGTTCTGAGCTCACCATGAAGCTGCGCAGCATCTACGGTTGGCAGCACGTTGTGGCTGGCTACATCAAAGGTGCCGAGCCCAAAGGCGAACTTCTTGAAACAGGTCCGGCCGAACTTTGCGACGTCACCGACGGCGAAGCCATTGAGCGCATCGTGACGAAGTACGACATTGATGCTATCTACAACCTCGCCGCCCTGCTCAGCGTCGTGGCCGAGAGCAAGCCGCTGCTGGCTTGGCACATTGGCATTGACGGCCTGATGAAGGTGCTTGAAGTGGCTCGTCAGCACAATTGCATGGTCTTCACGCCCAGCAGCATTGGCAGCTTCGGTCCCGAATCGCCTGCCGACGGCACACCGCAGGACACCATCCAGCGTCCGCGCACCATCTACGGCGTATCGAAAGTGACCACCGAGCTTCTCTCCGACTACTACCACCGCAAGTACGGCACCGACACGCGTTCCGTCCGCTTCCCTGGCCTCATCTCCTACAAGACCCCTCCTGGAGGCGGCACCACCGACTACGCTTGCGACATCTACTATAGCGCTGTGCGCGGCGAGAAGTTCGTCTGCCCCATTGCCGCTGGCACGTTCATGGACATGATGTACATGCCCGATGCTCTGAACGCAGCCATTCAGCTGATGGAGGTTGACCACAGCCGCCTGAAACACTACAACGGCTTCAACATTGCCTCGATGAGCTTCGAACCCAACCAAATCTACGAAGCCATCCGCAAATACAAGCCCGAATTCCAAATGGAATACGACGTTGACCCCCTCAAACAGGCCAATGCCGACAGCTGGCCCAACAGCATCGACGACACTTGCGCCCGCGAGGAATGGGGCTGGGCTCCCACCTTCGACCTCGACTCGATGACGAAGGACATGCTCCACCGCCTCTCCCATAAGCTCCTCGACGAGTAAGACGCGAGCTATACATATATTATATATACACACGACGGATTACGCGAGGCTGAAGTGCCTCACGTAATCCGTTGTTGTCTTTTCCTTCGAACGTGCAATTTTGCAACGCCCTCTATCCTTTCTCCATAGTTTTTTATATCTTTGCTTCGCAATTCAGCCCCACCACTCTGCATTATGCGCGAAAGTGTATTCATCCGTCAGAACTTAGACAATTGGGCCGCGTGGCAGCGCGACCTCCGAAGTACCGATGCTATCAGTCCCGACACGTTGGCCAGCACGTATCGTGCGCTGGCCTGCGACCTTGCCTATGCACAGACGCACTACCCTCGTTCGCGCGTGACGACATTCCTCAACGACCTGACGTTGGCTTACCACGTGCGCCTCTATCGGCGGCGCCCGTCAACGTGGCACAAAGTGCGCACGTTCTGGACGCACGACATTCCCCTGGCTTTGGCCGCTTCGCGCCGCGAACTTGTGGCCGCCTTGCTGGTGTTTCTTATTGGCGTGGGCATCGGCTTCATCTCGCAGCAAGGCGACGAAAACTTTGCGCGCCTCGTCATGGGCGACAACTACATCAACATGACCATCAGCAACATTGAGGCGGGAGAGCCCATGGCCGTCTATGACGGCGAACGAGAGGACGAAATGTTTCTCAACATTACTATCAACAATATCTTCGTTGCCCTGCGCTGCTTTGCTTGTGGCATACTGACGCTTTTTGGCACGGGCATCATGCTGCTTGACAATGCCATTATGCTGGGAGCATTCCAAACCTTCTTTGAGCAGCAAGACCTCCTGCGCGAAAGCATGTTGGCCGTGTGGCTTCACGGCACGTTGGAGATTTCGGCCATCGTCGTGGCTGGCGCGGCAGGCATCGCTTTAGGCACGGGCTGGCTCTACCCTGGCAATATGCGCCGCATTGATGCCTTCAAAGCTGGTGCGCTGCGCGGGGTCAAGGTGGTGCTCGCCACGGTGCCCATGTTTGTCGTGGCGGGGTTCATCGAAGGTTTCTTCACGCGCCACACCCATTGGCCCGATGCCCTGCGCCTCAGCATCATCATCCTCTCGGCCCTGCTGGTGGTCCTCTACATCATTGTGTGGCCCGCGTGGGTGGAGAAAAGACAAGCGACAAGCGACAAGTGACAAGTGGGCTACGCCGATTAGGAGCGCGCTTGTATTTGCAAAATTCGTGGTTCAAACTTTCCGTAAAATTCGTAGGCGTAGCCAAACTCGTCACTAAAAGACATCCTATTTCCCGTACACCTATGTTCTTCAACGATACCACTTCCCCCTTTGTTCCGCTCTACCGCCAGCGCACGTTTGGCGACAAGTTTTCCGACACGCTGACGTTCTTGCGCGGACAGTGGCGCCCGTTGCTGACGCTAATGGTCTACTTTATATTGCCGCTCTGCATGGTGCTGTCCGTTTTGCTGCCCGATGTTGTTAACATCGATTCGCAAAGCGAAGGACCCGACACGACCTCGTTTCTCTGCATGGTGCTGGGCTCGCTGTTAGGAACAACCATGCTTAGCGCCATTGTCTTCGCTCTGCTCCGACAATACTTCTATGCCCCCGAGAAGCTGCAAGCCCCCACGTTGCGCAGTCTGTGGCCCGATGTGCGCTATTGCCTCTGGCGCGGGGTGCTACTGATGCTCATGCTCTGCGCCGTGGGGCTGCTGGGGGTGGGGCTCTATTTCACGCTCTCGGCCATACTCGTCAGCGACCCCGCGCTGCTCATCATCTTCATCATCTTCTCCTTCCCCGCCATCTTCTGCCTGCTCTTGCCGCTGGGCCTCTCTGCAGCCCGCACGATGCTAACGGACGAGGGCGTTCTCCACAGCATGCTTGCGGGCTACCGCCTGGGGTATAAAACGATGATTGGCGTAGCGGCCATCGTCATGACGTTCTCGCTCCTTGGCTCGTGCATCTCAGGCCTATGTTCGCTGCCTATGACTGTGTGTTTCATAGCAAAAGCCATAGCCTTTGGCTCGAACGAAACATCGTTTGTCGAAACGCCGCTCTTTGCCCTGATACAGTACCTAAGTGGTGTACTCTACTTCTTCACCCAATTTGCTTGTTCCTCCTTGGCACTGGTGGCACTGGCCTTTCAGTATGGTCATGCAGCCGACAAGTTGGAAGGAGTGGGTGCTACGTACGACATTGCCAACTTCGAAAACTTGTAGGACCACAACCTTCTCTACGCTATGACCGATACGCTTCGAGCCGATACCGCACATATCCAGCATTGGGTCCAACAAGGCGACAACTTCTACGACCGCGACCTGGCGCATTCTCAAGAGAGCTTCATCACGAGGCTGCTGGACTGGCTCGGCCAGCTCTTTGACTTTTCCATAAAAAGATTAGACAACGACAAAACCTTCAGCTGGATAACGGGGATTTCCGCTGCTATTATCATTACCATCGTTGCCTACCTCTTATGGAAATACCGCCACAACTTCAAGCGCCATCGCGAGGACGAAGAAGACGAAACCGACGTCAGCTTCAGCATAAGCGACGACAGCATCTACGGCATCGACTTCAACGCCGAGCTGGCACAAGCCCGCGAGCGTAAGGACTACGCACAAGCCGTGCGCCTGGTTTACTTGCGCACGCTGCGCGCCCTCCACGACAGCAGCCTGCTGCAATGGACCGACACGAAAACGCCGCGCGAACTGGTGCAAGCCTTGCAAGATGCCTCCCTACGCACAACGTTCGACCGAATGACGCGGCGCTACGTGCGCATTCGCTACGGCCACTTCCATGCCACCGAAACCGACCTCGAGCACATGCTGAACGACGAAACAGCAATCAACGCTACGAAAGGAGGTGAGAGATGAAAATTTCGCGCTACTTCCTCATCGGGTGCCTGGCTCTGCTGATAGGCTGCCTCCTCGTTGTCACAAATCGTCCTAAGCACTTCGTCTGGTACGAAAGCTACAACACGGCCAGCCGCCAACCCTTCGGCACCCTGCTCTTCGACAGCGTGATGAAGAAAGCAATGCCACAAGGATATCAGGCCGAGGACATCTATAACGAAGAGAACTACCTGCGGGAGGCCCTCGAAGGACGAGAATACTTAGACACAAACCTGCTGATAATCGACAAAAAGTTTAGCATTTCAACAGATGAAAACTGCATGTTGCTCAGCTATGCCCGCCAAGGCGGGAAGGTGCTTATTGTGGCCTCCTCGTTCGAAACCATATCCACCAGTTTCCTGAATGAAGAGGACGCCGAGGACGAAGAGCTCGACACGGCCAATACGGCACTCTCCGTTCTCTACGACCTTCAAGACAACGAGTACAAACAATACGTCCCGCTGACCATCATACGCAGCTTAGCCGAACAGGGCTACGATGCTTTCACGTTCAAGAGCACGCTGCTGGCCCACGGCCCATACCCCGAAACAGCTGTAAAGCTTGCGCGCCCCTTCGTGGCCAACCATTTCTATTCTGATGTAGCAAAGTATAAAGGTCTGCAACCCCTCGATAGCTTTCGCACCAACGTGGCCACCTTCCCTATCAACGAAAAAGGCGACGAATGGAGCCTTGACCACAATATCGTAGAGAGGCAAGTGGAGCTGACCTCTGCCGTCAAGCGCAAAGTGGGCAAAGGGTACATCATCTTCACCACGGCAGCGCCCTACTTCACAAACTACGGCATGACCTCCAAAGACGGCCGCACCTACGTCCTACGCCTCATGAACGAAATAGCCGACAAGCCCGTCGTGCGCATCCTAAGGAATAGGCAATACCAAGAGCCCGCCGAAGCCGAAATGGGCATCTATGCCTACACCATGCAACATCCCGCACTCTCGCTGGCCTTGCGCCTGGCCGCCATAGGCGTTTTACTGGCCCTCGTCGTCAACGCGCGCCGACGCAGTCGCGCCATTCCGCTCAAGAAGCTACAGCCCAACGTCACGCTCCACTTCTTCCGGCAGGTGGCCCTGCTCTATCGTGCCAACGCCAACTACACCGACCTCCTGCACAAGCGCTTCCTCGTCTTTGCTGCTGACGTGAAACGCCGAACGGGCATCAACATGGCCGAAACAAGCGCCCTCCTCACCGACGACGATTTGCAACGACTCTCCCGCCACATGCGCCAAAAGCCCCAACTCCTGCGCGGAACATTGCTATTCCTCAACGAACACCTCACGCGCGAAACGCCCGTCACCTACCGCCAATACCGCGATTGTGTCAACGACATCAACCGACTCACAAAAATGCTATAGCCCGTAGCCCGCATGGGACGCAAGCCACCCCTCGCTTGCGGAAAGCCAAAGACCACAATCCGTAACAACAAACACACAATATTATATATATACTATGCAAGAAACAAAACAGCCCGAACGCCTCGACCTCTCCGCCTTCACGCAGAAGGTAGGCCTTGTGCGCTCCGAGATAGCTCGCTTCGTGGTAGGACAGACCGACGCTGTCGACCTCCTGCTCTCGGCCATCCTGGCCGATGGTCACGTGCTAATAGAGGGCGTGCCTGGCATTGCCAAAACGTTGCTGGCCAAGGTGATGGCACGTCTCATCGATGCCCGCTTCACGCGCTTGCAGTTCACGCCCGACCTCATGCCAAGCGACGTGCTCGGCACGACCATCTTCGACCAGCGCACGCAGGACTTCACTTTCCGCCGCGGTCCCGTCTTCACGCAGTTGCTGCTGGTCGACGAAATCAACCGCGCGCCCGCCAAGACGCAAGCCGCCCTCTTCGAGGTGATGGAAGAACGGCAGGCCACCATCGACGGGCAGACCTACCCGATGGACAACTTCTTCTGCATCTTTGCCACGCAAAACCCCGTAGAGCAGGAAGGCACCTACAAGCTGCCCGAGGCTCAGCTCGACCGCTTCGTCCTGAAAGTGAGCATGAACTATCCCACGTCCGAGCAAGAAGTGGAAATCCTGCGCCGCCACCAGGAGCGCCAACGCATGGACCTCAACCAGCTCACGCCAGCCCTCACACCCGCCGAGCTGACGGCTATGCGCGCCCTGCTCGACAGCGTGGTGGTTGACGAAGCCATCCTGCGCTACATTACCGCCATCGTCCAGCTGACGCGCACGTCGCGCAACATTTACCTCAGTGCTTCGCCCCGCGCCTCCGTCGCCTTGCTACGCCTTTCGAAGGCCTACGCCCTGCTCTGTGGACGCGACTTCGTCATCCCCGACGACGTGAAGCGCCTCGCGCCCGCCGTCCTCTCCCACCGCCTCGTACTGACCGCCGAAGCCGAAATGGAAGGCTTCAGCATCGAGCGCGTCGTGCAGGACTTGCTCCAACAAGCACAAGTGGACGCACAAAACCCCTCACTCCCACCCGTACCTCCCGCTCCCTAAAGCATTGAACAGAGAGCAATCCATCGCGCTTCACCCTTAACAAGAAACATTAAAACAGCACACCCCCTCCTTCCCTCCCTATGAGGTAGGAGCGAGGCGGGGCTCATACCCTCCCATGTTCCTCTCTCGTCGCTTCTTTTGGCTCATAGCCTTCATCGTTGTTCTCTCTGCCTCGGGCTATTGGTATGCCCCGCTCTACCCCGTAGCGCGCGGCATGGTGTGGCTGACAATGGGTCTGCTCGTGGCAGACTACGCCCTGCTACGCCTGCTTGGGAAAGTGCAGGCCAGCCGCACGTGCGCCGACAAGTTTTGCTTGAACGACGACAACGACGTGCACCTGCGCCTTCGCTCCGAGGCTCCCTTCACGCTGCGACTGGTGGTGCGCGATGAGTTGCCCGCCGAGTTTCGTTACCATCGCGCCGTGTTTCACCTCAAACTAAAGAAGGGCGCTGCAAAGACCATCACCTACACCCTCCACCCCACCCAGCGCGGCAGCTACGGCTTCGGCCACGTACTCTGCTTCGTCTCCTCGCCCCTCGGACTGATTGAGCTCAAGCGCAAGCAGGCCGAGCCGTGCAACGTGAAGGTCTATCCGCTATTTCGCAAGCTCTATCGCTACGAGCTGGCGGCCGTCAGCGAGAACGTTGAGCAAGGCACCAAACGCATCCGTCGCGCGGGAGCGCAAACGGAGTTTGAGCAGATAAAAGAGTTCGTCAACGGCGACGAATTTCGCGCTATCAACTGGAAAGCGACGGCGCGTGCACGCCGACTAATGGTCAATACCTACCAAGACGAAAAGGCGCAGCCCATCTATTGCGTCATCGACAAGGGTCGCGCCATGCAGCGCACCCACGGCGGCATGACCCTCCTCGACTATGCCATCAACGCCGCCCTCGCCCTGAGCTACGTAGCCCTGCGCCACGACGACATGGCGGGCCTCATCTCCTTTGCCGACAAGGTGGACACCTTCCTGCCCGCCTCGCGCCGATCCTCGCAACTGCCGCTGATGCTCGAACAACTCTATGCCCAAACGTCCCACTATGCCGAAAGCGACTTCGACGCGCTCACAGCCACCATTGGCCGACAGCTGCGACGCCGTGGCCTGCTCGTCGTCTACACCGACTTCGACGGCTTCGCCGCCATGCAGCGACAGTTTGCCTACCTCAAACTCCTCGCGCGCCACCACTGCCTGCTCGTCGTCTTCTTCAAGGACGAAGAGATTGCAGCCGTGGCCGACAACCAGCCCCATAGTGCCAACGACTACATCGTCCACACCATGGCCGCCTCCTTCACTTTAGAGAAACGCACCATTGCTACCGCCCTAACTCAAGCCGGCATCTACTCCGTGTTCACCTCGCCCCGCCAACTCGCCGTCAACGTCATTCGCAAATACATCGAGCTTAAACAGCGCGGCGTAGTCTGACACGCTAAAACCTCCTGATATGAAGAAACTCTTGCTATCCGCCTTTGCCCTGCTGACGGCCCTCCCCGCCCTCAGCCAACGTCCCGCCGAGAGCGTCCGCACCTTTCGCAGCGAAGCCGTAGAGCGTTGCATCGACCGCGTGGCCAACAGCATTGCCGATGCACACCTGCGCCAGATGTTCATCCAGTGTCTGCCCTCCACGCTCGACACCACCGTGAAGCGTTGGAGCCGCGACGACACCTTCGTCATTACGGGCGACATTCCCGCCCTCTGGCTCCGCGACAGCGGCGCACAAGTATGGCCCTACCTCCCTTTCTGCCGCGAAGATGCACACCTGGCCGACCTCGTGCGCGGCCTCGTGCGCCGACAACTGCGCTGCATCCTCCTCGACCCCTACGCCAACGCCTTCACCGAAGACCCACAAGCCGTCGACTCCACGTGGATAAAGGACATACCACGCAACAAGCGCGGCGTCTTCGAACGCAAATGGGAACTCAACTCGCTGCTCTACGCCCTGCGGCTGGCCGAAGGCTACTATCGCGCAACGGGCGATGCCACAGCCTTCACCGACGGCCTATGGCTGGAAGCCGTGCGCACCGCCCTGCAAACCATGCACGAGCAGCAAAAGCCCAGCCGCCAGCCCTCGGCCTACCACTTCCTGCGCCACACCGACCGCATGCACGACACGCAAAGCAACGGTGGCTACGGCCATCCCGCCCGCCCCTGCGGGCTCATCGCCTCCTCGTTCCGCGCCTCCGACGACGCTACCGTCCTACCCTTCAACATCCCCGACAACCTTATGGCTGTTAGCGTCTTGAGGCGCACCGCCACAATGATTGCCGAAGTAAACAGCGCGTGGTCGCTTGCCGACAGCCTGCACGCCCTGGCAGCCGACGTAGAGGTGGGCCTTCGCACCCACGCCACGGTGCATACGCCGCAGTTCGGCACCGTCTATGCCTTCGAAGTGGACGGCTTTGGCAGCCACCTCTTGGGCGACGATGCCAACATTCCCTCCCTGCTCTCCCTGCCCTACATTAGCGACGTCAGCATCAACGACAGCATCTACCAAAACACGCGCCGCCTCGTCCTCTCGTCCGCCAACCCCTACTACTTCAGTGGCCGCGCGGGTGCTGGCATCGGCGGACCGCACATCGGACCGCCCTACGTTTGGCCTATGAGCATCATCATGCAAGCCATGACCAGCACCGACCCCGCCGAGCAACGTGCTTGCCTGCGCCTACTGCGCGACACCGACGCCGGCACGGGTTTCATGCACGAATCTTTCCACGCCGACGATGCCTCCCGCTTCACGCGCTCGTGGTTTGCCTGGGCCAACACCCTTTTTGGCGAACTCATTCTCAAACTGACCGCTGACGGAACCCGCCCTCTCAGCATAGCCGATTAACACCTCTATCGCGCTGTCCTACAGCGAAAAGCCGCCTTCGACGCACCGAAAGGCTATCCGCCGTGCGCTGGTTCCCAAACTTTCAAAGCCTGAAAGTCGCACTTCCAAAGCCTGAAAGTCTCATCTTCAAAGCCTGAAAGTCGCACTTTCAAAGCCTGAAAGTCGCACCTTCAAAGTCTGAAAAACGACCCGTCGGCAGGATGGCCGCCCGATAAACTACCAAATACACGGTCGTCGCCACGCTATCGAAAGATGAAGGCAAACTCCGAAACTTCGCGCCAAAAGTATTTTGCCGTTACGAAGAGATACGCTAACTTTGTGCGCAAGAATTCTATAAACTACAAAAAGACATACAACTACCATGGAACAAAAAGACCTGCAACAAATCGTTGCGCAGTTCGAAATTAAAGGCACCGTGGGCGAAGTAAAGCCCCTCGGCAATGGCCTCATCAACACGACCTACAAAGTAACCACTGCCGAGCCCGACGCGCCCGACTATGTGCTGCAACACATCAACAACGCCATTTTCCCCGACGTTGACATGCTCATGGGCAACATCGTAGCCGTGACCGACCATATTCGCAAGAAGCTGGCTGGCGAAAAGGACATTGAGCGCAAGTGTCTCCGCTTCGTGCCCGCAAAAGATGGTAAGTACTACTACTTCGATGGCGAAAAATACTGGCGCGTCATGGTCTTCATCCCCGACACGATGTCGATGAGCGAAGTGACGCCCGAAACGTCGCAGATTGTAGGCGAAACGTTCGGACAGTTCCAGAGCTGGCTGGCCGACATCCCCGTGGAGTTGGGCGAGACGATTAAAGACTTCCACAACATGGAGTTCCGCCTCTGGCAGCTGCGCGAGGCCGTTAAAGCCAACAAGAGCGGCCGCCTCAGCGAAGTGCAAGACCTCGTCAACGCCATCGAAGCACGCGCCGAAGAGATGACGAAGGGCGAACGCCTCTATCGCGAAGGCAAGCTGCCCAAGCGCATCTGCCACTGCGACACGAAGGTTGACAACATCCTCTTCGAGAAAAACGGCGACGTGCTCTGCGTTATCGACCTCGACACCGTCATGCCCAACTTCGTGTTCTCCGACTTTGGCGACTACCTGCGCTCCGCAGCCAACACGGGTAAGGAAGACGATCCGAACCTCGACAACGTGAGCTTCAACATGGACATCTTCAAGAGCTTTGCCAAGGGCTACTTGAAGAGTGCTGGCAGCTTCCTCACCCCCGTGGAGATTGAGAACCTGCCCTACGCCGCCAAACTCTTCCCCTACATGCAGACGGTGCGCTTCCTGGCCGACTACATTGACGGCGACCTCTACTACAAGACGCAATATCCCGAGCACAACCTCGTGCGCAGCCGTGCACAGTGGAAGCTCTTCGAAAGTGCCGACCAGCACGAGCAGGAAATGAAGGACTTCATTGCCGCCTGCAAGTAGATAATCGACAACTAAGTCCCCCCACTCTCTCCCCCACCCCCTCACCCCAAAGAGGGGCGGGAGGAGAGAAGACTCAACCCCTTCTCTCCATTATGGGGAGGAGGGGTAGCACTTCTTTCCAACGTAACAACTCAACTTCGACACTGCATGCCCGAACAACGCAAACCGCGCCGCCGTCCTGCCGCCGAGGCCGACAAAGGCCCCCTGCAAGACGAATACGGCCACTTGCAGCCGCAAGAGATAAAATTTGAGCAAGCCGTGCTGGGCGCGCTGATGCTTGAGAAAGATGCCTACTATCAGGTGTCCGACATCCTGCGCCCCAGCAGTTTCTACGAGAAGCGCCACCAAATCATCTATGAGGCCATTCGTCGCCTCAACATAGAAGAGCGCCCCGTAGACCTGCTCACCGTCACCCAAGAGCTGGAACGCACGGGACAGCTCGAAGAAGTGGGCGGCCCGTTCTATATCACCCAACTCAGCGGCCTCGTGGCCAGCAGTGCCCACCTCGAATACCACGCGCGCATCATAGCCCAAAAGAGCTTAGCGCGCGAACTCATTGCCTACACCAGCGGCATCCAGCGCAAAGCCTTCGACGCTACGACCGACGTTGACGAACTCATGCAAGAGGCCGAGGGCAAGCTCTTCGAACTTTCGCAAAACAACGTCAAGAAGGACTATACGAGCATCGACCCCGTCATGGAGGAGGCGTTCAAAATGCTGAAGAACGCCGCCGCCCGCCCCGACGGCTTGAGCGGCATCAGCAGCGGCTTCCATGCCCTCGACAAGATTACGGCGGGTTGGCAAAACAGCGACCTCGTTATCCTTGCCGCACGTCCAGCCATGGGCAAGACGGCCTTCGCCCTCTCTATGGCAAAAAACATGGCTATTGACCAGCACATCCCCACGGCCTTCTTCTCGCTTGAAATGTCGAACGTGCAACTCGTCAACCGCCTCATCTCTAACGTTTGCGAAATTCCTGGCGACAAAATCAAGAGCGGCCAGCTCGAACAATACGAGTGGGGCCAGCTCGACGTGCGCTCGCAGCAAATGACGGGTGCCCCGCTCTACATCGACGATACGCCCTCGCTCTCGGTCTTTGAACTGCGCACGAAGGCTCGCCGCTTGGTGCGCGAACACGGCGTGCGCGTCATCATGATTGACTACCTGCAACTGATGAATGCCAGTGGCATGTCGTTCAACAGCCGCCAGGAGGAAGTCTCCACTGTCAGCCGCTCGCTGAAAGGCCTTGCCAAAGAGCTGAACATCCCCATCCTCGCCCTCAGCCAGCTGAACCGTGGCGTGGAGAACCGCGAAAGTCCGCAAGGCAAACGCCCGCAGCTCTCCGACCTGCGCGAGAGCGGTGCCATTGAGCAAGACGCCGACATGGTGCTCTTCATCCACCGCCCCGAGTACTACCACATCTACGAAGGGCCTAACGGCCAAAATCTGCGCGGCATGGCCGAAATCATCATTGCCAAGCACCGAAACGGTGCCGTGGGCGACGTGACACTGGCCTTCAAAGGTGCCTACGCCCGCTTCCAAAACCCCGAAGACGACAACCCCGTGCCGCTGCCAGGCGAAGGCCCCGCCACGGTTCGCTCGCGCGTCAACACCTCCACGCGCTACGCCGAAACAGCCCCGCCCCCTTCCGCCGCCGATATGCCTTTCCCAAGTGCAACTGACGAGGTTGACTTCTAAACTCGGCAGTATAGCGACGAAAGCGATATCTATGAAGAATGTCCCTATAATGAACGAAATATATATTTCAAAGACCTAAAAAGGATGTTATTACTTTAATTGTTTCAGACATATGCTACGATGCCATACAGAGGAACAGTTTAACCTTTTCCTCTCCCAACTTACAAAGACCAATGCCGACCTCTCTTTTTGGACGGATTTTGACAAGGTGCGATGCAACGTATCGCAAGTTGCCATACGCCTTAACACCTTGAACTATTTGATAGGACAAACTGATATAGAAAAAGCCGTATGTGAGCTTTGGAAGGAAAACCCACAAGTCTTTAGTGTACTTGACATTCTTATTGCTGTTCGCACTAAAGACAAAAAGGTATCATTAGCACGTGACGGCAAGTCACATTCTATTGAGGACTTTTTCACCTCGCCTAAGGGTGTGATAGAATTCATTGAAGATACGGGACTCAAGCAAGTCTTCCAAAACAAAGATATTAAAAACCTTGTTGATTACGTTTTCGGTATTGAAGTTGGGTTAGATACGAATGCTCGCAAGAACCGAAGTGGCAACGTTATGGAAAGGCTTGTAGCAAATATCTTTAAGAAAAATGCCATATCATATAAAGAGCAGGTTGCCTCAAACCACTTGCAGGGTTTAGAGATTCTTGGTAAAGATAATAAGGTATTTGACTTCGTAATTCGCACAAAGCATAAGGTATATCTTATAGAGGTAAATTTCTATAGCAGTGGTGGTTCAAAATTGAACGAAGTGGCACGTTCTTACACTGACATTGCTCCCAAAATAGCCTCAACCAATAACTACGAATTCGTATGGATAACAGACGGACATGGATGGTTGTCGGCAAAGAACAAGCTGCAAGAAGCTTACTACAACATCCCTAAAATATACAACCTAACATCCATACACGATTTTATTGCGATCGTAAAAGCTGAAAGTTAATATGCCAATTCCCTATTACCGCACTCCTCATCGCGATTTCACACTCCTTCTTGGTGACTGTCGTACTTTGCTGAAAGAATTCAGTTTTAAGTTTGACATGATCTTTGCCGACCCACCCTACTTCCTTTCAAACGGCGGCATTAGCGTACAAGCTGGAAAGATTGTAAGTGTTGATAAGGGCGAATGGGATAAAGGTGCAGAAAGAATGGAAACATTCAACCACGAATGGATTAGACTTTGCCGAGAGAAGTTAAAGGATAATGGTACGATTTGGATTAGTGGGACGTATCACAATATCTTCTCCGTTGCCAATGCACTAACGGAACATGGTTTCAAGATACTTAATGTCATTACATGGGCTAAAACAAACCCACCGCCCAACATCTCTTGCAGATACTTCACCTATAGCACAGAATTTATCATCTGGGCCCGCAAAGAGCCAAAAAAACCACACAAGTTCAATTACCAACTGATGCGGCAACTCAACGATGGTAAACAAATGACCGACGTTTGGCGACTCCCTGCTATAGCACCATGGGAAAAGAGCTGCGGAAAGCATCCAACGCAAAAACCATTAGCTCTTCTAACGCGCATCATCCTTGCCTCTACCAACCCTGGCGACTGGATTCTTGACCCTTTTGCAGGCTCTTCTACTACGGGTATTGCAGCCACTCTGACGGGCAGACGCTTCCTCGGTATTGACCAAGTAGAAGAGTTCGTCAAAATGAGCAAGCAACGCCGCGAAGAATTAGACTCTCCTCAGCGCATGGCCGAAATTCGTTCTAAGATTAAAGATATACACCAAATGGAAACTTTGGCACTATCCCCGTTCGTCAACGAACCCGCTGGAAGCTTTGAACTCCCCTTTTAGCTGCTGTTAGAAGGTTAGTTGCCAATAGTGACGCTCCTTTCGTCCCCCGCTACCTTATATGATATAGTACTCAAAAACAAAAAGCCCCGGCATTTGGCGATTGGGCGGGGCTGAAGCGAGGTCTCGAAGTTTGGGCAGTGAGACTTCATGCAAATATATCGGATGGTCACAATATTTTTGTAAGTGCAAAGGTGTGTTAAATTTTCCGTAACAGCAATTTTAAAGCCAGAAATCTGCCCATATTTAACGTCTATAACAATAATCTGTTAATATAGAAATATTACTGTCCGCTAAACTTTCGTCATTAGAATAAATTAGGGCTGATACTAGATTCGGTGTCAGCCCTTTTGGTTACCTTTGTAGTCGTGAAACAAAATTATTACTGTCCGCTAAACATACACATCCAAATTCCTGTGTTACAAAGAGTTGGAATGGGGATGTGTATGCTTAGCGGACAGTAATAATATAGAAACAGAAATAATCTGCATTCTTGCTTTGAGTTTTACGATGTAATTCATTATTTTTGCAGTCACGATAAGAAAAACAAATCCATAACGATAACTTTAACCATTCACAATGCAACACCGCTATTTTCCACACACGGAGGAAGACATTCAGCAAATGTTAGAGGTGATAGGCGTGAAGAGCCTTGACGACCTCTATGCTGAAGTGCCCGAAGAGCTCAAGCTCGGGCGCGACCTCAATTTGCCCGCTGGCAAGAGCGAGGCCGAGATACGCCGCACCTTCGCAACGCTCTCGGCTCAGAACAAACAGCTCATTTGCTTTGCTGGAGCAGGCAGCTACGACCACTACACCCCTTCGCTCGTACCCTACATTGCTTCGCGCTCGGAGTTCTCGACGAGCTATACGCCCTATCAGGCTGAAATCTCGCAAGGCACGCTGGCCTACATCTTCGAGTATCAGACGATGATTGCCCGCCTGACGGGTCTTGACGTGTCGAACGCCTCGATGTACGACGGCTCTACAGCTACGGCCGAGGCCATGATGATGATGACCGCTGCCACTCGCAAGAAGAACCGCGTCCTGCTCTCCGCCACGCTCCCGCAGCGCGTACTCGACGTTTGCCAGACCTACGCCTCCTACCACGGCACGGACACGACCATCGTTCCTGCGAAAGATGGAGTGACGGACCGCGCAGCCGTCAGCGAACTGCTTGCAGCGGGCGACGTGGCAGGTCTCATCGTGCCTCAGCCCAACCGCTATGGCATTGTGGAAGACTTCACGGGTCTGGCCGACGAAGTGCACGCACAGAAAGCACTCCTCACCATTAGCGGCCCTGCCAGTCCGCTCGGCGTGCTAAAATCGCCAGGGGCTTGGGGCGCCGACATTGCCTGCGGCGATGCACAAAGTCTGGGCATCCCCATGGGCTACGGCGGTCCGTACATTGGCTACTTCTGCGCCACGAACGCCCTCATCCGCAAAATGCCAGGTCGCATCGTGGGACAGACTGAAGATGCCGACGGACGCCGCGCCTTCGTCCTGACCATGCAGGCCCGCGAGCAACATATTCGCCGCGAGAAAGCTACGTCGAACATCTGCACCGCACAAGGCATGATGTGTCTCTACGTAGCGGCCTACCTCAGCTTGATGGGAGCCAAAGGCCTGCAAGAGGTGAACGAAACCTCAGCCAAGGGCGCTCACTACCTGTGTGAGAAGCTCGTTGGGAGCGGGAAGTTCGAACTCACCTTCCAGCAACCCTTCCTCAACGAGTTCCGCCTTACGTGCAAAGCCGCTAAACCCGCCGACCTCATCAGCCGCGCCGCCGACGCTGGCTACCTCGCTGGTGTGCAGGACGGCGATGACGGCCTCATCCTCTGCGTGACCGAACTGCGCACGAAAGAAGAAATGGACAAGCTTGTAGAACTTCTAACAAAATAATCGGAATAATCCGAGTCCCTCCAACGACTCTGATTACTCAGAAAACAAAGCATCGTTATGAACAACAAACTATATAGCAACCTCATCTTTGAGCTTTCGCGCCCAGGTCGCGTGGGCTATAGCCTGCCGCCATGCGAAGTGGAAGCCGAAGGCCTCAGCAGCCTGCCCGCCGCTGTGCGCCGCGACGAAGCCCCCTGCCTGCCCGAAGCCGACGAGCAGACCGTGGCTCGCCACTACACCAACATGTCTAACAACAACTTCGGCGTTGATACGGGCTTCTATCCCTTGGGCAGTTGCACGATGAAGTACAACCCCAAAATCAACGAAGAGATGGCCGCCCTGCCTGCCTTCACGCAGCTCCACCCCGCCCAGCCGGCCGACACCGTACAAGGTGCCCTGCGCCTCTATTGGGAAGAACAGCAGATGCTCTCCGAAATAGCTGGCCTCTCCGAGTTCACACTCAATCCCTACGCTGGTGCCCACGGCGAACTGACGGGCTTAATGACCATCCGCGCCTACCACCGCAGTCGTGGCGACGAGAAGCGCACGAAAATCATCGTGCCCGACTCGGCCCACGGCACCAACCCCGCTTCGGCTGCTGTCTGCGGACTGCAAATCGTGGAAGTGAAATCGACGGCACGCGGGACGGTGGACGTAGAAGACCTCAAGCCCCTCTTGGGCGACGACATTGCCGGCATGATGATGACGAACCCCAACACGCTCGGCATTTTCGAAACAGAAATACCCGAAATAGCACGCCTCGTGCACGAATGTGGCGGCCTGATGTACTACGATGGAGCCAACCTCAACCCCATGCTCGGCGTATGTCGGCCTGGCGACATGGGCTTTGACGTGATGCACATCAACCTGCACAAGACCTTCTCCACGCCTCACGGCGGCGGCGGCCCTGGCGATGGCCCCATCGGTGTGCGCAAGGGGCTTGAACAATTCCTGCCCGACCCACACGTAGTGCGCCGCGCCGACGGAACCTTCGCACTGGAATGTCGCGACGGCTCGCTCGGTAGCGTCAGCGCGTTCCTCGGTAACTACGGCATCATAGTTCGTGCCTATGCCTACCTGCTCGCCTTGGGCAGCGACGGCTTCAAGATGGCTGGCCGCCTTGCCACGCTTAACGCCAACTACATCAAAGAGCGCCTGAAGTCGCACTACCTGCTACCCATTGAGGGTCTTTGCAAACACGAGTTCGTCTTCGACGGCCTGCGCCCAGAATATGGCGGCGACCACCACGATGATGCCCACGTCACAACGCTCGACGTGGCCAAGAGCTTGCTCGACCTTGGTTTCCACGCGCCCACCATCTACTTCCCACTCCTGTTCCACGAAGCCCTGATGATAGAGCCAACGGAAACAGAGTCGAAAGATACGCTCGATGCCTTCATCGAGGCTATGATTAGCATAGCCGAGCGTGCAAAGACCGACCCCGAAAGCGTGAAAGCAGCACCCCACCACACGCCCATCCGCCGCGCCGACGACGTAAAGGCCGTGAAGGATGCCATCTTCACCTATCGCTAATAGCGTCTGACGTCGAATCTTCGGATTTCAGGGATAATGGCTTTCACGGATTGGCACTTTTCTATGTGCCTCTTCAGTTCGTGAAAGCCATTCCCTTGAGAGCCGAATAGAGAAAACAATCTATCCTAGACTTATTACTGCTTGATGGAAAAAGAAGCACAACCTCTGCCTGATGAAAAGAAGGAGCCACTGCATGGAGCCTTGGCTCTAACACTCTATCTGCTGGGGTTTCGTGCAACCATTATGGCCAACACCATGCTCCTTATGCCTTTGGATGATAGTTCAATGTGGTTTGAGGGGCTATTGAGCGGGGGCCTTAACCTCTGGTTGCTGATAGCCATCTATCGCTTCATGCATCTTAAGGCAACGGGCTGGGGGCAGATGATAGGCATCATGGGAGCCATTATCCTATTCAACCTCTTTGCTTCCTCCTCAGCCGACGAATACTCCTTTTCCGAAGAAAGGGGTAGCTCTGGAATTCTCTCCTCAACCTAACTCTACGATGCTGGCATAATGGTATTCTTCTTAGTAGCCATCCTGCTACTGATGCCGCTCAAGAAGAACGGGCGCAACGCCTACGATGTTATCTTGAATGAG
>ONHN01000047.1 GCA_900317635.1 uncultured Prevotellaceae bacterium | reverse complement strand
TCTTCGACGATATTAGCGAAGTTGCTCCAGGGCTCGGTGCTGGCGTATGCCTCTTTGCTGCCTGCGGGGACGTGGAGCGTGGCGGAGTAGTCGCTGAACGCATCCGTAGCGCAGTCATAGGCTACGGGGTCTGTGCGCAGAGCATAGATATCTTCAAGGCCGGTGCAGCCTTCGAATGCAGCGGCTCCGATGCTGGTGACGGAGGAGGGGATGGTGATGCTCGTTAGGCCGGTGCAGCCATAGAACGTATAGTTCCCGATGCTGGTGACGGAATTGGGGATAATGGTATTCATACAACCTGCGATAAGCGTATTGCTCTCCGTTTCAATGATGGCGTTGCATGCCTCTCGAGAGTCGTACTGTGTGTTGCCTGCTTCGACCTCGATGCTCGTCAGGCCGCTGCAGCCAGCGAACGCATAGTTCCCGATGCTGGTGACGGAATTGGGGATGGTGATGCTCGTTAGGCTTGTGCAGATTTGGAACGCATAGTCTCCGATGCTGGTGACGGAATTGGGGATGGTGATGCTCGTTAGGCCTGTGCAGCGCAAGAACGCACCCTCTCCGATGATCGTGACGGAGGAGGGGATGGTGATGCTCGTTAGGCTTGTGCAGATTTGGAACGCATAGTCTCCGATGCTGGTGACGGAATTGGGGATAATGGTATTCATACAACCTGCGATAAGCGTATTGCTTTCCGTTTCAATGATGGCGTTGCATGCCTCTCGAGAGTCGTACTGTGTGTTGCCTGCTTCGACCTCGATGCTCGTCAGGCCTGAGCAGAATCTGAACGCATAGCTGCCGATGCTGGTGACGGAATTGGGTATGGTGACGCTCGTCAGGCCGGTGCAGTCAGCGAACGCATAGCTGCCGATGCTGGTGACGGAATTGGGGATGGTGATGCTCGTTAGGCTTGTGCAGCCATAGAACGCCTCATATCCGATGCTGGTGACGGAATTGGGGATGGTGATGCTCGTCAGGCCTGTGCAGCACAAGAACGCACCCTCTCCGATGGTGGTGAGGGAGGTGGAGAGTTCTATGCTCATTAGGCTTGAGCAGCTCCCGAATACATACTTCCCAATGCCCGTGACCGAATTAGGTATGGTCACATTCGTTAGGCCTGTGCAGTATCTGAACGCAGAGTTTCCGATGCTTGAAACGTTTTGTCCTATTGTTATACTTGTTAAGTTTTCTGCAAAGTAAAATGCATAATCGCAGATACTGCTCACGGCATCTCCTATGATGTATTCTTCCACTTGCTTGCCAAATAAACCAGAAATAGTATTAGAAATTATGTTGTCTTCAACCTCAACACTATTCAGAACCTCGTTGCTGTTAATGCTGACTGAAGTCAAGTTGGTGCAATCCATAAATGCAGCTCCCCCTATGCTGGTGACGGACTCGGGGATGGTGATGCTCGTTAGGCCTGTGCAGTCAGCGAATGCACCGCCCCTGATGTAAGTGACGGAATATACCTTGTCGGCTATCTTCACCTTTTCGGGTATGGTGACAGCACCCAGGTTATCCTTGTCTTTCACGCCAGAGACTGCAGCCTCGCCGTTCTTCTTCCATGACACGCTGAAGCGTAGCACGCCGTCCGTCCAAACATTCTCACCGTCGGCGGTAAGGACAACGGCATCCTCGCTACCTGTATCGATATCGTCCACGATGCTGGCGAAGTTGCTCCATGGCGCGGTGCCGGCGTATGCCTCCTTGCTGCCTTTGGGGACGTGGAGGGTGGCGGAGTAATCGTTGAAAGCGGTTGTAGAGCAATGATACGTTTCAGGGTCGGAGCTCTTAACTGTGATACTTTTAAGACCGGTGCAGCTAAAGAACGCCTGGCTTCCGATGCTGGTGACGGACGAAGGAATGACGATGTCCGTAAGGCCGGTGCAGCCGCGGAACGCGTAGGCCTCAATGCTCGTGACGGAATTGGGGATTTCAATGTCTGTCAAACCTGTGCATCCGAAGAAAGCGCCAGAGCCTATGGCTTCTATGTTGTCTCCTAAAATGTATGTTGAAACCTGTGAACCGAAAATGGTTGACAGATTAAAGCTACTCGAATATAAATTTGAAACAATATCATTACTATAAATCGCAACGTTCATTAAATTTGTACAGCCATCGAACGTCTCGTTTCCGATGCTGGTGACGGACTCGGGGATGCTGACGCTCGTCAGGCCGGTGCAGCCCGAGAACGCAGAGCTTCCGATGCTGGTGACGGACTCTGGGATGCTGACGCTCGTCAGGCCGGTGCAGCCCCGGAACGCCCTTTCCCCGATGCTGGTGACGGACTCGGGTATGTTGATGCTCGTCAAGCCGGTGCAGCCATAGAACGTATAGTTCCCGATGCTGGTGACGGAATTGGGGATAGTGACGCTCGTCAGGCCGGTGCACTCATAGAACGCAGAGCTTCCGGTAGTAGTGACGTTATCTCCTAAGATATATGTTGGAACTTGCTTACCGAAACGGTCTCCGAGATGCCCACTTTTCAATACATCATTACTATTAATGGTAACGCTCGTCAGGCCTTCGCAGCCAGAGAACGCATATTTTCCGATGCTGGTGACGGTGGAGGGGATCTCGATGCTTGTCAGGCCGGTGCAGCGAGTGAACGCACCCTCTCCGATGCTGGTGACGGAGGAGGGGAGGGTAACGCTCGTTAGGCCTGAGCAGTTAAGGAACGCATCTTCTCCGATGCTGGTGACGGAATTGGGTATGTTGATGCTCGTTAGGCCGGTGCAGCCAGCGAACGCATAGTACCCGATGCTGGTGACGTTATCTCCTAGGATATATGTTTCAACTTGCGAACCGAAAATTTCTGTCAGATTATAGGTAGATGAAAATACTTCGGAAGGATGATAATATTTATTTGCAACAACTTCATTACTATTAATGGTGACGCTCTTTAAGTCTGGGCAGCCTTCGAACGCATAATTCTCAATACTGGTAACAGAGGATGGGATAGTGATGCTCGTCAGGCTGGTGCAGTCACTGAACGCCCTTTCCCCGATGCTGGTGACGGAATTGCCGAGGTTGATGCTCGTCAGGCTGGTGCAATAACGGAACGCACCTTTTCCGATGCTGGTGACGGAATTGGGTATGTTGATGCTCGTCAGGCCTTCGCAGCCATAGAATGCATAGCTGCCGATGCTGGTGACAGAATTTGGAATGGTGATGCTCCTTAGGGCAACGCCGTATATAAACGCATAGTTCCCGATGCTGGTGACGGACGAGGGTATTGTTAATTCTATTACTTCTTCATTATTCAAATATAAATGATTGGCATAACAAAGGGGATTGGCATAGTAATTTCCAAATGAAATACCACACCACGCGGCAATATCCGTTATGTTCAATCTGGTTAGATCTGTGCAATCCTGGAACGCACCTTCCCCGATGCTGGTGACGGAATTGCCGATAGTAATGCTCGTTAGGCCAGTGCAGCGATAGAACGTCTCCTTCTCGATGCTGGTGACGGAATTGGGGATGTCGATGTTCGTTAGGCCTGTGCAACCACTGAACGCAGAGCTCCCGATGCTGGTGACGGAATTGCCAATGGTGACGCTCGTCAGGCCGGTGCAGCCACTGATGTGCAGCCACTGAACGCAGAGCTCCCGATGCTAGTGACGTTATCTCCTATGATATATGTGGTCACTTGCTCACCGAAAAGTTTTTTGAGACTCCCTTTCAATACATCATTACTATTAATGGTGACGCTCGTCAGGCTGGTGCAGCCTTCGAACGCATAAGCATTGATGCTGGTGACGGAGCTTCCGATGGTGATGTCTGTCAGGCCAAAGCAGAAACGGAACGCATATCCCGCAATGTCGGTGACGGAATTCGGTATGTCGACGCTTGTCAGGCCGGTGCAGCTACTGAACGCAGAGCTCCCGATGCTGGTGACGGAATTGCCGATAGTGACGCTCGTCAGGCCTGTGCAGCCACTGAACGCAGAGCTCCCGATGCTAGTGACGGAATTCGGTGTGCAGCCACTGAACGCAGAGCTCCCGATGCTAGTGACGTTATCTCCTATGATATATGTGGTCACTTGCTCACCGAAAAGTTTTTTGAGACTCCCTTTTTTCAATACATCATTACTATTAATGGTGACGCTCGTCAGGCCTCTGCAGTATTCGAACGCCTGGTCCCCGATGCTGGTGACGGACTCGGGTATGCTGATGCTCGTCAGGCCGCCGCAGCCCGAGAACGCATAGTTTCCGATGCTGGTGACGGAATTGGGGATGGTGATGCTCGTTAGTCTACAATTTATGAACGCACCCACGCTTATGCTGGTGACGGACGAGGGTATTGTTAATTCTGTTACTTCTTCATTATTCAAATATAAATGACGGGCATAATAAAGAGGATTGGTATGTTGACCTAAGTTACCAAATTTAATACCACACCAAGCGGCAATATCCGTTATGCATACTTTCTTTAGGCCAACGCAGTTCCCGAACGCATCGTCCTCGATGCTGGTGACGGACTCTGGTATTGTGACGCTCGTCAGGCCGGTGCAGTTATAGAACGCCTCGTGCCAGATGCTGGTGACGGAATAGGTCTTACCATCGCCTGGGGCGGTGATGGTGGCGGGGATGGTGATATCGCCTTTGTATTTGTCATTAATGTTACGATCTACGCTGGCTGTCATTGTACTGCTATCAAGCTTGTAATAGATGCCGTCAATCTTCACATCGTAAGCCCACGCGCTAAGGGCGAGGAGGGCGGCGGTGAGGGTGGTGAGTAGTCTGTGTTTCATAAGGCGTAAAGTTTTTTGTTTTATGAGTTAAGGAATGGATAATTTGTTTATGTTTTTTGCGTGTTTGCTCCCTGGGAGCGCGGGCGCCTCGCCCGCCCTAATCGGCGCGAAGCGGCGACTACGTACAGGTTGCCCACGACAGTCGCAGGTGAGAAACTTGCAGCTCATCATGCGGGCGAGGCGCCCGCGTACCCAGCATACCGCAAGCGGCATCCCGCACCTCGAAACGAGGGCAGGATGCCGCCTGAATATGCACCCAAATAAGGCGTATATAGCTGTTTTAGAGTAACTTAATAGGGGGGGGTATTTTTGGCCTCCCAGCTCGGAGAAACGCCGTCAGAGCGCACGAAAAGGGCTGTCGGAGCGAAATGGCGGGTGGGAGGGAGGGGGGCTTTCATGATAGAGGGGGAGGTTACTGCGGTTGTTCTTCTTCGCTGGCCGAGATATGCCAGCAGTATGCGCTATCGGTGTGGCGCGGAAGCTGTCGCAAAGGTACAATTCTTTTTTATAAAAGCAAGCGATATTAGAAAAATTGTTGGCGGCGTAGCCCAGGTTAGGGCGCGCCGCGCCTTCTCTCCTGTTAGCCTTGCTGGTCGTAGGCGTGGCGCGGATAGTCGATGGTGTAGTGCAGGCCGCGGCTTTCTTTGCGCTCCAGGGCCCAGCGCGTGATGAGGTAGCCCACGTTGATCATGTTGCGCAGTTCGCAGATGTCGGGCGTGGCCTTGACGCGCTTGAAGAGTTCCTCGGTTTCTTCGTAGAGCAGGTCGAGGCGCGTCCAGGCGCGGTGCAGGCGCAGGTTGCTGCGCACGATGCCTACGTAGGCCGACATGATTTGGCCCACTTCGCGCACGTCCTGGGCTATGAGCACCTTCTCTTCGTTGGTCATCGTCCCTTCGTCGTTCCATTCGGGCACGGCATCGTTGAAGCCGTAGGAGGCAACATGCTGTAAGGCGTGGGCGGCGGCGCGGTCGGCATAGACCACGGCCTCGATGAGCGAGTTGGAGGCAAGGCGGTTGCCGCCGTGCAGGCCCGTACACGAACATTCGCCTATGGCATAGAGGCGGCGGATGCTGGTCTGGGCATCGAGGTCCACCTTAATGCCGCCGCAGAAGTAGTGTTGGCAGGGAACGACGGGGATCATCTCGCGGGTGATGTCAATGCCTATCGAGAGGCACTTCTTATATATATTAGGGAAGTGGCGGCGCGTTTCTTCGGCATCCTTATGGCGCACGTCGAGGCAGACGTGGTCGATGCCGTGGATTTTCATTTCGCGGTCGATGGCGCGGGCCACGATGTCGCGCGGAGCGAGCGAGAGGCGCTTGTCGTATTTCTGCATGAACTCCTGGCCCGTGGGCAGGCGCAGAATGCCACCGTAGCCGCGCATGGCCTCGGTGATGAGGTAGGCGGGGTGGGTCTCGGCGGGATTGTAGAGGGCCGTGGGGTGGAACTGCACAAACTCCATGTCGGCCACGGTGGCTTTGGCACGATAGGCCATGGCGATGCCGTCGCCCGTGGCGATGCAGGGGTTGGTGGTGGAGGCATAGACGGCGCCCACACCGCCCGTGGCCAGAACCGTGACGCGCGAGAGGAACGTATCGACCTTGTGCGTATCGGGGTCGAGGACGTAGGCACCGTAACATTCTATGTCGGGCGTGCGGCGCGTCACTTCGATGCCGAGGTGGTGCTGCGTAATGATTTCGATGGCGAAGTGGTTTTCGAGCACCGTGATGCGCGGGTGGCGGCGAACGGCAGCAATGAGGCCGCGCTGTATCTCGAAGCCCGTGTCGTCGGCATGGTGGAGGATGCGAAACTCGCTGTGGCCGCCTTCGCGGTGGAGGTCGAACTCGCCCTCGGCATTCTTGTCGAACTGCACGCCCCAGCTAACGAGGCGACGGATGCCCTCGGGAGCACCTTCCACAACGGCGCGCACAGCGGCGGGGTCGCTGATGTAGTCGCCGGCGATGAGGGTGTCTTGTATGTGCTTCTCGAAGTTGTCGAGCTTAAGGTTGGTGACGGCAGCTACGCCGCCCTGGGCCTTGGCCGTATTAGCTTCTTCGATAGACGTTTTGCAGACTAAGGCCACGCGCCCTTTTCCGCTTTCAGCAACTTGCAGGGCATAGCTCATGCCGGCCACGCCGCTTCCTATAACTAAGAAATCGAATTTGCGTATCATGATGAGGAGGTTGTTTTAGTGACGAGTGACGTCGTTGCCGCTACAAGCCTAACTTTTCGGATATTTCAAGCATGCGGCGTATGGGCACGGCGGCGCGCTGGGCCACGTCGGCGGGAACGTCTATTTGCGGCGCATTGTGCTGCAGGCAGTCGAGGATTTTCTGCAAGCTGTTGAGGCGCATATACTGACACTCGTTGCAGGCGCAGGTGTGGCCTTCGCTCGTCTCGGGCGGAACGGGGATGAAGTTTTTCCCCGGTGCCTGCTTTTGCATTTCGTGGAGGATGCCGCTTTCGGTGGCCACGATGAATTCCTGCCCGTCGCCCTCAACGGCATAGCGCAGCAGCTTGGCCGTAGAACCTACCACGTCGGCCATCTTCAGCACGGCACCCTTACACTCGGGGTGAGCCAGCACTTCGGCCTTGGGATGGGCGGCTTTGAGCTTCAAGATTTCGGCCACGGAGAAACGCTCGTGCACGTGGCAAGCACCGTCCCACAAGAGCATGTTGCGCCCCGTGACGGCGTTGATGTAGGAACCCAGGTTGCGGTCGGGGCCGAAGATGATTTTCTCGCTGGCGGGAAAGCTGTCGACAATTTGACGCGCGTTGGACGACGTGACAACCACGTCGGTATAGGCCTTTGTCAGGGCAGAAGTGTTGACGTAGGAGATGACTTTATAGCCAGGGTGCTCCTTCACGAAGCGACCAAACGCTTCGCCAGGACAGCTGTCGGCCAAGGAGCAGCCAGCAGCGGGGTCGGGGATGAGAACGGTCTTTTCGGGACAAAGGATTTTGCACGTTTCGGCCATGAAGTGCACGCCGCACATAACGATGACTTCGGCATCGGTCTGCGCCGCCTTTTGCGCTAAGGCCAGCGAGTCGCCAACGAAGTCGGCCACGTCTTGCACCTCGGCCGTAGTGTAGTAGTGGGCCAGGATGACAGCCTTGCGCTCGCGGGCTATCTGGCGAATGCGTTGTTGAAGGGTATTCATGGGGGGATTATTTAAGTGACGAGTGGCACTCATTTATAATATTAATAGTTAAATGTGCTGCCGCCCAGGAATTCGCGCAGCAGGCTGGTGGGGGGCAGGCCGTGGTCGGGGATAGGTTTAAGATAGGAAAGGAAGCGGCGCAGGCGGTGGGCCTCGGAGTATTCGGGCACGTTTTGCGGCACCTGCTCAAGCAGGGGCAAGGCTTGCGTGCGCAGCACGGCCAGCTCGAAGAGTAGGGCGGTGTTCATCATTTCGTCGGCCTCTTCCTGGAAGGGGAAAATCCATTTCTCCTCGCCAGCGCGCACACTGGGCCAACGGCGAATGGTCTCCGTGGCGCTGTAGCCGCGATATTTATGGTCGCGCACAATGCGGCGCAGCAGGCGGTTGTCCGTTGTGGGCACGTAGTTGTGGTTGTCGAGCAGAATGGACGTCAGGGCCGAGGCGTAAATCTTAAACTTCGTCTCAGCAGGTATGTTCTTCGTCAGCATGGGGTTTAAGGCATGTATGCCTTCCAGGATGATAATGGCGTCGGAAGGCACGCGCAGTTTCACGCCGCTACGCTCGCTGAGGCCCGTCTGGAAGTTGTACTTAGGCAGTTCCACTTCTTCGCCGCGCAGCAGGGCCTTGATGTGCTTCTCAAGCAAAGGGATGTTCAGGGCCTTGATGCTCTCGAAGTCGTATTCGCCGTCCTTGTCGAGGGGCGTTTTCTCGCGGTCAACGAAGTAGTTGTCCATCTCGATGGCTACGGGCCTTTTGCCGCACGCCCACAGTTGCACGGCCAAGCGCTTGGAGAACGTCGTCTTGCCCGATGAGGAAGGCCCCGCTATCAGCACCACTTTCTTTCTCTCGTCGGACGCAATGCGGTCGGCAATGGCGCTAATGCGCTTCTCCTGCAAGGCTTCCGAAACGTTGATGAGCGAATTGAAGAGTCCCGCGTCAGTGGCGCGATTTAGCTCGCCCACGGTGCGCACGCCCAGGATTTGTTGCCAGCGATGCTGCTCTTGGAAGACGTTGAACATCTTCCCCTGTTCGCGCATGGGCTTTAGGCGCTTCGGGTTTTCGGGGTCGGGCAAGCGCAGCAGCAGGCCGTCGTAGAAAGGTTCGAGGCCGAAGAGGCCGATTTGCCCTGTGTTGATGAGCAACGAGCCGTAGAAGTAGTCCACACAATCGTCCAGCGTGTAGTAGAACGTATAGAGTTCGCCCATGCCCTCCAGCAAGTCGGCCTTAGCGTCAAGGCCCCTTTCGCGGAAGAGGCGGATAGCGTCCTCGGTGTGGCAACTAATGCGGTGGAACGGTATGTTGGCATCTATGATTTCCTGCATCCTGCGGCGCAGCCGCGCGGCCACGTCCTCTGTCACGGGTTCGTCAATCCCCGTGGGCTGACAGTAGTAGCCGTTCGAGACGGACGTATCGATGCGCAGCGAGCTGTTCGGATAGAGGTCCTTCGTTGCTTTATAGAGGACGAAGAACAGCGAACGCGTATAGGTTCGCAGTCCGCTTTGGCTTCTGATGTCCAGAAATTCCACGTCTTTGTCGCTAAAGATAGCGTAGTGTAAGCCTTCTACCTTGTTGTTCACCCGTGCGCTGGTGCAGCCGTAAGGCATGTCCAGCTCCAGCATCTCGAACACGTCGTCGAGGCGAAAGCCCAGTGGCACCTTGTGCGTGCGTCCCGTGTTGTGGCAGAAGATATTGACCGTTTTCGACATAACTAAATCTTCCTATGTGTCGTTTTCCGTGGCGAAGTTAGCGATAATTATTCGCAAAGGCAAGCGATGTAGCGAGGGACTTTTCTGGAGTGACGAGTGATAAGTGGCGGTCGATGAATGGGGGCGCGTAGGAAATATGCGGGGCTTTAAGGAATATCCTTCGGAGCGACAGGATAAAAGCTCCTATGCAGCATGGCGGGAATTCCACGCCTGCATGGAATGCGTTCCACGCCTGCATGGAATGCGTTCCTTCGCACAGGTTCAACGCGCTGGAAAGTAGATGGTGTTTTGCGTTGGCTTTGCGCAAAATACTGAAAACTTTGGGAATTGCTACAACTTTTTTACGCTTTTCATTTCCATACTGCGCAAAAAAATCTATCTTTGCGCGTATAATAACTGAATTAATAGAGAGAAAATGAAGAAAATTTGCATCAATTCGCGCGACGAGCTTGTCATCATCGACCTTGATGCCGTGGCCTGCATCAAAGCGGCTGGCAACTACAGCACGTTTGTGTATGCCGACGGGCGCGAACTCACGCTGACGGTGGGCTTGGCACGCATTGAGAACATCATAGCGACCTACTTTGATGCGCGGGCTGCGAGCAGCGGTTTCGTCAGGTTGGGCCGCAGCTGCATCATCAACTCCTCCATGCTGTCGAAGATAGACATGCTTCGCTGCCAACTCACGCTCTCGGCAGGTAGCGGTAAGGAGCAGCGACTGGCTGTTCCGAAGAAAATTCTAAGACAATACAAAGACCTTGTCGATGCTCAGTTCGAGCGGCTTAAACAATCACCTCAAAGCTAAACGCGCCATGCTCATTCGCAAACGTTTCTTTGCGCTCCTTGCCTTCTTTGCGAGCGCCCTTCTTGTTTTCGCCCAAACCACCTACACGCTGGCCATTGGTGTGGGAACATATCCTGCTTCGCGCGGCGTGAAGAGCCTCAACATGCCGCCTAAAGACGCGGAGACCTTTTCGAAACTGATGAAGAGCCAGGGTTCGCAGTGTGCCATCTTCACCAGTCGCTATGCCACGCGCGACAAGGTTCTCGCTTCGCTTCGTGCTATCTGCCAAAAGGCGGGTACTGCCGACCGCATTTTCATCTACTACTCGGGCCACGGCGGCGTGGGCGGCATTTGCCCCTACGATGCCAACTTAGCTTACGACGAGATTGTCCCCATCCTCACCGCCTCGCGCGCCCAGCGCATATATATATTTATAGATGCTTGCCACAGCGGGAGCATTGGCACCAGCCTCTCTAAAGCTTCCAACTGGCCTGGCGGACAGCGCACGGACAAGATTGTTGCCTTTTGCGCCAGTCGCGACACCGAAAACTCTGCCGAGAATGCCCTCGTGCCGCAAGGCTTCTTCACGCAAGGCCTGCTGAAAGCGTTGCGCGGTAAGGGCGACGAGAATGGCGACAAGCAACTGACGGTGATGGAAGTGTTCAACTTTGCCCACAAGGAGCTGGCTTACCGCTCTTACGCTACGCCCAACCTGAAGCAGCACCCCGTTTTGCTTGCTCCGCAGTCTGCACGGGGCGATGTGCTGGTGAGGTACTGAGGGGGAGTGAAGAGCAGCCCCTCTCCTCCCCTCGAAAACGCCTTATCAAGGAAACTGGTACGTTCACACAGAAATCAGCCCCCTTTCGTACAAGACGCACAAAAAGGCTTGCAGTGTTCGTTTCGCCACCGTACCTTTGCACCATCAAACAACAATAAACAACATTACAAACCCATAAAACTACACAACTATGAATTCTCAAAGCGTAACTCAGACTGGAGGTCGCAAGAACCTTTCCAAGTTAAACATTGCCGCTATCTCCGCTGCTGCCGCTGCTGCTGGCATTGCAGGGGGTACGCTCATCGAAGCCCTTCGCCGCCGTCCCGTAACGGCTGAGGTAGAAGAATCCCTTGGTTTGGGCGAGGCCGCTGTTCAGCCCGATGCTATGGTAGCTGACGCCGCTGCTGCTGCCGCCACGACCGCTCAAGGTGCTGCTGCTCCTGCTGCCGCCACGCCCGCTGCCGCAACGACGGTGACAGAGGAAGTGGTTGCTCCCGTTGGCGGAGTGGATGCACCCATATCCTCTGTTGCTGCTGGCGTTTCGCCCGCAGAACCCGTAGCACCTGCCACGCCTGCCGCTCCCGATGCTCCGGCAGAACCTGCTCAGGCTGTGACGGTAGATGACGTAGACGTGAACGTTGACGGCGTTGTTAACGAGTTGGTCAACACGGCGCAGATTGACCCTGCCGATGCCTCCGAACCCATCTTCAACGCCGAAGCTGTTGGTGTTATCAACTGCCTTGACGGCAAAGAGCACATTGTAGCAGCTGGCACCCTGCCCGACGGTACGGTGTGCACGATGATTGACCTCGACGACGACGGCGTGTTCGACGTAGTGGGCGATGCCAACCTGACACCTATTGCTCCGCTTAGCGCTGCCTACACCGTTAGCGACGTGAACTTCGCCATCAACGAAGGCAACCACTACATCCCGCTCGACGTGGCCGACATGCCTGTGGGCTTGAACGACGATCCCAGCCGCGACGTGGCCGACTATACCGATGGCAGCAACTTGAACCCCTCTTACAGCGACACCCATCATTATGTCAACAACGGCAGTCTTGACGACGCGCTGGCTGCCCGCCAAGAAGACGTGACCATCGACGTAGATGCCACCTCCGACGTAGCCGCCGTAGATGTGGATGCTACCGAAACCTTTACTGCCGACAGCGATCCGCTGGCCGATGCAAGCGAAGACATGTCCGTTGCCGACCCCGCCGTGGATGAAGGCTTGGCTTTCGACGACACCGTTGACCCCACGGGCGACTTCACTTCTGACATTATTGACGCGTAAGAATTAACTGAGTGACAAGTTTGGCTACGCCTCTGACGGGATGCAGGCGAGATGCCGGTGCTCCCCGTCAAGGCAATGCCAACTGCACGAAGACTATTGACTTAACAACAAACAACAGATAAGCAAAACAACAAAAATCAACCAATAACCTATGAAACGCTATACCATAACAGCCAGTCTGCTGCTTTTCGCAGCCCTGTCATGCCCCGTAGCTCAGGCTCAAGTGCAGAGCGATGCCGACAAGGCCATTATCATTCAGGCTAACGGCGGAGATGCCGCCGCCCGCAACACCGTGGCCGGATGGATATTTGAAGGTTCTCACGGACAAGAGCAAAACAGCGAAAAGGCCTACAAGCTTTGGGCCGCTGCCGCACAGGACAACCACCCCGAGGCCATCGCCAACCTGGGCAAATGCTACGAAAACGGCATGGGTACGGCCAAGAACGTTGACACGGCCTACAACCTCTACGAGAAAGCAGCCAAGCTGGGCAACAAGAACATCGTGGCCGAACTGAAAGCCCGCGCCGACAAAACTGGCGACGTGCGCGCCGCACAGTTCGTGGCTGGTGCCTACGAGAAGGGCCTTGGTGTCAACAAAGACATGAAGACGGCCTATACCTACTATGGCATTGTGGCCGACAAGACCAACAACCTTGACTTGCAGAAAAAGATTGCGCTCTACTACCTTAACAACCACGAGGTGAGCGAGTCGATGACGTGGTTCCAAAAGTTGGCCGATGCTGGCGATGCCCTCGGACAATACTACTACGGCAAGAACGTATTTGAAGGCCAAGGAGCCCGAGCCGATAAAGAAAAGGGGTTCACCTATATGTTACAGGCAGCCAAGCAGAACTTCCCCCAAGCCCAAAACATCGTAGGCCAATGCTACCTGAAAGGTGCTGGCGTACAGCGCAACCCCGACCAGGCCGCCCTCTGGTTTAACGAGGCCGCTCGCCGAGGCGAATACGAAGCACAGTGGAACCTCGCACAGCTCTACGTTGCCGGCGAAGGCGTTCATAAGAACTACCCCGAAGCACTGCACTGGATGCAGGTGTGCGCTCCCTATGGCTACGACAAACACTTTCAAGAGAATTGCAACACGGTTTGGGCCGGCACCGAGTTCTACACCTTCCTGCAAGCACAGAAGGCTTACGAACAAAACAAGAACTTCGACCGTGCAGCCAAACTCTTCAAACAACTTGACGGCGAGAAGGTCTTTGGTGCCAAGCGCATGTTAGCCCTCTGCTATGCCAACAGCGAGAACCCCAAGCGCGACATGAAGAAAGCCATCAGCCTGCTGAAAGATGCCACGAAGACCGACCCCTATGCCACCTACTACCTCGCAACGTTCTACAAAACGGGCGTGAAGAACAAGAATGGCAAGGTGCTGGTTGAGCAAAACCAACCCGAGGCCGTGCGCTTGTTCCGCGAAGCTGCCAACCGTGGTTGTGGATTGGCCGACAGCCAGCTGGGCGATGCCTACTTCGAGGGTAACGGAGTCGTTATGAGCCAGAACGATGCCGTGCGCCACTACATCGAAGCCGAGAAGCAATACCGCCTGACGCAAACGGCCCGCAAGCGCCTCTCCGACTGCTACACCAACGCCTGGGGCGGCCTGCGCGAAGACAAGATGGAAGCTGCGCGCCTGAGCAAGCCTCTGCGCACCATGCAACTCTTGCAGTACGTGAAGCAGTAGTAAAGTGGCAAGTGGCAAGTGGCAAGTGGCTCTTGCGCCAAGACAAAAAACTAAACGAATAGACGAATAAAAGTACCTTATCTGATCTGCGTTCGGAACCGCTCACGGAGGTATCCATTCCCCGCGTGGGCGGTTCTTTTTTCTCACCTATTACATCCTGCTGTCGGTGCTGGCCGCTGCTATTGTGGAAGCGCGCTGTTTAATCTAAATGTAAGAAGTTGCAAACGCCAACATTTCCACGGCTACTATCCTTTCTTATCACTCAAAAAAACAACATCCTACAACTATGAAAATACGACTACTCACCACCCTCACCGCCGCGCTCCTCGCCATCACCGTTTGGGCTAATGGCACGGAGATTGACGGCATCTACTACGAGTTTGACAGCAGTACAATGACTGCCAGCGTGACCTATACGGGCAAATTTGAGTACAGTGTTTCAACTATTAATCCAACTTCCACAGCTTATACGGGCGACATTACCATCCCCAATTCCGTCACAGATCCATTTGACGGCACTACTTATTCCGTCACCAGCATTGGAGCCCGGGCATTCTATTATTGCTACGGCTTAACAAGCATCACCATACCGGAATCCGTCACCTGCATCGAAGACTTTGCGTTCAAAAACTGCAGCGGCCTGACGAGCGTCACCATCGGCAATTCCGTCAGCAGCATTGGATACTATGCGTTCGAAGACTGCACCGGCCTGACGAGCGTAACCATCGGCAATTCCGTCACCACAATAGGAAGTGGCGCGTTCGCAGGCTGCACTGGTCTGACGAGCGTAACCATCGGCATTTCCGTCACCCAAATAGGAAGTAGTGCGTTCCTGGGCTGCTCCGGCCTGACGAGTATCACCATTCCCGCCTCAGTCACCACAATAGGAAATGATGCGTTCTTTAACTGCTACGGTCTCACGGGCATCACCATCCCCTCCTCAGTTACCAGCATTGGAAGCACGGCGTTCGGTCGTTGCACTGGCCTGACGAACATAAAGGTAGTAGCAGGCAACACAACGTACGACTCACGCGACAACTGCAACGCCATCATTGAAACGGAGAGCAATACGCTTATCGCAGGCTGCATGAGCACTATCATCCCCGCCTCTGTCACCAGCATCGAAGACTATGCGTTCTATAGCTGCTACGGCCTTACGAGCATCACCTTACCCTCCGCCATCACCAGCATAGGGAGCTGGGCGTTCAGAGACTGCACCGGCCTGACGAGTATCACCATCCCCAATTCCGTCACTACCATCGAGCGCAGTGCGTTCAGAGACTGCACCGGCCTGACGAGCGTAACCATCGGCAATTCCGTCACGTCCATTGGAGACTATGCGTTCTATGGCTGCAGCGGCCTGACGAGCATTACCATCCCCGCCTCCGTCACAGACATAGAATGCGGTGCTTTTGCTGGTTGTTCTGGCCTGACGAACATAAAGGTAGTAGCAGGCAACACAACGTACGACTCACGCGACAACTGCAACGCCATCATTGAAACGGAAAGCAATACGCTTATCGCAGGCTGCATGAGCACCATCATCCCCGCCTCTGTCACCAGCATCGAAGACTATGCGTTCTATAGCTGCACCGGCCTGACGAGCATCACTATCCCCAATTCCGTCACCAGCATCGGAAGCTATGTGTTCAATGGTTGCACCAGCCTGACGAGCATTACCATCCCCAATTCCGTCACCAGCATCGGAAGCTATGTGTTCAATGAGTGCACAAGTCTCAAAGATGTCTATGCGCTTCACTCTGACCCCGATGCGTATAACTGTAGTACTGATGCGTGCTTTCGCTATACCGCCACCCTCCACGTCCCAGCAGGCTGCAAAGAGGCATACGCCAGCACAGCGCCCTGGAGCTACTTCGACAACATCATGGAAGATGCGGAAGACGTTGAAAATAAAGGCGACCTCAACGGCGACGGCGCGGTCAACGTGGGCGACGTGACGACGCTCGTCAACATGATTCTGGGCAAGGCCGAAAAGAGCGATGCGGCCGACCTCAACGGCGACGGCGCCGTCAACGTGGGCGACGTGACGACGCTCGTCAACATGATCCTGGGGAAACAATAACCATAAGAACAGTCGCCCTCCCACGACGCCGCAGGAGCAAGAGGCCGCCCGGCCCGCATCCTGCGGCGTCGCTGTAGGCACACAAGCACGGCGCTGCCGAAGACGTGGAGTTTGATGCATACGCGGAATTGTCCGATTTTTCCTTACGCCTTACAAGCGATGAACTGGTGAAGCGTCAGGAGGTGTCTTATTTTAAATAAGGTTGACACCAAAAGTTCAAGAATTATGGTAAAACAGCCCCTTGAAAGTCGTTACTTGAAGTCCTCGAATCGTATCAACGAA
>ONHN01000049.1 GCA_900317635.1 uncultured Prevotellaceae bacterium | reverse complement strand
AAGTAGTTATCCGATAGCTCATTCCTTCTCTTTCACTTCAGCAACACGACTGAATTGGTAATAGTTCGCGATTCCCCTCTTGACGTATTCTCACGCGCGCAATACAAATATGGTATTATCATCGTCCTCAAACTTATACCCCAAAGCCAGTAGGTTGCTCAAAGTAAAACTGCGACAGACCGTCGCAGTTTAAAATCTCCATCGAAGGAATCATCCACTTTAAGTCATAATAATAACTCAAATTCTGCACATTTTAATGTTTTTTATGGTTTAGTAAAGTTAAAAGTGTTAAATCTTCGACGTTTTTATCGATCACAGAATCTGCGTCCTCATTTTTCTACCGTTTAATAACGAAAGTGCTGATAGATAATTAGTTATAGATACTATAACTGCACTGGACTAACAGAAGTTACAATTAATAGCAATGATATTATTTCAAAGGATTATACAAGTAACAATAACCTCAAAGACATTTTCGGTTCGCAAGTAACCACATATTTCATTGGAGACGATGTGAAAGGCATAGGGGATTACGCATTCTATAATTGCACTGGCATCAAGAACATCAACATCCCTAACTCCGTAACAAGCATCGGTAGCAGTGCGTTTGGTTATTGCACAGGGTTATCACGTATTGATATATCAGATATTGGTGCTTGGTGCGGTATTTCTTTTGGAAATACTTCCGCCAATCCACTCTACTACGCAAAATGCCTTTACTTAAATGGGCAAGAAGTGACCAATCTGACAATACCTAACTCTGTAAATTGTATTGGGAATTGCGTATTTATTGGCTTCAAAAGTCTAACAAGCATCAACATTCCAAACTCCGTAACAAGCATCGGTAGCAGTACGTTTAGCGGCTGCACAAGCCTTACAAGCATCGTCATCCCAAACTCCGTAACGGCGATTGGGGAATACGCGTTCAGCGGTTGCCCGCTCAAGTAGCTTGTGTTTACGAGCGACAAGACTACGGAGATTGGTTATAGTGCTTTCAGCAGTCCGAACTTGGTGGTAGTGCCGAGTGGTAGTTTGAGTATCTATAACGGAAAAGGACTGAAAGCTGTTAGCATCAAAGAATGTGGTGTTGGACTGACGAACTGCACGCAAGCAACAGCCACGTTCAAAAGCAATATGATAGAAGGCATTACGCTGAGTAAGCAAAAGCTGACGTTAAACGAAAATACCTACAACGTGGCAGATGAAATCGTAGTGAAGAAACTCGTGCCAGATACTACCTATCTGGCTGAGGTGAAGGGAACGTGGACGATAGACGGCGTGGCGTACGACGTGGATTATAAGCAGAACGTCAGGACGCTTCCCATTCCCGTGAACCTCGATATTGCAGAGCAAACGAACCTCACGATGAAGCTACAGGGTAGCTGCGAGAGCGATGCACCTATCAGCAAGCGCCGTTTCGTACTTAACGATGAAGAACTGGGAAACGGCACATCGGTGAAAGATGCCGAAAAGACGTGGACAATGAACGTGAAGAACTTAGTGCAGGGCAGGCAATACAAGGCTAAGTTCAGCGTGGAGTCGAGTGGCAAAACATTCTCGAAAGAGTTGCAGTTCACGCCCCTGCCCGTTGACCTGAAGCCTGTCTGCGAAATCAACAGTCCTACGTCCGTCACGCTCTCCGTGAGCTACGAGGCTCTGGATGCCGTAGTTGAGAAACAATACGTCTCGCTCGACGGCAAGACCTACGAAATGACCGACGAGCCACTCAAGATTTACGGATTGGAACCTAGCTATTACCCTACTACCTATACTTACTGGGTTGAAACACAAGAGGGCGGTAAGGTTACGAAAAGCGAATACATCTACCTCCCCTCGCTGAGCTTAAAGACGGAGCCAGCACAGTCCGTCAGCAACACGAAAGCATTCATCTCGGCCAAGACGAATGACGAGGACGATGCCCAACGCTTCGGCTTTGAGTTCCGCCGCTACGACGCCCCCGACCTCGTGCCGAGCACCGTGCTGCCTTGTCCCCTCTATAACGGCTACATCTATGGCTCGCTTAACAACCTCATTCCTACGACCTACTATAAATATCGCCCGTTCTACAAGAGCGACTCGGGCCGCATGACGTATGGTGAATGGTCGGCCTTTGGCACGGCTGATGCCTATGTCTATTTTGAGTCGTTGGTACACACCTACGATGTGGAAGACGTAACCTACAATTCGGCGCAAGCTCGGGGCTACGTCCTCGTGGGTAGCGACGAGGCCGTTGAACAGGGCTTCGAATACTGGCCTGCCAACGCGCCCAAAGACGTTCAGCGCATAACGGCCACGGGCATGCTGATGAAAACAACGCTGCAAGGGCTGACGCCAAAGAAGCAATACGTAGTGCGCAGCTACGTTCGCACAACGCAGGGCACTACCTATGGCGAACAAAAGACGTTCCAGACCGAACCGCCCATACCTGGCGATGTGAACGTGGACGGCGATGTGGACGTGACGGACGTGGTGTCGATGATTAACTTCGTGCTCGCTGCCGACGACGAGGCATACCTCGACGTGAACGGCGACAACAAGGTGAATGGTGCCGACATCGTGGCTACGGCTAACTATGTTATTAACCATGCCAACGCCAACGCGCTGACGGCCACCGCAACACCTGCCGCCCATCGCCTGCCAGCTGCCGTGAGCAGTAGTGCCCTCTTTGCTACAATGAACAGCCAAGGCATCGACCTCACACTCCATGGCACAGACGAATATACGGGCTTCCAATTCCTCCTGACGTTGCCCGAAGGCACTGCATTGCGCAGCATCGCTCCTAACGAGGTACGCCTACCCTACCACAACGTTTCGTTCTACGAACTGACAAACGGTTCCTACCTCGTCTTAGGCTATCAGGCCGCCAACCGCAGCATCACGCCCGCAGACGGCTCGTTACTGAGGCTCTGCCTTGAAGGCCTGACGGACGGCCTCGCCACCATCAGCGATGTTCGCTTCGCTACGCCGCAGGCCGAGCGTCACACGCTGCACGGCGTGAGCGTAGGACTGACAACCAACGTCGAGACGTTGCCCACGCCTCCTGCCACGGCTACAGGCGATGTTTACGACGTGCAGGGCCGCCTCATCATGACAGCACGCGACTATGCCGAACGCGCTCACACCTTGCCCGCAGGCATCTACGTGATGCAAGGCACAGGAAAGTTCATCGTCAAATAAGTAAAGAGGAGCAAAGCGTACCATAAGCGCACATGCTTCCGCAAGCCAACATACATCATTCTCAACGAGTCTCAACAATGAAAAAGATAACAGCCCTCTTGTCGCTACTTCTTTGCTTCTCCGTAGGCAAAGGTTTTGCCGATGGCATCACGGTGAACGACATCACCTTCACGCCCGACGGACAGGGCGAACTCATTCTCAACTGCACCTTCACGCAAAAGAACATCACGCTCTATCAGTTCGACCTCTACCTCCCCGCAGGCATCGCACCCGCCTACGATGAGGAAAAGCAAGACTACGATTACGAACTTAGTAGCAACCACACCAGCGAGCACGCGCTCCAGCTGAAAGACAATGGTGCATACTACCGCATCGTCGTAGCCAGCACATCAAACCAAATCATGGCGCCGAACAAAGGCATGTTGCTTAAACTACGTCTAACGGCTACGAAAGAAGCCGAGGGTGAAGCGCAAGGAAGCATCAAAAGCTTCTCTCTCTTTGCCACGGACGAAACGGAGGTAGCGATGACAGACACTACGTTCAAGACGAACGTACACCTTCGCGCAGCTGAGGACCTCAACGGCGACGGATCGGTGAATGTGGGCGACGTCACCACGTTGGTCAATATGATTCTTGGCAAAGCACCAAAAGATGACAACGCCGACCTCAACGCAGACGGCTCTATCAACGTGGGCGACGTGACTACGCTTGTTAATAAGATATTGGGAAAGGGATAATATAAGTAAAGAAAAGCCCTTCTCTTCCCTGGCCCCCCGCCCCCCCTGGGAGCGCGGGCGCCTCGCCCGCAGTATGTGAAGCAGGCGTCTCGCCTGCACCCATTCGCGGCATAGCACTACTAACTCGGTAAGCAAAGCAAAAGCCCCAGCGGGGCGATACAGCGATAGGCAGGGGTGTAGCGAAGCGGAACCCCTGTTGTTGGCCACAAAAGATAAAAGGAGCTCCGTAGGAGCGGCACAAACTTCCTAAGTTAAAAGTGTCGCTCCTTCGGAGTTTTACATGGGGTTACGCTCCCCTTTACCCCTACCTAAAGCAGTGGCGCGCTGCTAGCGCTTAAACTGAAAACTTTCTGCGAGTGGGGAGGCCTGCGTAACATGTTATTCCGCAAGCGGGACGCTTGCGTACCATAATGCGTGCAAGGAGCTTACGGTGTAGCGGGAGATAGCTGGGCGTTGGCAGTGCGTATGAGGTTGAGTGTTGTGGAGTCGCAGTCGAAGACGGAGTACCAGCCCTGCGGTTCGTGGGGCGGGTCGCAAAGGAGGTCGTCGCCTGCGTGCCATGTTTCGTTGGCGGGACGTCCACTGCCGCCCCAGCCCCAGAAATTGCAGCCAGCAATGGGGCCACCTTCGGCATAGCTTTGCGCCACTTGCGCAAAGACGTAGCCATAAAACGCATCGCGTGCCCGCGTGCCGTAGTTGGGCGTGTAGCGATTGTGGTCGCGCGAGTAGCCAAACTCTTCTATCACCATCGGTTTGTCTATGCGTTCGGCAATGCGGCGGTTCACGGCGAGATATTCGTTAGCTTTCACATAGACGTTGGGCAAAGAGTCGTAGAGGCGGTCGCGACTGGCCCAGCCCCAGTTGACGGGCCAGACGTGGACGGTGAGGTAGTCGATGTTGGGGTCGTTGTGCATACGCAGGCAGACGTCTTCGTCGTAGAGGCAGCCTATGGTGCCTTCGCTGCCAGTAGAGACGAGGTGGTTGGGGTCAAGAGCTTTAATGATGCGCGCCGCCTCTTGGCTCCAACGTAGCATGGGTTCCTTCATTTCGGCAGCAAAGGGGCGGGGCTCGTTGCAGAGTTGCCAGGCCATAATGGCGGGTTCGTCGCGATAGAGTCGGCCCGTGTAGCGATTGCGGCGCGAAACTATGCGGCGCACGTAGTCGTAGTAGAGTTGCAAGGCGCGCGGTTCGGCATAGAAATGGGCGGCGTAGGCGCAATAGGCGTTGTAGCCATCGCCGTGGGCATCGGGCGAATCGCCGTGGCCCGTGTTCTTCAGGTAGAAGCCGTAGCCGCCGCTCCAGTCCCACGAATTGGTGAGGTAGAAGACGCCCACCATGTCGCGACGTTCCATTTCGCGCAGCAAATAGTCAAGGCCGTCGAGCAACGTGTCGTTCAGCATGCCAGGTTCGGGCTGGAGGTAGGGCGTGAGCGACGTGACGTTCTTGCTTCCAGCATCAGCACCCACAAGGATGCGCAGGTTGTCGATGCCAAGGGCTTTCAGCGCGTCGAGCTCAGCGGCTAAGCGCTGACGATTGCCGCCTTGTCCCTGCGAAGCAAGGATAGGACCATACCAGAAGTTGGTGCCTACGAAGTAGTAGGGCTTACCGTCGCGCACAAACTGCGTGCCCTGCACACTGACGAACTCCTGCGCTAAGGCGCACACTGCCAACAAGCAGGCTATAAAGAAGGAATAGGGGCGAAGCATAGATGGATGATGAAGATGTTTAAGGGGGGCGTTGGGATGTTTTGCGGGCGGGGTGCTTGCGTATCTTGTTAGAGGCTAACGCGGATGAGTACCGCAGGCGAGACGCCTGCGTCCCATAATATGCGGGCGAGGTGCCCGCGCTCCCAGGGTGCTACGGTTACAAGCCTGCTAATAGCGGTGTCCCTTCGTGACGCGTTCCATTTCGCGGCGGCCTTCTTTCTCTTTCAGCGTGTCGCGTTTGTCGTACATGCGTTTGCCTCGGCAGAGGGCGATGTCGAGTTTAGCGCGTCCGTTCTCGTCGATGAAGAGGCGTAGGGGCACGATGGTGAAGCCTGGGTTCTTCGTGTCGGAGGCGAGGCGGCGGATTTCGCGCTTGTTGAGTAGGAGTTTGCGGTCGCGGCGCAGTTCGTGGCGTCCCCAGCTACCGCGTTCGTACTCGGCCACGTACATGTTCTTAACCCACACTTCGCCCTCGCGGATGAAGCAGAAGGTGTCGGCCAGTCCAGCCTTGCCTGCGCGGATGCTTTTTATTTCGGTTCCCGTCAAGACGATGCCCGCCGTCAGTTCGTCGACGATGAAGTAGTCGTGTTCGGCACGGCGGTTTTTGATATTGACGGGAGAGTTATATTTCTTATCTTTCTTTGCCATAAGAGGTTATCGAAGCGTTGTTAAACTATCTCGACAAAGTCCGTCAGATGTTCATCGACGTATTGGGCGAGGGCCGCCGTATAGTTTTCTTCGCCGTCAATATAGTCATCATCGAGGTGTTCGAAGTCGGGAAATTGTTCGTAGAGGGCCATAAACTCGTCATCGGTGCAGTCGGCCTCGATGCGTTCGCCGTCGCGGAAATAGAGTTCGCGGGCGGAATAGATGAGCTTGCCCAGTTCGTTCAACCCCCATTGTCGCAAGAGTTTTGCGAACGGATTGCGGAAGAAAAAGGGCCCCCAGCCGTTGTGAATGAGTTGTACGAAGCCGCCCTGCATTACTTCTTCGCGCAACACGTCGTAGGCCCAAAGCGTGGTTTGCGGTGCTGAGAGCTGACTCATCGTGTCGGCATTGAGTTCGCCGCCAGCGGTGGCTTTTATGGCATCGGTAACGACTTGCAGGAAAGCGGCGGGACCGCCTGCGGCGGCTTGACGCAAGCGGGCATCGGATATTGTTACTTGCATTGAGAGGGACTGTATTTACTCGTGCAAAGATAATGCTTTCGGCTTGAAACGGCGAGAGGGAGGGCTGACGTTTTTTACGGACAGCCCAAAATGCGTTGCGCGGAAAGTGCTTTGGTCATTGCGCTGGGGGCATGAAGAAAAATCCATGCGGGGGGGGAATAAATTCCATGCCCGCATGGACTCTGTTCCATGCCCGTATGGAATTCATTCCATCGCCGCATGGAATGTTGTTGATGGCCGTACTACTCGTTGCAGCAGGCTTTGCGTGCTACTTACGGCTGGTACTTGCTCGATAGAGGAAGCCTATGATGAGGGCGTACATGGCGAGGGAGAGCACCATGCCTGCGGGCGTTTCGGCAAAATCGGGGATGGTGAGCTCTACGCCTGCAAATTTAAGGCCTGCGCTGACCACGCCCATCAGGGCACCGCCAGCGATGAAACCGCTGGCCAGTAGCGTGCCGTGCTCGCTGCGACGCTGACACACGTCTTTGTCCTTCGAACTGCGACCAACGTAGTGGCTTACGAGGCCACCCACGAGGAGCGGCAGGTTGAGTTGCAGGGGGATGAACATACCCAGGGCGAAGGCCAAGGCCGAGATGCCGCAACGGTCGAGGATGATGGCCAGGGCGGCACCGATGCCGTAGAGCGCCCAGGGAGCACCGCCGCCACTCATGAGCGAATCGATGACGGCGGCCATGGCGCGCGCTTGGGGCGCAGCCACTTGGTCGGCATTGGTCTGCGTGAAGCCATAGATGGAGTTGAGGATGTAGATGACACCGCAAACCGTGGCGGCACTGACCAGCACACCAAGAAACTTAAAGCCCTCCTGCTTGGCGGGAGTAGAGCCGAGCCAGTAACCTATTTTAAGGTCTGTCACGAAGGAGCCAGCCGTTGATAGTGCCGTGCAGACCACGCCGCCCATAATCAGTGCGGCCACCATGCCGTGCGTACCGCTTAGGCCCACGAGCATCATCACGATGCTGGCCAGGATGAGCGTCATGAGCGTCATGCCGCTGACGGGGTTGCTACCCACGATGGCAATGGCGTTGGCGGCCACGGTGGTGAAGAGGAACGAGATGACGGCTACGATGAGGATGCCGACAATGGTATGGAGCAAGTTGCCCTCCATAGGTCCGAAGAAGAAGAAGACGGTGGAGGCAACAATGGCCAGCAGCGTGCCCCACATGATGATCTTCATGGGTAGGTCGCGCTCGGTGCGTTTCGTTTCTTCGTGGCCGCTGGCTTTGCCCATCTTGGCAATAAGGCTGAACGCGCCCTTAATGACGCCCCAACTCTTGATAACGCCAATGAGACCGGCCATAGCGATAGCACCGATGCCAATGCTCTTAGCATATTGGAAAATCTCGGTAGGCATGGCCGTTCCTGCGAGGATGGGATCGGCCTTTGCGTCGGGGTTGACGTTCAGTTCGGGGAAGAACAGACCGATGGCGGGCACGATGATCCACCATACCGTCACACTACCAGCGCAGATAATGGCGGCGTACTTCAGGCCTACGATGTAGCCCATGCCGAGCAGGGCAGCCCCCGTGTTGAGGCTGAAGAGGAGCTTCGTTTTCTGTGCTATGGCAGTTCCCCAGCCAAAGGCCGTGGTGGTGAACGTTTCGGCCCAGGCACCCACGCTGGCCACGAGGAAGTCGTAGAGGCCGCCAATGAGGCCTGCCACGAGCAGGGGCTTGGCCTGCCCTGCCCCACCCTCGCCGCTGACGAGGACTTGCGTAGAGGCCGTGGCCTCGGGGAAGGGATACTGGCCGTGCATATCCTTCACGAAATACTTGCGGAAGGGAATGAGCAAAAGGATGCCCAAGATGCCGCCCAGCAAGGAAGCGAGGAACACGTGGAGGAAGTTGACACTGATGTCGGGATACTTGCTTTGCAGGATGAAGATGGCGGGCAGCGTGAAGATTGCGCCAGCCACAATCATGCCCGAACTGGCACCGATGCTCTGGATGATGACGTTCTCGCCCAGGGGGTCTTTGCGGTGGGCCGCCCCAGCCAGGCCAATGGCGATGATGGTGATAGGAATGGCGGCTTCGAACACCTGGCCCACCTTCAGTCCGAGGTAGGCACACGCAGCACTAAAGACGACGGCCATCACCAAGCCCCAAACGATGCTCCACGGCGTCAGCTCGCGATACTGCACGTTGGGTTTCATCAGCGGTTCGTACTCTTCGCCCTCGCGCAAGGGGCGAAAGGCATTTTCGGGTAGTTGGGTTTTCTGAGTCATAAGAGAGAGGGGTATTGTTTAATTTGATTATGCCAGCAAGGGGTATGTTGCGTTGCTGGCGCCACATGCTGAACGAGGCGGGCGCGGTTGCGACTTCTTCCTTTGCTTCAGTCCATGCGGTCGCGATAGTCTTCGTAGGCAAATCGGCGGAGGAACTCGCGTGTGCCGTCGGCGCGTTGCAAGACCAGCGAGGGGTGGCGCAGGCCGTTGAAGGTGTTGGTCTTGACGGTGGTGTAGTGTATCATGTCCTCGAAGACCACTTCGTCGCCCACACAGAGCGGACGAGGGAAGCGCCAGTAGCCCATCCAGTCGCCACTAAGACAGCTGTTGCCGCCTAAGCGATAGACGCAGGGGGCGCATTGCTCTTCGGCTGTAGCATCGGGTAAGGTCTGGGCACCACTGACGGCGGGATGGTAGGGCATTTCGAGGCAGTCGGGCATGTGGGCGGTGAAGCTCACGTTGAGGATGGCGGTCTTGATGCCAGCGTTTTCCACCACATCGACCACGCTACTGACGAGGTCGCCCGTTTGCCACGCAAAAGCCGAGCCGGGTTCGAGGATGATGCGCAGGTGGGGATAGCGCGAGCGGAACGAGCGGAGCAGACGGATGAGATGGTGCGTGTCGTAGTCGGCGCGCGTGACGAGATGGCCGCCGCCAAGGTTGAGCCACTTGGCTTGCTTAAGCCAAGGCGCAAAGTGGGTCTCAACGTGCACGAGGGAACGCTCGAGGGCGTAGCTGTCGTTCTCGCAATGGTTGTGGACGTGGAGGCCCTCGATGCCTTCAGGCAAACGCTCGGGCAACTGACTTGCAGGCACACCAAAACGGCTGCCAGGCGCACAGGGATTGTAGAGCAAGGTCTCTATCTCGCTATAGCCAGGATTGATGCGAAGGCCGAGGCTGACGGGATGCCCGCCTTCGGCCATACATATATTATTATATGCACGCACACGCGGCAGGAACCGTTCGTATTGCGAGAGGCTGTTGAACGTGACATGGCTGCTCCAGCGCAGGACGTCGTCGAACGTGGCGTCTTCGTAGGCTGGGCTGTAGGTGTGGGCGGGGCTACCAAACTCTTCGAAGGCGAGTCGCGCCTCGTCGGGCGAGGAGGCCGTGGTGTGGGCTATGTACTCGCGAAAGATGGGGAAGGTGCGCCACAAGGCAAAAGCCTTAAAAGCGAGGATGAACTCCACGCCCGCTTCTGTGGCTATCTGACGGATGAGGCCGAGGTTGCGCCGCAGCTTGTCTTCGTAGAGGATGTAGTAGGGTGTGGTAGGCACGAGCGTATGGTTAAGCGGTTTGAGCTACAATCATAAAAAAATGAAACGCAAGATGAAGCCGTGGTCGTCGGAAGGTTTCCAGCCTCATCTTGCGTTTGCAATGATAGGGGATGTCCCCTTAATGGCTTACATAATGCCGCGCTCGCGGAGGCGTTGCTGCCACTTCCAGGCTGAGCTGAGAGAGTCTTCAAGGGTATGGACGGCTTTCCAGCCAAGCACGTTGTTGGCCTTATCGACGTTGCCCCAAACCTTTTCGATGTCGCCGGCACGGCGGCCCGTGATGCGATAGTTGAGCTTTACGCCGGTGCACTTCTCGAAAGTGTTGATGAGCTCAAGTACACTGACACCCTTACCCGTACCGACGTTGAAAGTCTCGACCTTGTCCTCGTTCTTGCCAGAGAGGATGCGCTCCATGGCTGCCACGTGAGCCTTAGCGAGGTCGACGACGTAGATGAAGTCGCGGATGCAAGAGCCGTCGGGCGTGTCGTAGTCGTTACCAAAGACGCTGAGGCATTCGCGGATGCCGATGGCGGTTTGCGTGATGTAGGGAATAAGGTTGTTGGGCACGCCATTGGGCAGTTCGCCGATGAGGGCACTGGGGTGAGCACCAATGGGGTTGAAGTAGCGCAGGAGGATAGCGCTGACGGGTGCACCGCTGTTGCAGAAGTCGGTGATGATGTCTTCGTCAATCTTCTTGGTGTTGCCATAAGGACTTTCGGCCTTTTTGCGTGGCGCACTCTCCGTGACGGGCAGGTTTTCGGGGTCGGGCTGACCATAGACGGTACAGCTACTGGAGAAGATGAAACCTTTCACGCCAAACTCGGGCATTAGGCGCAGGAGGTTGATGGTAGAAACGGTGTTGTTGAAGTAGTAGTCGAGCGGCTTCTGTACGCTTTCGCCTACGGCCTTGCTGGCAGCAAAGTGGATGATGCCCTCAATGCCTTTATACTTTTCGAACACACCGCGCAATGCTGGCATATCGGTGCAGTCAACCTTTTCGAAGGCGGGGCGGATGCCCGTGATGGCCTCAATGCCGTCAACGACGTCGGCGTTGGAGTTGCTCAGGTTGTCAACGATGACTACGTCGTAGCCTGCTTGCTGGAGTTCTACGGTGGTGTGGGAGCCAATGAAGCCCGTACCGCCCGTAACAAGAATTCTCTTTTTCATTACGTGTTGGTATTTAATTGTTAGTTAGTGTTGTCTCTTTTGGCCGCAAAGTTACGAAATATATTTTCTTCTTCGCTCAATAATAAAAGTTATTTGCACGACAAATCATTATTTTGCTATCAATTCTTGTTTCTCTTAGCCTTATTTTGCAAAATTTCAAGTTTCGGAAGTTGTAATACGGGTGGAATAAATGGTGCGCGAAGCGTACCACACCTTGCTTAACCGCGTACCGCGAGGAGCGCAGCGACGAGTGGTGCGCG
>ONHN01000051.1 GCA_900317635.1 uncultured Prevotellaceae bacterium | reverse complement strand
TAAAGTCGAGTCAACGTGAAATAAAATTAAGTTTAATCTGGGGTCAACCCTTATTGTGAGTAAGACCACAAGTAGTCAACTAAAATCGTTAAACTACAGAGTGTCATAAAACAGATGCGCTATCGTATAGAGGGCCGTGAGGATGTCGTCTCGCTCACCAAAGTGCCTCTCGTGGCTGATGTACCCCTTGCAAACAAAAAGGCTAAGACCGCCCAGGGCATCGTGGTACAGGCCAGCAGAAACAGCCAGATGGACGAGGTGTTCCGCTCGCTTCGCACCAATTTTCTGTTTATGATGAAGGAGAAAGAGAAAATAATCCTCTTTACCTCTAGCATCTCTGGTGAAGGCAAGACATTCCTCGCTGCCAACCTCGCAGTGTCGTTTGCACTGCTCGGCAAGAAGGTTATGCTGGTTGGCTGCGACATCCGCAAACCCACTCTCGGACGACTGTTCGGAACGTCGAACTCAAAACAGGGTCTCACCAACCTGCTCAGGGTCGAACATATCACGGCAGAACTCATACAAGCAGAAACGTGCAATTCGGGAATACACCCTGGTCTTGACCTCCTGCTGTCGGGACCTATCCCCCCGAATCCGACGGAACTGCTGAGTAGAAAGAACCTGAAAGAAGTGTTCGACCTGCTGAGCGAGGAGTACGACTATATCATCCTCGACACAGCTCCTGTAGGACTGGTCACCGATACCCTGCAGATAGCCCGTTTTGCCAATGTCAGTTGCTTTGTCTGCCGTGCCGACTATACGCCAAAGGCCGACCTCGCAATGCTCGACTCTTTGGCTCAGGAGAACAAACTTCCCAACGCCTGCGTGGTTCTCAACGGGGTGGATATGTCGAAGAGGAAGTACGGCTACTATTACGGCTATGGCCGTTACGGCAAATACGGACGCTATGGCAACTACGGAAAATACGGGAACTATGGTCATTATGGCATGTATGCAGACAGCGACTATGGTCTGAGAGACGATAACTCCATCAAGAAATGACAATAGCAGTAGACTTTGACGGAGCGATAGTGGAGCACCGCTATCCGGAAATAGGCGAAGAAAAACCCTTCGCCGTCCAGACCCTGCGCATGCTGATTGCCGACCATCATCGGCTCATCTTGTGGAGCGTGCACGAGGGGAAACTTCTTGACGATGCCGTGGAATGGTGCCGCGAGCGAGGCATTGAGTTCTACGCCGTCAACCGCGATTATCCGGAAGAGACTGAGAGTGGGAACGAACACTACAGTAAAAAACTGAAAGCAGATATCTTCATTGATGGCAGGAACATTGGAGGCTTGCCGGCATAATCCTGTGGAACATTTGGTCTATGCTTCGTCATCAAGTGTCTATGGTGGTAATAAGAAGGTACCGTTCTCGACGGATGACAGGGTGGATAATCCTGTGTCGTTGTACGCTGCAACAAAGAAGAGCAACGAGCTTATGGCGCATAGTTATTCAAAGCTATATAACATCCCCTCAACGGGTTTGAGATTCTTCACGGTATATGGACCTGCTGGACGTCCAGATATGGCATATTTCGGCTTTACAAATAAACTGCTGAAAAGCGAGACCATCCAGTTATTCAACTACGGCAACTGCCAACGGGACTTTACATACGTGGATGATGTTGTAGAAGGTATTGTTCGTGTGATGCAGGGTGCTCCAGAACATAAGTAAGGAGAGGATGGCTTACCCATTCCTCCATACGCTATATATAATATAGGTGGTGGTCAGCCCGAAAACCTGCTGGACTTCGTACAGATCCTACAGGAGGAACTGGTCAAAGCAGGCATCTTACCAGCAAATTTCAACTTCGAGGCTCACAAGGAGTTGGTTCCTATACAGCCTGGCGATGTGCCCACGACGTATGCGGATGCAACAGCCTTGGAGCATGACTTTGGTTTTACGCCAAAGATAAGACTCCGTGAAGGACTAAGGAAGTTTGTAAAGTGGTATAAGGAGTATTATTGTTGAAGACTGGTTGATTACCAAGTACAGTTTTCGCTTGATTCAGATAATAGTCCTCATAGAATCATGTCATACGGATACGACCACAGAATTCTACTCACTTTAATCTCGAACATTATTGCTAAATGCCTATACGCCAGAGACGGGATTTCCTAACATATAACGATTGGATTCATATTAAAAAGATGCAAAGAGATCAAAAAAGAGATCACAAATGTCAAGGTAGCAAGATTTCACGAAATATATTTTGCTGTTAATGCGAAAAGACGTAATTTTGCAGCCGCTTAGAGTCCGAAGGGGCCATACAAGAGGTTAGCACGAAGCTGGTCCGCCTCTCGGAAAAATCCGTTTAATAACAATAACAATGTACGCAATCGTAGAGATTAACGGTCAGCAGTTCAAGGCCGAAGCTGGAAAGAAGCTCTTCGTCAACCGCATGCCTGCGGCAGAAGAAGGCCAGACTGTTGAATTTGAGAAAGTGCTGCTCCTCGACGCCGAGGGTGTGGTGACCGTTGGCACGCCCACGGTGGCAGGTGCCAAAGTGGTTTGTGAAGTGCTCAATCCCCTCGTAAAGGGCGAGAAAGTGCTCGTTTTCCACAAGAAACGTCGCAAGGGTTATCGCAAGCTCAACGGCTATCGCCATCAGTACACTCAACTGGAAATCAAACAAGTCATTGCTTAACACGTTAAACTTTAAGACCCAAGAATTATGGCACACAAGAAAGGTGTAGGTAGTTCCAAGAACGGCCGTGAATCGGCTTCGCAAAGATTAGGTGTTAAGATTTGGGGTGGACAAAAGTGCATCGCTGGCAACATCATCGTTCGTCAACGTGGCACGGTTCACTATCCTGGCACGAATGTTGGTATGGGTAAAGACCACACGCTCTATGCCCTGACCGATGGCATCGTTAACTTCAAGCGTGGTCGTCGCGACCGCAGCGTGGTTTCCGTACTGCCCTATGCCGAGGCTTAACACGCTTCAACCCACAGTCTGAATTTGTTTAGACTATCACATTCCACAAAAGCCCATAGAATCGCAAATCGCAGGATTTGTGGGTCTATGGGTTTTTAGGTGCAGTACGTGCCGCGCGCCATTATTACTGCAATTTCTGAAGCTTGAGCTAAAACAAGTTTTGCTTTGCTCTCGGTTTGCACTATATTTGCTTCGCGAAGATAGGCTGCATCTCGGCAAAGCTAAAACAAGTTTTGCTTTGCTCTCGGTTTGCACTATCTTTGCACTATCTTTGCACCAAACAAACACGTTATTCTTATGGCTCTTAATCCCGACAAAGACCTGAAAGTCTATTTCTCTATTGCCGAAGTGGCCGAGATGTTTGGCGTCAACGCTACGTTGCTGCGCTATTGGGAGAAGCATTTTCCGCAAATTGTGCCCAAAAAGGGCGGGCGCGGCGTGAGGCAATATACGCGCGAGGAGATCGACAAAATTCGCGTTGTCTATAATCTGGTGAAAGTTCGCGGCATGAAGCTCGAAGCGGCTGCGGCCCTCATTCGCAAGAACAAAGATGGCGTTGAGAAAACCTCCGAACTCGTTGACAACCTGCGCAGTATCCGCAGCGAGTTGGCAGATCTGCGCACAAGTCTTTCTCATTTGCAATAATCGCCGTATCGGCTTAGTCGCGAAAGCAAACAATGGGTATCTTCACGCTTCCTCCTAAACCGCCACGCGCGGACCTCGACCTGGAGTCGCTGCTCAGGGGCGATGCCACGCAGTCGCCCGTGCAACGCTTTCGCCGTGCCTTGGCCGCCGAATGGTTCCCGCAGAGCGGCGTGCAACTGACGTGGCCGCACGCAGAAACGGATTGGGCGGCTACGCTAGAGGACGTGACGGCGTGCTACCTGCGCATGGCCTACGAGATTGCAACGCGCGAACCCCTGCTCATTGTCCATCCCCGCCCCGAAGAAGTGCGCGCGCTCTTAGAGAAGCAACTGCCGCTTCGCGCTACGCAGAACATCCTTTATGCAGCGTGCGAAACGAACGATACGTGGGCGCGCGATCATGCTTTTTTGACGGTGGTGGGAACGGGAAAACCCGAATTACTCGATTTCTGCTTCAATGGTTGGGGCGGCAAGTTCCCTGCCGAAAAGGACAACGCTATCAATCGCCAACTCTTCGACAGCGGCTTGCTGCGCGGTACCTACGTCAGCCACCTCGACTTTGAGCTGGAAGGCGGAAGCATCGAAAGCGACGGGCGGGGTACGTTGCTCACCACCTCGGCTTGTTTGCAAAATCCCAACCGACAGCACACCACCGATCGTGCTCAACTCGAAACTCTGCTCTGCGAATGGTTCAGCGCGAGCAACGTGCTTTGGCTCGACCACGGTGCATTGGCAGGCGACGACACCGACAGCCACATAGACACCTTGGCACGCCTATGTCCCGACCGCACCATCCTCTACGTTCGCCAGGACGATGAGGCCGACGAGCATTATGCTTCGCTGAAGAAGATGGAAGAACAGCTCCAAACGTTCCGCGATAGCGAGGGGCAACCCTTTACGCTCGTGTCTTTGCCCCTGCCCGATGCCATCATCGAGGCCGGAGAGCGCTTGCCAGCCACTTATGCCAACTATCTCGTCCTCAATCGTGCCATTCTGCTGCCCGTTTATGGGCAACCTGCGAAAGACGAGCAGGCGCGCCGCACGGTGCAAAGCGTCTTTCCTAAGTACGACGTTGTGCCCATCGACTGCCGCGCGCTAATCCGCCAGCATGGTTCGCTCCACTGTGCCACGATGCAGTATCCGCGTGGCGTGATGCTGAAACCTTCAGAGCAAAAGGCTTAGAGCATCGTCTTCGTGTCCTTATAGTCTCATCTTTTTCTCTTGTTGCCGCGCCTTACAGCACTTTTTCCGCTGTCGATAGCGAAATATGTGCTAAGCTTATTGCCTTTTAGCAATAAAAAAGCTACCTTTGCTCTTGAAACCACATTGTCTTTACTGAGTATGTCCTTACGCGCACGCGTACATATAATATTATATACACTCACGGTGCTCTTGCTGCTTGCCGCTTGCGGTAGCGGCAATAGTCAGCTCAACCTTAAAGCGAAGGTGGCTGGCGGTGGCGAGTCGGACTGGGAAACGTTGTTGGAGGGTGGTGAGCTGATAGCCGTTGCTCTTCAAAGTCCCGACACGTACTACGACGAAGCAGGCTCGTCTCATGGCTTGCAATATGCGCTGGCCGCCGACTTTGCGTCGCAGTATGGACTACGCTTGCGCGTGGAGCGCGTAGAAGACGAGGCCGAGGTCCTGCGCATGGTGGCCGACGGCGAAGCGGACCTAAGCATTTCGCCCATTGCCGAAGAGGCCGTGCGTGGACGCGGACTGGAGGCGGCAGGGGCCTGGATGCAGATGGACAGCCTGCGCACGACGTGGGCCGTGAGTCGCCAACGGCCAGGACTGATGAAAGCCCTGCGCGGGTGGTTTGTCGATGGCACTGTTGAGCGTGTCCTGCTCGAGCAGCGCATGGACAACGAGGCATGTAGCAAGCACCACCACGTCATAGCACCGCCTATGCTCGATAGGGGGCGCGGCATCGTCAGTACCTACGACGAGTATTTCCGCGAAGCGGCCGCGCGCGAGGGGTTAGACTGGCGCTTGCTGGCTGCCATAGGCTACGCCGAATCGGCTTTCGACCCAGGAGCCCGTTCGCGGGCGGGGGCTATGGGCATTATGCAGCTTATGCCCGCCACGGCTCGGCAGTACGGTGTGAGCGATCCCTACGATGCTCGTTCAAACATTGGTGGCGGTGCCAGCTTGATGCGCCAGCTCATCGGCAACTTTAGCGATATACCCACTGCCGATGAGCGCACGAAGTTTGCGCTGGCATCCTATAATGGTGGCGAGGGTCACATACGCGATGCGCAAGCGCTTTGCCGCAAATACGGCGGCGACCCCACGCGCTGGAGCGATGTCCGCGACTATGTGCTTCGCTTGGGACAGATGCCCTATAAGACCGACCCCGTGGTGCGCCACGGCGGTATGAACGGCAGCGAGACCGCCAACTACGTCAGCATCGTCACTTCGCGCTACAATAGCTATGGAGGTCACCTGTCCCACTCTTCCAACGTAGGTTCGGCTCCCACGCTCGTGGCCGCTCCACAACCCGTTCAGCGTGAGGCCCCACGCCTAACCGCCGACCACGGCATAGCACCCGCCCCGTTAGCTGCAACGCCTAAAGATCGCAGGCCCAATCGCTTCACCGAAGGCAACCGCGTGCGCCCAGCCGACGACCCCGCCTTCAATGCTGTTGAGCGAGAGGTGCGGCAGGGAGAGTGACAAGCGACGTGTTGGGCTATGCCGATGTCAGGCGCGGCTATATGAAACGCAGGCATCCCGCCTGCGAAAAACCTCGCCAGCACTACGAAACTTTAGGCCTGCCCGTGTCGTTCTGTGCGTTGCCATATTATGGGTAACCCCCTCAACCGCTTAAAAGCATTTAGCAACTTCTAAGACCTTAAAAACATCAAACTCCATCACAATATGAAAGCAAACATCGAAACCTTAAATCGTGCAGCGGACAACATTCGCATCTTGGCCGCTGCCATGGTAGAACGTGCCAACTCGGGTCATCCTGGCGGTGCCATGGGTGGGGCCGACTTCATCAACGTCCTTTTCTCCGAGTACCTCGTTTACGATCCCGCACGCCCCGATTGGGCCCAGCGCGACCGCTTCTTCCTTGACCCTGGCCACATGTCGCCCATGCTCTATTCGCAACTCGCACTCTGTGGCAAGTTCACGCTCGAAGAGTTGAAGCAATTCCGTCAGTGGGGCTCGCCCACGCCAGGCCACCCCGAACGCGACGTGAAGCGCGGCATTGAAAACACGAGCGGCCCCCTCGGGCAGGGCCACGTCTTCGCTGTAGGTGCTGCTATTGCAGCCAAGGCACTTTATGCGCAAACGGCCAATCCCGCTTTTGCTCACGAGAAGATATATGCCTACATCTCCGATGGCGGTGTGCAGGAAGAGATTTCGCAAGGAGCAGGTCGTTTGGCTGGCCATCTGCGCCTCGACAACCTCATCATGTTCTACGACTCTAACGGCATTCAGCTTTCTACGCCCACAGCCGATGTCATTAGCGAAGACACCGCAGCCAAGTACGCCGCGTGGGGCTGGAAAGTCTATGACATCGATGGCAGTAACGTCGTGCAGATACGCCGCGCGCTCGACGAGGCACAAACGGCCGACTGCCCCGTGCTCATCATTGGCCACACCGTCATGGGCAAGGGTGCGCGTCTGGCCGATGGCAGCAGCTACGAGAATACCACGAAGACGCATGGCGCGCCCCTCGGCAAGGGCAACTTCGAAGAGACCGTGCGCAACCTTGGCGGTAATCCCAACGAGCCTTTCTGCATCTTCCCCGAAGTGGAGCAGCTCTATGCCGCCCGTGCTCAGCAACTGAAAGACCTCGTGGTCGAACGCGATAAATACACGCACGTGTGGGCCGAGGCCAATCCCGATTTGGCCCGTCAGACGGAAGCGCGTATGCAGCAAAGTTTTGTGCCCAAAGTAGATTGGGCCAGTGTAGTCCGCAAGGATGGTGCCGCTACGCGCGCTGCCTCCGCCGCAGTTTTGGCACAGCTGGCCAAAGATGCCGAAAACATGATTGTCAGCAGTGCCGACCTCTGCAATTCCGACAAGACCGACGGATTTCTTAAGAACACGCGCGCCATCACGCCCGGCGACTTTGGCGGTCGTTTCCTACAAGCTGGTGTCAGCGAGCTCACCATGGCCTGTGTCTGCATTGGCATGATGCTCCATGGCGGCATCACGGCGGCTTGTGGCACGTTCTTTGTCTTCTCAGACTATATGAAGCCTGCCGTCCGCCTCGCAGCCTTGATGGAGGTGCCTGTGAAGTTCGTTTGGACGCACGACGCCTTCCGCGTGGGCGAGGACGGACCTACGCACGAGCCCGTAGAGCAAGAAGCGCAAATTCGTTTGATGGAGAAGCTCCGCAACCATAGCGGGCACGACAGCGTGCGCGTGTTCCGCCCCGCCGACAGCCGCGAAACCACAGCCGCTTGGCGCTTGGCTATGGAGAACACGGCCACGCCGACGGCCCTCATCCTAAGTCGTCAGAACGTGACAGACCTTCCCGCTCGCACCGACGAGGAGGTCTATCAGCTTGTCGCACGTGGTGCCTACGTCGTCAGCGATTGTGCCGCGCCCGACGTGGTGCTCGTGGCCAGCGGCTCTGAGGTGGGCACGTTGTTCGAGGCAGCCGCCCTGCTCGCCAACGAGGGCATCAAGGCGCGCGTAGTCAGCTGTCCGAGCGAAGGCCTCTTCCGCCGCCAGACGGCCGAATACCAAGAAAGCGTGCTGCCAGCGGGGGCAAAAATCTTCGGCCTCACGGCGGGCCTGCCCGTCACGCTCGAAGGTTTGGTAGGCAAGGCGGGCACCGTCTTTGGCCTGCAAAGCTTCGGTTTCTCGGCACCCTACAAGGTGCTCGACGAAAAGCTCGGCTTTACCGCACCGCAGGTGGCCCAGCGCATTAAGGAGTTCATAGCCCGATAAGAGGGGGCATCTCCTTCCAGCAAAAAAGCCGTGGAATGCAAGGGTTCTCGCCTCGTTCCACGGCTTTTTTGTTGTCTTGTCGCGTATAGCGACCTCAGAAGTGCCACGCTACGTCAAGGCCAACGTGAAAAGGCGTGCCTTGCTGATAGAAGCGGCGGTTCATCGACTCGAAACTGAACGTGCTGTAGCGCGTATGTGTTATGTTGCGTGCCCATACGTCGATGCTCACATCTCCCTTCAGCTCAATGCCAGCATGCGCATTCAAGCATGCGTAGAAGGGCTGGCTGAAGGTGTTGGCCTCGTCCCATTGTATGCGGCCTGCCCCCGTCAGCGTGGCGCCAAAGCTAAAGGCGCGCACGAAGCCCACTGTGGGTTGGCGGAAGTCGGCGGTAAGGGCCAAGGTGTGGCGCGGTGCGAAGGGCACCTGATTGCCTGTGTAGTCGGCTCCATTGCCAAGGTCGTAGGCCGTGAAGCGGCTGTGGGCCAGCCCGTAGGCTGCTGAGAGGTTCAGGCGGTTGTCGAGCATCGCACTGCGCACCGTCAGTTCGGCACCCAGCGTGCGGCTGCGGCCTGCATTCTCTATGATACGTCCTAAACCGCTCGCTGCAAACTTCGAGAGTTGCAAACCGCGTGTCTGCAACCAGAAGAGGGCGGCATCAAGGCGTAGGGCACCGTCGAGGAACGAGAGGTGTGTGCCCATTTCGTAGTTCCAGCAGCGTTCGGGCGTATAGGCCAAACTGCCCACGTTGGGTTGCGGCGGCAGGTTGGCGGCTATCATGCCCGACATGCCGGCAATGGCTTTTTCTTTCTGTTCGTCGGTCAGGGGGAGGGCGTTGATGGTCTGTTCGCTATAGGCCTTCACCTGCAACATCATGTTGCGGCGCAATACGGCTTGAGCCAGGTCGCTGTAATTCTCAAGGTTGAAGCCCCCGCTGCGATAGCCCTTGGCGGCTGTCAGATACACGAGGCCTCTTTTCTCAGCCAGCTCGTAGCTTACGGAGAACTTCGGCAGTAGTTGCCAGCTGTGTTGCGAAGCGTGTCCACTAAATCCTGCATTGCTTTCGAAGTCGTGGTCAATATGCAGTGCTGTGGCTGGCATGTCGAGCAGGAAGTTGTAGTGCACGGGCGCAGGCGGCGAGGCAAGCGTCAGACTGTGCTGGTCGTAGTCTAAGCGTAGGCCAGCCGTCAGGTTCAGCCCTTCCACGAAGACGTCGGTCAGTGTGCTTTCGTGGAAGAAGGCCACGTTGTGCGAGGGCGCATCAAGCGTGGCGTTGAGTTCCATGCCAGGGTCTTGCAGCGTCAGCGTGATGAACGATGGCATCACCGTGCGAAACGTGCCGTTGAGGAACGTCATACCGTCGCCGTAGAAGTTGACGGGACACGTCGTGTGTTTCTTTTCGTAAAGGTAGAACGCACCGCTTGTCCACTTCCAGTGTCCCGACTGCCCTTTCAGCGTGAACTCGTCGGTGAAGCTGTTGGAACGTTGGCGCTGCTCAAGGCTAAAGATGTCGGCGCGCAGGTAGTCTTGGTCCATAAAGAGGCGGTCGCGCAGGTACTGATAGGCGGTGACGTTGGTCAGCGTCATACCATTTCGGGCGTGCCATGTCGTCGTCAGGGCCGTGGTGAATAGGTTGCGCTTGTAGGCCGACTGGCGGTTTTGCGAAATCTGTCCGCGCAGGGTGGGGTAGGCATCGGTGCCTGCGCCGCCAGCTGGTCCGTCATAGACGTAGGGGTTGCAGTCTTCGTTGCTATACTGATAGCTGGCCGTGAGGTCGAAGCGCAGGCGTTGGTTCGCTTGCCACGCCGCGCGCGTCTTAAGTCCGGCGGCATGGCTGCCATCGGCCTTGCTGCCCGTTGATGTGTTGCGCCAAAATCCGCTCACGCCATCGTAAAACCCGCCCACGCTGAGGGCCAACGTTTGCGAGGGGTGCAGGTAGGTCGTGGCGGCGATGTGGCGCCCCGTGTTGCGCCCCGAAAGGCCCAGTCGCACGTCTGTTCCTTTCGTTTGGAAAGGGTCGGCCGTGAAAACACGGAGCAATCCGCCCATCGCCCCGCGCCCGTAGAGCGTGCCTTGCGGACCGCGCAACAAGTCGGCACGCACCACGTCCATAAAGCGGAAGTCGTAGGCACTCTTGTCGGCAAAAGGCTGCCCGTCAACGTAGAGGCCCACGGCCGGATAGCCACTGCGCGAACCAACACCACGCACATACACCGCCGACGTCAGCCGGCTGCCGTAGCGAGGCATGTAGAGGTTTGGAGCAAAAACGCTGAGGCCCTTCGGTGCTTGGACGTGATAGCTCGCCAAGTCTTTCGTGCCAAAGACGCTGGCCGATACAGGTTGCACGCGCAGGTGAGAATGCTCTTTGGGCTGCGCCGTGACAATGGCCTCCTCAATGTCGTAAACCCGCGCCGTATCAACGGGCGGCAGTGTCGCATGAGCCTGTAAAGCAAGCAAAAACGCGCAAAGCAACGTCAATGTCTGCTTCGCCCACGTGTGTAATTTATATGGAGTATTCCCTTTGTGCTTCATAAAACTCTGCAAAAGTACGAATTTCCTTGCGATAAGCCTTTCCTAATTATTAAGGAAAACGCATTGCGGCTACACGGAAGCTGCGCTCAGTACCTCACCTGCTGGCATCCCGTTCCTTGCAGCGCGTCAGGCCTTGAAAGTCTTCCTTTCAGGCCTTGAAAGTCTCACTTTCAGGCTTTGGAAGTCCTCCTTTCAGGCTTTGGATGTCCGACTTTCAGGCTTTGGAAGTCGGCATAGCTATAGTTTAACGATTTTAGTTGACTACTTGTGGTCTTACTCACGATAAGGGTTAACCCTAGATTAAACTTAATTTTATTTCACGTTGACTCGACTTTACGTTAGTCATAAATAGGGTTTACATTAATTTCGAACAAGGGAGAGAGGACAGGAAGCCCTTCTCTGCCTCTTGTTTCGGTCTCACTAAATAGCAAGACATTCTTCTTGGGTCACGGCAAAGGTACTGCCTTTATCTCATGCAACCAAG
>ONHN01000052.1 GCA_900317635.1 uncultured Prevotellaceae bacterium | reverse complement strand
TAGTCATAAATAGGGTTTACATTAATTTCGAAACAAGGGAGAGAGGGCTGGGCTGCCCTTCTCTGCCTCTTGTTTCGGTCTCACTAAATAGCAAGACATTGGCTTTTGCTGATTTAGGATGAGGTGCTTGAGGGGGGAGGGTAGGCGGCGCGTTGAGGGGAAGGTGGGGTGGCGGCGATGGGGGCTATTGAAGTTTGCTGACGAAAGACTGTGGGCTTGGCTCGCTGTTACTCAATAAAATCGTTATCTTTGCGGCCGCTAAATCTCCTAAGTAGGAAAACATAAATAACAAGGATACAATGAAGAAAAACTTTGTAGAAGAATTGCGCTGGCGCGGTATGTTGGCGCAGATTATGCCTGGCACGGAGGAACTCTTGCAGAAGGAGACCATCAGTGCCTACCTTGGCACCGACCCCACGGCCGACTCCCTGCATATTGGTCACCTTTGCGGCATCATGATGTTGCGCCACTTGCAGCGTTGCGGCCATAGGCCCATCATCCTCGTGGGTGGTGCAACGGGTATGATTGGCGACCCTTCGGGTAAGAGCCAAGAGCGCAACTTGCTTGACGAAGAAACTTTGCGCCACAACCAGGAGTGCATTAAGCGCCAAGTGGCTCGCTTCCTCGATTTTGACACCGATGCACCCAACCGCGCCGAGATGGTGAACAACTACGACTGGATGCGCGACTTCACGTTCCTCGATTTTGCGCGTGAAGTGGGTAAGCACATCACCGTCAACTACATGATGGCTAAAGAGAGCGTGCAACAGCGCCTTAATGGTACGGCGCGCGACGGCCTTTCGTTCACGGAGTTCACCTATCAGCTCCTGCAAGGTTACGACTTCCTGCACCTCTACCGCACGATGGGCGTGAAGATGCAGCTGGGCGGTAACGACCAGTGGGGCAACATAACGACGGGAACCGAACTCATTCGTCGCACCCTCGGCATCGAGGCTGAAGCTGGAGCCATTACGTGCCCGCTCATTACGAAGGCCGATGGCAAGAAGTTTGGTAAGACTGAGAGCGGTAACGTATGGCTCGATCCCGGGCGCACCACGCCTTACCGCTTCTATCAGTTTTGGCTCAACGTCAGCGACGAAGAAGCTGAGAAGTACATCAAGATTTTCACTTCGCTTGAGAAGGACGTTATCGATGGGCTCATTGCTGAGCATCGTGCCGACCCGGGTCGCCGCATCTTGCAGCGTCGCCTTGGCGAAGAAGTAACCATTCTTGTTCATGGCGAAGAGGCCCTCAAGGCGGCGCAAGAAGCCTCGGGCATCCTCTTTGGTAAAGCTACGAAGGACGCGCTGGCAGCACTGGACGAGCAAACGTTGCTCGACGTGTTCAGCGGCGTGCCCCACTTCACCGTAGGCCGCGACCAGCTGGGCCAACCTGCCGTAGAGCTCTTCACGCAGGCAGCCGCTATCTTCCCCTCTAAGGGTGAAATGCGCAAGCTCGTGCAGGGTGGTGGCGTTAGCCTCAACAAAGAGAAGCTTGCCGACTTCCAGCAGGTGATTACTGCCGACGACCTCATCGACGGCAAGTACCTCCTTGTGCAGAAAGGCAAGAAGAACTATTTCCTCGTCACGGTGGAGTAGGGTGCGCGAACGTCACCTCTCAAGCGTAGGTGATAGCATCGTAAAACAGAACCGCTTCGCTGTCCTAAGCAAAGGGACGGCGAGGCGGTTGTCTGTTGGGGGGAAGGTGTGTTGCTAATTATCCAAGTATAATTGTTAGTCGGCTCTTTAGTTGGCTCTTTACGTTAAAAACTTGCAGATTTCTTACATAATCCTTTTGATTTCCAATATCAATTCATAACTTTGCAACCATAAGAGCACGCAGCCCATATGAGGGCGGCGGGTTCATTACATTATGGAATAGGACGTTACCTGACGTCATCTTCTGTCTTCAAATCTCGCAAATTTGACTATCGTAAAGAAGATGCAGCAACGGGACGTCCGCGTTGGGAGTGTTATATAAGCACATATTTCTAATTCTGTTTCCCCTCTTGTGTTGGGGAAATGGGAAATATGTTGGTATATATAATTTCTCACGGCGTGGGCTGCGCGTTGCTTATCCTTTACGAAGGCAATGCGAGAGCCTGAAGACGGGGTGAGCAATCGGTACAGACTCTCACGCCTTTTTTCATATCCTTTTCTCTGCTTTTAATACTAAATGACGGTGCCTATTTTTAGGACAACGTTGGTTGTTAAGGATGCTGTAATGACTCTATAAAGATATGAAACGCACGCAATACTCCCTCATTCTTATCCTTTTTGCTGCAGCTGTTGTGGCATACCTTTCACTGATTTGCCCATGGTTGGGAGATGATATGAATTATGGTTTAAGCCGCAAGACGCTTTTGCCTTTGGCTTCATTGAGTGATGTGTTCATTTCAATGAAGCAGATGTATCTCGGAACGAATGGGCGCTACGTTTCTCATTTCTTGGTGCAGGTTATCCTTGGACTTACCAACCATATCGTATTCGCACTGTGTAATTTCGTCGCGTTTGTGTTTCTTGTTCTGATGATTTTGCGTTCGGCGCATGTGAGGCTGAACAATCCGACTTTTGTTGCAATCGCAGCGTGTGCAACTATAGTTGGATTGCAAACAAAATTCGTGCCAAGTTGTCAAATTGTTTATGCGTGGATGTTCCTGCTTATTCTTGTTTTCCTTGAAGTGTTCATTCATCATCATAGAGTTGGACATTGGCGGGCATTGATGTGGGTATTGCTTGCCTTATTAGCAGGCAATGCCTCTGATGCACTTGGTATTGGAGTGGCGGGAGCACTATCCCTGTATGTTCTAACGCATCGTCGTCAAGTGACACCAGTGCAGTGGTGCATGTTAGCGGCATTCATAATAGGGCTGGTAATTCTAGTTGCATCTCCAGGCACGCGTAGTCGTATTTCAGATAGTCAAGGCGTGTCGTTTCTTGGTTCGCTTCCCTTGTCGGCTTATACGCTAATTACAAGTTTGCGTGTAACATGGGTGATGTTGTTAGTGTTGGGCATTGCCCTGCACCAGAAAACGACCACTTGGCGACATTTTTATAGTGAAAACACATTTTGGGTGAACGTACTTTTGCTCTGCTTCGCCATTAACGTTTATATCCACATTAACAACAACCGACAGCTCTTCGGAATGGAGTTGGCTTCGCTGATACTTCTTCTGAAACTATTGTGGGGCTTGCACTTGCGCGGTCTCCACCATATTGTGAAAGTGATATTGGTAGCAGCTATTGTCATGGTGATAGCCATAGTTGCGAGCGATGTTCGTGTGGCTAATAGACGTGCTCACGATTACGAAGCTGTATGTGCCCTCTATAAGCAGAGTCTGGACGGAGTCGTGTTTTACGACGTGGTACCCGAAGATATGTTTGCCGATGGAACCGACCCGTGTGACCCCATACGGCAAAATAATGCCTTGGCTTGGGTTAGCCATGTGCTGCAATTGCAGGCTGACAATAGCGGTAAACCTTTACGATTACTACCTAAGGCACTTTACCCTTTGCCTGCCAATAACGCCACTTATTCAGATGCTGGTGGAAATATCTACGCTGTATGTCAAAAGAATACAGATTGTCAGGTGGTGCTGAAACGCAGCATTGTGCTACTTGGCATCAAACGCCCGCACAGTGACCTTGTCCTCAAAGACGAGTCCAGTGCTATATATTCGGACAGCCTCGTTATGGTATTTCTTCTTGAGAAAAATCCGCTCATCAGCAACGATAGCGTTGTGTTTCAAAGATGTAAAACAAGCACAAAAGAATGATAACCTTAGCAACCATTTCGCCCTGCTTCAATGAGGAGGAAGTACTTCCTGACTCCGTGCAACGTCTCTCCACACTCTTTGACCGATTGATCAGTCAAGGGGTTATCAGTAAGGAAAGTCGTATGGTCTTTGTCAACGATGGTAGTTCGGACTCTTCTTGGGACATAATTACGCATCTCCACAACGCCAACAAGCATGTATGTGGCATAAATCTCACCACCAACCGAGGGCACCAATGCGCCTTGCTGGCTGGGCTAACAACGGCGGTGGATTGGGCAGATGCTTTTATCACAATAGATGCCGACTTGCAGGACGACCTTGAAGCCATTCCCCAAATGATAGAACATTTCGAAAAGGGTGCAGAAGTCGTTTATGGGGTGAAGGTACAACGCGAAGCAGATCCCCTACTCAAACGAATGAGTGCTGAAGCTTTTTATCGATTGCAGCGTGCTATGGGAGTTGAAAGCATTTTCAATCATGCCGATTTCAGGCTGTTGTCGAAGGACGCAGTAAAGATGCTTACGCAGTACGAAGAACGAAACATATACCTAAGAGGCATCATACCCATGCTCGGATTGCCCTCAGCCACTGTCGATGATGTCATCAGCGAGCGTAGTGCAGGCCAGTCGAAGTACAACCTTGGAAGAATGCTGGCATTAGCCATTGATGGTATCACGTCATTTTCAGTTAAGCCAATGTATGGAGTCATTTATCTTGGATTGGTATTTCTCGTCATAGCTCTTCTCATAGGTATCAACGTTGTGTGGTCGCTAATTACGGGAGTTGCTGTGCATGGTTGGTCTTCGCTCATTCTTAGTGTCTGGATTGTTGGTGCATTTATGCTTATTTGCATGGGCATTATGGGTCTTTATATTGGAAGGATATATCAAGAGGTGAAGCGCAGACCGCTATATCATATTGCGAAAATCTTGATATAAAGCAAGCGTAAATAGATAATTGTTGGTCAACATTCGGAAGAGAAAGTTTCTGAAAGTTTAGAGCATCCCTATAAACAGAACCGCCTCGCTGTCCTAAGCAAAGGGACGGCGAGGCGGTTGTCTGTTGGGGGGGGCGGGAAGAAGTAGGGCTAATTTACCATAAGGAGCCAGCCCATATACCCTGCGAACAGGGCTATCATCACGAGGCCCTCCCAGCGTTCGACGAGGTATTTCGTGCGGCACATCAGCCACATCAAGGCGGCGCTGGCGGCCATGGTGCCAAGGTCGATGTTTGTGATGCCTTCAAGATGAAGTGGGACGATGGTGCCCGTTATGCCGAGGATCATCAGGATGTTGAAGACGTTGCTGCCTATGACGTTGCCAATGGCCAGTCCGCCTTGTCCCTTTCGTGCTGCCACGACGCTGGTGGCGAGTTCGGGTAAGCTCGTGCCGCAGGCTACGATGGTCAGGCCGATAACGGCATCGCTCACGCCGAGGCTCTTGGCCACCGCCGAAGCCCCCACGACGAAGAGTTTACTGCCGCCTATGAGGCAACCTATGCCTATGACGATCCACACGATGCTCATGAGCCAGCCGAGTGGTTGGCTTGCTTCTTCTTCGGGCTCTTCGCCCTTGCTCTGTTTGGCTACGCGAAGGGTGTAGAGCATATAGCCTGCAAAGACGGCCAGCATAATGAGCCCCTCCCAGCGTTCTATTTGTCCGTTAAGGCAAAAAGCGATGAGCATGAGCGAGGCAATCATCGTGAAGGGCAAGTCGCGCCCAACCGTGCGGCGGCTAACGGCGATGGGGGCCACGGCTGCGCTACAGCCCACGATGAGCAGGACGTTGAAGATGTTGCTACCCACGACGTTGCCCACGGCCATATCGGCTGTGCCTTGCAGGGCGGAGGCAAGGCTGACGGAGAGTTCGGGCATCGATGTGCCCATGGCTACAATGGTCAGGCCAATGACGATTTGCGGCACGTTTAAGCGTCGGGCCACGCTACCCGCTCCTTCCGTGAAGCGGTCGGCGCCCCACATGACGAACACGGCGCCAAGAATGATATAGATGATTGACATGGGGAAAATGGGGGGATTGTATATAAGTGACGAGTGACGAGTTGCAGAAGCGCTTATTTTGGGCGTAGCCAAACTCGTCACTCGTCACTTGTCACTCGTTAACTCTTTCTTCACAATTTCCACGTTGCGCCGTCCTTTGTGTCCTTCACTTCGAAGCCGAGGGCTGCGAGGCGGTCGCGTATTTGGTCGCTGGTGGCCCAGTCTTTAGCAGCTTTGGCTTTTGCGCGGATGTCGAGCAGGAGGTCAACGGCTCCGCTGAAGGCCTGTTCGCGTGCGGCATTGCCGTCGGCGGCTTCGTCTTTCAGGCCGAGGATGTCGAAGGCGAAGGTGCGCATCACTTGCAGGAGGCGTTCGCGCCCTGCGGCGGTGAAGGCGACTTTGCCGTCGGCGGCTTGGTTGATTTGGCGGCAGGCGTCGAAGAGGTGGCTGATGACGATGGGCGAGTTCAGGTCGTCGTCCATGGCTTCGTAGCATTTCTTTTCAACGTCTTCGGCATACGCCTCCGTCAGGCCTTCCGCTTTTGGCGCGAGGCGTTCCAGCGTTTTCAGTCCGTCGAGCAAACGCTCCAGGCCTTTTTGGCTGGCGGCGAGGGCTTCGTTGGAGAAATCGACGGTGCTGCGGTAGTGGGCTTGCAGGATGAAGAAGCGTATGGTCATGGGGCTGTAGGCCGCTGTGAGCTTGGCGTGTTGTCCGGTGAAGAACTCGAAGAGGGTGATGAAGTTGCCAAGGCTTTTGCCCATTTTCTGTCCCTCGATGGTGATCATGTTGTTGTGCATCCAGTACTTCACCATCGGTTCGCCCTGCGATGCCACGGCCTGTGCTATTTCGCATTCGTGGTGGGGGAAGACGAGGTCCATGCCGCCGCCGTGGATGTCGAAGTGGTCGCCGAGGTACTTGCGGCCCATGGCGGTGCACTCGCAGTGCCAGCCGGGGAAGCCGTCGCTCCAGGGCGAAGGCCAGCGCATGATGTGCTGGGGCTGTGCGCGTTTCCAGAGGGCGAAGTCGGCTTGGTTGTGCTTCTCGTCGGTGCCGGCCAGTGCGCGGCTCTTGTCTTTGATGTCCTCGAGGTTGCGGCCCGAGAGGATGCCGTAGCGGTGCTTTTGGTTGTAGGCCTCAACGTCGAAATACACCGAGCCGTTCGACTCGTAGGCAAAGCCGTTGCGCAGGATTTGTTTCACGAGTTCTTCCTGCTCGATGATGTGGCCCGTGGCGTGGGGTTCGATGCTGGGCGGCAGGCAGCCGAGGGCGGCCATGGCTTCGTGGTAGCGGTTGGTGTAGTACTGCGCCACCTCCATTGGCTCCAAGGCCTCGAGCTTTGCTTTCTTCTGAATTTTGTCGTCGCCTTCGTCGGCATCGTGCTCAAGGTGGCCCACGTCGGTGATGTTGCGCACGTAGCGCACTTTGTAGCCAAGGTGCTGGAGGTAGCGAAACAGCAGGTCGAACGTGATGGCTGGGCGGGCATGTCCCAGGTGCGGGTCGCCATAGACTGTTGGGCCGCAGACGTACATGCCCACGCGGCCTTCCGTCAGGGGGCGGAAACGCTCTTTCTGGCGCGAGAGCGTGTTATAAATCAGTAGTTGATGTGGTTTCATAATAAGGTTTTGCTTTCTTTTTGCGTGCAAAGTTAGCAAATTCTGCTGTCAAGGGCGCGCCTACAGGCAGATAAATCGTGTTTTGAGGGGAAGGGCGAGGGGCGGAAATACAAAGAAGTGCAGGCACGAGGCCCACACTTCTTTTCACATTTCACCTTTCTATTCACTCACTATTACTTATCTGTCTCGGGTGCCTGGTCGATGAGTTCCATGAACTGGTCGAGCTTCGGTGTGACGATGATTTGCGTGCGGCGGTTGCGCTGACGGCCCAGTTCGGTGTCGTTGGTGGCGATGGGGTTATACTCGCCACGTCCGCCGGCGGTGAGGCGGGAGGGATCGACGCCATACTTCTCTTGCAGGGCCATGACGACGCTCGTGGCGCGCAGGCAGGAGAGGTCCCAGTTGTTGCGGATGTTTTCGCGGCTGATGGGCACGGGGTCGGTGTTGCCTTCTACGAGGACGTCGTAGTCGCGATAGTCCTTGATGATTTTGGCAATTTTGGCCAGCGTTTGCTGTCCGCGCTCGTTGATTTCGTAGCTGCCGCTCTTGTAGAGCATGTTGTCGGCCAGGGAGATGTAAACAACGCCTTTGAGCACTTTCACGTCAACCTCTTGCAGCTCGTCGCGGCTGAGACTGCGCGTGAGGTTGTTGGTCAGGACCATGTTGAGCGAGTCGCTCTTGCTCTTTGCTTCCACGAGCTGTTTGATGTATTTGTTGGAAGCATTGATTTCGTCGACGAGTTTCGAGATGTTGACGTTGCCCTGCGAATTTTGCAGCAGGCTTTGGTCGAGGCTGTTTTGCAGCGTAGCGAGGTCGTTGCGCAGTTCCTGGTTTCGGCGTTGCTCGTCGGCCAGGCGCTGTTCGAGGCTCTTGCCCGTGGCGGTGGCTTCGGCCAGTTGCACGCGGGTGTTTTCGTTCTCGTTCTTCAGCCCTACGTATTGTGTGCGCAGGTCGGCGGCACGTTGTTCAAGCTGATTGTAGGAAGCTTGCAGCTCGGCGTACTTCTTTTTGCTGACGCAGCTGCCCATTGTCAGAACGGCGGCGCTCAGCAGGGCGATGAGGAAAATGTTGCGTTTCATGATGTTTTGCGTGTTTTTTATCGTTTCACATACGAGGTTATGACTCCTTACGGGGCGCAAGGTATAAAATATGGTGCGTAAAAAGCGCGGTTTTATGATTTTTTAAGGCTGCGCCTTGCCCCGTGTCATGGCCTCGGCCGCTTGCAGGTTGGCCAGGACGTAGCGGCGCAGCTGGCGGGTGCGGGCGGTGTGGGCCGCGAGCGGGTGGAAGGCGGGGGTAGAGACGTCGTAGAGAAATTCGCGCTCGGCCTCGGGGTTGTAGATGTAGAGGGCGGCGCTGTCGTGGGCGCAGACCACGGCGTCGGCACTGTAGAAGGCGGCGGGGCGGCGTTCGGCAAGTAGGTCGATGCCGAAGCTCTCGTTGGTGTAGGGCAGGCCGAGCAGGTGGAGCACGGTGGGCATGATGTCTATTTGGCAGCAAAAGTCGGTGCGAAGCTGCGGCTCGACGCCAGGACCGAAAATGATGAGCGGCACGTGGTTGAAGCTTTCGCTCACCTCGTAGCGCGTCTCGCCGAGGCGTTTGCCGTGGTCGCCCACGAGGACGAAGAGCGTATTGCTGTACCAGGGTTGCTGCCGGGCCTGCATGAAGAAGTTGCGCAGGCAATCGTCGGCATACTCCACGACTTGTTCCTCGGCCTTCGTGCTGCGGGCCTTGAACGAGGGCGGCACGGCGTAGGGCGGATGGTTGGAAATGGTGAGGAGCGTGGCGAAGAAGGGTTGCTGCCCTTTGGCCGCTTCGCCGAGGCGCGGCAGGGCAAACTGGAAGAGGTAGTCGTCGGGCACGCCGAAGTGGCTGATGCGGGCGCGGCGCGGATAGTCCTCCTGCGCATAGATGCTGGCAAAGCCGTTGGTGCGCAGGAAGGCGTTCATGTTGTCGTATTGCGACTCGTGCGTCATGAAGAACATCGTCTGGTAGCCTGCCGCTTGCAGCACGGTGGGCAGGCCTGCATAGAGTGGCACGTTGCTGCCCTTCATGGCGTTGCGCTTAAGGATGGCGGGGAAGCCGTAGAGCGCGCCCACGATGCCCTGGTTGGTGTGGTTGCCTGCGCTGTAGCAGTTGCTGAAATAGAGCGATGTGCTCGAGAGCGAGTCGAGGAACGGCGTCAGGCCCCGCCCGCCGTGGCGCGAGAGCAGGTTGGCACTCATCGACTCCATCAGGACAACCACCACGTTCAGCTTCTTTATGCTATCCGCGCCGGCCACCCTCACGCCGATGGGCGAGCCGCCGCTGATGCCCGGACGGTGGAGCCATCGCTTCACGTCCGCCACGGCCCTGGCCTCATCCGTCAGGTGCAATGCGCGGTTTTCGGGGCGCAGCGCGTCGAGCGTTGTTCGCAGCAGACAGAAGGCAGGGTTCAGGCCCAGCTGGTTGAGCAGGGGGTTGTTGCAATAGTAGGCCGCCGAGATTTTGATGGGATTGTAGCCCGTGCGCCCCCGCATGCCGAAAATGCAGAGGCCGATGAGGCCAGCGCTGACGAGGGCGCGAAGCAGCATCACCTTTCTTTCGGGGCGCACATAAGGGACCGCAACCTTTGTTTTTCTTACCATCCACCACAGCAGCAGGACGTAGGCAAGGAGCAGCAGGACGTAGAACGCAATCCACTTCACCCACGTCCCTTCGCCCGTCACCATCCCCAGCGTTTGTTCGGGATAGGCAAACCACTGCCAGATGCTGTTGTTCAGCGTGCGCCGAAAATAGTCGAAGTAGGGAATGTTGGCCACGCAGGCCATCAGCACCAGCCCGTAGCACGCGCCCATCCACCACGCCACGGCCCGCGCCGTCCACCGCCGCTCGTAGCCCAATGCCCAACACGTTGCCCCGACCGCGAGCGGAACGATCAGCACGTAGCACATCACCACCGCGTCGAACCACACCCCGCGCACGAAGGCAGGCCATACGGCGGTCGTTTCGCCCGCAAGTGCCGTGTGCTGCGAGAAGTAGAAAACCACCCTGACCACACTCATCAAGCATAGCGCCACCACCGAGGCCACCACGCAGAGGCCCAGCGCCCCAAAGCCCGTCCTGCGCGACCTATTGTTTCTCTTTTCCATATCGTAAAATATGCTGTTTGCAGCTGCAAAGGTAAGCAATAAAACGCGAAACACCCGCCTGCCCTGGGAGCGCGGGCGCCTCGCCCGCACCCATCGGCGGCGTAGCCCTAACTGGGTACGCAGGCGTCCCGCCTGCACCAATTGCTGCGCCAGCAGCGAAGGTATGGGGTGCCCGAGTAGCGGATCTTGTTATTTCACAGGCGGAACGCTTTAAGTGGCATATTGCGGGCGAGGGCGCCCGCGCTCCCAGGGGGCTACGCCCGCGCTCCTAAGGGATGCCGAGCCCGTCGGAGAAGTTTTGCTTCCCCATCAGAGCAAACGCTCCTGCCCGTCGGCGAACTTCCTCCAACCCGTCGGCGAACTTCCGCCAACCCCTCGGCGAACTTCCTCCAACCCGTCGGCGAACTTACTCCAACCCGTCGGCGAACTTTCTCCAACCCGTCGGCGAACTTCCAAATTCTCCGTCGGGTGGGAAAAAGTTTTCCGTCGGGTAGGAAAAAATTTTCCGTCGGGTAGGAAAAAATTTACCCCCGAGTAGGAGTTATGTATTATGTGTAGTTTAACGATTTTAGTTGACTACTTGTGGTCTTACTCACAATAAGGGTTGACCCCAGATTAAACTTAATTTTATTTCACGTTGACTCTACTTTACGTTAGTCATAAATAGGGTTTACATTAATTTCGAAACAAGGGAGAGAGAGCCAGGAAGCCCTTCTCTGCCTCTTGTTTCGGTCTCACTAAATAGCAAGACATTCTTCTTGGGTCACGGCAAAGGTACTGCCTTTATCTCATGCAACCAAG
>ONHN01000053.1 GCA_900317635.1 uncultured Prevotellaceae bacterium | reverse complement strand
TGTCACCCTGGAGACAAAAAATTGTCACCCTGGAGACAAAAAATTGTCACCCTGGAGACAAAAAATTGTCACCCTGGAGACAAAAAATTGCCCCCAGGGAGACAAAAAATTGCCCCCAGGGCGACAAAAAATTGCCCCCAGGGAGGCAAAAAATTGCCCCCAGGGAGACAAAAAATTGCCCCCAGGGCGACAAAAAATTGCCCCCAGGGCGACAAAAAATTGCCCCCAGGGCGACAAAAAATTGCCCCCAGGGAGACAAAAAATTGCCCCCATGGAGACAAAAAATTGCCCCCAGGGGGGCAAAAAATTGCCCCCAGGGCGACAAAAAATTGCCCCCAGGGAGACAAAAAATTGCCTCCAGGGAGACAAAAAATTGCCTCCAAGGAGACAAAAAATTGCCTCCCTGAAGACAAAAATTGTCACCAAGGAGACAAACTATACTAAAAGGCAAAAAATAATAGCGGACAGCAATAATAGAAAGTGCGACCACGCTTTGGGGAGCGAGGCCGCACAAGGGTAAGAGAGATGAAAAGGTTTTTACTTCACATAGACCTTCTGTCCGCCACGGATATAGACGCCGCCCTTTTCGGGCTTTGCTATGCGGCGGCCCTGGAGGTCGTACCATTCGGTGTTGTCGTCCGTCGTGCTGTCGAGGGCGTCGATGCCTGTGGTGTCGTCGTCGCCGCCAGGCACGCCCAGTCCGATGTAGCCACGAATGTATTGTGTTTTATCGGGATTGAGGAAGGCCTTGTAGGCGCTGAGCTTCGTGCCGTGGTAGCGATAGAAGCCTGGTGTGCCGTCGGGCGCGTTGAGCACATAGACGTTTTTACCATTGAGTTGTTCGTAGGTCTTACCGCCAGAGGTGACGCTGGTGAGCGTGAGGTCAACATAGGTACCGATGAGGTCGTTGTTGGAAACGTCGGCCAGTTCGGCATTAGCATCGTAGCTGATGCGTACGGGCGTGTTGTCCTCGCTGCTCCAGATGATGCCCGTGCCAGCGGGGATGCGGCGACCCGTGAGTTCGTAGGGCACCGCTGTGTTGCCCTCAATACGCACGATGATGGGCGTCACGTCGGCAGGCAGGGTATAGTCGAAAGGCAGGTAGGCCGTGCACCAGTAGGTGCCTTCAGCGTCGTGCTGATCGGCGTTCGACGTGAACTGCGGGAGTTCAACGGGTTCGATTGTCCATGCAGACCCATCTGCAGTTCCTGCAGAATAAGTCCAACTAACCACATTATTTGTTCCCGTATTCGTGTTGGCGTATGAATACTGTGCGTAGTTACCTAACTTGAACGCGTAGAACGGGATGTCACTTGTCTTGCCGCTATATAAAACTTGCGTTGGCCAATAGTTTGCTTCATCCTGTGTGGCTGCGAACTGCTTGGAGTAGGTAGTTACAGAATTGTCAAGATACCATGACTGATCGCCTACAATGCCAGCAATAAGGTACTTGCCGTCATTTTGCTCTTCAAAGCGGAAGATGGAACTCATGTCTGAAGCACTACCGTTGCAATACAGCTTGGAATCCTGCAACTTCCAATAACGGGTGGTCAAGTTTGTACCTACGCAGCGAACGCGGTAGTAGCCACTTGTGACGATATTGTCAAGGTCGGCTTCTTCTACCGTTACTTGCGCGCCGGCATCGGAAGTACTTGTCCAGTTCTTGAGTGTTCCAGAACTACCATAGTCGTTCCAATAGAAGTTCCCGTCGGGATACTTCATGGCAAACTGAGTGTCACTGTTTCTAATCACTTGCCATACGGAACCGTCAGTGTTAAGCACGGGCGTACCTCCGTTAGAACCTGTATTGGTACTTGCCAAGTTATACATCTGGTTTCCGTAAGGAACAAGTTTGAATCCGTTGAATGGGTTTCCTACAAATGCCCATATGAAGTTCTCGTTGGGGCCGCGAGCTGCTGTCAGAGGATAAGGTGCAGAACCGGCAGAGTTGGCATAAAGGTACTTGCTGCGTACCTTAACGTAGTACCAGTGCATATCGTTTTCCTTCGAAGGTGTGAACGGACCAGTAAACGTATAGGGGACGTTAATTTCTTGGTCTGCATTGGCAACAAAGGACGTGAGTGCGGGTAGTCCTACATAGCTATAGTTCACAGCAAAGGTGTTGAACTCGTCGGGATAGGCAGAGACGGTTGTTCCCTTCTCTACTTCTTTCGTCACGCTGTAGAACGTGTTGTTAGCTCCGTCGGTAATGTTCCACGTAAGTTCTATGGTTGAGGGTTCAACGTAGATAGCTTCGATGATAGCACCGACATCGCTGGTACCAGAGTTTTTCCAGTACTTCAGGCTATAGACATAGGCATCCGATACAACCTTCTTGTATCTGTTCCAATAGAAGTTGCCAGAGGGAGCACAGATGCTGAAAGGATGATTGTAGCTGCCTGAAGAGGGCGTTACGCTCGTAATAATCCATTGTGTAGCGTTCGTGCTGGAGAGCTCGGGCCAGGTGTTACCGTCCGTGGTAGGCGTGGCCATAGCGTACACGCTCTTTGACGGGTCGGTTGCGTTGCGAATGGTAAATCCGTTGAACGGGTTGCCGTAGAACGACCAGCGTTGGGGCTTTGCCTCCGATGCCGTGTTGACGGTCATGAATGAGCCATCGGTGTTGGTTTCGGACGTGATGTATTGTTCGCCACGTATCTTGAGGTTGTACTCATAGACGTTGGACTCATCGGAGATTTGGAACGGCCCCGTCCACGTGTAGGATACGTTCTTCGTCTGTGTGCCCGTAGCCGTGAAGGGCGTGAGGGTGGGGTAGGAGACGAAGCGCTCTTCGAAGGCTGTGAGCTCGGCGGGGTAGGACGAAACGGTGGTGCCGGCATCGTAGTCCTTTGTGACGGTGTAGAGCACGTTGCTGGCATTGTCAACCACGTTCCACGTCACCGTGCTGGAAGTTTCCACGCTTTCGGCCAACGTCGGGATGATTTGTGCGCGCCAGTCGGAGCGAGCATTGCCTAAGAATTTCAGTAGTCCTGCATATCCAGAGTCTGACAAGTAATAGTCATTATCCATAATGCATATAGCTCCGCCAGATAGTGCCGCTACGACATTGTCGAGGTAGGTGTCGGTGAAGCTTGCAGCGGGGAAGGTTCCTGAGAGCACCTTCCACGTCGTGGCATTGCTTTCGGACATGACGGGGATGCCGCCATTGTTATAGGCGTTGTTGGCATACAGACTGCCAGCTGCCTCACGGTTCTTGATAGTGAAACCTTGGAACGGATTGCCGTAGAAAGCCCATTGCAGCTTGTGGGTGCTGGAGCTATTGGCGGGAACGCTGGAGTACTGAAGCATCTGCAAGGCATCGCTTGAAACGTCTGACCCTGAGAGATAATATACCATGCAGTTTGAGGAACCACGAGACTGAACACGCATGAAGCGCAGGTAGTAGTAATTCGCCGTATTGTTGTCCGATACGTTGAAGGGGCCTGTCCACGTGTAGGTCACGTTCTTCGTCATAGTACCCGTGGCCGTGAAGGGGGCGAGGGTGGGGTAGGAGACGTAGCGAGCCTCGTAGGCGGTGAGGTCCTCGGGATATTCCGACACGGTGGCACCCTTGGCGTAGGGCGTGGTGGTGGTGAACACCGTGTTGCCTGCGGCATCCTTCACGTTCCACGTCACGTTGACTTGTTCCGACGAGGCATCCGAGGCGTAGGCATAGATTTCGCGGATAGCCATCACGTTGGCATTATCCCTTCTATCCGTGCGGTTGGTGGTGAACGTTAGGCGGATGTAGCGGGCGTTGATGGGTTCGTCGAGGCGGACGTAGGGTTGAGAAGAGAAGTTGATGTAAACATCACTTTGCACCGTGGTCCACGTCGTGCCGTTGGAACTCGTCTCTACGTCCATCTTAGCAGGCCAATACTTTTGGTCGGTCTGCGAGGGGTGGCCGCCCACGATGCGGAACACGTCGATGTCGGAGAGCGAAGCGTTCTGCACGACGATGTTGTGAGGATAGGCCGTTGACGTGCTCCATACCGTGTGCCAGAAGGTGCTTTCGTCGCCGTCCAGCGCGTAGCTGCCAAGGCGAGACTCCTTCGTTGTTTCTTCGTCCGAGCAGCTGACGTAGCTCAGGGCTACAGGCGTGAGCGAGGGCAGACCTGCTGAACCGTAGAAGTCGAGCTCGTTGATCGTGAGGGCGGCAAACTTACCATCTTGCATCAAGGGCTTGTTGAACGAGAAGCGGGCGAAGCGCTTCGTCAGCGGGCGCGTGAGGAAAACGGAGTTGGTAGCTAAGTTGAAGAGGTGCATGTTGGATTCCAGCATCTCCCAGTTCTCGTTGTCGTCGCTCTGCTCAATAGACACCGTGGCTGCACGCGCGTAGTCAACTGTCGCGTTGGTGCCGTAGTTGCCAGAGTGGTAGTTATTGAGGTAGGAGTAGAAGCCGTTGGACGTCAGCGCAATTGAGTTGACAACGTTGGGTACGACGCGGTCGAGGACGAAGGAGTGGGGATAGTCCTTCAGGTCGTAGCCTGCCGAGGAAACACCGAGGATGCGCGAGCTGTAGTAGGTAGATGTGTTGCCGTCGAAGGCCGCACCGAGTAGTGCCACGTTGCGGTTCGTAGAGAACTGCTCGTCGCTCAGGCCATAGATGAAGTCGCCGTCGTGGCTGAGCTTCGTGCCGCCAGCGGTGGCTGAGGGCACGGAGGGCGTGGCGAAGCTTAGGGCGAAGACACCCTTCGAGTCGCCCCAGGCATCACCGTCATTGCGGAAGTTGTTGCGCGTGCCCGTGATGCTGTTGCTCGTGGCATCGGTCACGTTGCCCGAGGTTTGGTTCATCTGCCAGTAGAGTTGCAAGCCGTCGGTGCTTTGCGCGGTAGCGACGTTGGCGATAGGAGCTACGCAGTAACTGCGCAGTTTCTCTTGCGTCAGGGCGGTGTTCCATACGCGGAACTCGTCGATGCTACCCGTCAGCGGAGCCGACGTGCCGCCAATTTGCAGCGACTTGAAGTACGTAGAGAAGTTTGTGGTAGAGATTGAGGCCGTCTTCACGGCCACGCCATCGCGATAGAACGTCAGCGCGCCGTTAGAGAAGGTGATGGCATAGTGGTGCCACTGGTTGGGCACGTAGAAGCTGTTGGCCGTGACGGATTGCGAGCCGGCCGTCAGCGTGAGCGAGCCATTCTCATCTGAGGTCATCGTGAAGGAGCTCGAGTTGCTACCCGTGATGCCAGCCGAGGTGCTGGAAAGCTGTGAGGGGTTGAGCCAGTAGTCGATGGTCCAAGCCGTGGTGGGTGCTGAAGGTAGCGTAGCCGTCACGTTTTGGTTGCTACCGCCGAAGGTCAGGCCGTTGTAGGAGTTGCTGTTGCAGACGATGAGGGCACGGAGGCCTTCGGTGTAGCCGCTGCCAACGTCGTTGCGGGCGGTGTAGGTAAGGTCGTAAACACCAGCCACGGAGGGGGCGATGGTACCCGTAGCACCGCTATAGGTGATGCGGTTGTTGTTGCTTTCGAAGCGCCAGTTGAACTGTGTGGGTTCGAAGAGGCTTTGGTCCGTGAGCGTCACGTTTTCGCCTTTCACGATGATGGCGGGCGAAAGGGTGTAGAACGCGGCGGGCGCACTGGGTACGATGGTGAGGGTGCGCGTCCGGGTATAGGTAGTGCCGTTGGCTGCGGTCACGGTCAGCGTGACGGTCTTTTCGCCAGTGGTGCTGTAGGTGGCCGCCACGTTGCGCGTGTTGGCTGTCGTTACATCGGCACCTGGCATCGACCAGCTGTAGGTGCAGCCAGGAGCTTGGTTCTTGGCCAGGAGGCTGACGCTTTCGCCGCCCTTGGCGGTTTCTTTGCTGAGGTCGAAATCGGCTGTGGGTGTGGCTGCGCTTGAAACGGTGACGTTCTTCGTGATGGTGCTGGTGTAGTTGCCCGTTACGTCGGTCACCTTCAGCGAGATGGTGTAGCTGCCTGCCGAGGGGAAGGTCATCACGGTGGGGTTCACCGCCGATGCGCTGATGGTAGCACCCGAGCAGGTCCACGCCCATCGGGCCACGTTGCCCGTGTGGGAGGCTTGCACCGTGACGGGCGTGCCAGCGTTGATAACGGTAGGAGCGGAGATGGTGGCCGTCACGCTGGTGGGGCAGTTCGTGTTGGAGAGGGTCTGTCCCGTAGCGGAGGTGTAGGCCGAAAGCACGGCGTGGTTGCCATGGCCGGAGTAGTCGCGCAGGTAGGTAACGCCTTGTTCGTCGGTGAAGGTGTCGCCCTTGAAGTAGGCCAGCAGGTCTTGAGCCGTTTCGGGCGAGCCGATGGGCGTGTTCTGATAGTTGTTCATCTGCGTCGTCGTGCGCGCCGTGCTCCAAACGCGGATTTCGTCAACCGTACCATAGAGGCTGCTCAGGCTGATGTTGCCGCCCGAACCTACCGTGGTCGTCGTGGAGGCACGCTGCGTGCCGTTGATGTAGAGCTTGGCTGTGCCACCGCTGAACACCAACGCCATGCGGTTCCATGAGTTGGAAGTGGGTACTGCACTGGTACTGCTTACTAACGGATCGCCGAAGGTTGTACCTACTTGCTTGTACCATCGATTGTTCGAATATTGCAGTATGCACGTCCCCGGTGTGTTGAAGTAGTTGTAGTAGCCGCCACTCTGCCACGTTATATTGGGTTTGTAGAGATACTCGATGGTGTAGTTGGCGTAGTCGTTGTCGCAAACGCCGGGGATGGTGATGCTACCGCCCGAGAGGGTGATGCCCTTCGTGTCGTAGTCGGTGCGCACGCTGACGCTGTTGGAGGCAGAAGAGAGCACTTCGCTGCCATTGAGCGAATAGACGGCGCAAACCGTGAACTGGTCGCCTGCCGAGGGCGTGGCCGAGAGCGTGTAGGACGTAGAGGTGGTCGTCCCCACTTCAGCGTCGTCTTGATAGATTTTATAGCCCGTGAGCGTATAGCCCGAGGCGGCAGGGGCTGTCCACGAGAGTGTTCGCGTGGAGAGTGCGAGGCCGGCAGGGGCGGGGAAGTCCTCGCCATAGACGATGGTCGTGATGGTTGTCGTACCGCCGTTGTTGTTGATGCTGACGGGCGTCGTGATCGTGAAGGGACTTTCGATGGCCGAGCCCAGCTCGTAGTTGAGGATGCTGGCGGCTTCGACCTGACCCGTACCCGAGGCACCGCTTTTGCTCTTGATGATGAGGAAGTATTATAGCGGGCGATGCGTGTCGAACTGCGAAGTGAAGTCGGTGATGTCGTAGCCGAACTCCATCGCTTCGCCGTGGAGCTTGCCGTCGGCCCATTGGCCCAGCATCGGCACTTCGGCATCCACGCCGTCGCCGTCGCAGTCGCCGTGGTAGTTGTGGTTGACGAGGGTCAGCGTCTTTTCGGGCGCGGTGGCCGAGATGTCCTGTGCCACGCCGAGGGCGATGCTGATTTCGCTACGCTTGGAGTAGGCCACGGACGCTTTCAGCGTGCGCAGGGGGCGGTAGTCTTTACGTATCTTATACACTTCGCCTGTCCAGCCAGAGCCTTTCGCTTTGTAGCACGTCACGCCCGAGGAGGTGGTGCTTTGGCTCGTAGCATCGGCCAGGGCGTAGGGGATGTAGGCAAAACCATCGTTGCCCCAACTGCCCCAACTGTTGCCTACGATCCACGCGCCCGTTTCATTCTGCCCCAGGGCGTTGCTCGATTCGCCATATACGCCGTCGCCGTCGAGGTCGAACTCGATGCGGTCGTCGTAGCCCACAATGAGCACGGCGTGGTCAACGCTCGTGCCGAAGTGGCTGATGTATTTCAAACCCGACACGCCAGCAGCATCGTTGGCCGTGGTAGAAGGTATGTCGGCTAATTCCATGCCATCGCTACCGATACCAATACCGATGACACCGCCTGAATGGAAGTCGGTGTCGCCGTTGTGGTTGTAGAGCCATCGCTTCCAGGCCAGTGCACCCGCCGCCGTCATGCAGCTGTTGGGGAAACCTGGATTGTTGCTGATGCGGTTGAACATGGCTTTGTACCACTTGTCGTAACCTTGCATACGACCGTAGTTGTTGCTCGTCTCGCTGTAGGGGCCGCCGTAGATGCTGGAGGTGATGCTACCGCCGTAGGTGACGGCATCGGGGATGCCGACCAGCTTAGCGTAGGTCTCTTTGGCCACGCCGCCGTTGTAGGCTGGCACGAAGGCGAAGTGGGGAGGCAACATATTCTCTTCCAGCGAGCCGTCCTTGTCGCGGTAGGCATTCAACTCGTAGGCCATCATGTTTGTCACGCGCGAGGTGATACCGCACGAGTTTCCCTTTTGGTTGATAACGGGGCGGCGATAGTATTTCGACGTGCCGTTATGGACAGCGCTGGGCAGTCCGTAGCTCGAAGCGGGCGCGATGGGCGTGCCGCGAAGGCCGGGTTTTGCCTTTAGCGGCGCATTGTCGCGCTCAAGCGACCAATCGACGTTCCCCGTCGGATTGGCTTCTGCGCCTTGCTTAGGGTCAAAGTAGTGACCCTCACTGTCGGGCTCAATCTGCGCCGTGGCTGCAAAGGGCAGCACAAAAGCGAGGAGGGCCGACAAGCAAAGTAACTTGTAGCGTTGCATAGATTAGTATTAGGTTTGAAGTTTGCTTATAAGATGTATGAAGGCGGTATTTGCCAGCGCAAATTTATCGCTTTCTTTAAGACCTGCAAGGAGTTACAACATTTTTTTTCGCCTTTTGTAGGGAGCGGCAAGCAAGGAGCGATGTTTTTTTCATTTTTATTGAGAGGCTCCACTGGAAGCGCGGGCGTTGGGGTGCAGGCGAGACGCCTGCGTACCCAGTTAGGGCTACGCCGATGATGGGTTGCGCGCCCGCGCTCCCAGGGGGCTACGCCGATGATGGGTTGCGGGCGGGGCGCCCGCGCTCCCAGGGGGCTACGCCGATGATGGGTTGCGGGCGGGGCGCCTGCGCTCCCAGGGTGCTACGCGGACGTTGGGTTGCGGGCGAGGCGCCCGCGCTCCCAGGATGCTACGCCGATGATGGGATGCGGGCGAGGCGCCTGCGCTTCCAGGGGGCTACGCCGGCGCTGGAACGCAGCCGTCCCGCCCGCACCCCCATGCAAAAACGGCAGGCGCATAGGTTGCGTCTGCCGTTCAAACGATATAGTGTTGTGTCAGCTTTACTGCTTATTCAGCGGCGAGGGTGAAGCGGCGGAAAGCTACGACTTTCAGCTCGGGGTCGGCCTTCTTCAGGTAGGCAGCCACGGTGGGCGTGTCGTCGATGAGGGCCATCTCCTGGTTTACGAGCGTGAAGTCTTTGTAGAACTTGTTCATACGACCCTGAGCGATGTTCTGGATCATCTGTTCGGGCATATTGGCCAGCTTAGCTTCAGCGGTTTCGGCTTTTAGCTTGCGGATAGCTTCGGCGTCGGCCTCGGTGATGTTGCCCTTGCGGATACCTTCTTCAAGGTGCTCTTCGCTCTCGGCAATGTAGAGGTTATAGCCAGCCTTCTTCAAGGCTACTTCTACGGCCTTCTTCACTTGCTCTTCGCGCGTCTTTTCGAGAGCCACCTTCAGCTCGTTGTCTTTCACTTCCTGGGGCACGCTGGCCTCGTCAACGGCAACGGGGTTCATGGCAGCAATCTGGATGGCGATGTTGTGGCCTTGCTCTTCGGCCGGCTTGTTGAGCTGTACCATGGTGCAGAGCATGTTGCGACCTTGGTGGTTGTAGATGCTCACGTTGCCACCTTCAAGGGTGAGGTAGCCGTCGAGCTCCATCTTCTCGCCCGTGATACCGCTGCGGTCAACGACAGCATCCTGCACGGTAGCGTTGCCGAGGGGCAGTGCCTTCACCTCGTCCAGCGTCTTGGCCTTGGCAGCCACGGCAGCGTCGAGGATTTCTTGCGTGAGGGCGATGAAGTCTTTGTTGTTGGCAACGAAGTCGGTTTCGCACTTGAGGGCAATCATGGCGGCGAAGTCGGCGGTGCTCTTCACGAGAACGCAACCGTTGCTCGTTTCGCGGTCGGAGCGTTTAGCGGCTACGGCCTGACCCTTCTTGCGGATGATTTCGATAGCGGCTTCCATGTCGCCGTCAGCTTCAGCGAGTGCCTTTTTGCAGTCGCCAAGACCTGCACCCGTCATGGTGCGAAGTTTCTTGATATCTTCAATTGTTACAGCCATTGCTTCTGTATGTGTTTTTGGGTTTGTTGATTGATGTTTTCGTTTAGTGAAAGGAGTTAATGAAGTTCTGCAACGCCTAAGGCGATAGAAACTCCGTTAACTCCTTCTAACGTAAGCAAAACTTGTAGTGGTTTACTTATTCTGCTTTAGGTTCTTCAGCCTTGGGAGCTTCTTCAGCTGCGGGCTCCTCAGCTTTGGGGGCTTCTTCTGCTGCGGGCTCTTCTGCTGCGGGCTTCTCTTCGGCGGCGGCGCCACGGCGTGTGCGCGTGGTGCGCTTGCGGGGAGCCTTCTCGCCTTCTTGCTGAGCTTGTGCTTCAGCGTCGGCGCGTTCGGCCTTGCGCTCTTCAACGCCTTCGGCGATAGCCTGGCATACGGCGGTCAGGATAACGTCGATGCTCTGCTTAGCGTCGTCGTTGGCGGGGATTACGAAGTCAACGTCGGCAGGGTTCGAGTTGGTGTCAACGATACCGAAGACGGGGATGCCCAAACGGTTGGCCTCTGCAACGGCGATGTGTTCTTTCATCACGTCGATGACGAACAGGGCGGCGGGCAGGCGGGAGAGGTCGGCGATAGAACCGAGGTTCTTCTCGAGCTTGGCGCGCTGACGCGTAATCTGCAGAATTTCGCGCTTAGAGAGGTTGGCGTATGTGCCGTCGGCCATCATCTTGTCGATGTTGGTCATCTTCTTCACGGCTTTGCGGATGGTGGGGAAGTTGGTGAGCATACCGCCCGGCCAGCGTTCCGTCACGTAAGGCATGCCTACGCCGGTTGCTTTCTCGGCTACGATGTCTTTGGCCTGTTTCTTAGTAGATACAAAGAGGATGCGTTTTCCTTGCTTAGCAATGTTTTTCAGGGCCTCGGCAGCTTCGTCAATCTTCTTGACGGTCTTGTGGAGGTCGATGATGTGGATGCCGTTGCGCTCCATAAAGATGTAGGGAGCCATGGCGGGGTTCCACTTGCGCTTGAGGTGTCCGAAGTGGCAACCTGCCTCAAGCAGGGTTTGGAAGTCTGTTCTTGCCATTGTGTGTGTCTTGTGTGTTTGTTCGTTTACTTTCTTTTTAATTGAATGCCGTGTTCAACCAACCGCAGGGTAGATTACCTTTGCTTCGCGCAAGGCGTAATGTCCCGTCGGTTTAGATGCTAAACGCTTGCTCAGCAAAAGTTGCCGATTAACGTTTGCTGAACTGGAAGCGACGACGTGCCTTGGGCTGACCGGGCTTCTTACGCTCAACCGAGCGAGAGTCGCGGGTCATGAAGCCTTCTTTGCGCAGCGCGCTTTTGTCGTCGGCGTTGATTTTCACGAGGGCGCGGGCGATAGCGAGGCGCAGTGCCTGGCTCTGACCCGTGTAGCCACCACCGTTGAGGTGTACCATAATGTCGTACTTGCCTTCAGCGTCGAGCAGCGTGAGGGGTTGCTTCACTACGTACTGCAGGATGGGGCTGGGGAAGTAGTCGGCGAGGTCGCGTTTGTTGATAGTAATCTTGCCAGTACCTTCTTTGACGAAGATGCGGGCTACGGCGCTTTTGCGGCGACCGAGGGCGTTGATGTATTCCATGTGTGTCTTCGTTTACTTGATTATTTGTACTGGTTGATGTCGATAACGCGGGGCTGCTGAGCTTGATGAGGATGCTCCGAACCTGCATAAACGTAGAGGTTCTTAAGGATAGCAGCACCTAATTTGTTTTTGGGCAACATGCCCTTTACGACGCGATGCACGAGGCGGTCGGCACCATTGGGCTTTGCCAAAATGCTCTGGGGGGTAGCTTCGCGTTGGCCGCCAGGATAACCCGTATAGCGCAGGTAGATGCGGTCGGTCCACTTCTTACCCGTCATGCGCACCTTGTCGGCGTTGATGATGATAACGTTGTCGCCGCAATCTACGTGGGGGGTGAAGTTCGGCTTGTATTTACCCCGCAACAGCTTGGCGACTTTGCTGCCAAGACGACCCAGAACCTGGTCCGTAGCGTCAACTACGACCCATTCCTTCTTCACGGTCTCACGATTGGCAGAGATGGTCTTGTAACTTAACGTGTCCACTCTTGTTGTCTGTTTTTAAGTGTGTAACTACTAAGATGTTTGTTTCTTCGCCCGCGTTTCGCGAAACTCCCGTCGTCCGGCCAAAGGCGGCGGGCACGAGGCGGACTTACAGCGCTAAGTCGCTGTCGTTTTTAATAATCGGCGTGCAAAGATACGACATTCTTTGGAAACGGACAAAGTCTGTTAGCAACTTTTTTTCGTTTCCCTCTGCAAGGGGTATGCGCTGCGAGCCTTGAACTGGCTCCTTATGCCCTCGCGCGCGTATATATATATAATATTGTGTAGGCACGATGAGCACGGGCGCATCGCCTGCATTATAGTGCGCAAGCGTCCTCACCCGCAGAGCGTTTCAAGTTCAAGCGCCAGCGGTGCGTCACAGCGCAAGTTTGGCGTGCAACAAATAAGGCAAACTCCGTAGGAGCGACACAAACTTTCGATGTTAGAAGTGCCGCTCCTACGGAGCTCCCTTTTGTCATTAGTGGCCATATACGGGGGCCCGCTTAGCTCCCCCTGCCTACTGCTGTATCACCCCGCTGGGGCTATTGCTTTGTTTACACCTTCTCAAGTGCTTGGCGGATGTCGTCGAGCAGGTCGTCAACGTCTTCGATTCCTACGCTCAGGCGGATGAGGTCGGCGGGGACGCCAGCATCGCGCAGTTGCTCGTCGGAGAGCTGGCGGTGGGTGTGGCTGGCGGGGTGGAGCACGCAGGTGCGGGCATCGGCCACGTGCGTGGCGATGTTAATCAGGCGCAGGCTGTCCATCCACGTTACGGCCGTCTGGCGGTCGCCTTTCAATCCGAAGGCAATCACGCCGCACGAGCCATTGGGCAGGTATTTCTTTGCGCGCTCGTAGTAGGCGTCGGTGGGAAGGCCGCTGTAGTGAACCCACGCCACTTTGTCGCATGACGCGAGGAACTCGGCAATGCGTTGCGCGTTGAGGCAGTGTTGGCGCATGCGCAGGTGCAGCGTTTGCAGACCGAGGTTCAGCAGGTAGGCGTTTTGCGGAGAAGGGATGGAGCCGAGGTCGCGCATGAGGTGTGTGACGAGCTTCGTCGTGTAGCCCATTTTGCCGAAGGCTTTGGTGTAGGTGAGGCCGTGGTAAGAGGCGTCGGGCGTGGTGAGGCCTGGATATTTGTCGGCGTACTGGTCCCATGGGAAGTTGCCGCTATCTACTACGCAACCGCCCACTTGCGATGCCATGCCGTCCATGTATTTCGTCGTGCTATGGGTGACGATGTCGGCACCCCACTCAAAGGGGCGGCAGTTGATGGGCGTAGCAAAGGTGTTGTCAACGATGAGGGGCACACCCTGCTCGTGGGCTATGCGTGCAAAGCGCTCAATGTCGAGCACGGCGCAGCCAGGGTTCGTGATGGTCTCGCCGAAAAGGGCGCGCGTGTTAGGGCGGAAAGCGGCGCGCAGTTCCTCGTCCGAGGCGTCGGGGTGGACAAAGGTGCAGCTGATGCCCATCTTCTTCAGCGTCACGCCGAAGAGGTTGAACGTGCCGCCGTAGATTTCCGACGAACTGACGATGTGGCTACCCGCTTCGCAAATGTTCAGCATGGCGAAGAAGTTGGCAGCCTGCCCCGAGCTGGTCAGGACGGCACCCACGCCCCCCTCGAGGGCCGCAATCTTCGCCGCTACGGCATCGTTCGTGGGGTTTTGCAGGCGCGTGTAGAAGTAGCCCACAGCTTCAAGGTCGAAGAGGCGCGCCATGTCGTCGCTACTGTCATACTTGAACGTGGTGCTTTGAACAATGGGCGGTTCTACGGGCTCGCCGTTGCGAGGCACGTAGCCTGCACGAACGCAGAGCGTGGCGGGTTTGAGCGATTTGGTCATGATGGTTTATCTTTGTGTTGGGAATAAGCTTAAAGGAGAGACAAGGTAACGTCTAATGTTTAATGTTTATTGTTTAATGTTTAACGTTTAACGTTTACGGCACGTACTTCACCGTGAGCAGTTGGCGCTTGAGCCACCAGCCGCAAAGCAGGGGAAGGCTGATGAAGAAGCAGAGCCACAGCAGGTAGGGCCAGGCGTTGAGTAGCGGGTAACCGTCGAGGGCCGTGTTGACGTAGAGCAGGAAGTAGTGGCGCAGGGGGAAGAGGAGGGCAAGGCCCTGCAAGGGAGCGTCCATAGCGAGGACGGGGAAGGACATGCCGCAGATGCTGAACGAAACCACACCCCACAGCGAGGCGAACGAGAGACCCAAGCGCAGGGTGGGCAGCATGGCTATCATAAACACGCCCATGCCCTGACACGCTAACACGTAGAGCGTCATGACACCCATCATCCGCCACATGCCGCCCAAGCACGGGAAGCGCAACACCCCGTAGAGGTAGATGATGATGATAGCCCCCACGCCCAGGAACATCAGCGTTTGCGGCAACAGCTTGCCAAGGAGGGCGAGGTGGATGCGCCCATGAGCGCGGCTGAGCCATTCGGAGGCCGTGCCTTGCTTTATCTCCATACCAATGCCATAAACGGTCATCATGAAGATGAAGATAGCCAGGATGCCAGGAATGAGGCTGTTGGAGAGGTAAACGTTGTAGTTGAGCGTAGGGTTGGAGATGGGGTGCGTTTCGATGACGATGGGCTGTAGGAAGGCCATGGCCTGCTGCTCCGTAGCCCCGCGCGCGTAGAGCACGCTTCGGGCGGCGGCCCCTGCGGCCAGCTCCGACATCATGCGCATGTCGCGCATGGCCAGCGAGCCTGCCACGAGGTAGGTGTAGTTGGTGTAGAACGAAATCTTGGGTTGCTTCTGCTGTTGCGCCAGGCTCGTCGTTCCGCGCGGGATGTAGAAGAAGGCATAGACCTCGCCACGTTGCATGGCGCGGCGCGCCTCGGTGACGTCGGCATAGTGGGCCGCCACGCCCGTTTGCTGCATGGCGTCGAGGTTGCGAACGATTTGGCGCGTTGTGGAGGTGTTGTCTTGGTCAACAATGCCTATGGGCAGGCTCGTGGGAAGGCCCTGGGCCATAAACGTGGTGAAGAACAGGGCCGACAGCAAGGGGGCAAAAACAATGCAAAACCACACCAACGGGTCGGGACCCAGGCGGTGTAGCTCGCGCAGGATGATATGCCAAAAAGCCTTCATAGCTTATTCTTTCTTTATGTTTTGCTACTGAGGGATGAACGCTCAGCCTTATTGCCTGCAAAATTACGTTTTTTTCTGCACAATAGTAGCACGTTTCGATAGTTTTAGAGGCTTTTTGCGTAATAGGTGCAGGCCAGTGGCGTGTGCTGGCGGCTTTTTCCGTGGTGCTCCATGCGGGGATGGAAACAATTCCATGCGGGGATGGAGCGGAGTTCATGCGGGCGTGGAAAGTTTTCCATCCCCGCATGGAATCTTGCGCCGCTACGCTCAAACTTTTTCCTGCGCCGCCGAACGCGCTCCGCTGCGCTTTGTGCTCACAGCCGCAAGGCCAGCGCTGCGCGCTCCGAGCCGCTGCTTTCCTCATTGCGCAGTGTGCAGGTGCAGGCTCGAAACTTCGGGCTTATTTTTTTGCGTATTTGTTTGCTTTATATAGTAGAAAGGATTAACTTTGCTCCCAAACTCTTATTTTTCATTCATCTTGTTCCGTCAAGAAGCTGATGCGTTGTTGCAGGGTGACGGCGGGCAAGGCTAAAACATCGTTTACTATGAAGAAACTCTTATCTTTCCTTTGTGTGCTCCTGCTTGCCGCAGGCGCACAAGCCGCCACCGTGCGCTCGCAGGCCGACCCGCAGCGCCTCGTGGTATGGCTGACGGACGGCTCGAAGGTCTATCACGACCTTGCGGACGAGCCCACAACGACCTTCGCCGACGGCTCGCTGCTACTGACAACGGCCAAGACGAGCATTTCCTATCCCCTCGACAAGGTGCTGCGCTATACCTACGAGGGTGTTTACTCCTCCATCTCGGCTCCTACGTTACAGCCTGGCGAGGTGTTCTTCTCGCAAGAAGCGGACGGCATGACTTTTGCCGGCCTGCCCGCAGGCACGCTCATCCAACTCTTTTCTCCCGACGGTAAGCTCCTCGGCCAGCAAACAGCGGCTGAGGGACAGAAGGTCGAGGTTTCCGCGAAAGGCATGCCAGCCGGCACGTATATCGTGAAGGCAGGCGATGCAACGTATAAGTTCCTTAAGAAATAGAAGCACGACCCATGAAAACACATACTACCTCCCTCCTTCGTGGCGCCTGCATCGCCCTTTTGGCGGTCTGCGCCCTACCAGCTTTCTCGCAAGAAGCTTTCTATATCTATCGCAACGATGGCGGCTTCGACGGTTTCTTCTTCGACGACGTGCAGCGCATGGGCGTGTCGAAGGTCGATTTGCAGGGCGTGGAGCACGACGACTACGTGGTGCAAGAGATTGAAGTGGCCGATACGACCTACCGCATTACCCTCTCAGCCATCGACAGCGTGGGATTCCAACAGCCCGACATCATCCTCAGCCCTCAGCTCTGCGAAATCAACGGCGAAGGCAGTCCCGCACAAACAACGAGCTACTACTTCGAAGGCGACGACGGCTTTACGCTCAAGTGGCGAGCCAATACGACCGAGGGCCTACCCACCGTGGGCATGATACTCACGTGTCCCGAATGGAAGAATGGGCGCAATGTTCCCGACGCTAACCGCGTGTGGGCCGAAGGACCCTTCGTGGGCAAGGTGAAAAGCGTGACGCCCCCAGCAGATAAGGGCAATTTGTATGGCATAGTGTGCGAACCCATAGAAGACCTCAGCGAAGTGTTTGAGCAGTTCATCACCGTTGAGCAGATAGGCACCGACGAGAGCGGTAAGGCGCGCCACCGCATGGCGGGCCTCAACAAGGTGCGCCGCCGCGTGGAAGGCAACAAAGACCTCACCCTTGTCAACCTCAACGGCAAGTTCCCCTTCAGCCGTGGCAACGACGACTTCAGCGTTACGCTTAGCCTCGACCTCGCGCTGAAGGTGCGCGCCACCGTTTCCTACAACATTTCGCGCAGCGTGAAGTACATCGGCGTTATGCTGAAGGAAGATGCCGAAGTGGGCGTCAGCTTCACGGCCAAGGCCAACCTCGAGGACGTGACGACGTGGTACATCGCCGGTTTGCCCGTCTATTTCCCCAGCATCCTGCCCATCTTCCAGCTCGACCCCTCGCCCCAGGCTTTCATCAAGACCACGGGCGACCTCAGCCTGACCGTCTCCTCGCCCAAGTTTGCCTTCCACGGCACGCAGGACTTCCACCTCGGCACCGACCGCATCAGCGGCAAGTGCAAGCCGAACTGCCCCGCGCCAGGCAGCGAAGACAACGGCTGGAGCATGAGCGTATCGCTGAACGGCTCGTTGCAAGCCGGCAGCAACTTCCCCATGAAGCTCGAAACCAACCGCTGGGCCGAGAAGGCCATCTATGCCGCCGTGGGTGCCGACGTCTTTGTGGGCCCGCGCCTGACGGCCTCGTTCGCGGTTGATCCCGTGGCTGCCACCAAGGGCGAACTTTACCCCGCACTCTCGGGCACGAACATAACCCTCTCGCCCATGTGCACCGTCTTTGAGGCCAACGCCGAATACTCCTTCGGCAATAAGCCCAGGAAGAAGGAGAAGTTCTTTGAAGGCGAAAAGACCTTCTTTGACATGTCGCTCTTGCTCTTCCCCGAATTTGAGAAGACCGTGGTCACGAAGAAGCCCGAAGATAGTAGCAATGTTGGCACCGTAGAAGCCAAGGCCCTGCCTCATGGCAACAGCCTGCCCTACGTGGTAGGTCTGGCGGCCTATAATAAGGACAAACAGCTTGTCAGCAAGACATACAACACGCTGTTGTCAGGCGATAGTTATGCCCGCGAACACACCTACAGCTTCTTCAATACTTACGACGAGCTCCCCGCCAGCCTCTCCGTTCTCGACGGCACGTACAGCATCGTGCCTCTGATCAATGCCTTTGGCTACGACGTCCCTGCCTGGGGCAGCGAGGTGGAAGTTTCGCGCTCGCTAATTCCCTATGACTCATGGCCAACGCGCGGGTCGGACGGCGACAAAAACCCCACGACAGGACTTATTACGGTTGCAGGCCTGATGCCCGACGATAATGTTGACTTCGAACTCGTAAAGAACTACTACGAAGAGCGCACTTACGAAGCCCGCTACTACGCCGACGACGAAGGCAAGGTGCGCCAAGAAGTGTTTCGCGATGAAACAAAAACGGGCACGGCAGGCACGGTCTCTGCCACAGAGAGTAAGCCGTGGAAAGCATGGTTTACGGTTGGCCCGGAGCAAGCGGGGGCAATAACTTTTGCCTGGCGCAACAACTGCACGTCGTGGTATAAAGGCAACAATATGACAACGTATGACAGCTACTGGCCTGAAGGCGGGGGGAAGTGGTCGCTGAGCGTAGGAGGTTGGGCACCTTCAGGGTTTACCGAGAACCGCTACGGCTATTCCAGCCACTACGAAGCCTGCACCTACCGCATCGTTGTGACCCGTGCCGACGGACGCAAGTTCACCCTTCCTGGTGAGTACAACTTCTGCGGCTATGGGACAGTAGAGACCCACGACAAAGTCTATGGTGACAAGTCATCTTATCAGTTCCGCGCTCCAAGCGATTACGGTGTTGAGGATTATATAACCGACAGCGCAGAGTAAGAAGGGCAGTAAACCACTCGCTGAACTGAACAACATATAAAGAGGTGCGCACCACGTGTATGGCGAGGTGCGCACCTCATGTGTGACGAGGTGCGCACGTCGCGCAGCTCAAGGCGCTCTTCAGTGGCGGCCATATGTTCTACGACTGCCTCAACGGCGTGATGCCCCTCACGCCAGGCGAGCAAAAAGCCGTAGGGCGCATCTTGGCCGCCTGCGGTGCAGCCGAACCCGTAGAGTTTGATGCCTACACGGAATTGTTCGATTTTTCCTTACGGCTTACAAGCGATGAACTGGTGAAGCGTCAGGA
>ONHN01000054.1 GCA_900317635.1 uncultured Prevotellaceae bacterium | reverse complement strand
ACCCGTATAGGTCACGCTTGCAGTTTTTGTGCGGGAATTAAGCACGTAATGTATCCCGCCTATCTTCGTGCCAGCCGCATAGGAGCTGAGGGCGAGGAGAGCGGCGGTGAGGGTGGTAAGTAGTCTTGTTTTCATAAGGCGTAAAGTTTTGTTTTATGAGTTAAGGAATGGATAATTTGTTTATGTTCTTTGCGTGTTTGCTCCCTGGGAGCGCGGGCGCCTCGCCCGCCCTAATCGGCGCGAAGCGGCGCGGGCGCACAGGTTGCCCACGACAGTCGCAGGTGGGACACTTGCGGCTCATCATGCGGGCGAGGCGCCCGCGCTCCCAGCATACCGCAAGCGGCATCCCGCACCTCGGAAAGAGGGCAGGATGCCGCCTGAATATGCGCCCAAATAAGGCGTATATAGCTGTTTTAGAGTAACTTAATAGGGGGGGGTATTTTTGGCCTCCCAGCTCGGAGAAACGCTGTTAGAGCGCATCTTTTGCGCCGGCGAGGCGAAGAAACGGGTGGGAGGGATGGGGGTGTTCATACGAGCGGTAGTTCTTAATGTTTGCAAATATAGACATTCTACTCCTCAACGACAAGCGCACTGCGCGTTTTTTTGCGCACCGCGCGGAGAAACCTGCGGGAAGCGCGCTCTATGTCGCAGAATTAGCAGTATCTTCGCGCCCGTTATGAACAGAAACAAACGTATCAAGCCTCGCCGCCGCAATGGGCTGCTGGCCCTGAGTCCGATGCTCGTGATGGCCGCGTGCTTCGTGGCACTGAGCTTCGTCTGCGGCGGTTTCAGCCAGGTGCCCATCCTCATCGTCTTCCTCCTCGTGGCGGCCTACGCCCTGCTGACGCTGCGCGGCTGGAGCGTCGAGGAGCGCCTGCGCGTCTTTTCCCGTGGCGCTGGGCAGGCCGACTTGCTGCTGATGGTGTGGATCTTCGTGCTGGCAGGCGGCTTCGCTGCCACAGCCAAAGCGATGGGCGCTATCGATGCCACCGTTGGCCTCTGCCTCTCCGCCCTCCCCCCGCGCCTGCTGCTGCCAGGCATGTTTACGGCCGCCTGCCTCGTCAGCCTCTCCGTGGGCACGAGCGTAGGCACCATCGTGGCCCTCGTGCCCTTAGCGGCAGGGCTGGCCGAGGGAAGCGGCTTAGGCGTGCCGCTGCTGACGGGTGCCATCGTGGGTGGCGCCTTCTTCGGCGACAACCTCTCGTTTATTTCCGACACCACCGTGGCCGCTACACGCACGCAGGGCTGCCGCATGAGCGACAAGTTTCGCGCCAACCTGCGCATAGCCCTGCCCGCCGCCCTCGTCACCGCCGCCCTCTACGCCTTCCTGGGCGGCGCAGGCGGCAGTGCTGGCGTGGAGCGGGGCGAAGCGTGGCGCGTCCTCCCCTACGTCTTCGTCCTTGCTGCTGCCGCAATGGGCCTTCACGTGGTGCCCGTGTTGGGGCTGGGCATCGTCGTGGCTGCAACGATAGGCTTTGCCGCTGGCGCGTTCGATGCCGTCGGCCTCTTCGCCGCCATCGTCGAAGGCATTGGCGGCATGGGCGAACTCATCCTCGTCTCGCTCATCGCCGGCGGCCTGCTCGAGCTGGTCAGGCAGGGCGGCGGCATCACGTGGCTCATTCGCATGCTGACAAAGCGCGTCCGCTCACCGCGCGGCGGACAAGCCGTCATCGTCCTGCTGACGATGCTCACCAACCTCTGCACCGCCAACAACACCGTGGCCATCCTCAGCGTAGGCCCCATAGCCCGCGACGTGGCTGCGCGCTTCGGCATCTCGCCCGTGCGCACCGCCAGCCTGCTCGACACGTCAAGCTGCATAGCCCAAGGCCTGCTGCCCTACGGCGCACAACTACTCATGGCCGGCGCCCTGGCGGGCCTCGCCCCTACGGCCATCATCCCCTACCTCTTCTATCCCGTACTCCTCGCTGTGGCCGTGGCCGTCTATATCATAGCCTGGCCGCGCGCCCTAAGGACTGCCAACTGAAAAACGAAGAGCAAGCTTTGCTTTTCGCTCGGTTTGCACTATCTTCGCCTCGCGTTTATAAACCCCCGCCGCATACATCCCCTTTTGCAGCAAAGCGATAAATGTCAACACAATGAATAGTCAAGAATGTGTTAGCCAAATGTCTCAAGTTCTGTTTAGGGACGTGGATAAAGAGGAAGCGGATATGATAACATCTTTCATAAAACGTACAGTTGATCATTATAATAGAAAACAGATACAATGAGTTTACAATGCGGAATAGTGGGCTTGCCCAACGTGGGCAAGTCAACGTTGTTTAATTGTTTGAGTAATGCCAAAGCGCAGAGTGCCAACTTCCCGTTTTGCACCATCGAGCCTAACGTGGGCGTTATCACCGTGCCCGACGAGCGCCTTGGCGTGCTGGCAAAGCTCGTCAACCCCGGGCGCATCGTGCCCACAACGGTAGAGATTGTTGACATTGCAGGTCTCGTCAAAGGGGCTTCGAAGGGTGAGGGACTCGGCAATCAGTTCCTGGGAAACATCCGCGAAACGGATGCCATTATCCACGTCCTGCGCTGCTTCGACGACGACAACGTGGTTCACGTTGACGGCAGCATCGACCCCGTGCGCGACAAAGAAATCATCGACACCGAACTGCAACTGAAAGACCTCGAAACCGTAGAAAACCGTATGCCGCGCGTGGAGAAACTGGCGCAGGTGGGCGGTAATCAAGATGCCAAGGTAGAGCTTGAAGTGCTGCGCGCCTACAGCGAGGCCCTGCAAAAGGGGCGCAACGCGCGCAGTGTGACCTTCGAGAGCAAAGAGGAGCAGCAAGCCGCACGAAACCTCTTCCTGCTGACGGCCAAGCCCGTGCTCTACGTTTGCAACGTCGATGAAAGCAGCGCCGTCAGTGGCAACAACTACGTCGAGCGCGTGCGCGAAGCCGTGAAGGACGAAGGAGCCGAAATACTTGTCGTGGCAGCCCAGACCGAAGCCGACATCGCCGAGCTGGAAACATACGAAGAGCGGCAAGAGTTCTTGCAAGACGTGGGCCTTCAAGAAAGTGGTGTCAACCGCCTAATAAAAGCAGCCTACAAGATGCTCCGTCTCGAAACCTTCATCACCGCAGGCCCTATGGAGGTGAAGGCGTGGACCTATCGCCGTGGCTGGAAAGCACCGCAATGCGCGGGCGTTATCCACACCGACTTCGAACGCGGCTTTATCCGTGCCGAAGTCATCAAGTACGACGACTACGTGCGCTTAGGCAGCGAAGCCGCCGTGCGCGATGCTGGCCTGCTCCACATCGAAGGAAAAGAATACGTCGTGCAAGACGGCGACATTATGCACTTCCGCTTCAACGTATAAGATAAGGCCTGCCCTATGTTACATATCATTTGGAACCCCGATAAGGTCGCCTTTAGCATCTTGGGCCACGACGTGGTGTGGTACGGCGTGATGTGGGTCATTGGCCTCGCCTTGGCCTACGTGGTCGTTTTGAAACTCTACAAAGACCAGCAGATAGCCGACGAGAAGTTCGACCCGCTCTTCATCTACTGCTTCTGCGGCATCCTCTTAGGGGCGCGTTTAGGCCATTGCCTACTCTACGAACCAGGCTATTTCCTAACGCATCCGCTCGAAATGCTGTTGCCCATAAAGCAAATGCCTGAGGGCGGCTGGCGGTGTACGGGCTATGCGGGCCTTGCCAGTCATGGCGGAACCCTCGGCCTCATCATCGCCCTCTGGCTCTACGTCCGTAAGACGGGGCTAAACTGGATGCGCGTGATGGACAACATAGCCGTGGCCACGCCCATCACGGCCTGCTTCATCCGACTGGGCAACCTCATGAACTCAGAGATTGTAGGCAAGCCCACCGACTCTCCCTTGGGCTTCGTCTTCGTGCAAAACGGCGAGGACTTTGCCCGCTATCCGGGCCAGCTCTTCGAGGCAGCATTCTACCTCTTGCTCTTCCCCATAGGCCTCTGGCTCTACAGGCACTATAAGACCAAGGTGGGCACGGGCTTCTTCTTCGGCTGGGTGCTGACGTGTATCTTCACGTTCCGCTTCTTCATCGAATTCCTTAAAGACGTGCAAGAGCCGTGGGAACTCGACATGGTCAGTGCTATCGGTCTCAATCAGGGTCAAATGCTCTCCATTCCCTTCGTCCTCGTAGGCGCCTACTGCTGGATAGGTGGTAAGTACTGCCGCAAGCTGGGCGAGAAACATTAAACACTAAACACACAAAAAGAACATAAAATACACTAAAAACTTTTTGAGTCTTTTGTGGACTTTTGTGTCCTTTGTGGTTAAATACTTTTGTGCCTCTTAAACCCCTCAAGCATTCAACGCATCGATAATATCAATCCCCCTCTTTCTGCAAATACATACTAACACAATGAAATATCATCTTACCCTCCTTTTGGCTGTCGCCCTCGTGCTCTGCTCGTGTGGCGGTGGTAGTCTGAAACCGCTGACGGTTGATAACTTCACCGTCACCCCCTCACTTCTCGAAGAGCAAGCTGGACAAGTGCCGTTCGTGCTGAGCGGGCGTTTTCCCGAAAAGTACATGAACAAGAAAGCTACGCTCGAGGTCATTCCCGTCCTGATGAGCGATGAGACCGAAGTCGTGGCGCAATCGACCGCCTCGTTCCAAGGTGAGCGCGTGCAGGGCAATGCGCAGGAGATTTCCTACCTTGTAGGCGGTGCCTTCACCCTGCGCTCTGCTTTCAAACCCTACACTTCGAAACTCGAAGACAGTCGCATGTATCTGCTCTTCAAGGCCGCCGTTAATGGCAAAGCCGTAGAGTTGCCACCCCTGCTCGTGGCTCACGGCGTGTTGGCAACGGCCTCACTGTTGCCCCAAACCTTGCAAACGTCGGGCGGTGTTATGGCTGCCGACAAGTATCAGTATAGCATCGCGCAGCAGCAGAAGGCACAAATCAAGTACCTCATCCGCCAAACCGAAGTGCGCTCCAGCGAACTGCAAACCACCACCGTGCAGGACTTTATCAAAACCCTGCGCGAGATCAAGACCGACGAGAACGCCTTCCGCATCGACAACATCGAAATTTCTTCCTACGCCTCGCCTGAAGGCAACACGAAGTACAACGAAATGCTGGCCGAGAAACGTGGCGAGAATGCAGCCAAGTTCGTGGGAGGCGAGTTGGACAAGAACAAACTCGAGGCGCAAGTATCATCGCGCTATACGGCCGAAGACTGGGAAGGCTTCCAAGAACTCGTGGCGCAAAGCAATATCCAAGACAAGGAACTCATCCTGCGCGTGCTGTCAATGTACACCGACCCCGAAGAGCGCGAGAAGCAAATCAAGAATCTCTCTGCCGCCTATGCCGAACTGGCCGATGCCGTGCTGCCCGAACTGCGCCGCTCGCGTCTCATCATCAACTATCAGACCCTGGGACGTGGCGACGACGAAATACTTCAGCTTGCCAACAACGACCCCTCCAAACTCTCAGCCGACGAACTGCTCTATGCTGGCACGCTGACCACCGACGAAGTGCAGAAAGAAGGCTACTACGTCAGTGCTGCCCAAAATGCCCCCGACGATTATCGCGCCTACAACAATCTTGCCTCTATTGCCCTCCACCGAGGTGATTTGCAGCTGGCAGCACTCTACATTGACGAGGCGCTGCAGCGCAACCCCACCGCAGCCGAGCCTAATGCCAACAAGGCCCTGCTCCTGCTCCGTCAAGGGCACAAGGGCGATGAAGCCGACGTTGTCAACTGCCTCAGCCGCGCCACCGAGTGTGTCAACTATAAGGAGCTCTTGGGCTATGCTCAAATCTCCGAAGGCAAATACGGTGCTGCCGCAGTCAGCTTAAAGGGCGTGCACACCGAAGGCGCAGCCCTTGCCCAAGTGTTGGGCGGCGACTATATGGGTGCAGCCGAAACCCTCACGCTCACGCCGCGCGACACGGGCACCAACTACTACCTGCGCGCCATCATCGCTATGCGTGCCGGCCAACCCTCCCTCGCCCCCGCCATGCTTACCGAAGCCTTCAAACTCGACCCTTCCCTCCGCGCCAAAGCAGCCAAAGACGCCGAGTTCTACAAGCTTCGCGACAACGCAGAGTTTAAGAAGTGCTTAGGCGTTTAGAAAAAGTAAATAAGTGACGAGTTCTCAATCCCGCTTGTATGTCGGCGTAGCCCATCCTGCCACTCGTGCTCTTATATGCTTTAACGTTTGTGCTATCTACTCCCCTCTCGCCCTTTTGTGGAGAGAGGGGTGGGGGAGAGAGGGGCTTGTTCACCTCACTGTTTTATGTTTAACGTCACTCATATATGCGCCCCCTATATATAATATTGTATACCGTCCTCCTCTCGGGTCTTGTTTCTTGCGGACCCGACAAGGGGACGATGCGTTTGAAGGGTGAGTTCAAAAAGCTCAACAATGCCGAGCTCTACATCTTTAGCGAAGTGGGCGGCTTTACGGGCATCGACACCATTCATATCCAGGATGGTTCCTTTGTTTACGAGCGACCTCTGACTGAGGCGCAGGTGCTCACGTTGCAATATCCCAACCTTTCACGCACCTATTTCGTAGCCGTCCCTGGTCAGACTGTGGAGTTCAAGGCCAGTGCCGAACGCCTTGCCGAGGCCGACTTTTCTGGAACGGAAGAAAACGAACGCCTTTCAAAGTTCCGCATTCGCCTTGCCACCCTCAAGCCCGACGACCAACGCCTTGCAGCCGCGCAGTACGTTCGCGATAACGCCGCAACACTCGATGGCCTGGCCGTATTCCTCCAACACTTTGCCTTTGTCGAAAAGGCTGCGCCTGAAACGCTCAGCTTGCTCAATGCCCTCACCGCAGCAGCACCCCATAGCCGTGGTGTAAACGAAGTTGACCGCCTCCTGCGTCAGCGCCTGCAGCACGATGCAGGCGATGAGCTCTCCGCTTTTCAGGCTCAAACGCTCAACGCTGGCACCATATCGCCCTCTGACTTCCAGGGCAAGCCTCTGCTTATAGGCTTCTTTGCCTCATGGCAAAACGATGCCCACGCCGCCCTCACCCTCTTGCGCCGCATCAGTCGTGCCTATCCAGGGCAGATAGGCGTTGTGGGCGTATCGCTCGACCTCAGCAAGGAAAGTTGCCAAAACCTTGTTGAGCGCGATAGCATTAGTTTTCCCATTGTTTGCGAAGGCAAAGGCATGCGCTCGCCTCTTGCACAGAAACTCGGCGTGCGCTATGCCACGGGCAACATCCTCGTTGCTGCCAACGGAAAAATCATTGCGCGCGACCTGAAACCAGCCGACCTCGAAACAGCCGTCAGTAAGGCCGTTAGCCGACAATAAAAAGAACTATCCCCCCTCACCATGTTTGCGCAAGTTCATAGTGCAGCCCTCTGCGGCATGCAAGCCCTCCCCATATTGGTTGAAGTCAATGCCAACTTTGCTCCCGATAATGCCACGGGCGACCCCATGTTCCTTATGGTAGGCCTGCCCGACAATGCCGTGCGCGAAAGTCGGCAGCGCGTGTTGAGTGCTTTAGCTAACAGTCAGCTCCACGTGCCGCGACTGATGGTAACGGCCAACTTCGCCCCCGCCGATGTGCGCAAAGAGGGAAGTGGGCTCGACTTGCCCCTTGCCATCGCTTTGCTTTGTTGCACCAATTTGCTGAAAACCGATGTTGGCGATACGCTCTTTGTGGGCGAGCTGGGTCTCGACGGCTCTGTGCGCCCCGTGAAAGGTGCCCTGCCCATCGCCATCGAAGCGCGGCGCAAACAGTTTCGGCGGTTGGTCGTGCCGAAAGACAATATCCGCGAAGCGGGCGTGGTGAACAACATCGAGGTTTATGGCGTTGAGACACTGCGCGAATTAGTGGAGTTCCTTAATGGCAATAAGCCCTTAGAACCTATTCGAAGCAATACGCGCGAAGAGTTTGCCCGCGCACAAGAGTCGTCCTCCGATCTCGACTTTGCCGATGTGAAGGGGCAAGAGCAAGCGCGCCGCGCCTTTGAGGTGGCAGCCGCAGGCGGTCATAACCTGATGCTCATCGGCTCGCCAGGTTGTGGAAAAAGCATGATGGCCAAACGAATGCCTGGCATCTTGCCCCAGCTCACCATGGCCGAAAGCCTCGAAACAACCCAAATCTATAGCATCGCGGGAAAGTTGCATAAAGACACGTCGCTCATTACGCAACGCCCCTTCCGCAGTCCCCACCACACCATTTCCGACGTAGCCCTCATCGGCGGTGGAGCCAACCTGCAGCCAGGCGAGATAAGCCTGGCACACAACGGCGTACTCTTCCTCGACGAGTTTCCAGAGTATAGCCGTTCGGCCCTCGAAACGTTGCGCCAACCGCTCGAAGACAGGCAAATCACCATCAGTCGTGCCAAATACACCGCCACGCTCCCTTGCAACTTCATGCTCGTGGCTGCCATGAACCCTTGTCCTTGTGGCTACTACAACGACCCGCACCGTGCTTGCACCTGCACGCAGAGTCAGATACAGAAATACATGAGTCGCATTTCGGGCCCCTTGCTCGACCGCATTGATTTGCAGATAGAGCTGACGCCCGTTCCACTGGAACAACTGCAAGCTGCACCAAAGGGCGAGAGCAGTGCTTCCATCAGGGAGCGCGTGGTGCGTGCCCGCGCCCGTCAGACCGAGCGTTTCAAGGATGCTCCTGGCATCCACTGCAACGCGCAGATGACGGCCTCCATGATAGAGCGCTATGCCAGGCCCGACAAAGAAGGGCGCGAAGCCCTTGCGCTGGCCATGCGCCGACAAAACCTTTCAGCCCGAGCCTACGAACGCGTGCTGAAAATGGCGCGCACCATTGCCGACCTTGCAGGCCGCGAACAAATCAACTTCGACGATGTTTCCGAGGCCGTAGGCTATCGCACCCTCGACCGCTCTAATTGGGGCGAAACGTTCTGATGCCGATTTCATATTGATAACCATAGCTGTATAGAGTGTAGCGTTTGCCCGCAAGCTTGCGGTAAGATTTGGTTACACATTTTGTGTAATCAATAATCATGAAATAGATTTATTAGTGTCCGGTAAAAGTTGCCGTAGCTGGCATACTTGTATCAACTTTTACCGGACACCAATATTTCGGAAGTTGTAATACGGGTGGAATAAATGGTGCGCGAAGCGTACCACACCTTGCTTAACCGCGTACCGCGAGGAGCGCAGCGACGAGTGGTGCGCG
>ONHN01000056.1 GCA_900317635.1 uncultured Prevotellaceae bacterium | reverse complement strand
TCTTCATTTGCTCTGCTAATTCTGGATATTCGCTTGCAAAGGTACTAAGAAAACGATAAACTTGACTGTGGGAAATACCTGTTTTTGAGATAATTTCAGAAACGCTGAGGTGTTGCAAGTGGCGCATCTCATACACCTGCCTCATTTCGTTGATACGATTCGAGGACTTCAAGTAACGACTTTCAAGGGGCTGTTTCACCATAATTCTTGAACTTTTGGTGTCAACCTTATTTAAAATAAGACATACCTCACGATTTATTTGAATATGCAAATTAAAGTATTGGAATCTACCCCAAAGTCAATAGAAAGGCTTATCATAGGGATGTTAGACATTCTCAAAGCTGTAGGAGTGCCTGTAGAAAACACAGACAGAAAACTAGAACGAATGGCAAAAGCCTGTATGGCCGTAGGTCAGATAAAGCGTTCCTTTAAGGATGCTAAATCATCAGAAGATGGCGTGTTTTTTCGTACTAGAGAAATTATTACTTTCGAAAATGCCAACTATGGAGAGAAGATCGCCGATTCTTCTTATGATGATATTAGACGGCAGGACTTAAAGATGCTTGTTGAGGCAGGAATAGTACTAAACTCATCATCCCAAGAAGAACAAGCAACCAACAATCCGTCACGTGGTTATGCCCTTAGTCCAGCCTTTGCAAATCTCCTTCGTCAATACAAGACACCTTCATGGAAATCTACATTGGACAAGTTTATCGCCGACACTACTTCGCTGAAGGAAGAATTAGAAAGAAGGAGGAATTTGATTAAGGTTCCTGTCACATTACCTGGCGGAAAGCATATTGACCTTTCGTATGGAGAACATAATGATTTGCAAAAGACAATCATTGAGGTCTTTCTTCCTGCATTTGGATTTGGTGCAGAAGTGCTTTATGTAGGAGACACGAAAGATAAGTTCCTTCATCTTGAACAAGAAGCACTTGAAAACCTCAATTTCTTTCCTCTTGAGCATGAAGAACTTCCTGATGTGGTGGCATATAGTAAGGAAAAGAATCTTCTCTATCTTATTGAGGCTTATCATTCAACAGGTGAATGGAGCGAAGTGAGAGTGAGAAAAATTAAGCGTAAGCTAGAAGAGTCTCACTGCACAGCTAACATAGTGTTCTTTACTGCTTTTGAAAACAAAAATATTTTTAAGCAGAAAGCAAAAGACATTGCGTGGGAAACAGAAGTGTGGATTGCTGACAATCCTGAACACCTTGTTCATTTCAATGGATATAAGTTCCTTGAAATACATTAGTTCTAAGTAATCATCTTATCAAGATTGATAGCCTAACAAGCAAACCCACAGACTATCTGTAGTTATACCAAAGGTCAGTGGGTTGATTGTTCCCGATATGTTCTCATGTGTTCGAAAAGCAAGTTTGAATATGGAGCAGAATTGATATGATCAATTGCTGAAATCTATGAAACTTTCCAATTGAACCTACGTGCCTAAGCCATTTTAGCTAATAACGGAAAAAAACGTGTGGCGCGTTTTGCCGTTTTTCCTATTTCCGCTAACTTTGTCGGCAAGACTTAGTGGGTCTTCACAATATTCATCATTATAAACCATTTTATTGATTATGACTATTGACCAATTCGATTTCAAAGGAAAGAAAGTCATCGTTCGTGTGGACTTCAATGTGCCCCTCGACGAGAACGGAAAGATTACGGACGACACGCGCATTCGTGGTGCCGTGCCCACGCTGAAGAAGGTGCTTGCCGACGGCGGCGCCCTTATCATCATGAGCCACATGGGCAAACCCAAGGGCAAGGTGAACCCCAAACTCTCGCTCGGCCAAATAACCGAAGCTGTGAGCGCAGCTATCGGCGTGAACGTGAAGTTCGCTCCCGACTGCGGCAAAGCCGCCGATGCTGCCGCCGCCTTGCAGCCTGGCGAAGCACTCCTGCTTGAGAACCTTCGTTTCTATCCCGAAGAGGAGGGCAAGCCCGTAGGCGTTGAGAAAGGCACGCCCGAGTTCGACGCTGCGAAGAAGGAAATGAAAGAGCGTCAGAAAGAGTTTGCTAAGACCCTGGCCAGCTATGCCGATGCTTACATTATGGACGCTTTCGGAACGGCTCACCGCCGCCACGCCAGCACCGCCGTTATTGCCGACTACTTCGATGCCGACCACAAGATGCTTGGCTACCTCATGGAGAAAGAAGTGACGGCTGTCGACAACGTGCTTTCCAACATCCGCCGTCCGTTCACGGCTATTATGGGTGGTTCGAAAGTCAGCACGAAGATTGGCATCATCGAGAACCTGCTGGGCAAGGTGGACAACCTCATCCTTTGCGGCGGTATGACCTACACCTTTGCCAAGGCTCAGGGTGGCAACGTGGGCAACAGCATTTGCGAAGAAGACAAGCTCGACGTGGCCCTCAGCGTGATTGCCAAGGCTAAGGAAAACGGTGTGAACCTCGTGCTGGGCACGGACTGCATTGCCGCCGACGCCTTCAGCAACGATGCCAACACGCAGGTTTGCCCTGCTGGCAACATTCCCGAAGGTTGGGAAGGCCTTGATGCCGGCCCGGAAAGCCGCAAGGCCTTTGCCGATGCCATTAAGGGCAGCAAAACCATCCTTTGGAATGGCCCCGCTGGTGTGTTCGAGTTTGACAACTTTACGGGTGGCAGCCGCGCCGTAGGCGAAGCCGTGGCCGAGGCAACGGAGGCTGGTGCCTTCTCTCTCATCGGCGGTGGCGACAGCGTGGCTTGTGTCAACAAGTTCGGCTTGGCCGACCGCGTGAGCTACATCTCTACGGGTGGCGGTGCCCTGCTCGAAGCTATCGAGGGTAAAGCCCTGCCTGGCATTGTAGCTATTAAGGGATAAACCTGAATCCCCTTTCTAAAAAAGTGAAAAGTTAGTAGCGAGGCATTTGCCTAACGTTATTAGCTTTTCACTTCCACCTTTTCATCATTTCTTTTTCTCTAATCTATGAAGGGCATCGTCTTAGCAGGCGGCAGTGGTACGCGCCTCTATCCCATCACGAAAGGCATTAGCAAACAGCTCATACCTATCTTCGACAAACCTATGGTGTATTATCCGCTCAGCGTCTTGATGCTGGCGGGCATACGCGACATCCTGCTTATCTCCACTCCGCAAGACCTGCCTATGTTTCGCCGGCTTTTGGGCGATGGCAGCGACTATGGCATACGCTTGACTTATGCTGAGCAGCCCAGTCCCGACGGCCTGGCACAGGCCTTTATCATTGGGCGCGAGTTTGTGGGCAACGATTGCGCCGCCCTCGTGTTGGGCGACAACATCTTCCACGGCTCTGACCTAAGCACCATGCTGACCGAAGCCGTGCGTACGGCCGAGGAAGAGGGCAAAGCCACCGTCTTTGGCTACCACGTGCAGGACCCCGAACGCTATGGTGTGGTAGAGTTCGATGCCGACGGCAACGCCATTAGCATAGAAGAGAAACCTGCGCACCCCAAGAGCAACTACGCCGTTGTAGGGCTCTACTTCTATCCCAATCGCGTGGTTGACGTGGCGCAGACCATTAAGCCTTCGGCCCGTGGCGAACTGGAGATAACCACCGTCAACGAGCAGTTCCGTCAGGACGGACAGCTGAAGGTGCAGACGCTGGGACGCGGCTTTGCGTGGCTCGACACGGGTACGCACGACAGCCTGAGCGAAGCCAGCACGTTCATCGAAGTGATTGAGAAACGCACAGGACTGAAAGTGGGTTGCCTCGAAGCCATTGCCTACGAGCAAGGCTGGATTACCGCCGCGAAGCTGCGCGAGGTGGCCGAACCGATGAAGAAAAACCAATACGGGCAGTACCTGCTTCGCAAAGCCAACGAAGCACGCGGCTGACCTTTAAACATCCTTCCGCTATGAGTTATCGCCTCCTACATCGATTGCTCCTTACGCTGGCCGCCGCTGTCTGTTCGTTAGCGTTGGCGGCGCAGGGCTTGAGCGTCTCTTTGCCAGCTACCTGTCAGCGCATTACGTCCGTGGGGAACATAGAACCAAATGCGTACTACGCTATCGGGGCGCAGGGGAGCATGCGCTACTTGCTGATGCGGGGCGAAGTAGGCGGCTCGAAGAACAGCCCGCGCATTGCCGCAACAGCCCTCAGTGGAGCACCAGGCGAGGAGGTGAGCATTGAGGATGGGCTGCTCTTATGGGAGTTTGTGCCTACGGACGACGGCAACTATACGTTGCGGTGTGCGCAAACGGGCGAAAGCATTGCGCTCTATAAGCAAAAGACAGAGTTCCTTACGCTATCAACATCTAAGCCGATGCCTTTTGCCGTAGAGGAGTATGGCGGCGCGTTTCGCATCATCTCGCAAACGATAAAAACGAGACCCTACCTGGAAGCGGCAGACTGGGGCGAAGGGCAAACGAATACGGGCTTTTCGCTCTACAGCCTAACGGGGGGCGACAGCGAAGACATACACCTTTATAAGCTTGCCACGAAGTTCTCGCAAAAACAAGGCGTGGCCACTACGCCCACGGATCAGTGTCGCATTGTCTTGGCCGATGCCGATGCCACAGAAGGCTTCCGCCCCGACGGCACCCTAACGGCGCTTGAGGATGTGGTGCTGGGCAATGGCGATGTGGCTCCCACCAACGAGCAGGCTGTTTTTACGGCCCAAGTGAAGGCTGACGGCACCTTTGCGCTGCAAAGCACTACGGGATTCTTAGGAACCAACCTGCAACTTTTGGCAACGGAAGAACTGTGGCGCGTTCGTGGCGGCCATGTTGTCCCTGCAAACGACGCGGCGCGCTTCCTTTGTTATCTCCCCGCCGATCGCCGATTTACCGTCATGAGCGACGAAGAAGCAACGGCAGCGCAAGCTGTGGGCGTGAGGTTGTTGCCCGTGGGCGAACAGCCCGAGAGCGACTTAGCCGCCGACGGAACGTTGCGCTTGCAAGGCGCGTGGTCAGCATCGGCGTTAGCTGCGTTTGATTGTCGTGCGGCCAAAGCACTCGACCTCACCGCCTTGTCGTTGCCTGTAGCCGCTACCGCCTTCGGGCAACTTCCCGAGGAGCGCAACATGCCCATTTACGTTGGCGAAGAGGAGTGCCAGCGCGTTCCTTCGTCCTGGACTTTCGTTGTTATAGCCCAGAACGATGGAACCTATCGGTTGCTCCGTCCGACGACGCTTCGCGACCGTCGTGCGCTCTACATTCCCCATCCTTTCTCGGTGGCTGCAGGCGACTTGTCCTTTGCGCGCGAGCCCCTTGCCGACGGCGGATGGGAAACGCTGGTGCTACCCTTCGAGGCTAATGTGCCGCAAGGCATCGTGGCCGAAGAACTTACCGAAGCCAGCACTTTGCAGCTCACTTTTGCGCAGACAAGTAGCATTAGCCGCGCAACGCCTGTTATTTTCCAAAGCAAAGCGGGCGGCGAGATGCTGTTTGTAGCTCAGTCAGGCCTTGTCTCTACGGCCGATGTTGGCTCTGACGTCTTCTTTGGCACCTTTGAAGCGCTGAAGGTCAATAGCGAGGCAGAGCGTCTTTTTCTGCTCAATGCCGACGGCACGTGCTTCGTGCTGGCCGCTGCAGGCAGTGGACTGTCGCCTTTCCGCGCAGCCATCCGCATAGGCGGTGCGGCTGCATCTCTGCCTTTGCAGCATACGGCGACACCCGTTCTCACAATCAGTCTTCCCAACGCTGAAGAACCATGTTTTACCCTCGACGGACGTCGCGCACAGCTCCCGCGTCAGCGAGGCGTGTATATTGTTGGGGGGAAGAAACTCATCAAGTAGTTACACCTAAAGTATTATTCTTATGAACATAGCAGTAGACTTCGACGGCACCATCGTCGAGCATCGTTATCCCGCCATCGGTCGCGAACTTCCTTTTGCTACCGCCACGTTGCGTCAGCTCATGGCCGACGGTCATCGCCTTATACTTTGGAGTGTGCGCGAAGGTGACCTCCTGCAAGAGGCTGTGGACTGGTGCGCTGCCAAAGGCGTTCGTTTCCACGCCATCAACGGCTATTTCGACGAAGACAGTAGCGACATTGAAAAAGAAAAGGCTGCTAATTCGGCCTTTAGCCGTAAGCTCAAGGTGGATTGCTTCATCGACGATCGCAACGTGGGCGGCCTGCCCGACTGGTCGGCTATCTACCAAATCATTTCCCGTCACATCACGTTCGAGCAATACTTGCAAGAGCAAATGCGCGACACCGACGATGACTACGAACCCAAGAAGAAGCCTTGGTGGAAGTTTTAAGGGGAAAAGACACAAAAACTTGAAACGCTAAACAATGATACGTATCCTTACAGCCCCGCAACTGAAAGAAGTGGATGCGCGCACCATCAAAGAGCAAGGCATAAGCTCGTTAGAACTGATGGAGCGTGCCGCAGGAGCAGCTGCACTATATATTCTTGAGCATTTCCCTGTAGGGAAAGTCTATGTCTTTGCCGGACATGGCAACAATGGCGGCGATGCGCTGGCCGTTGCCCGTATGTTGGGCGAGCGGGGGCGCGACGTTGAGGCATACCTCTTTAATACGTCGGGCTACCTGAGTGCAGACTGTGCTGCCAACAAGGCGCGGCTGCAACAAACCGAGGGCGTAGCGTTTCAGGAAATTACGGCACAGTTTGAACCGCCAACGATTGAGGCAGATGCCTTGATTGTGGATGGGCTGTTTGGAACGGGCGTGACGAAGCCTTTAACGGGCGGATATGCCGTCTTGGTGAAGTTCCTTAACGCTTCGCCAGCCAAGATTGTTTCGCTGGACATGCCCAGCGGCCTGATGTGCGAGGACAACACCTATAGCGTGCGGGCTCACATTGTGCGGGCCGACGTGACGCTGACGTTCCAACTGCCTAAGTTGGCGCAGCTACTGGCCGACAATGCCGACAACGTGGGGCGCTTGGAAATCCTCAACATTGGGCTGAGTCCCGAGGCCATAGCCGATGCGCCCACAGAATTTTGCATCTCCGAACGCGCCGACATCTTGCCGTTGCTCAAACCGCGCTCGCCCTTTGGCCATAAAGGCACGTTTGGCCATGCCCTCCTCGTTTGTGGTAGCGAGGGAATGGCGGGTGCCGCCATCCTTTGCGCCCGTGCCTGTCTGCGCAGCGGGGTAGGGAAGACGACGATACATTCGGCCCGTTGCAACACCCTTCCGCTTCAGACCGCCGTCCCCGAAGCCGTACTGCTTCCCGACAGTAAAGAGCACTTTATCAGCGAAGCCATACCAACCGACAACTATCAGGCCGTAGCGATAGGTCCAGGCATCGGTACGGCACGCGAGACGTCTATTGCTTTTATTGAGCAAGTGCGCCACAGCCGTCAAACCCTGCTCATCGATGCCGACGGCATCAACATCCTTGCCGAACACAAGGGGTGGATACAGCAAATACCCGCCGACACCATCCTAACGCCACATCCAGGCGAGTTTCGTAGGCTTGGCATTAAGTCCGTCGATCCTTTCTCGGCCTTAGTCGAGGCGCGCGAGATGGCCCAACAAAACAGTCTCTACATCGTTTTGAAGGGGCGCTACACGGCCATTTGCACGCCTAACGGACAAACCTACTTCAATCCTACAGGCAACAGCGGCATGGGAACGGCAGGCAGTGGCGACGTGCTGACGGGCGTTATCACCTCGCTTTTAGCCCAACGCTACAATCCCCTCGATGCATGTCGTATAGGTTGCTATGTGCATGGCCTTGCCGGCGACATAGCTGCCCGACGCTACGGTGAAATCAGCCTCACCGCTTCCGACATCATCGAAGCCCTTCCCGGGGCCTTTCAGGAGCTGGGGGGGGAGATAAGTAGATAGTTGCTTGTGCAAATTTGTCTTTTTGTACCAAAAGCATCCACACAAAAACTGCGTACCACGCCTTGCTTCAGCTTGGCGTGGTACGCAGTTATGTATGGTTACGATGTTCGCTTAAACTATCCGTTACGGGATACTCCACAATGCTGGCTATAGTTGAGCCAATAGCTTCTTATCTTGTGCCGAAATGTGGTTACTTCCATTCGATTAATCAAGTTATTGGTGTCTGGTAAAAGTTGATACAAGCAACGAAAGAGTTATTGTCTATTACTGTTTTGAGGATTTTTATTAGTGAGGGGTATAGTTTGTCTCCCTGGGGGCAATTTTTTGTCTCCCTGGAGGCAATTTTTTGTCTCCCAGGGGGCAATTTTTTGTCTCCCTGGGGGCAATTTTTTGCCTCCCAGGAGGCAATTTTTTGCCTCCCAGGAGGCAATTTTTTGTCTTCCTGGAGGCAATTCTTTGTCTTCAGGGATGTGCGACTCCTACTACAGACGCAGATACACCCCGCATCTAATACCCCACGACGCATTTCATGCGACGGGGGTTAAGCATGGTATGCCAGCTACGGC
>ONHN01000057.1 GCA_900317635.1 uncultured Prevotellaceae bacterium | reverse complement strand
GAACATGCCCTCGCCACCGTAGTCCTGCCCGTTGGCGAACTTCAGCGTCGTCTTGCTGTCTTCAATCTTGAGCGTCTTGAGCGTCTGCATATTGCAGAACGCGCCTGTGCCGATGCTATCGACGGCGGCGGGGATAACGAGTGTGGTCAGCGCGTCGAGGCCGGAGAAGGCGTAGCCCTTAATCAGCTTGAGCGTGGATGGTAGCTTCAGCGTCTTGGCTGCGGCGCAGGCTTGGAATGTGTTTTCCTCGATGGTCGTCACGCCTTCTGGGATGTTGATGGTCTGAATGCTCTGACAGTTGTAGAACGCGCTCTTGCCAATGTCGCGCACCTTTTCGCCGAGGGTGAGGGTTTCGATGCCCGTGCAGTCGAAGAACGATTCGGAAGGGATGGTGACGGCATCGCCGCCTACGGTGAGTTTCTTCACGGATGTGTTGCCACGTAACAGACCATTGCCACTGACGGTCCAGCTTCGCCCGATATAGACTTCTTCGAGGGCGGGCTGGTGCTCGTAGCCGAACATGCCGTGGGCACCATAGTCCTGGCTGTTGGCGAACTTAATGACGTTGTCGCTGTTGGCAATGGTTAGCTTCTTGAGCGCGTTCATACCGTTGAATGCGCCCGTTTCTACGCTTTCAACCGAAGCGGGAATGGTGAGTTGGGGCAGGGAACAGTTCTGAAACGCGTAGCTTTGAATGAGCGTTACGGTTTCTGGAATGGTGACGGAGGTCAGCGACACGCAGGCATCAAACGTCAGCTCATCGATGGCCGTCACGGCCTTTCCGTCGTACGTGGCGGGAATGACGATGTCGCCGCTGTAGCTGTTTTGCAAGCGGTGCACGTGACCTTCTTTATCGGCGTATTGCCGATAGGATAGCTTCACCGTTGTCGGGCTCGTGACGACAAAACGGAATTCTTGGCTCAACGCAGAGCTAATGGCTGCTACGAAGAGCCCCAGGGTGAGTAAAAGCTGTTTCATAGTAGAAAGGATTTTGGGCACCCGTTGGAGGAATGAAATCAGTGTGTACTTAATCCTGCCTGTGGGGGTGTTGTTGATGTAATGAATATATATGGTAATGCGATCATTGACTAACGTTGATCACTATTTGGACAAAGAGGTCGAAGTTTTGCGCTTTGTCGTAGTGTCTGTGCCCTTCTTGCGTTGTGTACTTGTCCGATGAGAAGAGCTATATCAACACGTGTTAGCCTTCAACGAGAGCATGATAAGATAAGGTGTTTGCTCTTTTCCTTTCTTTCTTTCAAGGCAAAGGTAGCCATTCCTTGCCAAACAACAAAATTTTAAGTCAATTTTCTGTATGTTGTGAAAGAAGGGGATAAATGGTGCGCGAAGCGTTCTGCACGCCACATAGCTCTTTCCGCGACACAACCCATTAGTCTTTCATCTTCTTCAAGTGCCGTTGCGCTCCGTTGGGGGCTTGCTTGTCATTCGCTTGCGCAGCCTTCGCACGTGTCGCAGCCGCCGCGCATGCGGCGTTCGGCCAGGAGGGAGAGGCGCGAGCGTAAGGGCTCGAGGCGTATGCGGCGCAGTGCGTCGTAGATGAAAGCATGTTGTAACAAAAGTTTTGCCTCCGCCTCCGAGATGCCGCGCTGCTGCATATAGAAGAGGGCGGCGGCATCGAATTTGCCCGTTGTCGTGCCGTGGCTGCACTTCACGTCGTCGGCATAGATTTTCAGCACGGGGCGCGCAAAGACGTGGGCGGCGTCGGAGAGCAGCATGTTTTGGCACTGCTGTTGGCTCGCTACCTGCGCCGCACCTGGCCGCACGTCAACCACGCCGGTGAAAGCCCCCGTTGCCGTGCCGCCCACGGCCTGCTTGAAGAGCAGGTCGCTCTGTCCGCCGCGCATCGGGCCGTGTTCCACGGTGACGTGCGTGTCGGCATGTTCCGCGCTGTCGGCAATGAGGGCTCCGCTGACCTCCGTCAGGCAGTCATCGCCCGCCTGCACCACGCGCACCGTGTTGCGCGAAAGGCCGCAGCGCAGTGTGACGAAGTTGCTGACGAAAGTGCTGCCAGCAGCTTGCTGGGCGTGGAGGTTGAGCAAGCGCGTGGTCTGCGCAGAGGTTTCTTCAAGGCTATAGTATTCGAGATGGCTCCCTGCCGATAGTACGAGGCGCGCAGTTTGTGTGGTGAGGTATGGCGTTTGCCCCATAGCGTGATCGCACACGACGAGCGTAGCCTGCGCTTTGCGACCAAGATAGACGTAGAGGCGGCGGTTCGACATCAGCGGATCCGTGGCATCGCTCATGCCCACAATTTGCAGCGGCCGCGTGAGCTTTACGCCATCGGGAACATAGACCACAACAGCATCCTGCGCCAACAAGTCGTTGACAAGCCAAGCGGGGTCGTCGGAAGCAGGGGAGGCATTTTGCTGAGCAAAGCATTGGGCAAAACGTTCGGCATCAGTCCACGCGCTCAAGGCACCCGCGTAGGCACCTTCGGGCAGAGATAGCGGTGCAGGAGGCGTTGCCACCACATCGTTCACCACGTAGAGCACATCGGCTCCTAACTGCTTGGCACCGCAGCGATAGCGGCGGTAGGGTTCGGCTTGCAACAAGCGGCGCGTAGGGTTCAGAGCGTATTCAGGCGCAAGGGCTTTCAGTACGTCGGTGTAGCGAAACGCCTCGCGGTAGGCTGCCGTCGGGAAACATTGCAAGTAGGCGGCCCAGCTTGCTTGCGGCTGTAAGCGAAGCTGCGGGGCACTGTGTTGGCGCAAAAGGTCGGCGTGCTCGGCGTAAAATTCGGTGTATTGCGCCAGCGGGCTGCCAGCTAACAGTTCCTTCGTCACGCCTGCCAGCGCATCTTGATAAGGTTGCATGTCGTTCGTCATCATGGCTTCAGACTTCTTTGATAATCCAGTCGAAACCGCGTTCCTCAATCTCGTAGCCCAGCTCAGCCGTGCCACTGCGCACGATGCGCCCGCCCACCAGAACGTGGACAAAGTCGGGGTGCATATAGTCGAGCATGCGCTGGTAGTGGGTAATGACGAGCGCGCTCGTCTGGGGCGTGCGCAACTTGTTGAAACCCTCGGCCACGGTGCGCAAGGCATCAACGTCAAGTCCGCTGTCGGTCTCGTCGAGGATGGCGAACGCGGGTTCGAGCATCGCCATTTGGAAAATCTCGCCACGCTTGCGCTCGCCGCCGCTAAAGCCCTCGTTCACGCCGCGCGACATGAACTGCGCGTCGAGGCCCAGCAAGCGGCGCTTCTCGTCGCGCAGCTTAAGAAATTCGGAACCTTTCAGCGGCGCAAGACCTTGATACTTGCGGCGAGCATTGACAGCGGTTTGCAGAAACTTCGTCATCGTAACCCCAGGGATTTCCACGGGGGCCTGAAACGACATGAACAAGCCCTCGCAAGCGCGCTCGTGGGCTGGCAGTGCGAGCAGGTCCTTGCCGTTGAAGCTGATTTCGCCTGCCGTCACAACGTATTTCGGGTTGCCTACGAGTACGTTGCCCAGCGTGCTCTTGCCTGCACCGTTAGGCCCCATCAGCACGTGCACCTCGCCCTGGCCGATGTTGAGGTCTATGCCGCGCAATATCTCTTTCCCCTCCACCGTAGCGTGGAGGTCTTTTATCTGAAGCATCATAATAAAGAAGTTGTGTGTGCTATTCCGTTTTCGGACTGCAAAAGTAGTGATTTCCGTGCGTACTACCAACTTTCCGGCGCATCCACGCTGCGCCCCCGCGCAAAAAGAGGACCCCCGATTGGACTTGCAGGCAAGGCTGCAAGGCGCGCCGCAGGCGAAAAAAAAGCCGCAAGCGGTAGGCCTGCGGCTTTTTGATGTTAGATAGAAGCAAAGCTTACTTTACTGCGTCGGCGAGTTCAGCACCAGCTTTGAACTTAACGACTTTCTTAGCAGCAATCTTGATCTTAGCACCAGTAGCGGGGTTCACACCCTGACGCTCGGGGCGTTCGGTAACAGCAAACGTACCAAAACCGAGGAGAGCAACCTTGTTGCCTGCCTTCAGGTCTTCAGAAACTGCCTCGATAGCTGCTTCGAGGGCCTTCTTTGCGTCTACTTTCGTCAGAGCTGCCTTTGCAGCAATGGCGTTCACAAGTTCAGTCTTGTTCATTTTTTACGGTTTATAATGTTGGGTAAAATGGAATAACATCGTTTTTACGCTTGCAAAAATAAAGTATGCGAAGCAGTTAGAGAAATGTTTTGGCATTTTTTTTCAAAAAAAAGCGCAAAAAAATTTTTTAAGGCCCCTAAAGGGTTGTAAAATCGGCCTTTTTGTTAGTTTTTTCATACTTATTTGTCTTTGTTAAGAGGCACGGTGGAGATAAAGATTTTGCGGTTTGTTTGGTGGTTCAAACGTCTTTGCGTATTTTTGCAACAACTGAAAAACCAAACAAGTGCTTACAATGAAAAAAGCCATCTTCACCCTCGCATTGTTTTGCCTGGCGCTGATTAGCGCGCAGGCACAGAAAGGCGAAAAACGCTATGCTATGTACGGCGTTGCTTTCTACAACCTTGAAAACCTTTTCGATACCATTCATGACGAAGGAAAGAACGACTTCGAGTATCTGCCCGATGGTGCCAACCGTTGGGGCACGCTGAAGTACACGCACAAGTTGCGCAATATGTCGAAAGTGCTCTCGGAGCTTTGTCGCGACAAGCTGCCTGGCGGACCAGCCTTCATCGGCATGTCCGAAATTGAGAACCGCCGCGTGCTGGAGGACTTGCTGAAGCAGCCGAGCCTTAAGAACACGGGCTGGCGCATTGTCCACGAGGACGGACCCGACCGTCGTGGCGTGGAGTGCGCTTTCTTCTACAATCCGCGCATCTTCCAGTACGAGAGCCACATGCTCGTTCCATATTACTACAAAGACCCCAACCAGCCCGAAGTGGACCTCGGCTTCTATACCGACCGCACGGGCAAGGTTATCCCCTACAAGGAGCTGAAGGGCGACACGACGCACATCACGCGCGGCTTCCTCGTCATGACGGGTCGTCTGGCTGGCGAGAAGGTGCACGCCATCGTCTGTCACTGGCCTTCGCGCTTCGCGGGAAGCCCCGTGCGCGAACGTGCTGGCGAACAAGTCTGCGCCCTTAAAAACGCACTGCTGCGCCAAGACCCAGGTGCGCACATCATCATCATGGGCGATATGAACGACGACCCAGAAAACAAGAGCTTGAGCGTAGAACTGGGCTGCAAGCATAACCAGAAGGACGTGAAAGGCGACAGCGATATGTTCAACCCTTGGTGGGACATGCTCTACAAGGTTGGGCAGGGCACGCTGATGTATAACGGCAAGTGGAACCTCTTCGACCAAATCGTGTTCAACGGCACACTCATTGGCAAGGACCGTTCCACGCTGAAATACCTAAAGTGTGAAGTTTTCAACCGTTCCTACCTCTTTCAGTCTGAGGGACGCTACAAGGGCGGGCCGCTCCGCACACACGCTGGCGGCACGTGGCTCGACGGATATAGCGACCACCTGCCCACGTGCATCTACCTCGTGAAAGAGAAGAAGTGAGTGAGGAGTGACGAGGACGCTATGCTTGCCGACGACAAGCGAAACCCCTCTCTCCCCCCGCCCCTCTCTTCCCGAAAGGGCGAGAAGGGAGTAGATAGTAATAAAGAGAGTGACAAGTGACGAGTAACTCGTCACTTTCTTTTACCAAATAGCAATCATAAACAATCAACACACGATAATCAATGAAACCCTCCATTCCTAAAGGCACGCGCGACTTTGGTGCTGCCGAAACAGCGAAGCGCAACTATATCTTCAACACCATTCGCGAGGTGTATGCCCTCTACGGCTTTGCGCAGATAGAGACGCCCGCCCTTGAAAACCTCAGCACGCTGATGGGCAAGTACGGCGAAGAGGGCGACAAGCTCTTGTTCAAGGTGCTCAACAGCGGCGACTTCCTCTCGAAAGTTTCCGCCGAAGAGCTCAGTGAGCGCAACACGCTGCACCTCGCCGCCAAGGTTTGCGAGAAAGGGCTGCGCTACGACCTCACCGTGCCTTTTGCGCGCTACGTGGTGCAACACCGCGAAGAGCTGCAGATGCCTTTCCGTCGCTATCAAATACAGCCCGTGTGGCGCGCCGACCGGCCGCAGAAGGGGCGCTATCGCGAGTTCTATCAATGCGATGCCGACATCGTAGGTTCCAACTCACTGCTGAACGAAGTGGAGCTGGTTCAGATTATCGACGAAGTGTTTTCGCGCTTTGGCATTCGCGTGAGCATAAAAATAAACAATCGCAAGATCCTTGCCGGTATAGCCGAGATGGTGGGCGCCGCCGACCGCCTAACGGACATCACCGTGGCCATTGATAAGCTCGACAAAATAGGGCTCCATGCTGTTTGCGATGAACTGCGCGCGGCAGGCTTGACGGAAGACGCTATCAGCCGCCTACAGCCCGTCATCAACCTCAGCGGAACGAACGCAGAGAAGCTTGCGACGATGCGCCAGGTCTTGGCCGACAGCGAAGCGGGGCTGCTCGGTATTGGCGAAGTGGAGGCGGTATTGCGCCACGTGGAGGCTGCCGCCCCGCGCAACGCGATAGATTTCGACCTCACGCTGGCGCGCGGCCTGAACTACTACACGGGTTGCATCTTCGAGGTGAAAGCCCTCGACGTGCAGATAGGTAGCATCACGGGCGGCGGTCGCTACGACAACCTGACGGGCATTTTTGGCTTGCCAGGCCTGAGCGGCGTGGGCATCAGCTTCGGTGCCGATCGCATCTACGACGTACTGACGCAGCTCGACCTCTTCCCGCAAGCCGCCGTGCAAGGCACGCGCCTGCTCTTCCTCAACTTTGGCGAGCGCGAAGCCACCGCCTGCCTCGCCATGGCGCGCCAAACGCGCGCCGCCGGCATCGCAACGGAAGTCTATCCCGACAGCGTGAAGATGAAGAAGCAGATGAGCTATGCCAACGCGCAAGGCATTCCCTACGTAGCCCTCGTGGGCGAACAGGAATTGGCCGAGGGACGCATCGCGCTGAAAGATATGCAGAGCGGAGAGCAGCAGAGCCTGACGATAGAAGAGGCTATCAGCGCGATAAAGAATGATAAAGATACCCCCTAAGGTTTTACTTCCCCCCCCCCCTCCCATTCGGGCGTTTCCCCCTCTTTTCCCCCCGTACACCCATGCGGCACTATCTAAATCAGGTGGTGCCGCATGGTTGCGTAAGAGGGGAAGGATGCCTTGTTGCTATATGTCGTCCATGATTTTACCTCCCCGTGGGAAAGTTTTCTATCCAAGGCGACAAAAAATTGCCCCCAGGGGGGCAAAAAATTGCCCCCAGGGAGACAAAAAATTGCCCCCTGGGCGACAAAAAATTGCCCCCTGGGAGACAAAAAATTGCCCCCTGGGAGGCAAAAATTTGCCTCCTGGGAGACAAAAAATTGCCTCCCTGAAGACAAAAAATTGTCTCCCAGGAGGCAAGATAGTGTGATGGGCAAAAAAAACAGGGGCAGTGCGCTTCAGTCCGGCCAGCGATAACGCTCTTCGTAGCTGTCGAACTCGACAGGTTGCGGCGCACCATGCTCTGCCAGCACGCGCGCCACGAGCGTTTGCTCCTCGGGCGTGAGCGCGCGGTTGCCTTTGCGCATCTT
>ONHN01000058.1 GCA_900317635.1 uncultured Prevotellaceae bacterium | reverse complement strand
ATAAATGAGAATTTACATATTTGTTTTCTGTTCTTAGCTCCCTCTCGGCATAGCCTTTTGATGAAGACTTAGCTGATGAAGCGTCGATGAGAAAGTTTTACGTTGTTCTGACTCACCATCGCATAGTGCATGGTGGTATCTATCTTTACGTGCCCCAAGAGTTTTTGTACTTGCTCCACGGGCATCCCTTTGTCGATAGCCATTGTAGCCAACGTGCGACGGAACTTGTGCGGATGCACTCGCGGCACATTGGCATCTCGGCCAATCTTGCGTAACCGAACTTCCACACCAGAAATCTGCAACCGCTTCTGCGGATTGTTGAGCGATACAAACAGCGCCTCGTTCTGGTCGTTGCGCTCATTCAGGTACTGTTGCAAGTGTATCTTGGTGCGGGCATTGAAGTAAACGATACGCTGCTTGTTGCCCTTACCAAACACCACACATTCACGCTCAGTGAAATTGATGTCCTCACGGTTGAGCTTCACCAATTCCCCCACACGCATCCCTGTAGAAGCCAGGAGGTCAATCATGGCAAGGTCGCGGGAGTGGGTGCAGGTGTCACGGATGCTCTCCAACGACTCGTCGGAAAGAACCTCACGAACTTGGGTACCTGTTTTCACTTTGTGGATGCGTCGCACAGGATTCTTCAGGATATAGTCCTCCTCTTCAAGCCAAGAGAAGAACGAAGAGAAGATGCGGCGCACGTTATCGACCGTTACCTTGGTGGCGTTATGCTTCTGTTGGAACACAGCCAGATATGCACGGATGTCCTCGGTAGTATAGTCGGTAAACCGCTTGGACATGTTATCAGCAAGCTGTTTGATGGTGTTGCCATAATAGCGAATGGTGGGGTGGCTGCAACCCTCCACCTGCTTGGCGGAGAGGAAAGCCTTCAGCAGCGTTTCGTTGGAGGTAGCCAACGACGGAGCCTGTTCTTCGCCCATGCTGACGGTGTACTTGCTGATGGACTTCAGCAGTACGCCATTCAGTTTCGCTAATTGTTCAACACTCAGAATGTCAGTCATTGCATTGCTGATTTCTAAAATTAGTTTCTCTTTCATTGTTCTCCGATATTATGTTGTTTTACAATAATAGCGAAGAATATGTTTTGTGCTCTAAATCGTGAAGCCGATACTGCCCAGTTGCTTTCGGATTTCATCCTCCAACTTGTGGCTCTGTTCAAAGAGACCGCTCAGTTCGCTGGTCAGCCGCTTCATCTTGTCCTCAAATGGCTCGCCATCGTCTTCCTGTTCGGCTATGCCTACATAGCGACCGGGCGTAAGGATGAAGTCCTGCGCACGGATGTCGTCGATCGAACGCACGGCACAGAAACCCTTTTCATCTTCAAGCGTACCACTTCGGAACTGCTCGAAGGTGTCTGCAACACGGGAGATGTCCTCCTGCTGCAACTCACGCACGGCACGGGTCACCATTGTTCCCATCTGGCGGGCATCGATGAAGAGTGTCTTGCCGGGCTGTTGCTTATTACGCGTAAGGAACCATAATGACACGGGAATGCCCGTAGAATAGAACAACTGCGAAGGCAGGGCGATGATGCCCTCCACCAAGTCGGCTTCGACGATGCGCTGACGGATGTCGCCCTCGCCGCCGGTCTGCGACGACAAGGCACCATTGGCCAGGACCAGGCCGATGCGACCTGTAGGCGAGAGGTGGTGAATCATGTGCTGCATCCAGGCGAAGTTGGCGTTGCCGGCAGGCGGCAGTCCGAACTTCCAGCGCGGGTCTTTCTCCAGTTTGTCCGCTCCCCAGTCACTGAGATTGAACGGCGGGTTGGCCATGATGAAGTCGGCCTTCAGCGTAGGGTGCTGGTCGTTAAAGAACGTGTCGGCATACGACTGTCCGAGATTGGCCTCCAGTCCACGGATGGCCACGTTCATGTGCGCCATCTTCCATGTGCTGGGGTTGGCTTCCTGACCATATACGCTGATGCCCGAGAGTTCCTTTTGGTGGTTCTTGATGAACTTGGCACTCTGCACAAACATACCGCCCGAGCCGCAGCAGGGGTCATAGACACGGCCTTGGAAGGGTTGCAGAATCTCAACGATGGTACGCACGATGCAGCTGGGTGTATAGAACTCGCCAGCATTCTTGCCCTCCATCGAAGCGAACTTCTGTAGGCAATACTCATAGACGCGACCCAGCAGGTCTTTCTCGTCGCCCGAGGCATACATCTCGATGTTAGAGAAGAGGTCAACCACATCGCCCAACCTGCGTTTGTCCAACTCGGGGCGGGCATAGTTGCCGGGCAACACACCCTTCAGCTTCGGGTTCTCACGCTCGATAGCCTGTAGTGCATCATCGATAATGCGTCCAATCTCAGGTGTATGTGCTGACATGCTGATAACATTCCATCGGGCTTCCTGCGGTACGAAGAACACACCATCGGCCTCGTACTCATCCTTATCCTCCACATCGGCGTATTCATCTTCCGACAGCTCCTTGAACTTCACTTCGAACTTATCGCTGATATACTTCAGGAAAATCAGTCCGAGCACCACGCCCTCATACTCCGAGGCATTCAGGTTGCCACGCAGTTTGTCGGCTGCTCGCCATATCACCTCTTCAAACCCTATTGAGGTTGTATTCTCTTGTTTTTTCTTTGCCATTTCAGTAGTAATATTGATAATCAAAAAAAGCAACTCCTCCGACAGTGTCTCGACGGGCGACCAAACCCTTAATAACACTGCGGAGGAGTCTTTTATATTGTTTTGCCTTTCGGCTATTGAGGTCTATTTTCGAGCATGTGCGCGTATGCAGGTGCGTGTGCGCTCATGTATTACTTGCAAAAGTACAAAATTTCTTACAGACCCCGCTCAAAAATCTCAGATTTTTAGGCTTATTTATTTGTTTAGGGAGTATTTTCTGCAATAAAAGGGGCAAAAACGACGATTTTGCCTCAAATTACGAATTTCCTAATTTATAGAACACCCTTTACGTGAAATATCCTTCCCAAAAGAGTTAATTTCTCTGATTTTATGTTTACCTTTGCCGCGTCATTGAAGATTTGCTTGTTTTTAAATGCAGCACTAAGGCAAGTGAAAAATCTAACAAGGCAACTTATTAAAAGACAGTTTAACCCCAAGTGCTGCGAAAATTTCAGGAATGAAAAAAGTGCTATCTATGGCTCTCATTGTCCTTGCAGCGTTTATGGCTCCCATAACGGCCATAGCCAAGGAGATGTATGCTGAGTTTAATGAACAGGATGTAACTCTTACGTTCTACTACGATGACCTCAAATCGACAAGGAAGGGCGTAGTGTGTACCACTAAGGAAGAGTGGGGTGAATACAAGTCTGACATCCAGAATGTGGAATTCGACGTATCGTTTGCTGATGCCCGCCCGACGGACATGTCTGGCTGGTTTGAAGGTTTTACAAAACTTGAGCAATTCGTTGGGGGTAACGTGAACACCAGCCAGGTAACGACAATGGCAAATATGTTCTTTGATTGCGAAAATCTCTCTGCCGTTACTTTCCCTCATTTCGACACCAGCAATGTCACGGATATGACTCGGATGTTTAGCTGTTGCTATAATCTTACCTTACTTGACCTTAGTACGTTCGACGTCAGCAATGTTGAGAATATGACTCAAATGTTCTTTAGTTGTAAAGCCCTTACCTATCTCAACCTGAGCCACTTCAACACAAGCTCGTTGAAAAAAACCGAAAATATGTTCGCTGGTTGCAGAGAGCTCGTCACGCTCAACTTGGGCAACTTCGATGTGAGTAAGGTTGTGGATATGAGTTATATGTTCGCTAATTGCGTGCGTCTGAAGACAATCTATTGCAGCAGCGACTGGCAAGCAGAGGCCGTGAACCTTATATGGCACAAAGAGATGTTCATGTATTGCGAAAAGCTCGTGGGCGACAATGATGGCCGCTACGATGGCGCCTACACTGACGTTGTATGTGCGCGGCCAGGAGGGGGACAATACGAGTTGGGCTATTTCTCCCGTCCCGTACTCACCATAGGCGGCGTGGCCGTAACCAAACCTGGGCCTCTCAATCTGCCTTCTATTCAAGAGGGCAGCGTGACCTACACTGAAGGTGACCGTGTAGGCGACTATCCCACGCTGACGCTTGAGAATGCAACCATCTTCTGTGAAACAAGCGAAGGTATCGTTGCCCCCGACGGCATTATCCTCGTACTCAAAGGGGATAACACAATTTACAGTACGGGTACCGCTATTTACGGCTACGACGTGTTCCCCTACGGTGAAGGCAAGCGTAATAGTTCTTTGGATGTAGCAAGTGCATACGGCTACGGCATACACCTGGTTGGTGGTGCGGCTCTCTCGGCCTCAGAGGGCGGCGAGGGTTGCAAGCTCACCGTATTTGGGAAAGCAGGCGCTGTGCATGGGCAAAAGAGCGTGGTGGGGGGAAAGACTTATTTCCCCAGCATCTTTGCTAACGACATGATCCTCTACTTGGCGGATCCTAATTTTAACGATGAGTATGTTAAGGCCGTCCCCACGGTCAGTGGAATAGGGCAAATATTTGGAACTACGGGCAGCTGGTGGAACGACGATGTACGCTTCAGCTACGAGAGCTACCACTTCGACAAGGAGAAGCAGACCGTTGTTACCAGCCCTATGAACGGCGTGGTGACAAAATCATTCTGCATCGCACCGAAGGAGGAGTATGAAAACTATGGTGTGTACCTCGGTGGTGAGCAGTTTAACAACCTAAACTATCGACGCTTCGAACCTATGTCTCTCACTACCGGCAGTGCTAAGTATTCACCATCATCTCATGAACTCTATCTCGATAACGCCCGTTTCGATTATCCCTACGAGCCAACTGACGACTATTATGCCATTCAGGGTTGGGCAACCCCCGAGCTCAAGGTCAAGGTGAAGGGCGAGTGCAGCCTCACGGGCACGCTGACCGATGATGGCTATGACTACGGCATCAGCTTCAGTGCCGATGGTTCGGAGACGGAAAGTAAACCCCAGTTCACCATCGTGGGCGAGGACAAGAATGCCAAGCTCAATCTGCTGGGCAGTATGTATATCCAAAGTACGGACTATAAAGGGGCTGACGTGCTGATGAAAGACGTGGCCATCAACGTGGCCGACAAGGCCTATCTTTGGGGTGAGGACGACATTGACGTCACCATCGACAACTGCAACGTGACGCTACGCGACGACACCAACGGCGGGAGTCTTATAGAAAGCCTGAACAGCCTGACGCTCAAGCGCTGTAGCCTGCAAGACGGCTGCTATTGGGATGCCAGCCGCGGCTGCGTATGCGACAAAAACGGCGACTACGCCAGCGGCCTGCTGCGTATCGTCGCTGACGGTAAGCCCGACGCTGGCGCCGCCGACCTCAACGGCGACGGCTCGGTCAACGTGGGCGACGTGACTACACTTGTCAATATGATTTTGGGTAAAGCCACGAAGTCCGATAGTGCCGACCTCAACCACGATGGAGCCGTCAACGTGGGCGACGTGACTACGCTCGTCAATATGATATTGGGAAAGTAAACTTCTGCAAGTTTCGGATGCCCTTTTATTGCTGTCCGCAAAAGTTGCATAATAATCCAGAGAGCTTTAATGTCTATTAATGGCCTACAAGTTTCATTCATTGGGGGGCTTGCTGTTGCCTTAGGCAACTTTTAGCGGACACCAATAATCTTAAATAGCGAAAGGGAGTGTGCTCCAGCGTAGCCATGCTACGCGGGGCGCACTCCCTTTCGTTTTGCATCTATTGCTGATAGCCGCGCTACCTTTTGCCCGCAGCCATACTGCATCATCTTCCCCGCCAAAGCCGTTTCGCATCCGCTTGTAAGCGGGGGGCAAAAACGCCGAGCACGACTAAGCATGTGCGGCGGTAATCGCGGCGAGGTGCGCCGGTAATCGCGGCGAGATGCGCCGGTAAACACCACCGAGGTGCGCACTTCATCTCTAATCAAGGTCTAAGATTATATAATCAAGGTCTAAGATTATATAATCAAGGTCTAAGATTATATAATCAAGGACTAAGATTATATAATCAAGGTCTAAGATTATATAATCAAGGTCTAAGATTATATAATCAAAGTCTTTGATTATAGATTGCGGGCGCACCTCGGAGGTGTTTGTTGGCTCATCTCGCTACGTTCTCCGCCGCATCTCGCTGCGATTGCTGGCGCACCTCGTTGGCGATTACTGGCGCATGGTACGCGGGCGAGGCGCCTGCGCTCCCAGGGGGCTGCGCCGATGAAGGTTACCTATTTAAGTTTCGGAAGTTCATGCTGCGATGGTGCGCAGCGCGCACCACACTATGCGCGGTAGGTAAGGGACGGATAAAGTCGGTGCGCAGAGCGTACCGCACTATGCTTAACCGCGTATCCTGACGAGCGTAGCGAGGAGGGATGCGCGGTAGCTGTGAGGCGTTGTGGCCAGTGCGCGGAGCGTACTGCACGTTACAAGTCCTCTTTGCGACACAACCTATTCTTCTTAATGTGCGGTACGCTCTGCGCACCGCTTCAT
>ONHN01000060.1 GCA_900317635.1 uncultured Prevotellaceae bacterium | reverse complement strand
CGTCGATAGTTTGCCGCGCATCCCTCCTCGCTACGCTCGTCAGGATACGCGGTTAAGCATGGTGTGGTGCGCGCTGCGCACCATTAAGCATGAACAATTCAAGTTTCGGAAGTTGTGAGAGAGCGGGACAAATGGTGCGCGAAGCGTACCATTCCCCCCCCGTATCACAACTCCCGAAACTTGAATTATACAACTTTTAGCGGACAGCAATAGCTCAGAACACGTAGCCAAGGTTGATGAAGAAGTAGGGCTTCTTCGTTTTGTTGGCATAGCCCAGGCTGGCACCCACGGGGCCGAAAGGCGTGCGGTAGTAGTAGCTCGCGGCAATGCCGAGGAGGGTGCGGTGGTCGAACATGTGTTTCAGCTCGGGAGCCTGTTGCGCTACGGCGAGGCGCAGGAGAAGGAAGTTGTTCGTAGCAATGCGCTGCGTAGCTTTCAGCTGAACAGACAGCAAGTGGGCATCGGCGTACTCCACGCGCCCTATGCCAGCAAAGGGCATTTGCTGGTCAACGTAGTGAGCGTCCCACTCGCCGCCAATGACGTTCTCGAAGAAGTAGGGCTTCACCTTGCCGAAGAGCAGTCGGCCGCAGAGCATAGGCTGGAGCGTGAGGCGCGAGTTCAGCGGGAAGTTCATGCGCCACGAAGCACTCACCTCGCTCATGCCCGCCGTGCCGTCGAGCCGTGCAAAGTTGTCGGTGTAATAGGCATACTGAGCCCGAAACGTAGCACCGTGCGAAGGGAAGTACCAGTCGTTCTCGGAGTTGTAGGCCATGCGCGCAAAGTAGCTGAAGAAGTGGTCGTCGCGAATGGCTTCGGTGGTGTTCTTCACCTGGTGGGAGATGAGCACGTCGTGCACATTGAAGTAGTCGAAGCGCACCCCCGCCGTGCAGTTGAGGTTGCGCAGGTTGAAGTTCAGCAGCGTGAGCTCTACGGCGTGTTGGTTGTAGGTGATGTTGTAGTCTTTGTCGCCCCTTTCGTAAATGTCCATGGTGTTGTGGCGGAAGATGTAGCTCAGGGACGGCTTGACGAGGTTGTGGGGTCGCAGGCTGAAGTCGATGCGCCCCATGATGCGCTTGCCCAGTCGGAGCGTAGCCTCAACGTAGGCTGGCACCTTCGTGCGCAGTGGTAGTCCGCCGTAGAGTTGCAGTGCCACGAGCTCTTCGGTGTCGAACCTCACGCCCAGTCCCGCCTGCGCCCGTTTGCGCTCGCCCGCCGAGAAGATGACGTGTACACCGCCAGCATCGCTTTGCGGGATGATGCGGTACGATGCGTCAAGATAGTAGAGGTCAACGCGCATAGACGTCGTGATGTGTTCGGCCAGCTCGGTGTCGAGGCTGTCGCCTTGTGCAAGGTGGAACTTCTTCAGCAGGAAGCGCTCGTCGCTCTGGCTGAGGCCTTCAAACGAGAGGGCTGTCAGCTTCACCTTCTTGTCGGCACCGACGCTCTGCGGCAGACTGTGGCGCAGAGGCTGGTAGTCATCGCTAAGCCCCAGTCGAGCTTTCAGTGCCAGCAACTCGTCCCAATGGCGCAGGGCCTCCTCCTCGCCGCGTCGCAACAAGGTGTCGATAGCCGCAGGGGTGAAGCTCGCCGAGCTGTAGCCCTTCGTGTTGACGCGAATGGGGAGGTCGGTTATGGCGAGGTTTTCATCGTATTTGTTCTTGCAGTTCACGTCCACAATCTGTCCGATGATGCTCCCCACGGACCCAAGGTCATCCGCCGTACGCGGGTCGCCCTGCACCGTCACGCCGATGATGATGTCGGCCCCCATGGCGCGCGCCACGTCGGCAGGGTAGTTGTTGCGCAAGCCGCCGTCCACCAGCACTTTGTCGCCAAGGCGCACGGGCGAGAAGGCCCCAGGAATGGCCATCGAGGCGCGCATGGCCTGCGCAATGTAGCCGCTGTGGAAGTCGTATTCCGTGTTCGTCACGATGTCCGTAGCCACGCAGGCAAAGGGAATGGGCAGCGTGTTGAAGTCAATGGAATCGCCATACTGCCCCACGAGGCGCCGAAAGAGTTCGGCCAGGTTCTTACCCTTCACGAAACCGCCTTGCGAAACGTCCTTCTTCTTGCCTGTGAAGTTCTTCGTCAGCATGTAGGTGTTTTGCTTCTCGCGGTCGGCGAGGTTTTGGTTGCTGAGGTTTTCTTTGTCCGAAAGCAGGAAGTCCCAGTTTTGCCGTCTGACGATGCTGTCCAGCGAACAAGCATCGTAGCCCAGGGCATACAACCCGCCCACGATGCTGCCCATTGACGTACCCGTGACGATGTCGACGGGAATGCCAGCCCGCTCAATCACCTTCAGCACACCAATGTGGGCCACGCCCTTTGCGCCGCCGCCCGAAAGGACAACGGCCACACGCGGACGGTCGAGCGCAGTAGAGTCGGGTGTTTGTGCATAGGCAGGCAAACTTAGCGCAAGAGCGCAGACGGCGAGGGCGGCTTTTATCATGTGTTTCATAAGGGGAGAGGAATATGACGTTTTGTGCCTGCAAGTTTAATGAAAAAGAAGGGAAACGCCGCGCTCTCGTGCGGCAAAAGTGCGCCGCGCCCAGAAGTTTAGGCAATCCAACACCACCGAGCGCAGTCGCTTCGCTCGCATTATGGGACGCAGTCGCCTCGCCCGCAAAAGACTGCCCAGCATGGCACGCAATAAGAGTTTTTTTGCTACCTTTGCAGCCGTAACCGTAACAAGGAAAGTATATGCCTTCATTAAGAAAACACCTTACCCTCACCGCCCTGCTCATGAGCCTATCGCTCAGTGCGCAAACAACTACGCCCCTCAACCTCTTGCGCAGTCGCACAGCGTCCGACCACGTCTTCGTAGCCGCCCATCGCGGCGATTGGAAGTATGCGCCCGAGAACTCGCTCGAGGGTCTGCGCAACGCCATCTTCTTTGGTGCCGACATCATCGAGACCGACGTTCGGCCCACTGCCGACGGACATTTCATCGTCATGCACGATGCAGCGGTTGACCGAACCACTAACGGCACAGGCGTTATCAGCCAAATGACGCTGGCCGACATACGCCAGCTGCGCCTGAAAACCAACTGGGGACAAAGCACGCCGTTCGGTGTGCCTACCTTAGAAGAGTATCTGGCCGAGGCGCGCGGGAAAGCCATCATCTACTTAGATAAGGCGGGCATCGACCTCCCTGGCACAGAGGAGGGATCCACAGTGAAAGCCCTCTTAAGCGTACTGCGCCGCGAAGGGGCTTTGCAGGATGCCATGTTCGTGCTCGACTGGCCATACCCGAAAGCCCGCCGCATCTTTGGTACGGCCCTCGACAGCGTGCTGTATTGCCCCGTGGTGGAGGACAAAATACCCAACCTCCCAACCTACGTTGATGAATACATCCGCGAGCTTCGCCCCGTAGCCTTCCAATTCCGCATGGCCTCGCTCGAGACGGAGACCTACCGCCAACTGCCGCGCGTGTTGGCCTCGGGCAGCCGCGCCTTCGTGGCGGCCACGTGGCCCCTCCATACGGCTGGCCACGACGACAACACCTCCATCTTCCGCCGTCCCTCCGAAGGCTGGGGTTGGCTTGTGGACGAAGGCTTCACCATCATCGAAACCAACTTCCCCAAAGACCTCTTACAGTGGTTGCGCACAGAGCGCAGACATTGAGGACAAGCTGCAAACCACGCCTCTCTCCCTTGCTGAGAGGTTTATAAAAACACATAAATCAACGATGAAAGCAATCTTCTTTAATTGCAGTCCCCGCAAGAACAAGAACACGGCACTGATGCTCAGGAAAGCAATGGAAGGTGCCGCCGCCGTTGGTGCCGAGACGGAGCTCGTCCATATCTACGACATACAGTTTCAAGGATGCAAAAGCTGCTTCGCCTGCAAACTGAAAAACTCGAAAACAGATGGCATCTGCGCCATAAAGGACGACCTGCGCCCCGTGCTCGAACGCGCCCGTCAGGCCGACGTCGTCGTCATCGGATCCCCCGTTTACTATAGTTATCCAACGGGCATGATGCGCTCCCTCTTCGAGCGCCTGCTGTTCCCCATTGGCACCTACCACTACGAGAACGGCGTGCAGAAAGTGTTGCGCACAAAAGTCATCCCCTCGGCCATGATCTTCACCATGAACTGCCCCGAGGACTACATGGCGCAGATAGGTTATCCGCCCATTTTGGAGGAGAACACAAAAATCCTGCAAGCAATCTATGGCTACGCCGAAACGCTCTATGCTTGCAACACCTATCAGTTCAACGACTACTCCCGCTACGACTTCACGCTCTTTTCTGAGGAAGAGAAGCGCAAGTATCGCGACGAGCATTTCCACATCGACCTGCAAAACGCATACGAACTGGGCAAACGTTTAGCCCTGCGCGCATGGGAGGAAGGGGCGAAGTAGGGGGGCATCGCGTAGCCGCATTATCGCACATAAGTATAGGGGAAGTTAGAAGGCGCACACGTCCGGAGTTAAAGGAGTTAGAAGGAGTTATCGCAGCCTATGGCTGCTGAGGAGTTAAAGACGATAGTCTTATAGGCATGTTACATGGGCATCAAAAGTATCGCCTTTAACTCCCTTAACTCCTTTAACTCCCTTAACTCCTCCAACATCCGAAAGTTGAATAATATTATATATATGTATGATATATATGTATGCTCTCAGTGCTTACAGCTTCATCACGCGCTTCATCTCCAAGTTCTCGTAGCCTTCGGGGCAGTGGGTGGAGAGATAGACCGTGGGATTGTTGGAGACGAACTCGCGCACGCGGTCGAGCGTTTGGCGCGCCGCCTCTTTGTCCTCGAAGACGATGGAGAGCTTGTTGGCCTTCAGCGCCGCGTCGCAGTAGGTCACGTCGCCGTGCATCATGTAGCAAACGTCGTCAGTCTCCACCACTACGATGCTGTTGCCTTTCGTGTGGCCTTTGGCTTCGATAAACCAAACGCCCGTGGCTACCTGCTGTGCATTGGGGAAGTTCTTGTAGGGCGTGCCGTAGGTGGCGCGCACGATGTTGTCGCCCGTCAGCTTCAGTGCGTCGGCATCTTCGGCAGAGATATAGACCTTCGCGCTGGGGAAGTATTGCAGGGCGGCCGTGTGGTCGGGGTGTTTGTGGGTGACGAGTATCTTCGTCACTTGTTCGGGCTTGTAGCCTGTAGCAAGGAAGGCATCCAAGTAGTCGGCAACCTTTTCGCCCATGTAGAGCGGTGCGCCCAGCTTCTTGGCAGGGGCGGCATAGCCTGTCTGAAACCCCGTGTCAACAAGGATAACTTCTTCGCCCGTATCAACAAGGAAGTTTTGCAGGCTGCTGCGATAAATGATTTGTTCGTCGAAAGCTTCCTTGCCTTCTTCGCCGCCAAAGGCAAAGGCTTGCGTCATAAAGCCGCCGTCAAACAGGCGGATAGCTTGGATGGTCATAGCGTGGTTAGTCTTGATATTTCGTGAAGTGATACTTGCTTCTTAGCGCGTCTTGCTCTTCTTTTGGCAAGGACGTGAAGTAGGCTTTCCAGCCTGGGCAAAAGTTGATGTGCCAGCGCCAGAAACGTCCCAGCAACGATTGTGGCTTAGCATCAAAATGGGCACGGAATTTGCAGTGTTCGCATTGGTGAGCCATCGTTAACCCTCCTTCAGCATTCCTTCAATGTCCTGAACGAGCTTCTTTGGCTCGGTAGTGGGCGCATAACGCTTAACGATGGTGCCGTCGCGCGAGATGAGAAACTTCGTGAAGTTCCACTTGATGTCGCTGTCCTTCTCAACGCTCTTGCTGATGGTCTTGAAGAGCATGGCCGCACCCTTACCTTTCAGGCCGTGGTACTCCTCGGTGGGAGCTTGTGCCTTGAGATACTCGAAGATAGGTTCGGCGGCAGCACCGTTGACGTCGGTCTTCTTCATGATTTGGAACGTCACGCCGTAGTTGAGTTGGCAGAACTCTTCTATCTCGCCGTCGCTCCCTGGGTCTTGCTCTTTGAATTGATTGCATGGGAAACCAATGATGACAAGCCCTTGGTCCTTATACTGTTGGTTCAGCTCTTCCAGTCCTGCAAACTGGGGGGTAAAGCCGCACTTACTGGCTGTGTTGACGATGAGTATGACCTTGCCGCGAAATTGTGCGAAGTCCAATTCTTTGCCTTTACTTGTTAAGGCCTTGAAGTCGTAGATGGTGTTCATGAATGGTATGTTGTTTTGTTTAAGTTTCGGAAGTTGTGAGAGAGCGGGACAAATGGTGCGCGAAGCGTACCACATCTTGCTTAACCGCGTACCGCGAGGAGCGTAGCGACGAGTGGT
>ONHN01000062.1 GCA_900317635.1 uncultured Prevotellaceae bacterium | reverse complement strand
ATTTAGCGATATCTTCGCCTTGGCCAGCTCTCGCCCAAGTTTTTCCCGACAATGGCTACAAGGGCGGCAGGGTCACGATAAAGGGGCGCATTGCGAATATCGCCTCGCTCAATCACCCCGCCGAATACTACGACCAACTCCTTTCCCTGCGCTTCTCTGCACCATTCGACAACTATGAGGGTACGAGCATACCGCTTCATCCCGATAGTACGGGACGTTACGAGATAAGCGCAGAACTGGCCAATACCACTGTGGCTCGGCTTCTGTCGCAAACCATAGTGCTGGAGCCAGGGCGCACCTACGAGGTTGATATCGATGCCGCTACAGGCGCCTACACCTTCAAGGGTGATGATGCGCAGTTCAACTGCGAACTGGGTGCGCACCCGTTGCCAAGCTTCAACTGGGACGATGAACTGAGGGATGGCAAGTCCGATGCCGATGCGCTACTTGCTGCCCGCGCTGAAATAGCCCGCCTCGACAGTCTCGAAGCCACGCTGTATGCGGAACATCCCGCACTTTCCCCTGCCTACCGCACTTTGCGCCACGGCATGGTTCGCGCACAAGCTGCCGACTACCTCGTGCAGCGACGCTTTCTTCGTCCCGACGTGCGGCAGGACGACGGCACACTCTGGGCCTTCATCCGTACGCTCCTCGACCAACTGCCACGCCCCTATACGCTCTGGCCGAACACGGGCTACATTCTCACCAACTACGTCAGCGGCCTGCTTGAGTCCGTTTATCGTCGCGGCATCAACATGTCCTACATACGCACCGCACTCGACATAGCCGAGGAGCAATACGCCCCGCGTTCCGACATGGAGGCGCATGAACGGTTGCAGCGGATTAACGAACTACGGAAGCAGCTTGGCGACTACGAGCGCATCCTGCCCACGGCCAGTGACTCCGCCTTGCAGGTGCATCCAGCTATGCAACTGGTGGAGGAGCTATTTGGAGAGGCAGGTGACCCCGTGTTGGCAAACGTTGTCAGGGGCTCTGCCGTTCAGGAGCGGCAGATGGGAGGACGCCTCGAACAGATAGCCTGCGATGCCCAACTGCCCGCCGACCTGCGCGAGCCTGCCATCGCCGCCGAACTCTACGGCCTGATGCAACAGACGCACAATTCACTCTCGCCAGCTATGCAAGCCCTTGTGCATACTTATATCAGTAACGCTTATTATAAGCAGCAGATACAGGAGCGCAGCGATGAGCTTGCACGTCTTGCCGCGAGCCTTGAAGAGGCCACAGATGATGATGGACTTCAGTCCAACGCTCCCTTCGAGGGCATGACCAACGGCGCAGAGATATGGGCGAAGATAGCCGAGCCGCTACGTGGTCGCGTCATCTACGTAGATATCTGGGGCACGTGGTGCGCACCCTGTCGCTTCGACCTCAAGCACAGCACCGCCCCGCTCCACAAGGCACTCGCCGACCTCCCCGTAAGCTACGTTTTTCTCTGCAACCGCAGCACAGACGAAGCATGGCGTTCGTGCATCGCCGAGTACGCCCTCCTTCAGCCCCATAGCCTCCACTACAACCTCCCCGCCGAGCAACAGGCAGCCCTTGAGAAGTTCCTGCAAGTGGATGGCTACCCCACCTACATCCTCTTTCGTCCCGACGGCACGCGCGCCACGCCGCCTAATCAAAAGCCACGCCCGTACAATCCCTCTGCCGTACGCGCCGCCGTGATTGAAGCATTGGGGAAATAAGCGGTACTGAATGTAGCCAAAGGCCAAACTAACTTTTCAGTATTAAAACGGAATAAGTGGGTTAAAGCTTCGTGTTATTGATAAGAAACGCTACTTTTGCAATGAAATCTTAAGAACTTCTACCACAGCTTCAGCATGAGCAAATCCTTCGTTCTCTCCCTACTCTTTATTGTATTATCTGTTATACCCGCCCAAGCCCAATTCTTGTTGCGCATAAGTGGTGGCGGGCTGCAGAAAGCATCGTACATCCTTGGTACAATCCATACCCAACCTGGCTCTGTGCTCGACAGCATACCAGAATACGCAGAGGCCGAAGCGCAGTGCTTGCAGCTGTATCCCGAATTCGACCTACTTGATACATTGAAAATAGAGCAGGTTCAAACGACAGGGCTGAGAATGATTGAGCTCCCAGATGAGAAAACAATTTTCGATGTTTTGAGCGAGGAACAAACCATAAAGCTCGGTCGATGCTTCAAGGACGTGCTCCAAGTAGGGCTTAAGGATTCAATCATGAGTTCTATATGGCATTTTCATCCCAATGCTTTTATTTCTTTCTTCAGTATTATACTAAGTATGGAGGAAATGAAGAAATATCCCGAACTCCTCCAGGCAGCCTCTCCAGAAACTATCATTGACAAAGTGTGTATAGCGCGGGCTAAGGAGCGTGGCATGCGGATAGGATATTTAGACAAGGTTGCTTCTGACGAAGAGGTAGATTCTTTCAACAACATACAAACGCAGAACTTAGATGCAAGCATTGATTCGCTAATGGCCTTTCTTGATCATCTTGAAATCCACAGGCAGCGATTAGTAAAAGAAACACAGCTGACTGTAAAAATGCTCAATTACTGGCAGCAGCGCGACTTCGCAGGCTATTCTTCCGATGCAGAACTCCTTTCAGTGTTGCAGCGCGACAGCGTCATGTTCAAGAAGCGAAACGTGCGTTGGCTTCCTCAGATGGTAAATGCCATGCACAAAGCACCTACCATGTTCGTCGTAGGCTGCGGCCACTTGGTAGGAACGGACGGAATGGTAGAACTTTTGCGCAGAGAGGGCTACGACGTAGAGCAAGTTGTGCCCACATACATTGCCGCCATTCGCCGTTATCTCACATCGGAAGTAGGTTCGCAATATGCTGAGGCGGACTATTGCGTGCCCCTTTGCCAAATCGTGGCCGTGGACGAAAGCAATGCTGAGGACATTCGCGTGTGGGGCGACTTTTGGGTTTACAACTATAGTCTTTCAGGCGATACGCTTCAATGCGTTTCGGGCGGCAACCACCCCGGACTGATACACGTGCGGCAGACGGAGAATGGGTTTGAAGTGACGGGCTTCGACCGCGTGGAAGACGGTTCTAACTTCAAGAAAAGTGCCCGCCGCATCTTTGGCAAGAAATACAAAGACTTCATGGCCGTACAAGCTGACGACACGAAGCGCGAACGCCTTCGCGCAGAAGGGTTGGCGGAGTATGTCAGAAACTACAACATTCCAGCCGCCTACTATCAAGACTATGGCTGGCCCGCAAAGGCGCTGGAGCATTAATATATTGTGACTAATGATTAAAGTTCACGTCTTTCGACACGGGTTGGCATCGCGAGATGTCGCCCGAAGGTGTCTATGACAAGCGAGCACAAATCAAGTCGCTCGGTTCGTGGTTTCCATCCCTCCTCGCTACGCTCGTCAGGATACGCGGTTAAGCATAGTGTGGTGCGCGCTGCGCACCATTAAGCATGAATAATTCAAGCTTCGGAAGTTGTGAGAGAGCGGGACAAATGGTGCGCGAAGCGTACCACATCTTGCTTAACCGCGTACCACGAGGAGCGTAGCGACGAGTGGTGCGCGGA
>ONHN01000061.1 GCA_900317635.1 uncultured Prevotellaceae bacterium | reverse complement strand
GCTTCATCCGTTGTGCACTATCCGCGCACCACTCGTCGCTACGCTCCTCGCGGTACGCGGTTAAGCAAGATGTGGTACGCTTCGCGCACCATTTGTCCCGCTCTATCACGACTTCCGAAACTTAACTGAAACCATAAAGTTTTCACAAGCTACCATTTTCTCAAAGAAACAATTACCTTTGTGGCGACAAACAAAACAAGCACACAACAGCGATATGGACACATTTCTTCAGGTGCGCGGCGTGGTGAAGCGCTTTGCCCACCACACCGCTCTTGACGGCGTAAGCATTGACGTGCCGCGCGGACGCGTTTTTGGCCTGCTGGGACCTAACGGTGCGGGCAAGACGACGCTGATACGCATCATCAACCGCATTACAGCCCCCGATGAGGGCGCAGTGATTTTCAACGGGCATCCGTTTACGGCGGAGGACGTGAAGCAGATAGGCTACCTGCCCGAAGAGCGAGGATTGTACAAGAAGATGAAGGTGGGCGAACAGGCCATCTACCTTGCCCAGCTCAAGGGCCTTTCGGCGGGCGAAGCGCGCAGGCGGTTGCAGACGTGGTTTGCAAAGTTCGACATCATGCCCTGGTGGGACAAAAAGTTGGAAGAACTCTCGAAAGGTATGCAGCAGAAAGTGCAGTTCATCATCACCGTCTTGCATGAGCCGCAGCTGCTCATCTTCGACGAGCCTTTCAGCGGGTTCGACCCCGTCAATGCCGAACTGCTCAAGCGCGAAATTCTGACGCTGCGCGACAAGGGTCACACCATCATCTACTCCACGCACAACATGGCCTCCGTCGAGGACGTTTGCGACGACATAGCCCTCATCAATCACAGCCACGTCGTGCTAACGGGCAATGTGCAAGAGGTGAAGCAACGTTTCCGCACGGGCCTCTACGAAGTGGTGAGCACGCAGGGCGAGCTCGCTCCGCAACCCGGGCGGTTCGACGTGTTGCAGCAAGAAAACCGCGCGGGCGTTCGGCACTACCTCGTACAGAAAGCACCTACGCTGACGAACAGCGAGCTGGCCAGCCTCATTGCCTCATCGGTGGAAATACGCAGTTTTGCAGAGCAGTTGCCCAGTATGAACGACATCTTCCTAAAAGTTGTGAGCCATGAATAAGACGTTTATCATCATAAAGCGCGAATTCCTGACGCGCATTCGTAAAAAGTCGTTTATCGTCCTGACCATCCTGATGCCCTTCATCATAGCCGCCCTCGTGGTGGTGCCGCTGTGGCTGGCCAGCATCAAGGATACGGATCAGAAAGCCGTGGCCGTAGTGGACCAAACGGGCCACTACCTGCAAACGCTGAAGGACACGAAGACCTACCACTTCTTCACCGCTCCCGCCGTGCTGCCCGAATGGCGCTCGGACACGAGCGAGGTGCTTGCCGTTGTCGCTATCACGTCCGACCTCACCACCGACCCGCGCGCCGTCACCATCTACAGCCGCGAGGAGGTATCGGCCGACCTGCTTTCCTACATTGAGACGGGCATCAACGAGCAGGTGCGGAAGGACAAACTGGCCAAGAGCGGCATTGCCGACCTCGACCGCATTATCAGCGACGTGCAGGAGTCCGTCAGCATCTCCACCGTGAAGTGGAACGACAAGGGCGAGGAGGTAAGTTCCAACACGGGCATTGCCATTGCCACGGGTTTCCTCTTCACGTTCCTTATCTACATGTTCGTCATGTCCTACGGCGCAATGGTGATGCAGAGCGTGACGGAGGAGAAGACCAACCGCATCGTCGAGCTTATGGTCAGCAGCGTGAAGCCCTTCCAGCTGATGATGGGAAAGATTGTGGGCATCGCCCTCGTGGGCTTCGTGCAGTTAGGCATTTGGGCCCTCATGCTCACGGGCATCCTCTTGGGCGCGAGTGCCCTCTTCGGGGCTGAAGCCACTATGGAGGCCACGGCGCAGAGCGGCGCAGCGGGCATGAACCTCCCCGCCGCCGACGCTGCCGCAGTCGCCGCACCGAGCGGCAGTGCCGAGATGCTGCAAGCCATGCAGAACCTGCCGTTCGTCGAGCTAAGCGTGATGTTCGTCTTGATGTTCATCGGCGGCTACCTGCTCTACGCCAGTTTCTTTGCCGCCGTCGGTGCCAGCGTGAACGAGGCCGAAGACACGTCGCAGTTCATGATGCCCATGGTGCTCATTATGCTTTTCGGTCTCTACGCCGCCATGTACAGTGTCGAAAACACCAACGGACCGCTGGCCTTCTGGTCGTCGCTTTTCCCGCTGACGTCGCCCATCGTGATGATGGTGCGCATTCCCTTCGGCGTACCCCTTTGGCAAGAGTTGCTTAGCCTGCTACTACTCTACGCCACCGCCATCACTTTCGTCTGGCTTGGCGGACGCATCTATCGCGTGGGCATCCTGATGTACGGCAAGAAGCCTACGATAAAAGAAATGCTGAAATGGTTGAGGTATAAGTAACTTTTCAGTGACGAGAAGTCCCACTCTCCCCCGCCTCCTCTCTCCCCAGGGGGGGCGGGGAGCAGATACCAAAGACGTAAAACAATTATTGACCTATAGCTCATTTTGCAGGATGAAGTCCCCCTCAAATGCCGATACCAACAGGTGTTTTGAGAGATTGAAACGTTTCAGAGCATAAATCGACGTTTGAAAATGCTCTATAGCTCATTTTGCAGGTTGGAACAAGCGCTAGAGCCCGATAGCTACTAACTTTGCAGGCATTTCAAAAGCCCTAAAGCAGAGTTAGTATGAACAAGAAAGAATGTCCTGTGTGCAAAAGCAAGCACACAATTAAGTATGGAGTGCGCAAGGGCGTACAATTGTATAAATGCTAGGCCTGCGGCTACCAGTTCCGTGCAGGAAATGAAGTGAGTGATGATGATTTGTGGGATGCCTATCAGCAGGAGAAGCAGAAGATTAAGGAGCTTTCTGAGCGCTATGGTAAGAGTGTTGCCACCATCAAGTGCAGGCTTCACGACATCAATCGAGAATGGGTGCAGCCGCATCTATCTGGTGAGGGTTTCGTACATCTGGACGTTACCTATTGGGGACGCAGTTTCGGCGTGCTGTTGGCTTTAGATAGTCAGACGGGGAAACCTCTGTACATGACCTTCGTGAAGAGTGAGACGGTGAAGGACTATGAGGATGCCGTTAGCAGTATAAAAGAACGAGGCTACACCCTCCTTGGGTTAATCATAGACGGCAAGCAGAGCCTGTTCAAGACGTTTTCTGGGTATCACATACAGATGTGCCAGTTCCACATGAAGCAGATCCTCAGGAGGTATCTGACGCTGAATCCCAAGATGCATGCCAGTAGGGAGTTGAAGGGGTTGGTAGATAGGCTGCACAAAGCCGAAGAAGCAGACTTCAAGAAGGATTACTTGGAATGGAAGTAGAAGTGGAAAGACACGATAGGGCACAAGAGCCTGCACAAGGACGGGAAGATGCACTACACGCACCAGAGGCTGAGAGCAGCCATGAACAGCCTGAACTTCTATCTGCCTTACCTCTTCACTTGCCGACGCAGGAAATAAACATCGTTGATTATCAGATAGTTAGGTATTAAACGGTAGAAAAGTGCGAAAACTGCTCAAAATAATTTTCAAAAATCGCATTTTTAACGTAATTAACATTTGTTAAGGTTACAAAAGCCCCAGGTAGGCTCAAAATCGGCAAAAACATAGAGTTTAAGCTGCTTTTGAAGGGATGTGCCACCTTTCTTAAACTATAGGATAAGTTCTTTTGTTCTTTCATTCGGTTGAATATTTCGTTAAATGTTGATATTTTATGCTCAATATATTGTGGCGAAAAAAGTAAGCGTTTTACACCCTTTGACTTGTCCACCTGGATGAATCGAGCAGATATTTCAGAGAACTGAGTGAACATATCATGGAGAATTTCATGAGTTGTTATGCTTCGATATATTTACCTGGCTCGAATGATTCATGCTCCCCATGAAATACATACCCCAACTGATTGGACACACATTTGGTATTGCCTATCTCGACATCCACGTTGTAGTGGGAGTGGCCATATATCCAG